>PLZS01000045.1 GCA_003153555.1 Candidatus Melainabacteria bacterium | reverse complement strand
CAATATGCAGTTTTCAGGGTACATAGCCGGTTTTGTTTAATGGCCTTTTCCGGATGGCCGTCGCGCCGGTGTTTTAAAACCTGCGCGAATCATCAATACTACCAGATCAATCAGCGCTACAACAAGCCTTTTTCTGAATTGTTCTTCAGAGTTTGTTGTCCGCCGTCGGCATCGAACCTTTCTAAAAAGGTCTATCCGACTTGATTTCTGGAGGCTAGCGGAGTCGAACCGCTGACCTTCTCCGTGCAAAGGAGACGCTCTACCAACTGAGCCAAGCCCCCACTGATGCGGGAATTGATTGTACTAGGCCTCTGCCTATGCTCGTTAGCAATCGAGCGTACATTTTGAACATTCTTCACACATTACTATCGGCTTCGAACTCAACCCGCTTGCGCAAGGTTAGGAAGCCCAGTAACGCAACTAGAAATATCTTAGCGCAAAAATTCCACTTTGGCATCATCAAAACAAAGTTTTAAGGCTTCAAGGAGTACCTGTTCATCAAAGGTTCAATGAATCGCTTCCAGTTTGCCACTTTAAGCGCACCTGGCAGAGTCGAGGCAGGCACCCGCATCGTGTATGAAGGCTGCTAGTAGATAATCAGGAGTCTTGCTGCAAGCGAGGGGCAATGCGCTTCCTCACCACGGATTCAACCTGTGGGAAGCTTGCAGGACTTACGGTCACTTCCGGATTATGCACCGTGAGTGGTGGCAATGGATGCGACCACTCAGACCAGCGTCGTCAATCCCAAATGGCGCGGGAATAGGACAAAATATGAATTGCGGAAAAAAAT
The DNA here is from genome assembly GCA_003153555.1 of Candidatus Melainabacteria bacterium. Lineage (GTDB taxonomy): Bacteria > Cyanobacteriota > Vampirovibrionia > Obscuribacterales > Obscuribacteraceae > PALSA-1081. The sequence continues at coordinate 96,122 of PLZS01000045.1, read as the reverse complement.
TTGGGCCATCGAAGACTCGAACTTCGGACCTCACCCTTATCAGGGGTGCGCTCTANNTCTAACCACCTGAGCTAATAGCCCACAATATCGAAATAGTATCATCCCTGGCTAATCTTGGCGACTGTTGCACTGAGGTTCTTCACAATAAAGACATTTTCTGCTGGCTAGGACGTAAAGAGTTCCAGCAACTCGCTTTAGACTTTCCGCAATAGCCGCAAACATTCTTCTGTTGAAAAAAATAGAATTGGAGATAAGGGGATTCGAACCCCTGGCCTCACGGGTGCGATCCGTGCGCTCTACCAACTGAGCTATATCCCCATAGTCGTCTTGAACAATTATAAACGGTGCTGTGGACGCGTGGATCTAGCCACCTTATATATAAGGATTTCCGGAGCGACAGCAGCGTTCTCTTGACATGACTGTCCTAATTCTGATCTTGTCATGCTTATCGGTGCTTAACGGAAGTCGTCTGTATATGTATTCACGATGTAATCGGGCTAGAATTGGCGTTTGTACTTCTCAAACTAATGGTGTGGCAATGCTAAAACATCTATCTTTAACCAGACTGGCGCTATTCGCAGTCACTTCTTTGACCATCGGTTCAATGTCCGGCTCTGCGTTTGCTGCAGACGACAGTGTTGCGACCGTAGGTAAGCCGGCGCCGGATTTTACTTTGCAGGATACAAACGGAAAGACGCATGAGCTTTCCAAGTTGAGAGGAAAGTTTGTGGTGCTCGAATGGTTTAACGATGGTTGCCCATTTGTCAAAAAACATTACACCTCTGACAACATGCAGAAATTGGAGAAAGAATACATCGCAAAGGGGGTGGTCTGGTATTCGATCAATTCTTCCGCCTCCGGCAAACAAGGCAATCACACAGCCGCTGAATACAACAAAATTCTCAGCGATTGGAAAGCTGAGCCGACTGCTTTGTTGCTAGATCATGACGGCAAAGTCGGCAGATTGTATGGTGCAAAGACGACACCAGACATGTATGTAGTCGATAAGAAAGGCAAGCTTGTCTATGCAGGCGCGATCGATGATACCCCCGGAACTGATCCCGCTGAAATAGCCAAATCCAAGAACTATGTTCGAGAAGCGCTCGACGAGGCTCTCCAGGGAAAATCGGTTAGCGTCGCTACGACTAAATCTTATGGCTGTTCAGTCAAATATGCGAACTGAATATGACTAGTCAGATTCAATTTAAAGCGATCGCGTCAGTAACAGACGCGGTCGCTTTCTGCGATTTGGCACCACGTGCAGTGCCAAGCAAGATCCTTATGTGTCGGCCTACATATTTTGATGTAAGAGATGCAAAAAATGAGTTCATGGCGAACAATATTGGCGGCGTGAACAAAGCGAAAGCGCAGCAGCAGTGGGAAGAACTAAAAGAAACTTTCGGACGATGTGGGTTTCCAGTCGAGTTGATCGAGCCTGGTCAAGGTTTGGAAGATATGGTTTTTACTGCCAATCAAGTGTTGCCGGCTCTTGATCGGTCGGAGCAGCCCCTTGTAGTTCTAAGTCACATGACCTATGAGTCTCGCAGAGTTGAAATCCCACATTTTGAAAAGTGGTTTCGAGAGGAAAATTACCTCATTTTGCATCTTCCATCCGACTGCGGTCGCTTTGAAGGTCAAGGCGATGCCATCTGGCATCCCGAACGAAAGCTTCTCTGGGCAGGCTACGGGCAAAGAACAGACGAGTTTTCGTGCGATGCGGTTGGTCTGTTACTGGAAGTGCCGGTGGTCAAATTAAGACTGATTAGTTCAAAGTTCTATCATCTCGATACCGCATTCTGTGCCTTGAGCAAGGAATCGGTGATGATTTACCCTCCTGCATTTGATGAAGCGGGTTTAGCTTTGATTCGTCACTACTTCAAAAACATCATAGAGGTAGTTGAGAGTGACGCCAATAATTTCGCTTGCAATGCCCTGGCGCTAAATCATTACGTCGTTCTACAAAAAGGTTCTAGTCAGACCTGTGACGGTCTTCGCCAGTTGGGATTTGAGCCCGTCGAAGTTGAAACTAGCGAATTCATGAAATCTGGTGGCAGTGTCTTTTGCATGAAACAGATGGTGTACTAATGATTTTTCGAAAGCTTAGTTTGATTGCAGTGGCTGTTTCTATTTCGTTGTTGGCAAATTTGCCGGCAATCTCTGCAAATGGTGTCAAAACTGATTCACTTATGAAAGAAGGACAAGAGAGAAAGATGCCATTAGTAAAGAGCACCGTTGGCGAAGTGGTCGAGTCAACTGAAAGATTTGGACTCGACTTGTTCCAAAAATTGAGTGCTGAAAAGAAGGTCGAAAATTGCTTTGTCTCGCCTGCAAGTGTAGCGATCGCACTTAACTTTGCCATGTCGGGAGCCGGCGGAAGTACACGACAAGCTATGGCTAAGGGGCTCAGGTTTTCAAACACGCAAGTTGATACTACAAGTGCATTTCATGAATTATTGAACGAGCTGATCTCAACTGATGACAAAGTTGAAATGAATATCGCAAACGCAATCTTCGTAGATGAGAAATTTAAGCTAAACGCTTCTTTTGCGCAGAGCGCCAAAAGTAACTTTCAATCGGAAATTCGAAACGAGAATTTTTCAAACGCCCAGACTTTGACAAAGGTTAACGCATGGGTCGCTGAGAAAACGAAGAATCACATCCCTTCTATTTTGTCGCAGCTTGCACCGGATGCGGTGGCCGTTCTACTTAATGCAATTTACTTCAAGGGCACCTGGACTTCACCGTTTTCACCCGAAGCCACCGAAGAGGGTGACTTTCACCTCGAGAATGGTGGCACCAAGAAAGTATCGTTTATGAATAGATCCGGTAAGTTTAGTTATTTAGAAGGTCAGAACTTTCAAGCTGTGAGGCTGCCTTACGGTGCCTCGCGGTATGAGGCATATGTGTTCTTGCCTTCAGTCTCGGTGAAATTGTCGGAGTTCCAAAAAAATATGACCTCCGATAATTGGACTAAATGGCTCAATGGCTTTGAGTCATGGAGTGACTCTCACTTGTCTTTGCCACGCTTTCATGTCGATTACAAAAGCTCTCTGAATGACAGCTTAAAGGAATTGGGTTTCGGCGAAATGTACTCCGATGGCGCGGACTTTTCGTCCATTCATACGCCTCCACCGGGTCTGAAGGTCGGTGATGTAATTCATAAGACAACCCTCGATGTAGATGAGAAAGGCACGGTTGCGACCGCTGCCACTGCAATCACAATGTTTACGTCTTCAATGCGGGTAACTCCTACGCGCTCTTTTAACATGATCGTCGATCGACCATTTATTTTCGCCATCAGAGATAGCAAGACCGGTCTTCTTTTGTTTTTTGGTTCTATATTCAAGCCGGAACTGAAGTCTGTTCATGACTGAAGAAAAATAATCAGACCTGCTTTTGGGGGCTGCAGATCAGTCCAGGAAACTCTTTCGTGGTGCCACCAGTCCTATTGCCCAGAAACAAATAAATCGTCGACTATTGCCGCCCCAAGTACGGGCGTAGCCCATCGAAGCGTGCGTCTATATGTGGTGGCTCATAGTCCGACTTTGTGGCTCTCATTATTCTTAGGTAGCATGAGATCGGATCGGGAACTGACTTTGGATTATCGATGGGGATATCTGAAAGACCAGACGGAGTGTCGATTGTAGTTGTTGGTTCAGGGACTTGTTCCGGACGGGCGTGAGGCGAGTAACTGGCTTTAAATCTGAGAATTTTTTTCCATATAGCATAGGCTTCCGTGGCGTGAGCAACAGATTCTTTTTCTCTACCTAGAATCTTCTCTATTTCAGCGAGGTTGTATAGAGATGTGGCGCGGCTGTAGTCAATCGGATCCAGATGCTTGTTTTTAAACGCAACAGCTTGGGAATAGAAATCTGCCGCTTCTTTATACTTCTCTTGTTGATCGTAAACGAGAGCCATGTCGTTCAAATCTTCTCCTACACTTCTGGAGGCTTTATCGCCGAGTTTGGTATCAATGTCCAACGCTTTCTTTGCGAAAACTTCCGCCTCCTGATATTTGTGTTCCTTCAAGCAAAGCATGGCAAGTCTGTCTAGTCCCTTCGCCAATAGCGTTCCAGTGGGTCCAACTTCGCTTGATTGTTCCCATTGCTGGACCGCTTGGCGGTACATCTTATCCGCCTCAAGGTGTCGTCCTGTTTGATCGTGCACTCTTCCCAAGCTGAACAGATTGTTTGCAATGGCAAGCGAATTTCCTTTGAGATAACTGTCTTTGCCCGCGAGATTAGTTTCATAGAGAATTTCTGCTTCTTTGAATTTGGCCGGTGTTTCAGCTCTCATCGCTTCTGCTAGTTGATACCGGCACTGTGCAGCAATAATGTTATTGTCGCCAAGAACAACTTCTGTGATTTGAGCAGCTGGCATACAGAAGGATTCAACTTTATCGTACTGACCGCGGTTCCAGCAGCCCGCAATCATACTGTCGGTGAAGTAGGCGATGCCAACGCAGAGAAGACAAGACAAGCACCCGGCCATCAACTGTTGTGAAACCATATTATGTTCAATTCGTTTCGGACTTGGCGCCGGATCGGCAACTTGCTCAACGCCGAAACATTGAGACATTTTACTGAGCATGAATTTTACATCGCCTTCAGTAACCATCCTGGAAAACAATGCTGAAAGCAACGACACCACAAACGGTACTACAGCTGTCCATAGAAATGCATAAACCTTTGGTACCATATTCGGTACTAACGCTATGGCGATTAGCAGACCGATTAACGCGCCAAGAAGAGTGCTGAGGCTTGAGTTGATGATCGATGCGGCACTGGGATTGGCTGCCGTGACGACCCGAATCGTGGTTTCCGCCTGATCAAACGTGACCACGCCCTGCACTTCAGGGGAGAACAGTTTGCGCAAAGTTGAGTCGAAGTTTCGGTGAACGGCAAATGAGTCGCCTGAAATTCGACCTTCAAGCGGCCAATCAAGTTCTTCGTCGAGCCCTTTGGGAGAAGGCCTTAGCTGAACGCGCAGCTCGTTTAGGCAAGCTGTTACTGGCTTGGAGGTGGTGAATTTATATTGTTTCCCGACTGGGAGGACAAGACTTACTAGACTCATGGAAGCTCAATGCTTGGACTCGGGTGCCTGTGCAATGTTAGCGCAGGGCGCCCTGGTAATGATCATTTCGCACTTAAGCGAACGAATTTACGCCTGCCCACTTGAACGACTTGGCTTTCGTCGCCCGCCAAACTAATCAATAAGATTGGATCCTTGACTTGCTCGCCATCGATACGAACGCCTCCCTCTTGAATTAGGCGTTTTGCGTCGCTAGTGCTTGCTGACATCTGGGCGTCGACGAGAATTCTGAACAACTGTGTTGGCTCCGATACCACATGCAGTGGCATATCGGCGGGCACTTGTTTCTGGCTGTGCACTCTTTGCCAGCTCAAAGTGGCTTGCTTGGCTGCGTCCTCACCATGATACTGGCGCACCACTTGCTCTGCAAGTCGCTCCTTGGAATCCTTCGGGTTAGACCCGGCTTCCAGTGCCGTCTTGATTTCATCAATTTCACGCCCAGTTAGAGACGTCGCCAACTCAAAGTATTTGATCAACAGATGGTCCGGTATGCGCATGCATTTACCGAACATATCGTCAGGTTCGTCTTTCAGTCCGACGTAGTTGTTGTAGGACTTGGACATTTTCTTTTCGCCATCCGTACCCTCTAGCAAGGGCAAGAACATCGCCAGTTGAGGCTCGATCTGATAGTGGGGTTGCAACTCGCGTCCCATAAGGATGTTGAAACGCTGATCGGTTCCCCCTAACTCGATGTCTGACTTGATTGCAACAGAGTCGTACCCTTGCAGCAATGGGTAAAACAGTTCATGAAAGAAAACCGGCAGCTGCTTTTCGATACGGTCACCAAACGCTTCCTTCGCGAGCAATTGATTGGTTGTTACTCTGCTTGCTAGCTTGAGCAAATCATTCAAATTTAAGGGAGCAAGCCAATCAGCATTGTTGGTCACCTCTGTTTTCTTTAAATCTAAAATGATGCCGATCTGATTGAGATAAGTTTCCGCATTGGCTTTCACGTCAGCTGCCGTCAGCGGTGGTCTGGTTGAATTTCGTCCAGATGGATCACCGATCTGAGCGGTGAAGCCTCCGATGATCAAAACCACCTGATGACCGAAGTCTTGAAATCGTTTTAGCTTGCGAAAAAGAACGGCGTGTCCGATGTGCAAGTCTGTGTGAGTGGGATCGACACCGAGTTTGACGCGCAATACGCGACCGTTGTCTCGACAATGTTTTATGCGCTTGGCTAGTCCCCTTGCTCCTTCGGGCAAAACCTCCGTCCCGCGGCACAGTTCTCGTGCTTCTTCCATTATTTCGGGAGGAATCGAATCTTCCTCGTCTTCTTGTTTCACGAGTTCCTCTTGCTGGGCCATGGCACCTGTTCCTTGATGTGAAAAGAGCTAAGAATCTTAGCATGGGGCAGTATTCGCTTGTTCTCAGCATTGCGCCTGAGCTAAGATTCATTACTTCGGGGTATCGTTGGTCGTTTGCCCTTTTCGCTTTGTTCAGTTAACAGCCGAGCAGCTTCACGGAGTCGGGCAGCTTGCTGCAAAGACCCCACTAGTGTGCATAGGCGCTCCCAGGAGAGGACAGCTCAATGGTCAGTCAGCAGTATTTGCCTCAAGATTTCGAAGAGAAGTGGCAGACTAAATGGGAAGAAGCGGGTATCTATCAAGCTGATGATGATGATACAACTCGTCCCAAGTATTACTCGCTGGTTATGTTTCCGTACCCGTCTGGTGACCTGCACATGGGTCACATGCGGGTTTACACAATTTCTGATGTGATCAGCCGCTCTCGCAGAATGCACGGTTACAACGTGTTGAACCCTATGGGCTGGGATGCCTTCGGCTTGCCAGCTGAAAATGCGGCGATCTCGCGAAAAATGCATCCAGAAAGTTGGACTAAGCAAAACATCCGTTTTATGCGTGACGAACAGTTGAAAAAACTCGGCACTAGTTTCGACTGGCGGCGTGAAGTGACCACGTGTGACAGCGATTATTATCACTGGACGCAGTGGCTCTTTCTGCAGTTCTTCAAACATAATTTGGCGGTGCGCAAAGAAGCTCCAGTGAACTGGTGCCCCGTCTGTCAGACCGTCTTAGCTAACGAACAAGTGGAAGATGGTGCTTGCTGGCGACATCCAGAAACTAGCGTCGAACAGCGCCTGATGAGTCAGTGGTTTTTGAAGATCACCGATTATGCCGAGCCACTTTTGCAGGATTTAGACAAGCTTCAGAACTGGCCTTCGAGCGTTCGGATCATGCAGCAAAACTGGATTGGCAAGTCTGAAGGTGCAGTGTTGAACTTCACCGTTGAAAGCAAACCAAATATTCAGATTAGTGTCTTCACTACTCGTCCTGATACCGTTTTTGGTGTTAGCTATCTAGTTCTCGCCCCTGAAAATCCCTTGGTGTCCCAGCTGACGACGGATCAGTGCAAAGAAGCAGTCGTAAAGTATGTAGATCAGTCGAATCATAAAACTGAACTTGATCGAATGACCGGAGAGAAAACCAAAACAGGCGTTCCGCTTGGCACCTACGTGGTCAATCCGTTCAACGGTGATGTTGTGCCGATCTGGATCGCTGATTACGTTTTGATGAATTACGGAACAGGCGCAGTCATGGGAGTGCCGGCTCATGATGAGCGCGATTTTGCTTTTGCGACTACGTTCACGCTGCCAATTACCGAAGTCATTTCGCCTACCGGGCAAGTCTCTGAATCCCTCAAAGAGTCTTATCTAGAACAAGGCACGATGGTGAATTCAGGAAAGTTCAACGGACTTGAAAGTCTGGATGCGAAAAAGAAGATCATCCAATATGCCACCGACAATAAGCTTGGTGTCGGCAAAATTCAATTTCGGCTGCGTGATTGGTTGATCAGTCGTCAGCGCTATTGGGGCTGCCCGATTCCGCTTGTGCATTGCGCAAAATGCGGCATCGTTGCTGTTCCTGATGAGCAACTACCGGTGGTGCTGCCAGTGGAAGGAATTGCCATTACCGGGGAAGGTGGTTCTCCTCTTGGTCGGATGGAAAGTTTCGTCAATGCCACTTGTCCTCAATGTAAGGGAGCGGCTCGCCGTGAGACTGACACTATGGACACATTTATTGATTCGAGTTGGTATTACTTACGTTATACCGATGCGAAAAATCCGAAAGAAGTTTTTGCCAAAGCGAAAGCCAATTATTGGATGCCCGTTGATCAGTATGTTGGTGGCGTTGAGCACGCGATTCTTCACTTGCTCTATTCGCGGTTCTTCACTAAAGCGCTGCGTGATATGAAGTTGGTCGAGTGCGATGAGCCCTTCACAAATCTCTTGTCTCAAGGGATGGTAACCAAGTTTTCACCCACATCCGGGCGCATCGAAAAGATGTCCAAATCCCGCGGCAACGTGGTTGGTACAACGGACTTCTTCAAGCGTTACGGAGCAGATGCCGCACGTTTGTTCACCTTGTTTGCTGCTCCAGTGGAACAAGAACTCGAATGGAATGAGGAAGGTGCGGTTGGTCAACATCGTTTTCTCGGACGGGTATGGCGATTCGTTACAGACTTGATCGAATCGGGAGCAATCAAGCCCGATTCAATTTCTTCTACGCCAGCTGTTGAGCACGAAAAACTGGATGAGAAGAGTCAAGCCCTGAATTCACTTGTGCATAAAACAATCAAAGCAGTGACCGCTGATCTCTCTGCTGAGCGATACAACTTCAATACTGCCATCGCTCGTTGCCACGAAATGGTCAATGGACTCTATAAATACTTGCAGGATGCAGGGTCTGATAATGGTTCCAGCGTAACCACAGAATTTTCCCAAGAACAGATTGCCTTGTTCGTTTTTGCGATCCGCAGTTTGCTGCTCGTTTTGGCTCCCATGGCGCCGCACATCGCCGAAGAATTATGGGAGCAAGCTGGTTTCGCTAAGGCAGAGGGGTCATATATTCACGTAACCAAGTGGCCGGCTTTTGATGAGAGTTTAACGATCGACAACCAAATTGAGTTAGTCCTTCAAGTTAACGGGAAAATTGTTAGCAAGGTTAGCGCTCCAAGGGGCCTGGCCAAACCACAGGCTGAGGAAATTGCTATGAATGATCGAAAAATTCGCAGCAAGATTGATGGACAGTCGATTCGCAAGGTTATCGTTGTGCCAGATAAGCTTGTCAACGTGGTAATTTGATTTCATGGCGGCAGAGTTTGATGGAACCGGGCGATAAAAACTATCTTAGGCAGGAATAATGACGCAAAACATCAACAGCAAACTTGTCGAAATCCAAGATAAGCCGACTACACCCATATTTACTTTCATGATGGTCTTCGGAATGTTAGGAGCATTCACGCTGGCGACCTTGCAGCGCATGGACTGGTGGCTTTCCCACAATGCCTACCAGCAAGAGCACATGATTGAAATGTTGCACAAGCTAGACTTCATCGGTATTTTTACGGTCACCACTTTAGCGACCTTTGCTTCTTTTCACATTGTCCAGATGTCTTTCAATATTTATTTTCTCTGGGTGTTTGCTAAGCACACCGAGCAAAAACTGGGGCCAGGGCGTTTTCTCCTGTTGCTTGTGATCGCCCTCTATCTGCCTTGGGTGATGACGTACTTTGATCTTATGCGGCAATCGAACCTATTTGATATGTACATTATCAGCCCAGCGATGATGCTTTGCACCATTATCGGTTGCTATATGGTGTTCCCTCCTGTGCCCAAGAGCGCAGTCGGTGCAGGGAATATCCGTCCGCGCAACGAAATTTTCCGGCGTGGTCAGCGGGCTGACCCGCTGGACAAGTACATCGCCAACCCGTACACATTTATCGGCGTCTTTGCTGCGGTGCAAGTACTTTTGCACTTGTGGTGCACGATTGGTTTCACAGATTATTTCAAACCGATGAAAGGCTATGACGTGTGGATGTTGGTTCCGGCACTGCTCTCTGCTTTGGTCGGTTATGGTCTGGGGAAAGTGTTTCTGCAAAGTGCAACCGCTCACTTCAAAGAAGGACCCCTCACACTTGCTGCGCTCAAGCGCTATTACGAGCTGCTCGAGTTGGATGTCAATCATGATGAAGCATTGCGAGGCACAGCTAGAACGCTGGGGTTGCCATATGAAAAGGTGCGCGAGTGGGTGGCTAAGAACAAAGGTAAACTGCGTGTCAAGTAGCCCCAGGCTGCCTTTCTGGATCTCATGAGCTTTCCATAAGCCTTTGTCAAAGGGTCAGTGTTAATATTAGGCTGACTTCTTCTTGACCTCTTGTGTAAGGCAGTCTGGTAAGCGTATTGAATCTTCCGGAATCTTCAGATAAAACCCAGCCCATTGCGAAACCAGCAGATGGCGAACTGTCGCCCGGCCCTTTGGCGCGCATTCGATGGAAGCGGGTGCTCCAGATAGTTTTCGATGCGGCGTTAGTGTCGCTGGCTTTTCTTGGATCGTACCTGATCCGCTTTGATGGTCGAGTTGATGGACCGTACTTGCATCAGTTAACGATTCTAATTCCAGCGCTAGTTTGTCTGCGGCTGCTCGCTAATTGGGGTTTTGGAGTTTATAGACGGCTTTGGCGCTACACCGGCTTGACCGAAATCATGGAGTTGGGTTGTGCGGTTTTAGCCGTCTCAACACTTGTATTCCTTGCCCGGGCTTTGAATTTTACCGGCATCGAAAACAATCAACTGTCTTATGGCATCATCGCTATTGACGCTGGTTTGTGCTTCCTGATGCTGACCGGACCGCGTGTTCTGCGTCGCCTGCAAACCGAGCACAAGCAACGCAGGCACTGGCGTCAGCCCGTACGCAGGCGCGCTCTCCTAGTCGGTGCCGGTGACGCTGGTCAACTAGTGCTGCGTGAGTTAAATCAACGCTCCGATTTAGGAGTTGACGTTGTCGGTCTTTTGGATGACGACCCGGCCAAGGTGCACAAACGGATCGGTTCCCTCACCGTATTTGGTACCACGGAAGATTTGCCGAAGTTGGTCGAAAATCTGTTTATCGATCAAGTTATTATCGCAATGCCTTCTGCTCCGCCGGCTGAAATTCGACGCATTGTCGATATGTGTCGCCAGTCGGAAGTCGAAACACGTATCTTGCCTGGTCTCTATGAATTGATCAACGGCAAAGTTAGCGTCAACCAATTGCGCGAAGTTTCAATTGAAGATTTGCTGGGCCGAGAACCGATCACTTTGGACACGCCTGCGATCGCGGGCTACATTGAAGGGCGGGTAGTGCTTGTCACTGGAGCAGGCGGCTCCATAGGCAGTGAGCTGTGCCGGCAAATTATGAGATTTCAGCCTAAGGTACTGCTTCTGTTAGGCAAGGGTGAAAATTCTATTTTCGCTATCCACGAAGAGTTAAAGGGACGACCTGAGCCGGTCAAGTTGGTGCCGATAATAGCTGATATCCGGGACCACAATCGACTTTTCAATATCTTCGAAAAACATGCACCGCAGGTGGTGTTTCACGCTGCTGCCCACAAGCATGTTCCCCTCATGGAAGCAAATGTTCCTGAAGCGATAACCAACAACATTCGTGGCACCCAGAATGTCGCAGAGCTCTCCGCAGAATTCGGCATAGAGACTTTTGTTCTAGTCTCAAGCGATAAAGCTGTCAATCCAACTTCTGTTATGGGCGCGACCAAGCGCATCGCTGAACTTGTTGTTCAGGATTTAGCGCGTCGATCGAAAACCAAGTATGTAGCGGTGCGATTTGGGAACGTGCTGGCCAGTCGTGGCTCAGTCATCCCTGTATGGCGTCAGCAGATAGCCGCCGGTGGACCCTTGACCGTCACTCATCCTGAAGCGACTCGATACTTCATGCTCATTCCGGAAGCTGTGCAATTGATTATGCAAGCGGGGGCACTTGGTTCTGGCGGAGAGATATTCGTTTTGGATATGGGCAATCCTGTCAAAATTGTCGATCTCGCTCACGATTTGATCAAGTTTTCTGGGTTGCGCCTAGGGCAAGACATCGAGATCAAATTTATCGGCTTGCGGCCAGGAGAAAAGCTGTACGAGGAGCTTTTGACCGCCGAGGAAGGTCTGACCAAAACTTCGTATGAGAAAATATTTGTCGGCAAACCGCAACCCCTCGAGCACGCAGTCTTGGTTGGTTCACTAGATAAACTGTTTAAGTGCGCCTCTAGCGATGACGAAGGCGGCATCCGCACATCGTTGCACGAACTGGTTGGTGGCTCACTTTTGCAAGAATTGGAAGTTTAATTATAAGCGCTCCGTCGCCTTCAGTGCCTTCGTCTCCTCCGCGCAAAGCCGCTCATTGCGCTGGTCCTGTGATGAATGTATTGTTGGTGTCGGTGATGGCTGGTTGCAGCGTGATTGGACCAGCGATGTAGTTGGGGATTGTGAATTTGGCATCATATGTGGTGCTATTGTAATTCTCCCTTTGCAGATCGCCTAATCCCAAAGCGGATACCGAAATATAGTTGGCTTGCAGTGGTGCCTGGAGTGATACATGCACACGCAACGTATCACCGGGAGCGAATATCTGTCCTGCGTGTGGTGTCACCACTACGATGCGCGGATCGGCTGTTGGATGGGTGTTCGGCATGGATTTGACTCTGTCGCTGCTTGCCGATTGTGCGCATCCACTCTGGTAAGACACGAGGTAGGTTGCAGTCGACAACATAGAAGCTACTGCGAACAAAGGCAGGCATGACGATCGTGTAGAGATTTGCACGGCGTGATTACCTGAGGTCGCTTACAATAACAGTCTAAGAGGTGAACTGAGCGGCATGCCCTTGTAAAGAACAGTTGATCAATTGTGTGTTTTATACCGTCTGCAATTACTTGCTTCGGTGACACGTTCGCAGCATCGAGCCTATATGCCGCGCTTCTTTTTCGCTACACCTTCAATCAATTCTCATAATCGCGACCGGTAATTGGTTTGTCCGGATACTGCCCGATTTTGACGGGAACCGCTGTGACTGTGCCTTTTCGAAGTACAGAAAAGTGTAGAATATCGGTTACCTTGTGTGACTTGACCAAATCCTGTACCGCTTTTGGAGTAGAGACGGCGTGACCATCAATTTTTTCAATCACATCTGCGGGCAGTAAGCCGGAGCTCTGAGCCGGACTTCCTTCGATTACTTTGCCGATCAAAACCCCGCTATTAGCGGGAAGTCCTTGAGCTTTGCTCATTGCTTCATCAATTATTTGCATGGCGATTCCGAGCCAGGGTCGTTGAATCATCCTATGATCGATCAAGTCATTTGAAACCGATTTTGCGATATCGATCGGAATTGAAAAACCTATGTTCTGAGCGTTGGCTTGAATCGCCGTATTGACGCCAATCACTTCGCCGTCCAGATTCAAAAGTGGTCCACCTGAATTGCCCGGATTGATTGCTACGTCGGATTGAATAAAGTTGATGTTGCCATTCACGTCTGTTATTGTTCGTCCGACAGCCGAGATGATGCCGAATGTGACAGTGTGATCAAAACCAAGCGGGCTGCCGATCGCAATGGCAAACTCTCCCGGTCGAACTGTATTCGAGGTGCCCATATTGGCGACAGGTAGATCCTTCGCGTCGATTTTTACGATCGCGATGTCCGAGAAGCCATCGCTGCCGACGATGGTTGCTTCCATGACGCGCTTGTCGTTCAGAGTGACCTTTATTTTACTGGCGCCGCGCACCACATGGGCGTTTGTCACGATATAGCCATCGCTGCGAACAATAAATCCAGAACCGGTATTGTGGCTTTCCCGGGGTTGATCCATCCTTTGACCATTGAAAAAATACTCGTACTTGCCAAAGGGTAAGGCCATGGGCAAATCTAACCCTGCTAGCTGAGCTTTGTTCACTTGGGCAACTTCGATATTCACCACCGCTGGTGCAACAAATTGGGCGATATCAGCGATCGTGTTAGACATGATCGGAATGCCGCTGCGCTTGGCTGCGGCAACTTCAGAGGCGGTAGGCACTTCCTCCGCATGGCTCGGTTGGACAGAGGAAAGCAAGATCAGAACTGACGCGAAAAGGAAATCTCTGGTTTTCCACATTTTTCGTTACTCGCTAAAAACTATTGGTGTATGGAGACAGCAATTACGATCTTCCCATGCCCAAATTTTGCGCATTTTGGAAGACTTTACCTTCTGTCAAAATGGACGGCGCAATCACGACTTCCACATTTTGCATCTCGCGCAGGTCTGCCGCACCGAGAGTGCCCATACTCGTCTTCAGAGCACCCGTAAGGTTTTGTGTACCGTCATCGATGTGGGCAGGACCGAGCAATATCTCTTCAAGTGTTCCGCTTGTGCCGACTTTGATTCTCGTGCCGCGAGGCAAGACTGGGCTCGGCGTCGCCATACCCCAATGAAAGCCCTTACCGGGCGCTTCTTTGGCGCGAGCCAGTGGTGAACCAATCATCACTGCGTCAGCACCACAGGCGATGGCTTTGCAAATATCTCCGCCCACTACCATGCCACCATCAGCAATGATGATAGGACCTTCTTTGTCCTTGGAAAACGATTGCCGCGCAGCGGCGCAATCGGCAATCGCTGTAGCCATTGGCATGCCTATGCCAAGCACACTCCGTGAAGTGCAGGCAGCCCCTGGACCCACTCCCACTAGAATTCCTGCCACACCCGTTTCCAAAAGTTCAACAGCAGTTTCGTAGCCGACACAATTGCCAACTATGACAGGAACGCCAATCTTCAGGCAAAACTTGGTTAAGTTCAGGTTGGGTGTACCGAGCGCAGAGCGGTGCTCAATGCCAGTCACAGTCGACTGAACAAATATCATGTCGCATCCTGCCTCCACGGCAATCGCTCCGTACTTTTCAGCAAAGTTAGGCGTCAATGAGACCGCGACGTGCACACCGCCCTTTTTTATTTCTTCTATTCTTTTGACAATCAGCGATTCTTGAACCGGTGCCGCATATAGCTTTTGCATGACTTCGACGAAACTGTTGTTGTCGCAAGCTATAACTTGTTTGTATACCTCCTCGGTATTTTCATAGCGTGTCTGCAGCCCTTGCAAATTGAGAACAGCCAAGCCGCCCAGCTTCCCCATGGCGATGGCCATTTTTGCGTTGACTACGCTATCCATCGCGCTAGCGATGATCGGCATTTCGAGCTTGTGTCCACCGAGGTTGACGGTGATATCACACAGTTCTGGATCTACTGTTGTCGAACCAGGCACCAACGCAATTTCGTCGAATCCGTAAGCTCGGCGTGTCGCCTTGCCCCGACCGATATACATTTGCGCAACGGCTACATTCCCCTGGTAATCAAGCGATTTGTTGCTGACCATATTTAAGTTGCCTTTTATTGCAGGACGAATTTTTAGTGCTGAGATCTTATCACTGACTCTGTGCCAGCTTTAGACAGCATAGAGTTACAATAACAGTTTTGTTGCAAGCAGGGGATGTGATTTAACGTGAACGTTTCAAGATTGCGACCACTGAACGTAATCGGGCTCAATAGCGGCACTTCGATGGATGGCATTGACGTCGCTCTCTTTTCAATCACACCCCGATTTCAAGGGAACCCCGCAGCCGCAATTCCGGCTCTCGAGATAAAGCTGCTGGCAAGCAACCTTGAAGAGTTTCCAGTCGAATTTCGGCGAGGTCTGCAAAAGCTCATCGCTTCAGGCGAAACGTCATTGCAGCGAGTTTGTCTGTTGAACACAGCGTTGGGAGAACTGTTCGCCAAGGCCTGTCAAAAATTGATTCGATCGGTGCCAGAGATAGATGTGCACCTGATTGGGTCGCATGGTCAAACGATTTGGCACGCCCCAACTCAGTCTGATTTGTGGACTGTCTTTACTAGCGGCACTCTGCAACTGGGAGAGCCTGCGATCCTGGCCGCGAGGACTGGTATTCCCGTAGTTGCTGATTTCAGGCCGGCTGATATGGCCAATGGTGGGCAAGGAGCGCCGTTAGTTAGTTTCGCTGACGCCGTTCTATTTGGCTCTGACAAAATTGCCACTGCTGTTTTGAACATAGGTGGTATCGCCAATTTGACGATAATAAATCAAAAGGGCGTGGCCATCATGGCTTTCGATACTGGTCCCGGAAATATGCTCATAGACCGGGCGATGAATCGTTTATATGGCAAGGACTACGATCGCGACGGACAAATTTGCCAGTCAGGTAAGGTCGATGACAATTTGCTGAACCGCGCTTTGTCTCATCCATATTTTCGACAAGCTCCACCTAAAACGACTGGTCGCGAGCTTTTCGGAGACAAGTTCGCAGATGTACTAATAGATGAGGGCAAGCAAGCCGGACTTTCGGATGCTGATGTTGTCGCCACCCTAACGACTCTCACTGCCCGTTCGATTGCAGCAGCCTACAAACAGTTCGTTTTGCCAAAATGTACTGTCTCTCGACTAATACTCGGAGGAGGAGGTGCGGATAATTCGCAATTAGTTGAGTTGATTCGCCAAAATTGGTGTGAACAGATAAAAGTCTTGCGTCATGAGGATTTTGGAATTTCCACCAAGTTCAAAGAGTCGTTGCTTTTTGCTCTGCTTGCCTACACGACCTATCACGGCATTTCCAACAGTGTTCCTGCATGCACCGGTGCCGTACGGAGTGTCTGTTTAGGAAAGTTGTCTTTACCGTAGGCTTGGACTCACGCGCCCCGTTCATCCCGCCTGGTTGTGGCAATGTACGCGGCTCTTCAGGCTGGCTTTGGGGTCTGTGGCAACATTCTAATTATGCAGGAGTGTCCCACCTACTTATATGGATGTTTTGGTGGCACGGGAAGTCCTGTTTCATCTTTCTGTGTGACAGCGTTAACTGCCCAATGGTGCTGTAAAATCGCAGAATACACTCGAACAACTGATCAAAAGCCACTTTGACGATGAATAAAAATTCTAGTATTTTGTAAGGTGGAATACATTTTTTACCTTGACTTGGTATCTCGTTTAAGCTAATCTAACCAGGTCTTCAAGAGGTCGACTTTCACGACCTGATTCTAAGTCCGATTTACTAACCAACCAAATATTTTTCCTGCCAGGAGGTTCTTCATGAATATTTTCCGCAATCTTACTATGGCTGCTCTTGCACTTTCTTCAGTTGTAGCACTATCTTTGCCAGCCAATGCGCAACAGCAGGCCACTTCGACTGATGCATTCTCCTCTGCTGGTACTGGTACAAATGGTCGCGACACCGCAATCAACACAGGGTCACAGACTTCTCAAACAAACGCTGCTGGTTCTAACGCTCCTTCCTTGCAAGGCGCAACGAACGGAACAATAGGACCACAAGGTTCAGATGCTACCTTCGTAACCGGCGTTAACACCGCAGGTACAGTTCGCGTCAACAACCTGGCTAACTTAGAAGCCTTGCTCAACATTATCGCTAACGGTATGGAAATTCTCGGAATTGCCTGGGGCGGAC
This sequence comes from Candidatus Melainabacteria bacterium, assembly GCA_003153555.1. Taxonomy (GTDB): domain Bacteria; phylum Cyanobacteriota; class Vampirovibrionia; order Obscuribacterales; family Obscuribacteraceae; genus PALSA-1081. The sequence goes on along the minus strand of PLZS01000045.1, from coordinate 78,752 downwards.
CAACAATGATCATGGGCTTCATGCACATGGCTGCTGGAACACAAGATGCTATGAAGAGAGTTCTCTTCGGAGCGGCTGGTGTCACCGGTGGACTGGCAACACCTGGTTGCATCAACTGGCTCGTTGCATCCGCTCGCGATGCCAACTTGTTCAGCTAATCGCAAACAAACAATCAAGTACAAAATGGGGGGGAGCGCAAGCTCCCCCCTTCTTTGTGCGTCGGGGCGTTCTCGGCGCTGGAATTGACCGAAGACTAACCCTAAGAAAACTGGAAAAGAATTCCGCCAAAAACTACAGGTCACCGGCTGCGGTGCCTAACATCGAAAGTAGGTTGGGATGCTTCTCTTCTGCAAATCACTTGTGAACAAAAATCCACAGGCGGAAAACTTAGCCGAAGAATGCGATTCTTCAACAATTGCATAGAAACAGCCTCTTCAAAGAGTCAAAATTATTGAAAATGTATTCTGCATTACAAACGGGCACTTGACTTCATTGCGGTGTTCGAATAATCTATATTCGACTCACTTCTGAGTCGTTCGTTTCAACCAATTACTACTAATCAATCGACGCCACGCCAGCCACTCGCCATATGCAGTGACGTTTTGACTTGCTTGTCATATCCATCAGTAACTATAAGTTTTTCCCCCGCCAACGCCAGCCAGAGACCTCCCGTAAGGGGGGTTTTTGGTATTTGGGATTCTAACGATTCTTGCCGCGCCACTTCGCCTGCACCACCTATGGCACTACGATATTTTTTAGCTGGTAGCTGCAAAGATTAGCAATAAGGGCAGCCACTGTGATTCCCTTGAGTGAAACTCAGTTCCAGTGAGTTATCCTTGTAATGGGGGCATTGGAGAGCAAACTGTTTTAATCCCTGAGCATTTGAGTAATAAAGTCCGACAACTTGCGTTGCCTGGCATGAGCACCGACATCCTGAGTAGATTGTCCGCCGGTTCAGTTCTAATTGCCGGTGTGCAATCAAGTGGCTTGGTGGCTGCAAAATATTTAGTCGAAGCGGGTGTTGGGAAAGTTTGGTTGGTTGATGAAGACCCCAAAGCGCTATCTGCGGCATATAAATCAGTAGAGGGCTTGTCTGAATCAGAAGTTCTATGTCGAGCTTGGAAAGTCGACGGCCACGATGCAGAATCGATTTTTTCTCAATCAGACGTGATCATCGACGGGTTAGCCAATTGGCAAGAAAAGTTGCTTGTTAGCGACGTTTGTATGCACATTGGTAAACCGCTTGTTCACGCCGGTGGCAGCGGCTTTCGCTATCAACTGTTTACGATGTGCCCGTCTCGGTCTGCTTGCTTGCGATGCGCTTTTCCGTTGGCAGGCATAGATGATGTGCCCCTTCAACCACCTGAGCACAAATCGATCGCCACTGTGCTTGGAATCGTCGGTGCCTGGCAAGCCTTGGAATCAATCAAGTTGATCGCAAAGATCGGTGCGATCCAAGGCAATGAACTAACAAAAATTGATTGGCTAAGCGGCGAATTTGAGACAATCAGAGGGCTTGATCCCCGAAAGGACTGCCCTGACTGTGGACGTGCAGCGAAGAGCTAAATCTCCTCTTCAGGAAATTTGTCCAAATCCTTTATATAGGGACAGCTTGCTTCTTTCATCGCCGAGAGAATTGCATTAGCCCTTGCAGCGTGTCGTAGCTTGATCAAAGCCTCAACTGAATTCCATTGCCGGATTGTCTCTTTTACGGCTAGCTCTTTTGCCACTTTAAAATATGTGCTGTTACCGCAAATTATCTTTCCTTGAGCAGCCGTGGGATCGTCCTTATAAATCTCACGAGAACTTTGCAGCGTGTTAGTTCGAGCTGCTGACAGTTTGGTCCAATCAACAAGATCCATCGCGTAGGCATCTTTAATGCTGCCGCCATTTTTCTCTTTCAGGCGCTCCGCACCTAACTCTACATAATTTGTGTGGCTATAAAAGTCCTGAGCTGTATGTAGGAGCAAGCCTAGATGGTAGAGGGCGCGAGCCCGATCCAGAGGATTTGTGTCTGCGGCCGCAGAAAAGTCGATGATTAAACGTTTTTGCCTATCCATATAAGCGAGCGCTTTCGGAAAGTTTTCATCGCCGAAGTGCCGTCTGGTTTCGCTTGCCGCTTCGCTTCCCGGTTTGCTCTGACTATCACAAGCACGCTCGACAAGATTCAAATTTGCCGCGTTAAACGTGGCTGCAAGGGCATCATGAGTGATTTGCTCGTGAATCTGCCCGCAATCTGCCTGATCAGCATATGCACCTACTAGGTTGAAGGAACAGGAGCTTACGGCTATTAAAACAATCGCTTGAACAAGTTTGGACAAGTTGTCGAATCCATAAACAGTTTTCATTTCAAATCTAACATGCATGAAGAGGATCTGCATTTGTCGAAAAAGTTTGACAAAATTTCGAACTATTTTACGGTTTCTTACGTTGTATTTTATAGATAGAAATACAAGGAGCGATAGAAATGCGATATATCACCATAAGTGGTATCAGTATGAATGCATATACCACTCTCCGAAAGCCGCATCGATAGTAGATGTCATAGTCTTCAGTTGAATTAATACTCAGTCAATTTCAACTAGCGAATCCCGCCCAGTTTTAGTGCGAGAATCGTTGGGTGCGTCCTGCTTTTTTGCCTTCGAACCCGCGAGGTGGCTGCTTTTGAACACTTTGAATAACGAGCGTGTATCGATCGTTGATGCATTCAATGATCTGCTGGATATTGAATTCGTCTCGTTCGATACTGAGACGACAGGACTCTCTCCAATCGCTGCCAGGCTAGTGGAATTGTCGGGAGTTAAATTCAGATTGTCGGACAATCGAGTTGAGACTTTCTCTCAATTGATCGACCCGGAATGCGAAATCCCGTATGAAGCTACAGCTGTTCACGGTATTACTCAAGAGATGGTGGCTGGCTGTCCAACGACTTCGCAAGTAGTGCCTCAATTTTTTGAGTGGATTAATAATAGTCAGGCCGTTCTTGTCGCCCATAACGCCCCTTTCGATGTGGGCTTTCTGCGTGTTGCATTCGCTAAGTTGAAACTGGCTTTGCCAGAACACTATGTTCTAGATACCCTGACGATGAGTCGTCAACTTTTAACGGATGCGCCAAACCACCAGCTTGGAACAATCGTCCAGTTTCTGGAATTGGAACAAGGCGGCTATCACAGAGCTCTGGCAGATAGTCATCATGTGCGTAACATTCTCACCAGGCTAATCCAAATGCATGAATCATTGAGAGCCTGGAAGGATTTGTGTGACCTTTATTCAGTATTTAAACTTGATGAGGAATCTGATTTCCAGCCTCCCGTGCCCGCATTTGTGCAAGAGTCTATTGAGATGATCAACAGGGCGATTGAACAAGATGGGGCCATAGCATTTCGCTATAACAGCCTAGGACGCGAAAGGAAAGTAAAGCCGCAAGCGCTCATTCAAAACCGTGGAAATTTTTACCTGACTGCTTATTGCTTCTATTTCGCAGCAGAGCGGACCTTTCGACTCGATCGAATGTCTAAAATCAGGCTGCTTGAATCGATCTAGCGCGGCATTTACGACCAAAGCAAGCAAGTTTTCGGCTGGAGCCTTAGACTTTTGACCCTGCTGGTGTTAGATTTAAGTAGTGAAGTATCATTCAAGCCAATATTTCTTGATCGCCTGTTTGTCCTCGTTATCTTGTTTGACAGAGGTGCAGCTTGCTTGCGCATTCCGTCTGCCAGGAAAGTCGAGACCGAGCACTGTAATTAAAAACGTCATCAAACCAGTTCAGCCTGCAGAAAGTAATGTCACCACTGGTGGTGACAAAAATACTTCTCTTTCTGCTCCGATTATCGAAAAAATAGACCCGCTGAAATCTGATGTGTTGCCAGCAGAGAAGGCTAAAGCGACAGAGAAGCATATGAAGTTGGGCGATATGTTTTTTGAGAGACGCGATTTCACGAACGCATTGATCGAATACGAGGAAGTGGTGAAGGTCGATTCGCGCAACTTCAAGGCTCACTGGATGCTTGGAAAAGTATTGATGGGCATGTCTGATTTTGAGGAAGCTTTAGGAGAGTTCGAGACGACTATTTCCATTCGTCCAACCAGCGGTGATGCACACTTTATGAAAGGTGAAGCGCTGCGCATGCTTGGAAAATATCAAGGTGCGGACGACGAATATACCAACGCGTTGAAAATCGACAAGCGCAACGCGTTAGCCCACGCATACCTGGCTGAATGTTATCGCATGCGCAAAGATTGGCGTCCTGCCATAGCCGAATGCAAGCGCGCAATTGCGCTTGATGCGAAGCTTGTGGTACCACATTTGATATTGGCTCAATGTTACGCGGCTGATCGTCTGCCAGGACCTTCAGATGAGGAATATCGAAGTGCCATCGCTCTAAATCCCAAAGACGCTGTGGTGCACGCTAGATACGCGCTTGCCTTGGGTAATGGCGAGAAGTGGACAAAGTGCATTGAAGAATTTAAAGAAGCAATTCGTTTAGATCCGCACTATTCAGAAGGTCATGTAGGGCTTTCTTGGGCTTTGGCTAGCACGGGGAAGCCAAACGAAGCGATTAAAGAGGCCCACATGGCTATTAGTCTTGCGCCCAATGACCCGGACACACACTCTAACCTGGCTTGGGTATACGGCAAAAAAGGCGACTACCAATCGGCTGTAATTGAGTATCGCTTAGCTTTAAAAATTGACCCCAAAAACGCCAAACTGCACCGCGCTCTTGGTCTGGCATTGAGCGACAATGGGGACGTCAACGGCGCCATTTCGGAGCTTCTGACAACAACAAAAATGTTGCCACGAGATTATGAATCCAAATTGGCCTTGCAGTCTTTGATGCAGAAAAAGGTTCAGGATTAAGCCGGTTTCTTACTGCTTCCTGGCTTGCTGACTGGAATTCCATCTTTGCACAAAGGGCAGTTGGCGGGCGCAAAAGTCTCTAAATTAAGTGTAATCAGCTTGTGAAATGGAATTCCGAAGTCTATTGCAGAACCACTTCGGTCAACAACGGCACCCACTGCAATGGGCTCCGCACCTAGACTTCTAACTAGTTCAACAACTTTTCTTGCCGAACCACCAGTTGTGGTTACGTCCTCAACAATAAGTACTTTATCGCTTGGCTTAAGTGTTACCCCCCTTCTTATTGCGAAGCTGTTGGAGTCTCCTGATTGGTCTGTTACTCTCTCTGCAAATATCGCTTTCATTGGCGGTCCATTCGGATTCATTTCATCGAATGCCGACGCGACAAAGACTTCCCAGTGAATTGCGCCAAGGGCTGGACCTGCAACCACAGACGGTATCAGTCCGGCGTCAATCAATTGCTTGGCTAAAAGCCGTGCCAACTGCATACCAAAGCGAGGGAACTGCATGACTCGCTGGCATTGCATGTATTCCTTTCCGTGCAAACCGCTTGTTAAAAGAAAGTGTCCGGTTTGCCAAGCATCTGCAGATCTGAGCAAATTCTCAGCTGTGCTGTGACTGGTTGATAAGTCAAGCAGCTTGCTGCCTAGACTATCCTCGGATAACTCTGCTGTCAATGTAGACCTCGCTTGAGTGCTGTTCTCTGAAAAGGATGTTCACGGAAGATTATACGAGATAGCCATTTTTGAAATTGTGCTATATCCTGAAAATATGAAACCTATTATCGGCATCAATCTTGACGTCACAGGCGGTTCTCCACCGCAAGCAGCCATTCAATCCACTTATTTTGAGGCGGTTCAAAAAGCTGGTGGCATTCCGGTTTTGTTGCCACCAATGCCAGACAGTGATTTGGACGACCTGTTTCGTAGCCTGCAGGGCTTGATGTTAATTGGTGGACTTGATTACTGCCCAACCAAATATGGCGAACAAGCCAGCTCGTTGGTCGAGTTGTGCGACCCCCGAAGAGAAGATTTTGACTTCAGGCTGATTGATCGCACCATAAGCAGAACAGATATGCCAATTCTTGGTATTTGCGCCGGCGCTCAGCTTCTTAACATTGCTTTGGGTGGCTCTTTGATTCAGGATATAAATTCTGAATTACCGGACACTCAAGTAGTGCACACGATCAATGCCGGTTGGCAAGCTAATCCCCACAAGCATCCGATTAATTTGAAGCTGAGCAGTCAGTTGGGCAAGATTTATAAGTCTGATCGGCTGAATGTACCCACTTCGCATCATCAGTCTGTGAAAAAACTTGGTCAGGGGTTGATTGCTGTCGCGCATGCCGATGACGGCATAATCGAAGCAATCGAACTTGAGGGGCGACCCTTCACAATCGGCGTGCAATGGCATCCTGAACGCGATTTTGAAGGAAACGCAGATCTTTTTAAGCATTTTGTTCAAGCTGCTTCGCGAATGCATGTTCAAAAGGCGCCTTCTACGTCTGCGAAGCTATCCAGTTAGCGAACCTAAGCAGACTTGTCTTGCTTTGTCTCAATCATTTTGGCTGTGAATTCGCTGGTCTCTTGGATGCTTAAGACCTGTCTCTTGAGTTCGCGTATTTCTTCCTCAAGAGAGGAGACACGATTTTTTAAGAGGACTTCTTGATCACTACCTATTTCTTTGTATTTAGCCTTTAACCGCTCTGAGTAGGCTTGAGCAATCGGTCTTATCACGGCGGTTAAGCCGACAATCACGATGACTGAGGCCGCTAACAACAACAAGACTTCAAAAGCTATCAACTGGCGTCTCCGTGAGGGGTTTCAGTCTATCTACCCAGATTTAAGTGTTGACAGTCGCTTGACACTGGGGGCAGAACATCAGGATAATCAATGTAAGTGGCACGGTAGCTCAGTCGGTAGAGCACGCGACTCATAACCGCGTTGTCGGCAGTTCAATCCTGCCCCGTGCTAATTTTTTTGAACAACTGGTCTCTCTAAAAGCAGGCAAGGTTGCACGGTCGGTTGGAGAAGCGATGAAACTAAATAATTGCGCCTGCCTTGTCTTTACGCTGTTTGCGATTCCAAGCGCCGTCCAGGCACAAGCTCCCGACCCGAAAGCTGCTGTGGCGCCGCATATGTCCGTTGACGACTGTTTCAAGAATGCGCAAGATTTGGAGTCTCAGGGGAAGTTCAAAGAAGCTGAAAACTACTACAACATGGTCGTTAGTGGTATCGAAAAGGAAAAGTCAAAGAATCTTCCTGCTCTTTTTAAGGCCTACAATGGGCTAGGCAACGCTGATTTTAAGCTGAAAGACATGCAAGGTGCCGAAATTAACTACCGTGAGGCACTTTCGGCTGCCGCCAAAATCTACGGTCCTGGAAACGTTGAATTATCCAAACCGCTGACAATTCTGGCTCGCGTTTGCTACCAGGAAAAAAAATACCTGGACGCAGCTGGTCATTTGAAACAAGCGTTGGCTCTGGTCGAAAGGAAGTCGGGAGTGGAAGATCCCGAAGCCGTGTCAATTCGAGAAAAGCTCGCTGAGACATACGAGCGTTCTGGGAGTTATAAAGAAAGCGAGGTGTTGCTCAAGCAATCTCTCGCTTTGCGAGAGAAAAATGGCGACCATAGCAGTCCGCAGTTGCTAGCCTTGCTTAATTGCTACAGTGATGTGCTGCACAAGACGGATCGCATAGGTGAAGCCGAACAAATCGACTACCAGGTTGATCAAATTCACTCGGGCAAGATTCCAACATCTTCTGTGACCGCAGTTCCTAAAGAATAATTGCTCCAGGACTCCACGTCTCCAGGTCCAGCCTCGGCGAAACTATTGTCCGCTGGGAACGCGGTATTTTTCCACGTCGCCGAAACGAAAGTATTGTTTTGTGGATTCTGTCGCTGTTTGAATTCCAGCCATTTGATTTACTTTGTGGCGTTTTGATTTGGCCGGAAAGCGGAGAATGTTGGTTCCGTTAAGTGCAGCCACTGCGTCCATGACAATTCTGTCGTAGTTAGGATAACCAGACGATTTCACTAACTGGAAATTGACTATCTTCAAATCTTCCCTGATATCGCATTTAAACCAGGCAACGGTTCCCAGCGGGAATTGACGGATGACAGTTTGATTGCGAGGGTCCCAGCGCAACATGCTATCGTCCGAACTATTGAGATTGCTTTGCACATCCGATTGCACTGCTTGCAGAAAACGGTTCCGCCAAGCATCCCATTCGACCATCAGCTCCTGGTCAGTCGTATCAGGGTCTTCACCAACTGCGCCATCAAGTTGTTGTGCGCTTCCTTGCAGAACTTTTTTATCCGTTTGACCTTTCATGCTTTGGAGATTGGCATCGCCCTCATCTTCGGAGCGTCCTTCCAAGACATTGTGATCCGCTTGCTCAAGCTTGCCTTCCAATTTCTTTTTTGGCACAGGCACTGCCATGGGAATCTGTTCTTTGAATGTTTCTTGTTTGCTGGGCAAAAGATTTGTGTCTTCTACACCTCCCTTGAGGGGCTCATGAGAGACCACGGAAGCATCATCTGCTTGCACTGGTGGCAGATTTATGGCTGAAAACAAAATTGCCACGGCCAGGTTGACAGGCACGTTAATTATGCGTTTTACAGAGATAGGTTGAATTTTCATCATTCCGTCTCTTTGACCAACTTCAGGGCGATACTGCTAGGATAACCTACACTGGAAAGATCATTTGTAAGAAGTGTATGGATTTCCATTTAAACACGCACAGCCTGTTTGTAGCTAAAATTTCTGCTGCTCTTTCTGACCTTTCTGATCCAGATCTGCATGCGCAGCCCTGCATCATTGCTTCTATTTCCGGAGGTGCTGATTCTACCGCTATGCTTTTGGCATTGCGCTTGGTATCACAGCAACTGGGTGTTGAGCTTCGGGCTTGTCACGTAAATCATAAGCTTAGGGGTTCCGAATCCGATCTTGATGAACAATTTTGCCGTCAATTATGCGCTGAATTGCTTGTTCCGCTTCAAGTTTACGAACAAACCGAGTCTCGACCTAACGCATCTGAATCGAAGCTGCGTGCCACCAGGTACGATTTTCTCTATAGCTGTGCCCGCTCGCTTGGTAGCAAAGTTGTTTTGCTGGCGCATACACAAAACGATCAGATTGAAACCTTGCTGTTTAGGCTTTTTCGCGGTACATCCAGCACTGGTTTGACTGGTATTAAAACAGCTCATTTGATGAAAAACGGCATCTGGTTGGTTCGTCCTATGCTCAACTGCTCACGTGAGGAAGTACTAGTTTTTCTCTCCCAGAACCAAGTTTCCGCCCGAGTTGATTCTTCAAACCAAAACGATAAATTTGCTCGGAATTTCTTGCGAAATCAAGTTCTGCCTCTGTGCTTAAGCCGATTCCCTTCAATGGCCAGACAATTAGAACGACTGCGAGAGGTGACGACGAAGGAGGATGAATTTTTGCATCAATGCACTTTGCTAATTATCGACCAGTTGGGAGGTTTGGATGCCAGGTCTTGGAGTATGCGAGAGTTTCAGGAGGTCCACATCGCTTTACAGCGGCGCGCGCTCGGTAAAGCGATGGAATATCGTGATATTGAAGTTTCGTTCGAACGAGTGCAAACGGTATTAAATATGATGGCGAATAACGTCGGCAGTAAGCGACTGACTCTACATGAAAGATGGGACCTAGTCGTCGACACTGAAAACATTCGCTGGATCGACAAATCCCCTAGTGTGAGGACCAAGGTGTTATTGCAACCAGTGAAAATCAAGTTGCCTGGCAACACAATCATTCTTTCACTAGGCAAGGTTATTAGAGTAGAAGAATGGCAGGAATCGCTACCCGCACAGTTCCCACCCAGGACTGCGTTGAGCGCAATTGTTGATTTGACCTTGGTTGAGCTCCCTTTAGTTTTGAGAAACGATAGTGACACAGATAAGATTCGGCCGCTTGGAATGACACAGCCTGTCAGCCTCAAGAGATATCTTCACAGCAGAAAAAGTAAGAGTGAGCGAGAGTTTGAAGGGATTGTACTTGCCGATCAAGCTGAGGTGCTGTGGGTACCGGGAGTTGGTTTGAGCGAAAAAATTAAAGTGATAGGCGTACCTACACATCGGATTTCGGTTTTAGACTTCGCCCCAGATTGCGTAGTAGTTTAATGATTGTCGCGTATGTAACGATTGCTTGATATTCGGCAAATTTTTTTGTTCCAGGTTACATCTTCATTTGTCTGGGAGTGTTGCTAGTCGCAGCTTGACGGGCAATTCACATTTTAATAATCGACGAATTGCCATACAGTCGATGCTAGTTAAATTTCCGCGCATCGAATTAAGTGGTCTAACAACACATTTGAAAGGCCACCATTTGCCGCTAACTTTTGGCTCAATATTATCAACCCAAGGTCGATGTCAAGCGCCGTAATGGCTGTCAGGAATAGAGCTTTGCTGATTATAAATGAATTAGGGTGGTCGTGAACGCTCGAAAGCCAGGCAGGTGCTGGGTTAGAGCATACGTTTTAGCGTGATATAATCTGATGACGAGGATTCTGGAGCAAAGATTATGCGGAAGTACGGAACAACTTGGGCCGTTTTCTTTTTACTATTAGTGTTAGTCGTATTCGTCTTTTCGTTGACTAGCATTAGTAAACATGACGAACCGTTGACTTATTCGCAACTGCAAAACATCATCCGTGAAGGTAAAGCAGATGCTATTCAGCGTGTCACTATGACTAATGGTGAGTCGATAATTCAAGTGAAAATGGCCGGCTCGGAACGAGACAAAGCCGTCACTGTGCCTAACGAATCGAAAGAAGACTTGATCAAAGAGTTTAACAAGTCGGGCATCATGCTCGACATCAAGGAGCCGGATAAGTCTAGTTTCTGGTTCTCCATGATCAGCTCATTCTTCTTGCCCATATTGCTCTTAGTTGGATTTCTTTTCATGTTCCGTAGTGCACAGTCTGGTGGCAATCAGGCGATGAGTTTTGGTCGCAGTCGGGCAAAGCTCATGGTCGACAACAAAGTGAAAGTAACTTTCGCCGACGTTGCTGGAATTGATGAGGCTAAGCAGGAACTGCAAGAGATCGTTGATTTCCTGAAGAATCCGGAAAAATTTCAAGCCCTGGGTGCACGTATCCCTCGAGGCGTTTTACTTGTGGGCGCTCCAGGAACTGGTAAAACTCTACTAGCGAAGGCCGTCGCTGGTGAAGCTGGTGTGCCGTTCTTCAGTATTTCTGGTTCTGATTTTGTTGAGATGTTTGTAGGTGTAGGAGCCTCTCGCGTTCGAGATCTTTTTGATCAAGCAAAAAAGCATGCTCCGTGTATCGTGTTCGTCGATGAAATCGACGCAGTTGGAAGACAGCGTGGAGCTGGACTCGGCGGTGGTCACGACGAGCGTGAACAAACATTGAATCAACTGCTGGTTGAGATGGATGGATTCGAAGGAACAACTGGCATCATCGTCATTGCTGCCACGAACCGACCAGATATATTGGACTCAGCTCTACTGCGTCCAGGTCGTTTCGACCGTCAAGTCGTCATCGATCGTCCAGACGTACTCGGGCGTGAGCAAATTCTCAACGTTCACTCCAGGGGCAAACCGCTTTCTAAAGATGTCGAATTGAGAGTGCTGGCACGAAGAACGCCCGGATTTACTGGTGCAGACTTGTCTAACTTGATCAACGAAGCAGCCCTAATAGCGGCTCGTGGGGATAAACGCGAGATCGAAATGAACGATCTTGAGCTGGCAATCGACAAAGTAATTGCTGGTCCGGAAAAGAGAACGAGAATTATTTCCAACAAAGAAAAGGAAATGACTGCCTACCATGAAGTCGGTCATGCGCTCATGTGCATCTTGCTCAAAAATGCGCATCCGCTGCACAAAGTGAGCATCATTCCACGTGGCTTCGCACTCGGTTTGACCATGTTCTTCCCTGAAGAAGATATTCTTACCCAGACGCGTTCGCAGCTCATCGACCAGATCGGAGTCAGCCTTGGTGGACGAGTAGCAGAAGAAATCATTTATGACGAAATCACTACTGGTGCACAGGACGACTTAGAGAAGAGCACTAAACTTGCGCGTCGCATGGTGACTGAGTTTGGCATGAGTGATCGACTAGGACCGATGACTTTCGGTAAGCGTCATGATCATGTTTTTCTCGGTCGTGAATTTGGTCACGAGAGAGATTATGGTGAAAACATTGCCACTATCATTGACGAAGAAGTAACTCGGATCGTCAGTGATAATTACACTCGCGTCAAAGATCTTCTAACTAGTCATCGACCACATATGGATGCGATTGTGAAAGTGCTTCTTGAGAAAGAAACTCTCGACAAAGCTCAAGTTGATGCGATCATCGAAGAAGTAAATCGTGCTTCGGGTAACTTTATTTCAACCACTCGGAACAACGACGACAGCAGTGGGATAGCGCCTCCGCCGACATATGTCCTGGATGGTGGTAAAGTCTTGCAGCAGGAATCCGATAGAGAAAAAGAGAAGTCTTCCGACAAACAGCAGGAGCCGCCAGATACGTCTCCTGGACTGAAACCTAAGTTCGCATAGATGTTGGCTGCATTGGTTAGGATGAATAATTAGGAGACACTATGTCTAGGCAGAGAGCTCAATTATTTTCGTTTGGCGCTGTCGTAGCAATCGCTACTTTGACCACGACATGGGTTGCTCCTGATTGCGCCAAGGCTCAGACGGCGAGCAATAACTTTGGTTCCAGCTCAAACTTCGGTGCAACGCGTGGGTTTAGTTCGTACACTTTTCGCAACCCTCAAAGCTTCAACACTCCGACCTATCCGAATCCCGCCAGTCCTCTTGCATACCCGACCGTACGCGGCGGAGTTGCCGTGTTTGCAAATCAGATTAACAACACACCCAATACCAACATCCAGAGTTACAGCGGAACCAATGGATTGAACAGTGCAGGTAAGAGTCTTAGCAGCATCAATCTGACTGGTTTGAGTAACACCAGTTTGAATTTGACACCACTTTCGGCGGCAACAACCACCAATTCGACGAACCCAGCTTCTAATAATCCTGGTTTCAACAATCAAGGCACTGCCACCAATAATAGTACCGGCATCATCAATCAAGGTTCAGGATTGCGTTAAGTCGAGCAGCTTGCGGAGTCGGGCAGCTTGCTGCATAGACCCCACTAGTGTGCATAGACTATCCTAGGATAACAGCTTTAGCGTTCTAATTTAGACGTCACTCTTGGCTGAGGTTTCACTTGAACTCGCGGACTTCTTCCAAAAGAGGAAGGAAACGATATAAAAGAACGCCGCCACTAATAGCAGGCTGCGAATTCCTGTGTATGTCCCGACGTATTCGCACAAACCACCTATCACTGCACCGAACATATTGAATGCCAAACCGGCGCGAGGTTTAGTTTCATTTGCAAACGATGTCGAGAAAATCATGCCGGCGAAAAATACTGGTATCACCGATAAGAGTGATGCTGCTCCGCCGCCGACCCACATTCCCAGCGAGTTGAACGTTTGCACTGGTACCGCATATAGAACCGCCAGTGAAATAATCAGCCCAGCGTAGAGCGCTTCCATTGGCATGACTTTCGGATTCTTGATGATCAATACGTTGGCGCTAATGATCGCTGTGAGAACCGAAAAGATACAGATTGAATTGACGATCCACGTCGTTCCGAATACAAGTGACAGGCGATCGATAATCGCCAACTCGAGAAGCATGAACGCTGAACCAAGGAAGAACAATTGCCAGCGTCCAGATGAGCGATTGGCGCGAATGCTAGCGCCGCACACTGCCCAACTGAGGAGCAGGATGCAAGCGACAATTGCAAGATATAGGGGATCGAACGAAACCGTGTTCAAGTAAAGAAACGGCCAATCGTCAGTCGAGTTTTTGATACCACCCGTTTCAGCTGCGGAGCTATCTTTATAGCCATATTTTTGCAGCCCTGGAAGCTTAGCCATCATCTCCGCTGTTACAGGAGCGAAAAGGTGCCATATTGCGCCGCCTTTGTAATTTAAAATCAGTGGTGGCGGGTACTTCGATTCGGCCGTCACTAGTCGCATGTTTGAGATTAGTCTGTTGGAAAGATAACTGGCTACTGCACAATAGGTGACGCTGTAGAGACCGCCTGGACGAACGTGCGAGAGTGCGTCATGCATTCCTTCGATTGTATAAACATAGTCGTCGAGGCGCACAGACAACGAGTTGCCTGCCACTGCATGTGAGTCCAAAAACGCTGTTATAACAAGATCGTATTGATCTTGATGCTGCCGCAAGAATGCTCTTGCGTCATTGATGTACACGTGTACCTTGGGCGAGTCATAAGGATGTTCAGGGTGTATCTTCCTGCCCAGCTCGATCATCATTGGATCGATTTCTACGGCATCGATTTGTTCGACGCCCAGTTTCAATGCTGAGGCCACATCATTGCCTGTGCCTGCTCCAAGTATGAGAACTTTTTTCGGATGGATGAATTGATACGGCAATTCATATTGATCCAGCCGGAAGTCTTTCATCCTCTGTTGTTCTGCTGGATTCAAGCTTGATAAATAAGCGTCGGATAAATTTAAAGGCTGCTGGAAGAACGCCTTGTTGACCGAAATTTCATAACCGATCTGGTTTGTTTTGCCCCCCATAAACAGAGGTACCATTTCGACGCGGTGGTAAGGTGACCATAAAACCTGGGGTTTCACGTCATTGCTGGCGGTGGCAAATATGCTCTTGGCCGGTATGAACGCGACCAGAGCAATTGTCGCAACGAGCACCGCCATACCAAGTTTGTTTTCTCTGAAGATCCAACCCGCTGCAAGGCAGCCGACAGCGATCCAGATCAGTGGTGGCGTGGATAGATATGACAGCAATGAGAAAGTTGCAATTCCGGCTGTCGATCCGAGCAGATTGAAAAGATACGATTGAAGCGGCGGGCCATCATCGAAGAGTTTTCCTAATCGCTGTCCCAGTCCTGCCATCATTGCAGCCACCAGCACGAAAATGGCGAAGAACACACCGATCGAGATCGCTGTGTATTCCATTGGATGGCTTGCCGCCTCCGCTACTGGGTGAGTGGCGTCCCACCAGCCGCCGGCGGCGCCCCCGCCGATTCGCATCGAGGGCATGAGCATGTCGGAAACTGAAGTCCAAGTGCTGGTATCAATAACGAGCACAAGTAGCATGAATAAAAAGGGGAACAGCTTGAACAAACGCTCGTCGCCCTTGTCTTTCATGAATCCCAGACCGAGCCCTACGTAGCAAGCGATTAGGGGAAAGTTGCGGAAAATTGAGAAGGCTCGAATCTCTGATGACATCCAGCGGATGACGATCAATTCAATAAATAACGCGATTGCGCTGATCCAAAATAAGTCGAACTGTCGTCCCTTAGTGCCCGAATTTTCCTTGGAGGTCAACTTCTACTCCTTACACAGCTGTAAATCTCAGAATTGTAACAGCCCACTGTACAGCAAGACCCGATCGGCGATTCGAACAAAGTTAGAGCAAGCTTAAGAGATTAAGAAAAAGTTGATTTATAGCGCATTATTATCGTTATCAAACGTGAAGCTTGGCTTTCACGAGATGCTTTCATCAACACTCTCTGGAGGGTCTAACCGTGGCCGTCGTCCAAGAAAAAGAACTACTTTGCAAAGATTTCCTCACTAAGAACAAACAACTACTCATCAATGGCAAGTGGGTAGATGCCGAATCAGGTAAGACGTTTGAAACTCGCAATCCAGCAAATGATCAAGTTATTGCTAAAGTTGCAGAAGGCTCAAAGGCTGATGTAGACAAAGCTGTTAAAGCTGCTCGCAAAGCTGTCGAAGAAGGACCTTGGCGCAAGATGAGCACCGCTCAGCGCGCCAAGCTAATGTTTAAGCTCGCTGATTTGATCGAGAAGAATGCCGATGAGTTAGCGCAGCTTGAAACTCTCGATAACGGTAAGCCGATCAACGAAGCTAAACACATCGATGTTCCTCAAACTATAGAAACCTTCCGTTATTACGGCGGCTGGGCAACAAAGATTGAAGGCGAAACAATCAACGCCAATCCAAATATGTTCACGTACACTTTGCGCGAACCAGTAGGCGTGGTTGGCCAAATAATCCCATGGAACTTTCCAATGCTTATGGCTGCTTGGAAGCTTGGTCCGGCACTGGCATGCGGTAACGCAATTGTTCTCAAGCCCGCTGAACAAACCCCATTAACTGCACTGCGCATTGGTGAGTTGATTTTAGAAGCTGGTTTTCCCGAAGGCGTTGTGAATATCATCACCGGCTTTGGTGCTGATTCAGCTGGCTCTGCGATATCCAGTCATATGGACATCGACAAAGTGGCATTCACTGGTGAAGACAAGACTGGTCGTGAGATCGTCAAAGCTTCAATCGGCAACCTTAAGCGTGTATCGCTCGAACTTGGTGGCAAAGCGCCAAACATTGTCTTTGCTGACGCTGATATTGATGCCGCTGTAAAAGGCGCAATCACCGGTATCTTCTTCAATCAAGGGCAGGTTTGCTGCGCAGGATCTAGACTGTTCTTGGAAAAATCTATTCACGATGAATTCATGAGCAAACTCCTTGCTCGCGTTGCTAAGATGCAGCAGGGGAATGGAATGGATGAGAAGACTCAGATCGGCCCTCAGGTTTCGAAAGATCAGCAAGATCGCATTCTCAGCTATATCGATATCGCTAAGAAAGAAGGAGCCTCCGTGGCATGCGGCGGAGATGCCCCAGCTGGCGATTTGGCTAAGGGGTACTTTGTTAAACCAACGATCTTTACTGGCGTTCATAACGACATGAGAATTGCTCAAGAAGAAGTCTTTGGACCAGTTCTTGCTGTGATTCCTTTCAATAGCGTCGAAGAAGTTGCCGAGCAAGCCAATAAAATAACCTACGGTTTGTCTGGTGCTGTTTGGACAAGTGACGTCAAAAAGGCTCACAAGCTTGCTGCTCAGATCAAGGCGGGCACAATCTGGGTCAATTGCGTCAACATGCTCGATCCTGCGATCCCATTTGGTGGTTACAAGATGAGCGGTTATGGACGTGAGCTTGGCAAGCACTCGATTGATCTCTACACAAACATCAAGAGCGTTTGGGTCAATCTTGCTTAAGTAGGCGCACAACAACAACAACATAAAACAAGAAAACCGTCGACTCAGCTCGGCGGTTTTCTTTGCTGTTAGACTATTTTGAAAAATGGAAGTTTGATTTCGAATGGCAGGAGCACTGTGTTTATGATCTACCGGAAAGTGATTGTGGTCATCTCATTGATGTGTATGTCGGCTTTGCCGATAGTTTGCCAGTCGAAAAATGTCGATCCAGCGTTTGCTCGTGGCTGTGATCAAATGATGCATAAAAACTTTTCCAGTGCTATAGCTAGTTTCACCGAAGCAATAAGCAGCGAGTCCAATGACGTTAATTCCTACTTTCGGCGTGGTCAGAGCTTTTTTTGTTTGGGTAATTACAAGGACGCGGTTCTAGATTTCGATCGCGCGATAGCTAAAGGCGGGTTAGATCCGAATGCATTTCTGTGGAGAGGTACAGCTTATGCAAAAATAGGAAACGACGAGTTAGCAATTCGAAATTACGAAAAAGCGATGCGTTTAAATCCAAAACTTGTGGAGAAGTACAAGTCGGCGTCCCTAGAGAATCAGGTAGAAGTGAATTCTGAACGTCTTCATTTCGGTAGCAACCAACGAGCCGTCGACGATTACAGCACCGCCGTTAAAAATGTCACTGCTAACGTCAGTGGTTACTTTAGGCCCGGCACCGCATATAGTGGCATTATAAACGGTTCAGGAGAATTGATTTCCCTAAGTGGGCTCAATGATCATTCTGAATGGATCGAAGGAAAACAACAAGGTCACACTTATTTGTCTTTGAAAGACCCAGGCAGAGACTTGCGTAACCTCGATTCTCAGATCATAGCGCGTCCTCAAGATGCGAATCTCTATTTTCAAAGAGCACGGGTATTTCAGCAAATGGGTAAGTCGGACAAAACTTTAGCAGACTTAACTCGAGCGATCGATTTGGATAATACAAATCCTCATTACTATCTTGCGCGTGCGTTCTACTACTTCCAGAAGAATGACGACGATTTGGCAGCCTTAGAGATTCGCAGAGCCCAAGAGCTCGATCCGATTGTTCCAGAAGAATTGTCCTTTCAAGCACCAGTCGACAAGACTCGGACAACAAAATCATGAAAGTGTTTTGTCAGTTCGTTAGCTTATTGGTCAGTTTTACTTTCTCTATTGAAGCCCCAGCAGCCGAAGTGAGTGGTTTGGTAGATTTCAACAGCTGGACTGAACTAAAGCCAAGCGCGCGATTAACGAAGCGCCCTGGGCTCCATTACTTCGAGTTTAAAACGGCGAATGGCAGCAATGTTTACTTGTTGGTCGCGGAGTTAGGTCGAAGCGATTTGCAGATCAGACCGGTCGTCAATGAAGCGACGGCGACAACAACTGCTACGGCGCTTCGCACTGATGCACTCGCAGCTATAAACGGCGCCTTTTTCAATCTAAGCAACGGAGAAAGTACGAGTTATATAACCGTTGATGGGACTATGGTTTGCGACCCTACCGAAAACAAGGCGCTGACCGGCAACGTCAAACTAAAGCCGTTTCTTGACACCATATTTAAGCGCAGCGAGCTAAGAGTTTTGAGAAGTAAAACGGGCAATATCCAGCTAGCGATCGCTGCTCACGATACACCAATCGACCATGAGCAAACCCTTGTGCACGCTATACAAGCGGGACCCAGACTGTTGCCGAAGCTCACGGCGACTGAAGAGGCGTTTGTTAGAACCGAAGCAGACGGAAAGTTGGTCGATTCGATCGGCGTTAACAAGCCTGCCGCTCGCACTGCAGTTGGTATCACTAAAAATGGCAAGCATGTGATGCTTTTGTGTGTAGCAAGCAAGCGCCAGGATGAATTCTCAGCAGGACTGACACTGGCTCAGGTTGCTGAATTGATGAAGCGTTTGGGGTGTGTGGCGGCTCTTAATCTCGATGGTGGAACTTCCACGACTATGGTCGTTAAATCCAGTGATGATTCTTTGAAGATGGTGTGTGGACGAGACCCTGAAACACTGGTCAAATCGGCGCTAGCCCTTTTCAAAGAATGACGCATTGTGCGGATGACGGATCCAAACGACGAAAACGTTTGCGGATGACCGATTAGAGAACGCAGTGAGTGAAGCACGGCATGTACGTGCGCAAAGAACGGGTTCGCGCGGAGGAGCCGCCCGTGGGTGGCTTATCCTAGGAGTGCCTATGCAGCAAGCTGCTCGGCTACTGCAGTCAAGCTGCTCAGCCGAAAGGCACTGAAGGCGACGGAGCGCTTATAAATGTGATTAGAGTTGGTTGCGACGCCGACGTTGTCTAGACAACTCCGCAGCCTTTAGACGAGCAATTGCTCTGGACATGGCCATCTCTGAGAGATAAATGTCCAACTTGTCTGTTTTTTGTGTCTTCTCCGCTTCAGCTTTGGCCTTGGCGTCATGAGCGCGGGCTTCGTCGATTTCAGTGTCTAATTCAGCAACGTCGCTCAAGACAGTGACTTGATTTTCGCCAACTTCCATCAGTCCGCCAATAACGGCAGCAATGTGTTCAACGCCTTCACTTTTGAAACGAAGTACATCTACTGCCAGAGCGGTAATCAACGGTTGGTGGTTGGGCAAAATCGACAATTCACCGTCGATTGCACGAGCCGAAACTTCGTCTACTTTCTGCTCCAAAACAACCCGTTCCGGGGTGATGATTTTGAGGTTAAGAGTGCCAGGCATATTGCTATTCTCCCTATCTTCCCTTGCTAGTCTTTGGACGGCCAGGTGACTTGCGCGCTGATTTCGCTTCAGCCTTTTGAGACCCTTGATGGGCAGCCTTAGCGCCTACTTTTTTCCTCGAAACAATTGTTGCTGGTTTCCCGCCGTCGCCCACATGACCCTTCCGTTCATGGCTCAAGACAACATCGATGATGCCGTATTGAAGCGCCTCATCTGCCGACATGTAGTGATCGCGCTCGATGTCTTTTCTGACAACGGACTTATCTTGCCCCGTACAGCGATGCAGAAGTTCGATTTGTGCTTCGCGGAATCTTAGTCCCTGAGCTGCTTGAATCTCCAAGTTGGTGATGTCACCATCAGCTTCCCAGAGTGTCTGGTGAAACATGAGCGTGGCAAACTCATATGAAGATCGTTGCCCCGTTCCTGAAGCGAGAATTTCACAAGCTCCTGAAAGTGCGTGACCCAAACAAATTGTGTTCACTTTCGCTTGCAAGGAATGCATCATGGCGATGATTGCATCGGCGTTATAACCGTTGCCACCGGCCGAATTGATGTATAGATTGATTGGCGCTTGTGCATCTAATTTGTTGAGTTTGATCAGTTTTTTTATAACCGGAAGCGTGATCTCATTTTCCAGGCGCCCGAACAAAAAGATGTCGCGAGTCACAATTTTGGCAGGACTGCTCTCGGTGGCTGGAGTTGCGGGAGTTGGTTGGTTTTTCTTTTTCATAAATACGGGGCTTAGCTTTCGGCCAATTCTTTGCCTTTTGCTTTCGCTTCTTCAATCCCACCAACCATATAAAAGGCTTGTTCAGGCAAATCATCGTGATCGCCGTTAAGGATTTGTTTGAACGCTTCAACGGTTTCCTTTACAGGCACATACTTCCCCTTAAGTCCGGTGAACACTTCAGCTACGTTGAATGGTTGACTCAAGAATCGCTGAATTTTTCGAGCTCTTGTGACGGTGATTTTGTCATCGGCAGAAAGTTCGTCCATACCCAAAATCGCGATGATGTCTTGCAAATCTTTGTAGCGTTGCAATGTTTGTTGCACACCTCGTGCTACATCGTAATGCTCTTGTCCAACAATTTCAGGCTTCAGCGCAGTACTTGTACTGGCCAGTGGATCAACGGCTGGATATATTCCTAACTCGGCAATCTGTCTGCTCAGTACTGTTGTTGCATCAAGGTGACCGAATGTTGTCGCAGGGGCTGGGTCAGTCAAGTCGTCGGCAGGTACATACACTGCTTGTACGGATGTGATCGATCCGTTTTTTGTGGATGTAATTCTCTCTTGCAGTTCGCCCATTTCGTTTGCCAGTGTTGGTTGGTATCCCACAGCAGATGGCATACGTCCTAGCAGAGCCGATACTTCCGAACCTGCTTGAACAAAACGGAAGATATTGTCAACGAACAGCAATACGTCTTGGTGAGCGACGTCGCGGAAATATTCGGCAACAGTCAAAGCCGAAAGGCCAACACGCATTCTGGCGCCTGGTGGCTCGTTCATCTGTCCATAAACCAACGCTACTTTGTCAATAACGCCGGATTCCTTCATCTCGTGCCAAAGGTCATTACCTTCACGTGTACGTTCACCTACACCACCAAATACGGAGAAGCCGCCGTGGTTCGAGGCGATGTTGTGAATCAATTCCATAATGATTACGGTTTTGCCTACACCCGCTCCACCAAAGAGACCAACTTTTCCACCTTTGATATACGGAGCGAGAAGGTCGACAACTTTGATGCCAGTTTCAAATACAACTGTATCGGTCTGCAGTTCTGTCAATTTCGGGCATGGTCTGTGAATTGGCCAACGCTCGGTCGTTGTCAGCGGTCCGCCTTCATCAACGACTTCACCAAGCACATTGAGGATGCGTCCCAGAGTGCCTTGACCAACCGGAACAGTGATTGGGCTGCCGGTATCCGTGCCTTTGACGCCACGAGTAAGACCTTCAGTTGAACTCATCGCTACCGTTCTGACGCGGTTATCGCCGAGCATCTGCTGTACTTCGCAAACGATCTTGATATCTTCTCCGGTCGATGGGTTTTTACCGGTGATCTCAAGAGCATTGTAGATTTCTGGCAGACGACCGTCTGGAAACTCAACGTCGATGACGGGGCCGATAACCTGGACGACTCGTCCTTCTTTGGCTGTAGCTGTAAGTACTGTGCTCATTTGAACTCCATTAAAGGCTTGGACACTTGCATGCAACAAAGTGCTAGGCGCGGTCTAAATGTACGTCGGCTAATGATCCGACAACAAATTTAGATCTTAACAGCTATAGGATAGATGCTACGGGCACCTTTGCCTCACTCGTTTATGATACTTTTCGTATGCGCACGCTGTCTGGCTTTACTTAATTGTTGAATCGCTCTCTTTTACAACGTTTTCTTAACGACATAATTCGGCTCTGGGTCCTCATTTTGGTCGGGACCTCCGGCTTTATGTTGGTTGAACATTGGAAATTTCTCGACGCGCTTTATATGACGGTAATAACCGTTACAACCGTAGGTTATGGAGAGACGCACGCATTATCAGATTCGGGAAAAATTTATACGATCGTATTGATCTTGATTGGTGCCGGTATAGTTCTCTATGTCTTGTCGGACATTGTAGAAATCTTTCTCGAACTGAACTTTGGTCTTAGGCGCATGAAGCATAGAATTGTCAAGCTTGTCGGGCACCAGATCGTCTGTGGTTATGGCAGAACTGGACAGGAAGTAACGAAACATTTTCGTCAGAATAAAATTCCTTTTGTCATTGTTGAGGCCGATCCAGAGCGCGTCAGAAAGGCAGAAGGAGAAGGTTTGCTCGTGCTTCTCGGCGACGCTTCCAATGATGAGGTGTTGCTCGATGCTCAAATTGAAAAAGCAAGCGGCATCGTCTGCTGTCTGCCGGATGACACTGCCAATACATTTATAGCGTTGTCAGCTAAGGGTTTGAACGAAGCGATCACAATCGTGTCAAGAGCCGCCAATCCAGGCTCTGAAGCTAAGTTGCGCAGAGCTGGAGCGAGCATGGTAATCTCTCCGTATGTGATCTGTGGACGAAGAATGGCTACAGCTGTCACGCATCCGTTGGTGACTGAATTCCTTGACGTTGTTATGCATAGTTCAGCTTACGACTTGCGGATGGAGCAAATCATGCTTGATGCGCGGTCGTTCATGATCGGATTGACCTTAAAGGACGCAAACATAAAACAAACATCAGGCGCTATGATCCTCGCGGTGAATCAAAGTGGTAAGCTGATGACCAATCCCTCTCCCGAATTGATCTTCCATGAGGGTGATGAATTGATAGCCTTGGGTACTGAACAAGAGCTAAAAACACTTGCCGCCCTGGCCTGTAAGCAAAAACTTGAGGAATTGCAATGAATAACGAAGCACAGACCCAGCAAGAAGAAGCGATGATCACGCTTGAAGGAGAGGACGGNNGAAGATCAATCAATTTTCCAAACAATTGAAAGCGATGATGAGTTTGAGCGCGTCGTCGCTCACGTTGAAGAATTGGCGCGTCAGAGCGAACAAGAAAACGCCGGCGAAGAATAAATCGAGAAATTAGTTTCGGATCGCAGGTTGACGCCGCGATGGTGCCATCACTCGTGATACTGATTTTTATTTGATTCGATTAATATGCACTTTAAGACGGCCGAAAAATATCTTCTTCTGATTACTAAGCCAAGCCGTTTTTTTGCTGTAGCCTTAATGGAACAGAAGCTTCCTTGGGCTGTATTTTTTGTCGTCGTTGTGACGTTTATTTTCTCACTGATTCGGGTCGCTAGCGACCGAACTTTGCCACCACTTTTGATCGGAGAAACGCTTGCTAAATCGTTTCCATCTTATGCCGTGCTCGCTCTCGCCGCCGTTTGTTTATATGCTTGCTCTGCAGCCAAGTTGGGAAGAGTGTTTGGCGGTAAAGCCACCTTCAAAAGAATCTTCATCGTAGGCGCATATTCATGCGCACCGTTAGTCTTTTTGGCATCGCCCTACACTGCTCCGATTGGCGTAATCTGGGGGTGCTGTCTTGCTGTGATTGGATTGAGGATGGCGCATGGTATTCCGCTTCTGCGCGCCGTTATCGTGCAATCGATTTTTGTTGCTACGTTTATGCTTCTTGTCACTGCCTTAATCATGATGCTGATGGGGATGTTCAAAAAGCATTATCCGGCTGAACAACTTGTCCACAAGCCAGCCCCTGACGTGTTGCTCAAAACCTTTGACGGTCAGCCCGTGATGCTTTCCTCCTTGAAGGGGAAATCTGTAGTGCTGCTGGATTTCTGGGCTACTTGGTGCGGTCCCTGTCGGACAAGTTTGCCTATTCTTGCCGAAGTCGCTCATGATTTTAGAGAACGAGGTGTCGAGGTTTATGCCATAGCTGGAGACGAAGATCCGCAATTGCCTAAAGACTACCTGCAGGCTCTAAAAATCGATCTGAAAGGAGCCGTTGGCTCTGCCGCAGTGGATTCGGCTTTCTTCGTTGAGGCGCTTCCGCAGACCGTCGTGATTGACAAAAATGGCATAGTACAAGCTGTGCATGTCGGCGTCTCGCCGCATGAGAAAGAACAACTGCACGCTGACCTGGAACGCTGTCTTGCGCAATAATTTTAAGCAAGCAACATCGTTAATATATGAACAAATTGCTTACACTTTTAAGGAATGCGACGGATAATTGTGGCGTTTCGGATAATGCAGGAGTCACAATGCATGCCCATTGCTAACGATGTAACTGAGTTAATTGGCAATACGCCTTTGGTCAGACTTAACCGGCTTACTGCCTCATTGCCAGCTGAGACTGTTATTGCAGCCAAGCTGGAATCCCACAATCCGCTAGGTTCTGTCAAAGATAGAATTGGCGTTTCGATGATCAATGAAGCCGAAAAGGCCGGATTGATCAAGCGGGGGATCACTACGTTAATCGAGCCGACTTCCGGAAACACTGGTATAGCACTTGCTTTTGTCGCAGCAGCCAGGCAGTACAAGTTGATTTTGACCATGCCTGACACTATGTCTGTCGAGCGCCGCAAGCTTCTTGCCGCACTGGGCGCTGAACTCGTCCTCACCCCTGGAGCCGAAGGTATGCGCGGCGCGATCAACAAAGCGACAGAGCTTCTGGCAACGACGCCGAATTCGTTTATGCCACAACAATTCGACAATCCAGCCAATCCCAAAATTCACCGTGAAACTACAGCTGAAGAAATTTGGCGTGATACTGAAGGCAAAGTCGATATATTTATTGCCGGTGTCGGTACCGGCGGCACCATCACTGGTGTCGGTCAAGTCTTGAAAGAAAGAAAACCGAGTATTCAGATTATTGCGATAGAACCAACCGATAGCCCAGTTCTAACTCAGACATTGAAAGGCGAAGCTCTGAAACCGGGACCTCACAAAATTCAAGGCATTGGCGCCGGGTTTGTTCCGGGGGTCTTGGACCTTTCTGTCATCGACGAAGTGTTTCAAGTGACAAACGATCAAGCTTTAGAATGGGGAAGACGCTTGGCTGCTGAAGAAGGTCTTCTCTGTGGTATCAGTAGTGGTGCGGCTGCGTTTGCTGCCGTCGAAATTGCTAAGCGCCCCGAGAACAAGGGTAAGATGATCGTCATTATTTTGCCAAGTACTGGCGAGCGCTATCTGTCCACAGCGCTGTTTGCAGATCTGGTGCCAGAGGTGGCGTCGGCTGCTGAGAACGTGCCAGTTGCGGCGTCAACTTAGAAAGCAGAGCGTGAAGAGCGTCAAATTAAGATCGAGGCGAATTGTATGAGCGTAAAGGAAGAAGTCGAAAACATCCTGATGAAGGACCCAGCTGCGCGCAGTCGTGCAGAAGTTTTTCTCTGTTATCCTGGTTTTCATGCAATCTTGTTTTACAGAGTTGCTCATCGATTATGGCAAACGAAAAATAAAGGACTGCGCATTGCTGCTCGCAGCTTCTCTCAATTGGGCCGGTTCTTAACGGGCATCGAGATTCATCCAGGCGCAAAGATAGGCAGCCGACTGTTCATCGATCATGGACTAGGTGTCGTCATCGGCGAAACCGCCGACATTGGCGATGACTGTGTGCTTTATCAAGGAGTGACGCTGGGCGCGCAAGCTGCTGCCAGAATGGGCGCCCTGTCTCGTGACACAAAGCGCCATCCAACTTTGGGTAACTCAGTTGTCGTCGGTAGCGGAGCACAAATTCTAGGCGGATTCACAGTGGGCAACAACGTTCAAGTTGCCTCCGGTTCAATTTTGCTCAAAGAAGTTCCAGACGACTGCATCGTCGTCGGCGTGCCAGGTCGAGTCATATTCCGCGAAGGAGTGCGCGTCAGCGATCCTGTGCCGGACATCGAAGCTGAAGCAATCAAGTGCCTACGAGACAAGCTTGCAAAACTGGAAAAGCAAGTCGACCGCATCCAGGCGGTACCAATATTCGAACCTACAACAACCGGTGTAAAACGTCCCTCCCATTCAGGGAAAGTCGTCCATATCGGTCATGCACCTGTCTCTGTTAATTCATCTTCCGATGCTGTGGACATATTTTTGCACGGTGCTGGAATTTAAACAGCACCGTTGGTCATACGGGCGCGACAGTGCTGTTCTTGACTGCACGTTTTACGAATAACTGACTGAGCACTTGCGCCGCTTTTTCACACTCTTCAATCGTATTGAAATAACCTGCAGTTATTCGAGCTGAACCCATCACCTCTTCTCGTGGAAATCCGATGCAGCTCAAGACGTGTGATGGATCCATTCCGCTTGAAGAGCATGCTGAAACAGAGGAAATGCAAATGCCTTTAAAATCTGCATCATTGACCAGTTGTTCTCCAATGGTGCCTTGGACAATGACGCTGACGTGTCCTGGAATGCGTCGGTTCAAGTCTTGAGCCCCTGTCAGTTTGACGCAATCGACAGCAGTCAATTTTCGGATCATGATTTCTTGGATTCTGCGCAGTCTTTTTGAATTCTCTTCCAGATGCTCTGCCGCTAATTCTGCGGCTTTACCGATAGCTACAATGCTGGCCAAGTTCTCAGTGCCTGGAAATACGCCCCTTTCCTGTCCTCCCCCGAAAATGATCGGCAACATCTGCGCCTCTTTTCTCACGTAAAGAATGCCAATGCCTTTAGGGGCATGGAACTTGTGACCGGACAAACTCATTGTTTGTGCAGGCAGTGTGCGAACATCGAGGGCAATCTTTCCAGCCGCTTGGACTGCATCCGTGTGATAGAAAATGTTTCTTTCTTGAGCGATGTTTGCAATTTCCTCAATCGGTTGCACTGTGCCAACCTCATTATTTGCGTACATCAGAGAGATGATACTTGTCTCAGGGGTGATGGAATCGCGCAATTCATCGAGATCTACGAAGCCTTCTTTGTCAACATGCAAGTAACTAACTTTCCATCCGTGAGACTCTAGGTGGCGCGATGGTCCTAGTCCAGATGAATGTTCTATGCACGAGGTAATCAGATGGCGACCGAGTTGATTTTCTTCCACATAACGCGCTCGCCCCAGGATTGCTACATTGTTGCTGTAGGTGCCGCCTGGAGTGAAATAAATTTCGGCAGCATTGGCGCCAATTAAATCAGCGACTTGTTGCCGCGCGGTGTCGATGGCCGCTCTCGCTTGGCGACCCATACGATGAATGGAGGAAGGATTGCCCCATTTATCACAAAGGTAAGGCTGCATTGCCTCGATAACTTCGTCCCTAATGCGCGTCGTTGCGCTGTTGTCCAAGTAGACGCTCATTGGCACAGAACCTCTTCGATACTCAGAAACGGGTCACCAGCAGGCAAATGGTAGTGATGTTATCATGCTGGCGAGCTTGTACGATCTTTTAATCAATTTGAGCCAGCCGCTTGCTCCTTTGGCCTCGGGCATCCATACTTATCGCAGCGCGGCATGATTAGAATGCAGCGATCTGTAGCGGGTGCTTACTTATGGCCTTAACCGAACAGCAGTCGGCTTTATTGTTGAATCAATATGAGGGTGCCGAAGCGCTTTTTTTAGAGCTTTTGCCGGTTGGTGCTGACTTAAGTGCCAATGGGATTCTTTCTTTCTATATTGCTCGCTTTGAAACTGTTACCAGCAGCGATTCGCCAATAGATAAAGCCTGCGCGGACTCATTACAAGAGCAGTTCAAAGTTAAGGCCTGGAAGATTATCGAGCTTGTCCAACGAGCTAAAGACACCGGTGATCCTACAGACTTGATTCATCTTTTACGTGTCGCTGCCTCAATCCCAGGTCAAGAGTCAGCTCTGTCGCCTGAACTTGGTCGCGCCTGCCGTTGCCTTTTGACTACTGGCGAATTGCCACCCGAAGACGTTCAATTGATTTTCGAACCACTGACTGAAACGGAAGCCCGAGTTCTGATCGGGGCGGCCATTTTTTCTTCTCAGCAAAACGAGTTGCTGGCCGTACAACTACAGCGAATTCTATGGCATATAAAATCGCAAAACTACTTGGCGGCCAATGATCCATTTGTAATGGCCGGTGACCTGGCAATTGAAACGATGAGCGTCAGCTCGTAATTAGTCCTTGGGCTTCGCTGGCGGTGCCAACATCAAACTTGTTTTGGGACGGTTTGCTTCAGGCTGTTTGATCACGTCTTCTGCAACTGTGCTGGCTATCGCACTTAGTGGTGCCTTGCTGGCAAATTGCCTAACGTTGGTATTGTCTTGCGTCCACATTCCGTCCTGACCTTTGCCTGTTCGGTAAACGGAAATGTATCTTCCGCCGACGTGAATCGTATACATGATTGCGCTTGTTTCAAAGGTGGACCATTTTGTAATGTTCAATCTTTCCAAGATTGCCGAGCCCGGATCGTCTGATCGCTCTGGTGTAGGCACAAGAGGATTTCCTTTGACCAGGCGCAGATAGAGCTCGCTTTTCCAATTGTCGTAAGCGGTTATGTCAAACAGATCAATCGGTTCCATGTCTACATAGAACCCCGCCTCAGTTTCTGCAACAGTAGGCAGGATTATTTTTTCATGGCGAACATAAAAGCGAATTAGACTCATTAGCGGCTCTGGTGCGTTTGTCCTTCGTCATCGTTGTCTTTGTGCAATGGTTTCATGGTCGGAAATGCAATTACGTCTCTAATAGATGCTGAATCTGTAAGTAACATTACCAATCTGTCTATGCCGATGCCAATGCCCATAGTCGGTGGCATGCCGTATTCCATGGCCAGGATGAAATCGAGATCGAGTGGCATTGCATCTTCGTTTCCAGCCGCTTTCTTCAGTGCTTGAATTTCCAAACGACTACGCTGCTCTTCAGGATCCGTCAACTCGCTGTAACCGTTGGCAAGCTCTCGTCCGAAGACGAAGATCTCAAAGCGCTCCACCTCATCAGGGTTGCGTCGATGTGATTTCGTCAAAGGTGATATTTCTACGGGATAGTCGATAATGAAAGTCGGTTGGATCAGTGCTGCTTCGCACTTGCTCTCGAAAATGGCGTTGATTACCGCTCCACGAGAGTCTTCATGCTTCAATTCAATGCCCATTTTTATCGCTGCGTCGCGCATTTCTTCGAACTCTTTGATCGATTTCACGTCAAGTCCGGTCGCATCTTTGATCGCTTGCACCATTGAGAGTCGGCGCCACTTTTCGCCAAAATCGATCGTCGTATTTTGATATTTGATTTTGGTCGAGCCCGTCAAACTAAGTGCTAATCCACGCACCATCTCTTCGGTCAAGTCCATCAATTCATTGTAATCACCATAAGCCCAGTACATTTCCATCATCGTAAATTCTGGGTTGTGTCGAGTGCTCAGTCCTTCGTTGCGAAAGATGCGTCCAATTTCGTAAACGCGTTCAAAGCCGCCAATAATCAAGCGCTTCAAGTGCAGCTCGGTGGCTATGCGTAGGTAAAGTTCAAGGTCAAGGGCGTTGTGGTGCGTCACAAATGGGCGCGCGTCGGCTCCACCAGCTTCGACTTGCAAAACAGGTGTTTCGATTTCCAGACAGCCACGTTCGTCCAGAAAGTTTCGGATGTAGCGAATGGCCAAGGCGCGAGTGCGAAAGTTCTCGCGCACTGATGGATGCATGATCATGTCTAGATAACGCTGCCGGTATCGAGCCTCGACATCCTTGAATCCGTCCCAACTATCAGGCAGTGGTTGCAGCGACTTGGCAAG
The DNA here is from genome assembly GCA_003153555.1 of Candidatus Melainabacteria bacterium. Taxonomy (GTDB): domain Bacteria; phylum Cyanobacteriota; class Vampirovibrionia; order Obscuribacterales; family Obscuribacteraceae; genus PALSA-1081. Next base: position 49,031 of record PLZS01000045.1, on the reverse strand, counting down.
GATCTCGTACTTTGTTACTTTGACTGAGATTTCCCCTTGCTTGGTGCGCCTAATTGTTCCAGTGGCGCCAAGGAAATCACCCTTGTCAAGCAGTCTCAGGCGCTTCAAGGCGGTCTCATCTAGATTGGCTTTATGACAAAATAATTGGATTTTGCCTGACTCGTCGAACAAATCTACGAACATCCACGTGTTTCGTTCATTCATGACCCGACCGCAAACGCTGACAACGTCCTCAGTTTCTGTGTCATTGGGCAGGTCTTTGTACTTCTCTTGCAGTTCTTGATTGCGATGGGAGCGCTTGTATTTATATGGGTATGGATTAACGCCTTGCTCGCGCAGTTCGCGCAGCTTTCTAAGCCGTTCTGCGCGCAATCGTGTGCCGTCGAATTCCATAATTACCACGCTAAATTCCCTGATCTCGCCTCTTGACGCTCTGCCAAGACTGTCTATCTTACGGTATGAGAGATGGGCGTCCAAGCAGTGAGGATTGTGTTGTGACAATTAGGCACGTCTTAGACTGGTCATTGCTATGTACCGGTTGTGAAGCTTGTGGAACTCCGCACAATAGCAATTAAAAAATTGGCAACCCGTCTGCTTAGAAGCATCTTATGCATTACTCCATTTTGCGGAACTTGAAGAGGCTGAAAGCCGCTTCACAAGCTGCTCAGACACGCGTGTTATAATTTATCGTTGTTGAATTCTGTCGTCGACGTGTCTGAAAGTCAGTAAGATTCAGTAGTTTGATCAACCGTGTGGATATCCAGCGGTTATCTGTTTGTCGCAACCCAAGGAGCATCATAAGTGAGCAGCCAACCACCAGCCACAGCGGGCGGAGGAGCAGGCGGCGAGCGTATCGTCACCATCGAAGTTAGAGATGAGATGCGGCGGTCGTTTATCGACTACGCCATGTCTGTAATCATCAGCCGAGCTATCCCGGATGTTCGTGATGGCTTGAAACCAGTTCATCGCCGCATTATTTACGGCATGTACGAATTGAACCTGGCTCCATCAGAGCGATTCAGAAAGTCCGCCAAGGTCGTCGGTGAAGTTATGGGTAACTATCACCCGCATGGTGACTCGGCAATTTACGAAGCTTTAGTGAGATTGGCCCAACCAAGCGCCAGCCGTTACGTTTTAGTAGATGGGCATGGAAATTTTGGTGACCTTGATAATCCCCCAGCTGCGATGCGCTACACAGAATGCAAACTGGCGCCGATGGCGATGGAAATGTTGCAAGATATCGACAATGAAACAGTTGATATGCGCGCGAATTTCGACGAAAGTCGCATGGAGCCGAGTGTTCTTCCTTCGCGCGTACCGGTTCTTCTCTTGAACGGTTCGGCCGGGATCGCTGTCGGCATGGCTACCAATATTCCGCCGCACAATTTGACCGAAGTAATTGATGGCACGATTGCCAAAGTGAATAATCATGAGCTCACATCTCTTGAATTAATGGAATGGATCAAGGGACCTGATTTCCCGATTGGTGGGATCATCATGGGCACTGAGGGTATTGTCGAAGCTTACACAACCGGACGTGGTTCTATTCCTGTTCGCGGAGTGGCAACGATCGAACAAATTGAAGGACGCGGCGGACGCCAAACGCGTATGGCGATTGTCGTCACATCGCTGCCGTACATGGTTGGACCAGAAGCGTTCACTAAGCGGGTTGCTGACCTTGTCAGAGAAGACAAGCTGGGCGGCATAGCAGACCTGACGGATGAAACAGATCGCCACGGCATACGCGTCGTCATGGAATTAAAGCGAGATGCCCATCCGGAAATTGTGCTCAACAATCTCTACAAACATTCGCAACTGCAACAATCATTTCCAGTTAATACGTTAGCACTGGTTAGAAAGCTAAATACAAAAGGCGGCTACTCCTACGAACCGAGAACGCTCGCACTGGCTGACATGCTGCAGGAGTTCATCGATCATCGCATCGAAGTGGTGACTAGAAGAACTCGTTATCTTCTCAAAAAGGCAGAAGATAGAGCCCACATTTTAGAGGGCTATCTCAAGGCTCTTGAGAATATTGACAAAGTGATCGCCACGATTAGAAAGGCTGATTCTACCGAAGAAGCGCGTCAGGGCTTGATCACAGCGTTTGGTTTGGACGAACCACAAGCCAATGCCATTCTCGAAATGCAATTGCGTCGTTTGACAGGATTAGAACGAGGCAAAATTCAAAAAGAATACGATGAGACGAACGCCAGGATATCTGAGTACAGAAGGATTTTGAGTGATCGGCAAGTTGTACTCGAAATCATCAAAAAAGAATTGATGGAGATTCGTGAGAAATTCGGCGGCGAGAAGAAAGATCCACGGCGCACCAAAATCGAAGGATCTTATGAACAGCTTTCGTCTAAGGACTTAACGCCCAACGATGCCATGGCCATCTTCATCACAAAACAGGACTACATCAAACGCATGCCGCTTGATACGTTCAAAAAACAGCGTCGCAACACACGCGGTGTTACTGGCGTCAAGACTAGAGAAGAGGACGATCTCCAGCACTTCTTTACGGCCAAAATGCACGATCGCTTGCTCGTCTTTACGACCAGAGGAACTGTCTACTCGCTTGAAGTTATGGACCTCCCTGAAGGAGGAAGAACCGCACGTGGACTAGCGCTTGTGAATTTGCTGCCGATCGGACAAGAAGAAAGCGTGACGACAGTAATTCCTGTGTCGTCCTTCTCGGAAGATAGCTACTTGATCATGTTGACCCACAAGGCCTACATCAAGAAAGTGCAAATGTCGGACTTTGCCAGTATCCGCAAGAGCGGCATCATTGCCATTACCTTGAATGATGGAGACGAACTCGGCTGGGTTAGACCATCCACAGGCAAAGCTGATGTCTTGATCGGTACAGGCGATGGTATGTGCATCCGCTACAGCGAAGATGAACTCAGACCGATGGGACGATCAGCCAGGGGCGTGCGAGCGATCACCTTGCGCGATGGTGACAAGATAGTCGGTTTCGATGTGATTGAACCGGGCACTGAAGCGGACTCGCACGTGCTTGTCGTGACAACAGATGGATTTGGCAAACGCGTCAAACTCGATGAGTTCCGCCAACAAGGACGTGGTGGCATCGGTCTGATCGGCACGAAGTTCAAGAATGCGGCTTCACGACTGGCTGCTTTGCGTGTCGTTCAAGCACGTGAGGAAGTGATGATTGCCACCATGAACGGTATCGTCGTACGTCAACTAGTCGATGACATCAGTTCCCAAGGAAGAATGGCCACTGGAGTGAGAATTCAACAACTTGGTGAAGACGACCAGGTTGTCTCAGTAACTCCGCTGGTCGAGCCGGATCCTGATTCACTGACCGAGGAAACAGAATCTCCGCCAGAAGCCTAAGCAGTTAACTTAGCTCAAGCGCTACTGTCGCATGTTCTATTCCGCGCGTGGCTGAATCACGCAGCGAATAAATCATCAGTTTAAATTATGATGGGCTTAGACTGCTTCGCTCCAGCACTCTTCCAATGCTTTGCCGAATTGCTTGCATTTGGAGAAGCACCAGTTCATCGACATCTGCTGTGCAAGCGCAAAATTTTCTTTTGAGCTGGGACGGCCGGAAAAAACCTTGCCTAACATTTGCTCAAGTTCTGATTGATGAGCAGTCAGTATTGGCGGTAGAGTGAGCACCCAATTTCCAGATTCAGATTCAGAGAGAATATCTAGATAGAATCTCTCATCATGCTGGCGGATTTTAGTGACACGTTCTTTGACTAGTGGTGGCATAAAGGTTACCTCGAACTGGCATTTTTGCTCTAAGCACGCTTTACAAGGGCGTTCACCTGAGCAACAACTTATCTTGCCGTATCATAACTTTACACGCTTGACAAAGTAAAGGGCAACTTACGAACTGAACCCTAAATTAGCTGGTTCTTAATGGGGCTTTTCCCATTTTTGATACCTCAGCGGTTGAATCGCATAGTAGTGCTATATGCAGGCGCTTATATGCAAAATATTCCTGAGCAATATCGCTCTAAAATACAGATGCCCGGATTCTGATAAAAAATTCCTTTATCTAGAATCGAAAGGCTAACGAAAATGCTGTCCTTACGACCTCGCCTTGCATTTGAGGCAGAGTTTGAACGTAGGGCGATATATCGGTCCGCAATCAAAATTGTCGCTTTTGATAGGTTGAGTAGCCAGCCCTATCCGCGGATAACTAAAAGGCAACGCCTGATGGCGTTGCCTTTCCATTAGAGTCGTTAAAAACTTAACGCTGAGGCTCTTCTTCGCGCAGGACGTAGCCTTCCCCGCGAACAGTCTGAATCAACCGCTTGGAGTTACCATCTTCCAATTTGGAGCGCAGGTATCTTATGTAGACTTCGATGACGTTTGATTCGCCGATAAAGTCATAGCCCCAAACCTTGTCGAAAATGAATTCTCTAGAGAGCACTTGCTCTGGATATTGCATAAACAATCGAAGCAGGTCGAATTCCTTAGCGCGCAAATCTAATTGTCGTTCGCCACGTTTGACCACCCGATTCAATTGGTCCATCCACAAATCCGCATAGGTAAGGATGCCCTCTTGCGGTTTGCGCCGCATAACTGCGCGGATTCTTGCCAGCAACTCTTCTGTTGCAAACGGCTTAGTCAGGTAGTCGTCTGCGCCACCGTCCAATCCAGCAACTCTGTCGCCGACACCATCTTTAGCTGTAAGCATGATTACCGGGACTTTCGAGATAGTCCGCAGCCGTTTACACACCTCGACACCGTCCAGCCCTGGGAGCATGACGTCTAGCAGTACCAGGTCCGGCTGATCCTTCTTGAAGAGATCGAGTCCCTGGTTGCCGTCGTGAGCTACAAAGACCTGATAGCCCTCGTACCCAAGCTCTAATTCGATTAGGCGAGCGATGTTGACATCGTCTTCGATAATCAGGATTTTCAAGCAAGCCACCTCACTTCCAATTGCCACAGTTAATATTAACCTCCGTTCAATATGGCACGTTCTAATCTTTTTGTCTAACAGTTTGATTTTGTTACATCTTCACGGAAATCGTTTATCCATGCTGAATTTCGGCAGCCCGTTGCCAACGGGAACCAACCAATTTTGCTTCTCTGTTCTCTGAAGATACCCGAGCCGATGGCAATCGAATCCACCTGCGCCAAGTTAATGACGAAAAATCCTTACTTGCCTGGAATGTGGAGGTCAACCATTTGGCATAGAAGTCAGTAATATGACATCCTTTTCCCTATGGATTTGTTGTTCGAATTCGTATATCTAAGTAGGTGTCACCTGTTTTACCATCGGAATCCAACAATTTGTCTCAAGAATTAGCCTCCAGTGCGAGTCGCATCGCGCCGGAGCTCACTACTGATTCGCGCTTGTACCCGCTTCACTCAAAAGCGATGACGCAACTTGCTCACGGCACCTGTGTAGTCATTGCTTCCTTGCTGGCTATTCCCGATGGTATTGCCCTGATTCCGCGCTCCACGGATCTTGTCAGCTGGATTTTGAGTGTCATTGGAGTCTGGCTTTCTGCCGCCGTATTGTGGTTCGTTGGTTTCCTTGGCATCTTGCATTGCCTCTCCTTTCTAGTTAAGGGAGTTGAGGTTAACGAGCATGGAATTAGACTGTGGCGTTTAGCTCGCCCAATTCCCTGGCAGCGTATAGATGCAGTGGCGATGGAGCCACAGTATTTTTTCTCCAAGATATTTTCCTTGAAACCCACTGCACGTAAATTGACAATTTTTGAACAAAAAAACTCTTGGCGAAAAGGTGCTGAACCGCATTTGGTACCACACCACTTACCATCGTTTTTATTTGCGCCTGAAGAATTCGAGAATTTACTTGCCGATATAACGCAACGGAAATTCAGCCTTGTGCCAAACGCTCCGGATGTTGTCATTGCTGAGCAGCAGACTTTCGCTCGTTTGAAATCAGTTTACGGCTTGCTAGTCTGGCAACGTCTCGCGCTCACCATCTTGATCTCCTTTGGATTAGTGATGTTGCTTGGCCGCAAAGCGATCGTCAACTATCAATATAATTCCGGGAATAAGGCCATGAGGGCTAACAATTACGCAGCTGCGCGCGATATGTATGAGACTGCTTCGTTAGTTGATCCGACCTTTGCAGCAGCTTGGAACAATCTTGCCAACGCCGAATTTTTGCTTGGTGACTTTGCAAATGCCGAGAAGCACTGGAATCGCGCTCTCTTTTATAAACCTGATTTTGTCGAGGCTAAAATCAGTCTGGCCTACTTCGCTCTTCAAAAGAGAGATTTTCCTAAAGCTAAGGACCTAATTGACAGTGCTTTAAATCTGGCCCCACTAAATGCCGCCGCCGTGGCAATGAGAGCGGATTATGCGCTGCGCCTTGGTCACGTACATGATTCTATAGGCGACGCAAGACAAGTGATTACCGACGATCCTAAACGCACCGGGGCCAGTCGCTTCACCGCCGCATGCATTCTTGCTCAAGGAAGACTACGGCAAGGCAATGCTCACGAGGCTGAACGAATTCTAAACGAGCTCGCTCCGGTTCCGAATTCTCGCCTGCGCAATGGTCAAAACATTACCTTCAGGCTGCTCGTCACGTCACAAGTAGACCGTGCCTTGAACAAATTGACTGAGGCCAGCGAGGCGATTGATGTGGCTGCTGAAAGGGCTCCACGTAGCGGCGAAATTTTAATTGAACGAGCTACGGTTCAAAGCGCTCTGAAGGAGTATTCCAATGCTGCCACGACACTCGATGCGGCCCAAAAAATCAGCGCCGACAATCCATGGGTCTACATAACCCGGGCCCAAGTACTAAATTTGCAATCCCTGGAAAATGTTGAAGTGGCTAAGCAACTAGAATTGGCATCGCAGTGCCCACATCAAGATTCGGATTCTCTCGCTCAGACTGCCAGGTTGTACTTAGTTATTGGCGACCGGGAACACGCACGTGAAGCAGCAACGAAAGCTTTGAAAGTAGAATCGAATACCCCACTTGCGCTTGCTATTCTCAAGGCGATTAATACAGACGGTTAATGCGGCAGTCCGAACAAGAAATAGACCAGACACATCGCCGAGAGGACGAGTGTGCCTGAGTTAAGGTCGCGGAATTTGCCAGCGCAGACTTTGATCACTGTGTATAAAACAAGCCCAGCGGTCAATCCATTCGCTATGTTGTAGCTAAAGATCATCATCGCGATCGTGGCAAAAGCGGGCGCTGCTTCGGTGATGTCGTCCATGTCGATCTTCTTAATTGAATCGACCATGAGCAGCCCGACTGCCATCAGGGCCGGTGCATAGGCGTAGGTAAGATGCTGCAATGGTTCTATTAATGGAATAAAGAAGATGCAGACTGCAAACATCAATCCAGTTACAATAGACGCTAGACCCGTGCGAGCACCTTCTTTGATGCCGGCTGCAGATTCGATGAATGCACCGCTGGTCGAAGAGCCAACTAGGGCGCTGAAGACGCAAGAAGCTGCGTCGACTACCATTGGTCTTTCGATGTCCTTAAAATTGCCCTTTTCGTCCAGCATCCCTCCGATTGCGCCAACGCCAACTAGTGTGCCTAACGTATCCAAAAAACTCATCAGAAACAATGTCAGTAAGATTGGTAAAAAGGACAATTGCAAGACGCCCATTACGTCCAGTTTTAAAAAGAGTGGAGCAAGGTCGTAGGGCGGTACAAATGGCATGGCCATCACTGCCTGTGGTGCCGATCCATAACCAAGCAATATTCCTATAATTGCGGTGACGCCAATGCCGATCAGCATCGCTCCTTTGATTTTGTGCTGCATCAAAGAGATGATTAGGATGAAACCAAAAATGGCTAGAAGCACGGTTGGATTGTGCCAATTACCTAACTTCAGCGGCACATCGGGTGCTCTCAAGAAGGCCGTGCCTGGAGAAATAAGTGCCGCCGCCGGCAGACCTGTGGCACCACTTGTGACGATGCCGGTTTCATACAGTCCAATTAAGGCAAGAAACATGCCGATCCCGGCTGCAAAACTATGCTTCATGCTGGGCGAAATCGAATTGGCAAGCCAGGGGCGGATTCTCATGCAGGCCAGCACTGCAAATGCTACACCGCTGACGAATACTGCCCCCAATCGCAATTGCCAACTGATTCCCAGCGCCGTCAATCCAAAGGCGATGAAGGCGTTCTCTCCCATGTAGGGCGCCACTGCTAACGGTCGATTGGCGTAGATTGCCATCAGGAAGCAACCGAACACAGCTGTCAAAATGGTGGCGACCGTACTTGGACCGACTGGGATTTGCGCAAAACTGAGGATGGCCGGGTTGACGACAATGATGTAAGCCATTGTCAAAAAAGTGGTGGCACCACCTAATACTTCGGTCTTGATCGTTGAGCCCCGTTCGTTGATCTTGAAAAATCTATCCAGGCTCATGATCGAATCTTCCGATCACAGCAAATCGTGACTATTGGCCCATTCAATTTCGGCAAGTATTGCTGCATCCAGCGCTGTCTTCGGCTGGAAGCCAGTTGCCGCAACTAACTTGCTAATCGAGGTAGTGGTTGTCGTCGTTAGTTTATTGACTTGATCCATAGTGATCGGCGCTTTCTCTTGCATGAATAGCTCTGCGGCCTTTACGCCGATGCGGAATACGCCTTCTGGCACAGAGGAGATCTTCTTGACGTTCATGACACGAGCAATCGTATCAGCAAGGGTTTTAACTGGCACAGGTTCCGGATTGGCGACATTGAAGATGTGTACGCCATCTGGCAAGTTGTTAATGCACAGGCTGATCGCTCGAGCCAGATCTTTGGAATATATGATACTTTTGGCAGTGTCAGCACCACCGATATGCTTGTATTTGTTCTGTTTGATATTGCGCATCAAGCTGAGCAAATTGCCTCGGTCACCCTCCCCGAAAACCAGTGATGGTCGCAAAATTACGAGTTTGGGAATGCTGTTGAACTGCTGTAGCCAATTTTCGGAAGTCAACTTGGACACCGCATATGGTGTCACCGCTTTAAGTGGACCAGATTCGCTAATTCGATCAAATGGCCCTGGTCCATATATTGCCGATGAGCTAAGGAAAATCAGAGTTTTGACATTGTTTTGCGCCGCTGCCTCGGCAAGCAGTTGAGTGGCCCGTACATTAATGACCTCGTATTCTTGATAAGGAGCATCAGGTTGATGAACAAGCCCAGCCGCGTGAACGATGACGTCGCAGCCCTTAGTCAGCAAGCGCATTTCGCGGTCGCCAACGCGGGTGAAATCAGCTTCTTCAAGCTGAACTCGGGTGAAGTCGATAATATTGCCGACATTGTTGCGGGCTTGCGTAGGGTTGCGCACCTGGACTTTTATGTCGTAGGTGTTCTCAATCAACAGCCGTTCGGTGACAGCTCTTCCAATTAAGCCTGAGGCCCCGGTGACCAAAACCCTCTTTCGAACGCCATTTACGACCATTGCTTTAGCTGCCCGACCTTGCTGATAGGTTTCCGTTTCGCAAAAGACCGCGTCCCAAATTGATCAGGATAAAAACTGCGGCTCTTGACCAAATTGCAGCATACACCAGTGAGTTGAATGGGGCCCAGTAGTTTTGCGCTAAGTGTTTTTTGTAGAAAACGTGCATGCCCTTGTGAAGGTTAATAGTAGCCCCGACTGGACGCAGCCTGCTTGACGCCCCATGTGCGTGATAAATTATGGACTCGGGAACATACCATATCTTCCACTTGGCTTGTTTTATTCGCCAACACCAATCGATATCTTCCCCGTACATGAATATGTCTTCATCGAGCAATCCAACTTCATTAATCGCTTGACGACGCACCATCATGGCCGCCCCGGCCAGGGCATCGACTTCCAGCTGCTGCCCTGGATCTGCGGAGGTGAAATTGTATTGTGAAAATGTTGGATTGTTTGGAAAAATTCTGCTCATGTACGTGATCCGATAAAACGCCGCTTTAGGTGACGGGAAGGCTCGCCTGCATGCTAGTTGCAATGAGCCGTCTGGATTTAAAACTTTCGGCCCGGCTGCTCCACAATCCGGGTGGTTCTCCATAAAGTCAGCCAGAAGGGAGATCGCACCGTCTGGCACTTCCGTGTCCGGATTTAGAAGCAATACATAATCGCCCAGCGCTTTTGGAATCGCCTGGTTGCAAGCTTTTGAAAAACCAAGATTGGCGTCATTGGCAATTAGCTGAACATAGGGGAAGTGCTCAGTCAGCATGGCAACCGATTCGTCGCCTGAATTGTTGTCGATCACGAAAATTTCGAATTGTTGCTGATCTGGATCGTTTTTAATCGTTTCAAGACACTTGGCGAGAAGCTTTGGCGTCTTCCAGTTAACGATAACGATTGAAACTCGCGGGGTTGGCATGCGGTAAATTGAATCATATTCGGGCGACTGACTTATTCGTGTCTTCTCACAAATGACAGAGTTGACGGCTTTAAAGCTCATTTTGCCCCAGGGCAGCTCAGAAATGATTGACATCAACTCTTCATAAAGTCGCTACAGGTCTGAATTTACCAAAGGCTGCACGTAAGGTATTGCTTATTTCACCTACGGTTGCATAAGAATCTACCGCTGTGCAAATCAGGGGCATCAGATTGTCGTTGCCGGCTGCGCCCTGACGCAGTTTATCCAAAGCCTGCTCGACCTTTTCCGCGTCACGCTCAGCCTTAACGCGCTTCAGGTCAGCCACTTGCTCTTCTTCAAGTTTAGGATCAACCCGATGAATTTCGATTCGCTCAGATTCTTGATCGATGAAACGATTGACTCCGACTATGATTCTGCGCTTATCTTCAACACTGCAGTGATATTGATAGGCCGATTCTTGAATTTCTTTTTGTATATAACCTTGTTCGACAGCTTTGATTGCGCCGCCTAGTTCCTCAATCTTCTGCAAATAAATTTCGGCGTCTTTTTCAATTTTGTCCGTCAGTTCCTCCAGAAAATACGACCCGCCGAAAGGATCGACAACGTTGCCTACGCCGGTTTCACTGGCAATGATTTGCTGAGTGCGCAGCGCCGTCAAAGCAGCCGACTCACTCGGTAACGAGAGGGCTTCATCCTTCGAGTTTGTGTGCAAGGACTGCGCCCCGCCTAAAACCGCAGCCATCGCTTCCACTGTTGTGCGCACGATGTTGTTGTCCGGCTGCTGCTGCGTTAGGCTTGAGCCCGCTGTCTGGACGTGAAATCTAAGCATCAGAGATTTCGGGTTTTGGGCATGAAATTGTTCTTTCATGATCCTCGCCCACAGTCTGCGCGCCGCTCGAAACTTGGCGATTTCCTCAAATAAATCCATCTGGGCCACGAAGAAGAAGCTCAGTTGCGGAGCGAATGTATCGATGCTAAGCCCGCGCGAAATGGCCGCACGCACATACTCAATGGCGTTGGCGAATGTGAAGGCAAGCTCTTGAACGGCAGTCGCACCTGCTTCGCGGATGTGATAACCGCTGATCGATATCGTGTTCCAACGTGGCATCTCCGTTGAACAATATTCGAAGATGTCGGTGATCAGGCGCATCGAGCCTGCAGGCGGAAAGATGTAGGTATTGCGTGCTTCGTATTCTTTTAGAATGTCGTTCTGAATCGTTCCTTGTAAGTGCTTTGCATCGACGCCCTGCTTGATCCCCACAGATCTATACATGGCAAGCAGAATTGCACTTGTGGCATTGATGGTCATTGATGTAGAGACTTTGCCCAGATCGATGCCGTCAAAAAGCGTCTCCATGTCTTTGAGGCTGTCTATGGCCACGCCTGTTCTGCCAACTTCGCCAAGTGCCATCGGGTCATCGCTGTCGTAGCCCATTTGGGTCGGCAAGTCAAAGGCTGTAGACAAGCCGGTTTGCCCATTTTGCAATAAATACTGGAAGCGTTTGTTTGTTTCCCTGGCGTTGCCAAAGCCGGCATACTGACGCATCGTCCAAAAGCGTGAACGATACATGTCGGCATAAATGCCACGGGTGTACGGATACTCGCCCGGTTCACCCAGCTTGGCATGCTGATCCCACGTGGCCAAATCCTCTGGCTTCCACACTTGCTTATCTTCTGTCATTGAATTTGTTCGAACCTTTTAGTCTATGGTTAATGCGCACAAATGATGGGCGATCGGATGGATGTTACACGCACTTCCACCGTATAATTGTTAGTCGCTTGCTCCTATATTGTAATGGAGGTCCGCTTCTGGTGAAGTATTTCAACACCATTCTTGAAACCGTTGGTTCCACACCTCTTGTGAAGTTGAACAAAGTCACAAAAGGTCTAAAGCCCTTGATTCTGGGCAAAGTCGAAGTTTTCAACCCGGGTGGCTCGGTAAAAGATCGGCCGTCTATCAGGATGATCGAGGAAGCCGAGAAGAACGGGCTCCTAAAACCGGGCGGTACGATCATCGAACCAACCTCCGGCAATACAGGCACCGGATTGGCGCAGATAGCGGCTGTCAAAGGCTATCGTTGCATCCTCGTTGTGCCCGACAAGGTCGCTCAAGAAAAAATAAACCTGCTTCGCGCTTACGGCGCCGAGGTTGTAGTGGTTCCGACCAGCGTTTCAGCTAGTTCTCATGAGAGTTACTATTCAGTAGCCAACAAATTGACGGCTGAAATTCCTGGAGCGTTTCAGCCTAATCAATTCGCCAATCCAAATAATCCAGAGGCTCATTATCTTTCCACTGGACCTGAAATTTGGGATCAAACAGACGGTAAAATCACTCACTTCGTCGCTACCATGGGTACTGGTGGCACCATATCCGGTACTGCTAGATTCTTGAGAGAAAAAAATCCTAAGATCCGAATCATTGGCGTTGATCCTGAAGGCTCGATTTATTCCGGTGACCTGGCAGCTTCTTATAAGGTTGAAGGCATTGGAGAAGACTTTATTCCGCGCAATGCTGAGCTGAAATTGATCGATGAGTTTGTTCGAGTCAGTGACAAAGATTCTTTCACAATGGGGCGAAGACTGGCTCGCGAAGAAGGTCTGCTCTGTGGCGGATCTTGTGGAACAGCGGTTGTTGCAGCTTTGAAAATTTCGCAGGATCTTAGCGAGAACGATGTCGTGGTAGTTCTTTTGCCAGATGGTGGCAGAGGTTACTTGAGCAAAATGTATTCGGACGAATGGATGCGGGATAACGGTTTCATGCCGGCGCCTGAGTACAGCTATCTGGCTGCAGACCTGTTGGATAGGAAGAAGGGGCGCGGAAAGATATCGCCGCTGATCGTGGTTCATCCTGAAGACACGATTCAAGCAACCATTAACGCCATGGAACTACATGGCATAGATCAGTTGCCCGTTGTCACTGAAGATGGACACAATGTCGGCCACATCAACGATGTGATCGCCATGCAAGTTGTCTACGAACGAAAGGATCCCTCCAAAACGACAGTTGGATCGGTGATGGGAAGACCTTTTCCGCAGTTTGATATCAATGCCGAAATCGATCAAATTTACAAGTCGTTCCGATTAGGCAACGCTATGGTCGTGATTACGAAAGAAAATAAGGCCTGTGGCGTTCTGACAAAGTTCGACATCATGTCTCATTTGCGAGAAAAAATTAGTTCGAGTGATCAGGTCTTGTCGACCAAAGAAGAGCGAAAACCAAAGGCTGAAAAGGCAAAACTGGGAGCGTAGACATGAAGTTTTCAACGAAGGCGATCCACGTCGGGCAACAACCCGACCCAAGCACCGGCGCAATTATCACCCCTATATTTCAGACCTCCACTTACGTGCAGGATGAATTGGGGAAACACAAAGGATTCGAGTACGCACGCACTCAAAATCCGACTCGCTCCGCCTTGGAAGAATGTTTAGCCTCATTGGAAGACGGCAAGTATGGGCTTTGTTTTGGCTCGGGATCGGCTGCCACCACAACCGTGATGACTCTACTTTCAGCTGGTGACCATGTTGTAGTTTGCGATGACGTTTATGGTGGCACCTATCGTTTATTCGATAAAGTGTTTACCCGCTTTGGCATTACTTTCGACTTTGTCGATGGCCGGAATCTGAAAACGGTTGAAGCCGCAGTAAAACCGAACACTAAGATGCTTTGGTTAGAAACGCCTACAAATCCCATGCTTCAACTGATTGATATCGCCGCCCTGGTCAAAACGGTTAAAGCCACCAAAAACGGTGCTGGCATTATTACAGTCGTGGACAATACATTTGCCAGTCCGTACTTGCAAAACCCACTCAATTTGGGCGCTGACATAGTCGTCCATAGCACGACTAAGTACCTTGGCGGGCATAGTGATGTAGTAGGTGGTGCGGCGATTACAAACAATGATCAGTACTACGAAACTCTCAAGTTCCATCAAAATGCAGTAGGCGCCGTGCCCGGACCGTTTGACAGTTGGCTCGTTCTGCGCGGACTGAAGACCCTGGCTGTGCGCATGAAAGCACACGAAAGCAACGCAATGGCGATTGCCAAGTTCCTAGAAAAACATCCCGCGATTGAGAAGGTCATTTATCCGGGCTTAGCTTCCCATCCCCAACATGAGCTTGCCAAAAAGCAAATGAGAGGTTTTGGCGGCATGGTATCAGTAGTGGTGAAGGGCGGATTGCAAAACGCTAAAGTATTTCTTGATGGCACCAAACTGTTTTCACTTGCCGAAAGCCTTGGCGGTGTTGAGTCGTTAATCGGACATCCTGCCACGATGACACACGCATCCATTCCCAAAGAGATTCGAGAAGCGCGCGGCATAGTTGATGGGTTGGTACGCTTGTCTGTAGGTATCGAGGATCAAGATGATTTGATCAAAGATATCGAAACAGCTTTAGCTAAAGTCGCCGTCTTGTCGAAAGTTTAATTTCAGTTTGGTTTTTCGCTTCGTTCGCGCCCTAATAATTTAAGCTGGATTTTTTGATCTTGCTTTTCTTGGGCATGGCGATTCTGCCATACACCGAGCTCTTCTCGCTGCGATTGCTGCTGCCACGACTCAAACTAGCAAAGTCGTCGCCTCCACCATAACTCTGTCCGTATGTAGCCACTCTGGGTGGTGCAGGTGGCTGTGGTGCAGCAGGCAGCATCTCGCCTGATACGTTTCTATCAGCCAGGCGGGCATTCGTTTTATTCTGGCTCAGCGTGGCACTAACATCTCTCTGTGCGAGAGAGCCATTGACTTGATTGTTTCGCAGAGAAGCACTTACGTCTCGATGACTTAAGTTGGCGCTGACATCAGGCGCGCGCAGCACCGCAGCGACTTTTGTATCAGGCTTGGGCGTTGTATTGAAGGGAATATGATTCGGTCTGGTATAGACAGACTGTTCGCGAGGTGTGATCCGTTGCACGGTTACGTTCGGATGCAGCGGAGCAGGACCATGGCGGTGTCTAAATTTATCAGGACCGGCGTTGGCTCGAACCGTTTTCAGACCCTGCACATTCGCGTAAATTGGATTCCAATGCCAGTGCCCCAAGTTGGGATTACCCTCCACCAAATGGTGCTGCCAATTGTCAATTTGCACAGAACCTGTGGTCACACGAACCACGGCTTTGCGCTCTGCGGCCCCTGCATTTTTGCAGCCTAAAAGCACGCATGCACATACGAGAAAAATGCTGGTTATGGATCGCAGGGCTGGCAAGTCCAATGTCAAGACCTCTTCAGAGATGTATACCCAACTTTTTCTCGAAATGCAAGTTAAACCGTGATTGCTGCTGCCATATAAAGTTTTCTGTCCCGCTTACTTTTACTAAAAGGCGCAGTCCGCGCCATTGTCCGATAATCTAAGTGCTGTGCGGGTCGAGAGACCTATCAAAGTGCTGGCACAAATAAAGTACTGACTTGTTTCGGAGGCGTTATGACGAATAAACGGCCGCTAGCCAAGATAGCCTATTTGGGGCTCGGCATCATGGGGTCTGCAATGACGCTCAATTTTGCTAAGGCCGGCTATCCCGTCGTTGCCTGGAACCGGACTCAGGCTCGGGCCGGGGTTGAAGAAGTGAAGCGAAATGGTGTCCAAGTCACTGAATCGCTTGAGGAAGCTGTGCGTGACGCTGATTACATCTTCTCCTGCTTGGGCGATGTGCCAGATGTTGAACAGGTTCTGCTCGGTTCAGTCAAGAAACAGGCAGGCAAGAACGCCGTCGTTATCGACATGACAACCATCGGGAAAGCAGCAGCGGTTCGCTTGAATTTTGAGCTAAGTGAGGCTGGACTTCGATTTCTTGATGCTCCTGTAACGGGCGGCGATATTGGCGCCCGGCTAGGCACTTTGACCATCCTGGTGGGTGGAGACAAGTCAACTTATGACGAAGTGCGACCTTTGTTCGAGGCAATTGGAAAAAACATCGTTTATTGTGGCGAGGCAGGCAGCGGGCAAGCCTTAAAGCTGTGCAACCAAGTCCTCTGCGCTATTAATATGATAGCTGTGAGCGAAACGTTATCTCTGGCCGATCAATTGCAGGTCGACAAAAACTTGATTGTAGAATCTCTTGGCAGCGGTGCTGGCGCTTCCTGGGCGTTATCGAATCTGGGCGCCAGAATTTTAAAAGGTGACTTCAAACCCGGTTTTACCGTTGAACACATGCTCAAGGATTTACGCCTGATTCAAGAAAATGTTCAAGATTGCCATCTTCCCGGCACTGCGTTGGCTCAAGAGCTCTTTAAGCAAGCCGGTGAACTGGGTGGGGAGGAGGGCTACAGGCAGGGTACACAAGCGATGTTCAAAGCTTATGAAGCAACAAAACAAGTGGTTTGAATTGGCTCGCTGTACTTAATGGAATAGGCCGCGCATCTCCGAAGATAGGCGATGTGCGGATATATACGCATGTCAACGTGAAAAGTGGCCGTGCTTGGCGTCATGTATGGGATTTTTTACGAAGTGCCTTTATCACTTGTAACCGGCACCAGAAGCGGGATAGGATCTAGTCGATAGCTTACCGCTCAGGATAAATGATATGCCTCAAACACAAGCAATTGTTGACACTTCAGTTCTGGATGAAGTAGTACATTGGATTAAAAGTCTGACCGCAGTAGGTGTTTCACCTGACACCGCAGCGACAATCACCAGCCAATTCTTTCTTGCCGCCTGCGAAATGATCGCAGAGGAAGCTGAAGAAGAAGACGAAGACGACGGATTCGAGGAATAAAAAACTCGGCATCTTAATTAGGCTGGGCCCGTGAAAGCGGGCCTTTTCTTTGCAATAGTCAATGCACTAGATATAGTGGCATTGAGAGTGTTCTATCTGTTTGAAACAGGATCTGTATGAATAAAAAGTCTGAATCAACTGAGATTGTTTCAATAACGCAGCAAGTCGCTCAACTAGGCGATTGTCCTTTTGGGAACCTGATGTATCATGAGTTCCGCCTCTAGCGGGCGACAATAATTTTGAGACGAGGCTGAAAATCCAGTGCGTGTCGTGATTGTTCTTCTAACCGTTTTGGTATCTCTGTCGCTTGGCGCCTGCTCCGAAGAAAAGAGGAAGGATGCCCGCGAATTAACGGCATTAGTCTCGATTGAAGGCTCCGATACGATGACTTCGCTGGTCCGGTCATGGGCCACCAATTTCATGCAACATGAGCCCAACGTGCCCATTTCAGTCAATTCCGGCGACTCCGGTGGTGGCATCGATGCTCTGATTAATCGCACGACCGACTTGGCTGCAGCTTCTCGAGATTTAACCTCTTCTGAGATTCTAAAACTGCACGATAAGTCAATCAAGTTGAAAAAAGTAACAGTGGCACGTGACTCGGTCGCGATCATTGTCAATCCAGTTAATCCTGTTCAATCGCTAACTTTGGAACAATTGAAAGGTATTTTTGCTGGTTCGATTAAAACTTGGAATCAAGTAGGTGGCACGAAGTTGCCAATCAATGTTTTTTCGCGAGAAGAAAATTCTGGAACCTACAAATTTTTCAAAGAACACCTTTTGCAAAACGTCAACTATGCAAGAAGCGCCAAGATTGTTCTTTCTGGTGATGACCTTCTCCTGTCCATCAGTAAAGACAAGGGTGCGATTGGTTATATAGGAATGGGCAGCGCGTCGAGCGCCGGAAACAAAGTAAAGGTGCTTGGCTTAAAGCTTTCCGGAAAATCGGAATCGGTTAAACCAACAGAGTTGTCTACGGTGACCGACTATCCGCTCAGTCGTCCGCTAATAATGTTTATGGACGAAGACCCTAAACCCTCTGTGCAAAAATTCGTCGACTATTGCCTCAGCGCTGAGGCCCAAAAGCTCGTGCGCGAAGCCGGTTATGCTCCAGTTGAAAAAAACCTTCATTAAATCAATTTGAGCCCCTCTAAATTCTTCCCCCTATTCGTTATTCACATATGATCACTGGGAGAAAGGACGATGAACGGGCGAAAAACAAGCGAGCTCTGTAAAGTTGATGCCGTGACACAGCCAGTTCAGTCTCAACTACCGGCACAGCCCAGTCATCGTGATCACAAGCGCACTGCTGACCTTTGCCAAAATGGTCTCTGTGCCATTCCATGGAAGCCGTGCAAACCCGCAGCCGCTTAACGTTGCTTTGATTTCGACAAGCTGTTTAAGCTATAACTGTGTCGTTACAGGTGGCACGAGAGTAGCCTTCGATGGATTTTCTGGAAGCGCTTAAGGAAAAGGTCCTCATATTCGATGGGGCTATGGGCACATCGATACACAAGTACGATTTGTCTATCGATGATTATCTCGGTTACGAAAATTGCCCCGAAATACTCGTCGAAAGCCATCCTGAGGTACTGCAAGAAATTCACGCATCCTTTTTAAAAGTCGGTTGCGATGTTGTCGAAACGGACTCTTTTGGCGGATCTCCGATAGTTTTAGCGGAATTTGGACTGGCCGACCGAGCCTATGAGCTGAATAAAAAAGCGGCCGAAATAGCCAAGGAAGTGGCGCGCAGTTATTCGCAATCTGGGCAACCTCGCTTCGTTTCAGGGTCGATTGGTCCAACGACAAAACTACCTTCCTTGGGACACATCTCTTTTGCCGAGATGAAAGATGCTTACTATGTGCAGGTGGCCGGGCTTGTAGATGGCGGCGTCGACGTTCTGCAGTTTGAAACCGGGCAGGATTTATTGCAAGCAAAAGCGGCAATTGTAGCTATTCTCGATTATTGTAAAAAAATTGGACGTCGTCTGCCGATCATTGCTCAAGTAACAATTGAAGCACCACCTTTAGGCACGATGCTTGTCGGCTCAGACATCTCGTGCGCCTTGACCACCTTGAATGCATTTCCAATCGATGTGATCGGTTTGAATTGTGCCACCGGTCCACGGGAGATGATCGATCCAGTTGGTTATCTTTGCCGAAATAGCCCCAAATATGTTTCTGTGTTGCCGAATGCAGGCCTACCCGAAAACGTCAATGGTGAGACGGTCTACAAGCTCACACCGCAAGAGTTGGCGGACTCGCTTAATCATTTCGCTCGCGACTTAGGCGTCAATATCATTGGTGGCTGCTGCGGCACCACTCCTGAGCATTTGGCACGCGTCTGTGAAGTTGTTGGTAAGCTCGTCCCGAAAGTGCGCGAAATTGAATTTACACCTTCTGTTTCGAGTATTTATACCTCAGTTGCGATGCACATCGATCCCGCTCCTTTAATTGTTGGAGAGCGGACGAACACGAATGGCAGCCGCAAATTTAAGCAGCTGTTGCAAAAGGAAGATTGGGACTCCATGGTGGCCATGGCTCGCGACCAAGAAAAAGAAGGGGCGCACGTTCTCGATGTTTGCACAGCTTATGTCGGTCGAGACGAAGTCCGTGACATGAATATTTTGATCAAGCGGCTGAATACGGAAATGCAAATACCGCTGGTCATCGACACAACTGAATTCAATGTGCTGGAAAGCTCGCTCCAACTTGTCGCCGGTAAACCGATCGTCAATTCGATCAATTTGGAAGATGGCGAAGAGAAAATGTTGCGCAAGGTCGAGTTGATCACCAGGTTCGGTGCCGCTGCAGTCGCTCTCACCATTGACGAAGCCGGCATGGCTCGCCCCGCTGAAAAGAAACTAGAAATAGCCAGACGTATTTACGATCTGGCCACCGCTGCAGGCATTGCACCTTACGACATTATTTTTGATGCGCTCACCTTTACTCTTTCCACAGGCAATGAAGACGACCGGAAACTAGGCTTGGAGACGCTCAAAGGCATTAAGCTGATTAAGGAAAATCTTCCAGGCGTTCATACGATTTTGGGCGTGAGCAATATTTCGTTCGGCTTCGATCCACACATCAGACAGATTCTCAATTCGGTCTTCTTGCATTATGCCGTTGAGTACGGGCTCGATATGGCAATAGTCAATGCCCAGAAGATTCTGCCACTCTACAAAATCAACGAAGAAGAGCGCGAGTATCATCGTAAGCTAATTTTTGACGAGCGCACTGATGATTACGATCCGCTCTTTAGATTGCTTGATTTTTACAAGGAAAAAGGTGGAAAAGCTGCCGTTGCAGAAGTCGATACTGGACCTAAAGAAATCGAAGAAGTTTTGAAACAAAGAATTATCGATGGCAATCGTGTCAATCTGGAAAAAGATCTGAAGATTGCTCTTGAAAAACACACTCCATTGGCGATCATCAACGACATATTGCTGGATGGTATGAAGGTGGTCGGTGAATTGTTTGGCTCGGGAAAAATGCAATTACCATTTGTTTTGCAGTCAGCTGAAACGATGAAGGCAGCTGTGGCCTATCTGGAACAGTTCATGGATCGTGTTGAAGGTTCGACGTTAGCGACCATGGTGCTGGCCACTGTGAAAGGCGACGTCCACGACATCGGAAAAAATCTCGTCGACATTATTTTGACTAACAATGGCTATCGCGTCGTCAACCTCGGCATCAAGCAACCAATTGAAAACATAATTTCCGCGGCGGTTGAACATAAGGCTGATTGCATTGGTATGAGTGGATTGCTCGTCAAGTCAACCGTGATCATGAAAGAGAATTTGGATATCCTCAATCAAAGAGAGATTGGCATCCCTGTAATTCTCGGCGGCGCTGCGCTGACGAGACGGTATGTGGAAGAAGACTGCCGCCGTGTTTATAATGGCACTTTGTTCTACGCAGGCGACGCGTTCGATGACTTGAAAATCATGGAAGCAATCGCCAAGAAGCGTGACTTGACGCCATTTATGTCAGCCCCAGCTGACAAAGCCGTTCCCGCCAAAGTTGAGCGTCCTCGACCGTCCGCCACTAACGATGGTGATAGTGGTGACAACGGCGCTCAAACTCCTGAGAACGGGCGCAAGAAAGCCCAACGTTCAGATGTGGCCCGTGGTGTAGAAATTCCGATTCCTCCATTCCTTGGTTCGAAGATAGTTGAGGATGTTCCATTAAGGGAAGTCTTTGAGCACGTCAACGAGAATGTTTTGATTCGAGGACAATTCCGAGTTAGGCAAGGAACTATGCCCGAGGCTGAGTATAAGGCGATGGTGGCTGAGAAAGTATTGCCGGCCCTGCACGAGCTGAAAGAGAAATGTATCAACGAGCAGTTGCTTACTCCGAAGGCCGTGTACGGCTATTTCCCCTGTCAATCTTCGGGCGATGACCTCATTGTGTATCACGAAGATAAAAAGAGCGAGTGGCTGCGATTCCGTTTTCCTCGCCAGGACCACAGTAGATTCTTGTGTATATCAGATTTCTTTAGCTCGGTAGACGAAGATCGCTTTGACGTCCTACCAATCCAAGTCGTCACCATGGGTGATGTGGCGAGCGAACATGCGCAAGAACTCTTCAAAGCTGGAAAATACACTGAATATCTCTATTTCCATGGACTTTCAGTGGAATCGGCCGAAGGTCTGGCTGAAATCATCCACAAGCGAATTAGAGCGGAACTTGGACTGGCCCAATACGATGCTGCCGAGCGACAGAAAATGTTTCAGCAAGGCTATCGAGGTACAAGATACAGTTTCGGTTATCCAGCTTGCCCCAATCTAGAAGACCAAAAACTACTTTTTGAACTTCTCAAGCCAGAGCGCATCGGAATGGCACTCTCCGAAGAATTCATGCTTGTTCCAGAACAAAGCACTTCCGCAATTGTAGTGCCGCATCCCGAAGCAAAGTATTTCAACATTTCGCGCACTCCAGTGGCAACTCTCGCTGATGATTAAGCGAGTAGGGTACCCTTTCTTTTTTTTTTCAAAAAATGCCAAAATGAATGTTAAGCAAAAAACGCAGACTTTGGTGTCTCTGCAAATGTTTGTCTAGCAAAGCTTTTCGGCAACCAGAATCTCCCGAAACGCTGATGTAATACAGCGTTACCTGAGATAGGTGATTTGAGAAGTTCCAGGTATGCCCCCTGGTCCTGCGGAAATTTCGAGACTGAATCTGAAGTCGCCTCTATGGCCAGGTTGCAGAGCGAAGATGGTTGTCGCCAAAAGTGGCACCGAGGATGCGATTGAGAACGCTGTGCGCCTGATAAGCCACATAAGCGTCCTCGTCTTCTTTCATTGACTCGAGGATTTCAATTGGGCAATTGTAATTGTCAGTCACTTTTGTTTTTACATTCGAATCAGAGTCTTTTGCAAGAATCCAGAGGATTTCGGCGGGAGCATTTGCATTTTCTGCAACAGCTGCACGAATTCTTGGGTCGGCATGTCTGGCTAAATCGTCCAGTCTTCTGACCGGTGTGTTGGTTTTGCGAGCAATTACTTGTAAAAAGGCGATCGTTTCTTCAGTGGTGGCAATGTCTCTGGCGACTGGTTGAGCAGGTTCTTTTTGTGCTTCCATCAGTGCTCTTTCCTTGGCTGTTGCAGTAGCCTTTTGCAGGTCTTTGATCTGGTTGACAGTGTTTTGCGCACGCCAGGCAATCAGCGGGTTGCGATCCTTGACCAAAAGATTGAGCGCTTCCATGGAGCTAAGAGGATTCTCCGCGATGGAATGGCGAATTCCTGCTTCATGGTCCTTAGCAAGCACAGTAATGGTATCACTGGGGGTGCTCGGATTTTTTGCCACTGCGGCTCTAATGTGGGGATTCGTGTGTGACGCCAACCACTTGAGAGTGGGTGCGGGTGTCTCTGGTTTTTGAGCGATTAGCTTAAGGGCATTTTCTGAAAAGTTCTTGTAAGGCTGCAAAGCAGTAGAACTTTCTGTCGCGAAAGTTGGTTGTTTGGCTTCTATAATTTTGATCGGTTTTGCTTCGACTCTCGGCTCTTCCTTTGCGACGCCAACCAGCTCTTCCTCTTGCATCAGCAAAGTCTCTGTAAAATAAGGCAACAAATCCTCTTCGTAATCTTCCTCGTATTCTGTCGTTGTTCCGTAACGAGATTCATCCGGAAGGCTAAAGAGCGAGTTGTACTCAGCACAATCCCACTTATCTGCCAGTAAAGTATCACTAGCTTGCCGTTCATCGTTGAAGCCTGCCAGCGACCGCGAAATTTTACCTCTGTTAATGAACTCTAGCCTAGTCACTTCTCGAAGAGCCGCATCTGAGATGGATAAGCCGAGCAGCTTGCTGCCTAGGCTATCCTCGGATAAGCCGAGCAGCTTGCTGCCTAGGCTATCCTCGGATAAGCCGAGCAGCTTGCTGCTATGCCCAAACCTACCAGCGGTCCGACTCGAGGCTGGTTCGCTTGTTTCAAGAGCTGGAACTCTTGGATCAATTTCAAATGTGTGTCTTTTGGCCGAGCGATTATCGCTTGCAGAGGCGTTGTTTTTTCGCTGCTGCTGGTTCAGACACCAGTGGTTTAGACCCTTGCTCGTGTTGCCGAGATTGCCTTCAGTTGGTAGCAATTCTGGTACGTTGTTTGTTTCGATGTCGCGCAATTCGTGCAATGTAACATGAGCCGAATCGGGACCAAGTTCGTCATTTGGATAGAGGTCGTTCAAGTGTTGGAGCCGCGATTGAAGATCTTGGACCGGTTCTGGTGCGGCATGTGCGGAATCTGAATTCCAGAGCTTGCGGAACAATCGCAGCAAACGTACTTTGAACATCTGGCGCCAACTATCCTTGGTCTAGCAACAGACCAGATCCTTGTCCCGTTCTGCTTTCAAGCTGAACGCAAGCAAAGTCTGGCTGGTTGAAAAACCGGTCTAAAAAGGGATACTACCTTCCACATAAGAACCGAACTAATTTCAATGTACCGGACTAGCGTCTGTGCGTGGTATACAACAGCACATATATTCATGCTGGTTTCCAAATACACGAATCAGTGTATAGCTGAGCCTGTCAGGCTTTTGGCGATCGCTATTTTCTATCTATATATGCGCTTTTGACTAGATTCCATATTATGTGGAAATTTTGGCGCCTAAATTCGGCTGGAAAATAGTGTCATTTCTCTAGGAGTGCTTTCGCTTCTAACAACTGTTTTTTGCCTTCGGGTGTTACAGCTGGATACTTCAACTTCATGTCCTTCATTGCCCGATAGATGACGTGGGCGACGAAGAGTCTCGTCAATGGCTTGTAGTCTGCAGGCACGACGTACCAGGGTGCAAATTTCGTGCTGGTATTGCTAAGACATTGCTCGTACGCATCCTGGTAGTCATTCCAGCGCTGGCGTTCGAATGCATCTTGGGCCGAGAATTTCCAGTTCTTCACTTGCAAGTCGATTCGCTCCAAGAACCGCTTTCTCTGCTCTTCTTTCGAAACGTTCAGGAAAAATTTTAAAACTGAAATGCCATTATTGACTAAATATTTCTCGTACGAATTGATCTCTTCATAGCGACGTTTGTAGATCTCGTTATCTCTCAAGTCAGGTGGGAGATTTTGCTTCACTAGAAGCTCGGGATGCACTTTTGTGACCAGCACCTCTTCGTAGTAGGAACGATTGAATATGCCGATAAAGCCCCGCTCAGGTGCGACCTTGGCACAGCGCCAGAGATAGTCGTGATCTAGCTCTTCACTGGACGGTGCCTTAAAGCTGTGCACCTGACACCCTTGAGGATTGACGCCACTCATCACATGTTTGATGGTGCTATCTTTGCCAGCTGCGTCCATCGCCTGGATAATCACAAGAAGGGCGTGCGACCGTTGCGCGTACAACTTGTCTTGTTCTTTGGCAAGCAATACTTTTCCCATTTCGAGTGCGTCTCTGAGCTCATCTTTGCTAACGTTTTGAAGCTTAAACGCGGTCACAAAGTCTTTCTTCAGCGAAGTCTTTTTATCCCAGGGGACGATGAATTTGTCGACCATCTCGTCAAGACTCTTTGCATCTATTTTCATCTGAGCGCTCCGAATTTCCAGGCGCAAATGTAGCATGCAAGCCAGGTTGAAACTTGCCTCGAATTTAAAAGAAAATTCTCGAAATTGCGATATAAACACTGCTGCTGGGGGCACAATGGAATTAGACGAGATTCAAGAGCGTGCCCAGGGCGCTTCTGATTCTGCGGAATTTTTTGCCGTTAATCCCACAACCTTGGCTAGAAGCCAGGGTCTGCTTCCGTGAGCTTTTAAGATGTTCAAAGTAATTGCTTTAAAACCAGCTCTCTCTGCCCTAGTGGTGCTTGCTCTTGCTTCGCCTGCAATGGCCAAAAGTAAAGTGGTTACCGAGACTCTGAAGATTGAGGCTACACCTCAGGCTGTTTTTGCGGCGATTCAAGGTTATCGCACATCGAATCTACATCATCGCAAGTTGATTTCCTATGATGGCACCAGCGCTCTTGTCGACGAACAGCTCGAGGGAGTACCGGTGTTAGGCAGTGTGCATTGTATGTGGGTAGAAAAAGAAGTTCCTTATCAACGCATAGACTATAAGATGGTCAAATCCGACAAGTTCGTTTCAGGTTCTGGAAGCTATGTCATTTTGTCGGGTGGCTCAGATTCTGTGATTTTAGAGCTTAGCTCTGAGTTGGAAAGCGGCTGCAAGATTCCTTTCGCTAAGGAAATCGGGCAAATGGCTGCGCACAAAGACATGAAGTTGCGTTTGCAGCAAATAAAACACATGTCCGAAACTGCCAGAATTGCGCAGAATCCGTAACTGATTCAATCCAACCGACGCTTCCAGTCGCTCCCCTTGATTTATCGCTGTGAAATATAAGAAGGCGGAAAGCTCGTCGTCCCCATATATTGGACCCCGATATCGCTATCAGATATGAGCGGGCAGAAATTTCGTCGTCTTGTCGCTTCAGGTGCGGGCCAAAATGGTTACTCATTGCTGCTTTGGAAATTGAGTAAAGTGATGCTGACAGAAATAAGTTTCAGGAAAGTATACCTTTCCCATACAAAGTTATATAGAAAAACCAGTACCCCATTCGCGCTAAACGAGTGAGAATAAGAAAGTGCACCCAGCGATTTCGCTTGTGCACAGTGAAAGAAAAGTGCAGTCCATTACCAGGAGCCTTAATTTCCAACTGACGCGGGAAATTAGCTCATGTACTGTCCGAAAACCAGTTCTTCGCAAGGGCTGTATAGGTCGAGATTTTAGTGATCTCGAAAAGGCTTTGGCGACTAGTGTTCTTCTAGGAACACTGAACTGTCACGCTTAGATTCGGTGACATGGATATACGGTGCAGACTATGAAATGCGACACAATTCCTGACCTGGAAAAGTTTTTGAAAATTCAAGAGCAGGCGTTGGGCGAATCTTCGGCTGAGGTGGCTATAACGGCCTCCAAACTGGCAGAGTTGTATTTGCAGGCCAGTCGATTTGACGATGCCGAACGTTTGTTGAAGCGAGCACTCGAAATCCAAGAAAAACTTGTTGGCTTTCATCACAACGACATCGACACAACCAAGCAGACTTTAGAACGCCTAGGCGGCTTGAGAACGGGCAAACAGGATGTTCCTGTGGCTAAACCTCCTGACCGTACCGTGAGGACGTCTCAAGCAAGTCAGGTTAAACCTAAGTCTGAACCAACAATTTCCGGTACCAGATTTGGTGCCATACCTGAACAAGCAGGCGACCGAGTTCGCCCAGCCTTCAACAATATCAAAGGGCTTGATGACGCTATCAAAGAAACTGAACTTGAACTCGAACTGCTGAAAGAAATGGTTGGTGCCGATCACACATCAGTTGCCGATCTTCTTACCCGCTTAGCTGACTTATATTGCCGGTTGCGCATGTATCCTCAAATGGAGCCTGTTTTGGTCGATGCCCTAAAAATCCGGGAGGCGGCATGCGGTTCCGATCATCCGAGCGTTTCAACCGAACTAAAGAATCTCGCTCGTCTTTATCTCGTCCAAGAGAGGTTCGCACTGGCAGAACCGTTGTTCAAAAGAGCGCTTGCTATTCGTGAAAAAGCTTATGGACGCATGCACCCGCGTGTTGCCGATATAGAAGAGCAATATGCGCATCTCTTGCGGAAAACCAATCGAGCTTATTTAGCCGAAACGTTAGACCAGCACGTGAGTGCTATTCGTGCTCAACACATTGGCGACGCAACCGTTAACCGAAAGACAAGCATGTTCAACGGTAGTTGGTAAGAAATTCGGTGGCGAAAGTGTAGTGAGTGAAGCACGGCATGACGTGCTCAGCGAACGGCTTTGCGCGGAGGAGCCGAAGGCACTGAAGGCGACGGAGAGCTTATTAATTTGATTAGCTCAGCTGGACTGAGCAAAAAAGCGGAGAGAACGCGCCGGCCTCAAGCCGGCGCGGCGCTTTTGAATTTCGATTTGGCTTTTAAACGACGAACTAATGTCGCCATCTCCTCGTATCGGCCGAACGATGGAACAAGATAAGTGCCTTGGCAAATTGACTTCACGTCATCGAGTAATTCTTCTGCTAGTTCCAGCCCGACGAGGGAACCCTCATCGCCAGCCTTTTCCATGGCATCGCGAATGTTCTGAGGAATGCTAATTCCTGGCACTTCGTTGTGCAGATACTCCGCGTGTTTGAAGCTGTGCAAGGGCATGATCCCAACAAGAATTGGAATTGGCAGGGGCCCGAACTCGTCTAGAAAATCAGTTAGATCGGTGATTTGATAAATTGGTTGAGTCATGATGAAGTGTGCGCCTGCATCAATCTTTTTCTTTATTCGCTCCAACTCTTGCTGGCGATTTTCGTTGGTGGGATTGAGCGCGCAGGCAATTGAAAGGGTGGTTGGTGAGCCAATTGAGTTGCCCGCTATGTCTTGACCTTGATTCAACTGGGAAATGATTTTAATCAATCCCACTGAATCGACGTCATAGACCGCAGTAGCGTGGACATAATTTCCCAGCGCCGGTGGATCTCCCGTCAAAGCGATCACGTTCTTGATCCCTAGCGCCTGACAGCCTAGCAAATCAGCTTGTATACCCATCAAGTTTCGATCTCGAGTGGTGAAATGGATAATCGTGTCGATCCCAACTTTCTGACTGATTAGCTGACACGTAGCCAGAGATGACATGCGCACGCGAGCCATGGGGCTGTCGCCAACGTTGATGGCATCGGCGCCCGCCTCATAGATAAGCTGAGCTGCTTGCAATAGTTTCTTTATCACCGCACCTTTTGGCGGATCCAACTCAACACTGATGTAAAAGTCACCGTTATTTTGTTCTTTAGCCTCTTTCAATCGTGCAGCCAACTGAGGCAAAGTGCCTTTTTCTTTCGCTTCATTGCCATCTTTATTAGATGAGGATTTCGCAGAATCGTTTTTGTTTGATTTTGCAATGATTGATACTGCCGGAGGTACCTCGACCGCTGGCAGGTCGGTCAATGTGGAAGAGGCGGATTGTTTTGCTGACTCGATATAGCGGTCGAGAGCGACTCGCATCGCCTTTATGTGCTCTGGCGTTGTTCCGCAACATCCACCAATCAAACGTGCTCCGCTCCGTACCATTGGTTCTACGTAGGAGGCGCAGTAACTTGGACTACTCATAAAGGTATAACGACCACCGCTCAAACTTGGTTGACCGGCGTTAGGCAAGCATGAGAAAGAGACTTGATCTTCGGTATATCCTTTGGCTCGCACTGCAGCCGACAATCGTATCAAGCTGTCGAAAACTGGACCCGGACCAGCACCGCAATTGATACCAAGCACATCCGGTAAGTCGTCTCCTAATTCTAGTAATAAACGAACGGCGTCTTCTGGAGTGACACCAAGAAAGGTATGACCTTCAACCGAGAAGCTCAGCTGCGCCACCACAGGTAGTTTCGAAATTTTTCTGGCCATGCGCACTGCGATCGCCGTTTCTTCAAGAGAAGACATCGTCTCAATCATAAAGAGGTCAACCCCACCAGCCAGCAGTGCTTCCATCTGTTCCTGATAGGCATTGGCGATTTCTTCTTCTGATGTATCGCCTAAAGGACTCAACAACTTTCCTGTCGGGCCAACAGATCCAGCCACGAAAACAGGTTGACCGGCTACTTCACGGGCGTTCCTTGCTACTTTGGCCGACCAGACGTTGAGCTTCCAGACTTGTTCTTCAAGTCCAAAATTAGCCAGTCGCAATCTGTTACCTGAAAAGGAATTAGTTTCTATGACATCAGCGCCGGCGTTTATGTAATCAATGTGAGCTTGCTGAACCAGGTCTTGCCTAGTCAGGTTAAGGTGTTCGAAGCTTGCCTCAGTGGACGCGCCTCTTGAGTACAAGAGAGTGCCCGTGGCGCCATCAACCAGGAGTGGTCGCTCTTTGAGCGCTTTTAAAAAGGGGTGTGTCATGAAAAATCCTTTGCGGGCAGCAGTGGTCCGAACCAGGCTGGCAGCCAATTTTAACATGCCGTTTGTGCCGCCCAATCAGCATTTGCCGGGCTGAGTGCATGTACTTCAGTCGCTACCTGCCTTTCGTGCAAGTATGAGTATCGTTACGTTTCCCAACTTTCTCTTCGGCGATCTACACGCTTGTCCTGCTAATATAGTCCGAGCAGCTTGCGGAGTCGGGCAGCTACGCAGCCTAGACCCCACGAGTGACCAGGCTATCCTCGGATACCGGAACGAGCTATCGTCGCGAACAGCTGGTTTTCCCATTGATAAGAGACAGTTCATTCCGCTGTGACCATTGACGTAACTCTGATCCGCAATTTTTCTATAATTGCCCATATAGACCACGGCAAATCGACGCTTGCTGACCGGTTGCTGGAAAATACCGCAACTATTGCTAAGCGTCTGATGCAAGAACAGGTGCTGGACTCCATGGATCTTGAACGTGAGCGAGGCATCACGATTAAGGCCCAACCGGCGCGCATGGAATATCCAGCTCGGGACGGCAAAGTCTACATCCTCAATTTGATTGACACGCCTGGCCACGTCGACTTCGGCTATGAAGTATCTCGCAGCTTGGCTGCCTGTGAGGGCGCACTTTTGGTTGTTGATGCCACGCAAGGCGTTGAAGCTCAAACGCTAGCGAATGTTCACCTGGCAGTTGAGAACAATTTAGAAATCGTTCCCGTGATCAATAAAATTGATTTACCCAGTGCTGATCCGGAGCGGATCCGTCAGGAAATTGAAGAAGTAATCGGCTTGGACGCCACTAATGCTGTCTTGGCCAGTGCCAAGAACAACATCGGCATCGAGGACGTGCTTGAAGCGATTGTGAAATATGTGCCGCATCCGGCCAACACAATTGATAAACCGCTCAGAGCCTTGATCTTCGACAGTTACTTTGAGAGTTACCGGGGCATCATTGTTTACTTTCGTGTCAAAGACGGAGAGATCAAAGTTGGCGATCGAATCAAATTTATGGCCAACCAGAAGTCCTTTGAAGTACTTGAACTCGGTATTCTCCGTCCGCAACAAGTAAAAGTTGATCGACTAGGTCCCGGTGAAGTAGGTTATCTCGCTGCTTCAATCAAAGATGTCGCCACACTCGTTGGCGATACGATTACGAATTACGACCGACCAGCTGACGAAGCTCTGCCTGGCTATCGTCCGGCTAAACCAATGGTTTATGCAGGTATTTATCCGGTTAACAACGAGCAGTATCCTGAACTGCGTGACGCTCTGGAAAAGTTGAAACTGAACGATGCGTCTTTGTTCTATGAACCAGAAACGTCTGACGCTTTGGGTTTTGGTTACCGCTGCGGCTTCCTGGGTTTGCTGCACATGGAAATCATCCAAGAAAGATTGGAGCGCGAGTACAATCTCAATTTGATCACAACGGCACCGTCGGTGGTTTATCGTGTCACCAAGACTGATGGTACGATTTTGATGGTTGAAAATCCTGCCAAGTTACCTGAGCCGACTTATCGTGAAAAAATCGAAGAGCCTTTCGTTGCGGCAAGTATTCTTGTGCCCAATGAGTTCGTCGGTCCTTTAATGGAATTGGCTCAGGGTAGGCGCGGAGTCTTCGTCGACATGAAGTACGTGGACACTCGACGTGTGATGCTCCATTACGAATTGCCGCTTGCAGAAATCATCACTGACTTTTTTGATCAACTTAAATCGCGGTCAAAAGGATATGCAAGTCTGGATTATCATTTCCATGAATATCGAGAATCGAGGCTGGTCAAGCTAGATATCTTGATTGGTGGTGAGCCCTGCGATGCGCTCTCCGCCATTGTTCATTATGAGCGAGCCCAGTCATGCGGACGCCAATTGACTGAGAAATTGCGCAAATTGATTCCCCGGCAGATGTTCGAAGTACCGATTCAAGCGGCAATTGGTGGCAAGATAGTGGCCCGAGAAACTATATCTGCAGTTCGTAAGAATGTTCTTTCCAAATGTTATGGCGGCGACATCAGCCGAAAACGAAAACTCTTAGAGAAGCAAAAAGAGGGCAAAAAGCGCATGAAGTCTGTCGGAAAGGTTGAGATTCCGCAAGAAGCGTTCATGGCATTGCTTAAGCTTGAGGACTGAGTAAATTTCTCGTGGAGCAGGGAGTTGGGCGAAGAAAACTTTGACAAAAGCGATAGCGAATTCGACGAAGAGGCCGAACGTGAATCGGCTCTAGCGCAAAGAAGACTGCTGATCAATTCATGGAACGCCCGCGCCGAGCTATACAAACAACTGTTTGGTGAGTACTCCTATGTGACGCCTTCTCATTACAGTCCTCCAAAATCGGAAATCGTAGAAAAGAAACCGAAGTCAGACAAACTAAATAGCACTGATACTGGTGACCCTGGAGATCCGGACTCAGAGGAACATCACTTGGCTGTTTTGGCTTATGGACCCGATCCGCTACGCCCCTGTTGGACATATGTGACAGCTGGCTTATCGACTCCGTGGTTACAAAAAGAGCCTGAGGAAGTCTCGGCTTTCGGTTGCGAGCTGATCATCAAAACAGCTGTTGATGCGCAATGGCCCGCACAAATTCTCAGAAGTATGGCTTTCTATATCTTCAATCACGCCGGTACAATCAGCCCGGGAGTGAGGATAGGATTGAATGCGCCAATTGCGGTGAACACAGAGTCGAAACTACGCAATGTCTTCATTTGGTACGCTGATGAAGCACCTGATTGTTGGTATCAACTTCCATCCGGAGGATTTGGACTATTTTGTGCCGTCGGTATCACTGACGATGAACTCAAATACGCTGAATCGATTCAGGAATATGGTACCTGGTGCATTCAAGAAGTCCTCAGGCAGACAGGTTACGGACAGATCTCCGATCCACACAGAGATTCAGTGATGGGTCGCGAAAACATTGGTGTCGTCTTGGATAATGTAAAACTGTTCGCCGACAACTTTCGCGACGGCGGTTTTTAAGGAATTAGCTCTAAAGTTTTGCAGTTGCGGGTTGAGGTTTTGTCGTGGGCACATGCGTTGTTGCAGTAACTGGAGTCCAATAGTGATCGCGATGTGCTCTGTAGAAATCGAGAGTTTTTGACAAACCTGTCTTCAGGTCTGTGGTTGGCTTCCAGCCGGTGAATCGGGCGATTTTGCTAACATCTGAATAGAAGTCGCCTGGTTCTTGGGCTTTGCGTTCGGCTGAGAATTCGGCGTATTGCCAGGATCCCTGACCAGCAACATCGACAATTGTCTTCACTAATTCCAAAAAGCTAACTGGAATGTCAGAGCCAACGTTGAAGATTTCGCCAAATGCCGCTTCTGTGATTGCTGCTCTTAAAATTGCGTCTACACAATCATCAACGTAACAAAAATCACGCAAGATGCTGCCATCACCAAAAACTTGAATAGGAGCGTCGTCCATTGCCAGTCGTACAAACCAATTGCATACGCCAAAGCGTGAATGCTTCATTTGCGAACGCGGTCCATAAATGTTACTTAATCGCAGTAATACTGATCGTATTCCGTGAACGTCGTTGTACACGCGAATGATTTTTTCTGCGGTCAAATTGGAGATCTCGTAAATCCCTTTCGGATTTGTGGGCGCCTCTTCATTCACGGGAAGTGAAACAGATGGGCCGTATTGCCCACGTGTACCTGTGTAGACAACAATCGCATCGGGGTTGTGTTTGCGACATGCTTCCATCACCACAGCAGTGCCAGTGATATTGATTTCGATATCAGGAAACGGATTAGACAAACTCATTAAGTGGCAGACTTGTCCGGCCAAATGAAAAACGTAATCCTTGTCTTTGACAAGATATGTGACAGCCGAATCGTCTCTAATATCGCAAAAGTTAACTGTGATGCTGTCTTTGACTGGGGCGATATTAAATTCATTGCCACCATAATCCGGCATCATCGCATCCAGCACGGTCACTTTGGCGCCTGCTTGAGCCAGGCGAATCGCTAGATTGGAGCCAATGAAGCCCATCCCGCCTGTGATCAAAACGGATTTTCCGCTGAATGCTTGGTTTATCATGACTGGTTAAATTAAATTGCGCTTACCTGGGGCTGACAAAACGAAGTCGCCGGGCTGTTCCCACGACAATGAAGCCAAATCTTACCATGGCTCTTGGCGTGCCATCCCTAAAACTGACCCGGACTGTACTTGGCGCGGCGGGACGCTGAACTCAATGCTAAAGCGGTCTTAATTCGCCGCAAGCTCTTTTCTTCTAGTATGGTCGGGATTGTCAATGTAAAGGTGAGCTACCTGTGAAAGTCCCGTTCGGCGATTTGAAAACTCATTACCAGGCGTACAAGGTTCCGATTGATAAGGCAGTGGCCCGGGTCTTGGAGAGTGGACACTTTATTCTTGGACCTGAGCTTGAGCGCTTCGAAAAGGACTTTGAGGAATATCTCGGCAGCGGCTACGTGGCTGGCTGTGCGTCGGGCACCGAGGCTATTTACCTGGCCCTAGCTGCCTGTGATGTCGGACCCGGCGATGAAGTAATAGTTGTTGCGCACACAGCAGTGCCTACCATCTCGGCGATTTCGATGACCGGGGCGAAACCCGTGTTCGTCGACGTTGATTCTGCATCCTATGTAATGGATGTGACGGAACTTGAATCGAAAATTACAGAAAACACCAAAGTAATCATTCCTGTTCATCTATATGGACAGATTGTTGATATGGACGCGATTCTGAAAATAGCTGCTGCTCACAAATTGAAAGTGATCGAAGACGTTGCTCAAGCCACCGGAGCAACTTATCGTGGCGCCAAAGCCGGAACCATCGGCGATTTCGGCGCGTTCAGTTTTTATCCAAGTAAGAATCTAGGTGCCTTTGGAGATGGAGGAGCCGTTTCCACTAGGTCCAGAGAGAACTTTGATCGCTTGGTCATGCTCAGAAATTACGGTCAGTCAAAGCGATATCACCATGATGTAGTTGGTATCAACAGCAGAATGGACGAAATTCAGGCCGCCATTCTCTCTGCGCAAATTCCATTTGTGGACGAGTGGAACCAGCGTCGTTGCGAAATAGCGAAAAGATATACACAAGGTTTGAAAAATATTGTTCTCACGCCTGCGGAAAATACAGCCAGTACGCACGTATATCATTTGTATGTGATTCAGACACCACATCGTGACGACCTGCAAAATTATTTATTGGATCGAGGGATTCAGACTTTGATTCACTATCCCATTCCCGCGCATCTTCAAAAGGCATATAGTTACTTAGGTTATAAGCCGGGTCACTTGCCAGTCACTGAGCGGCTCGCGAAGAGAATTTTGAGCCTGCCCATGTTTCCGCAACTCACCGATGAACAGATCGACGAAGTGATCAAGGGTATCCGCGATTTCTCCGCTGAGCCATCAACTACAAGCAATGTCTCCAAATTTGAAAAAGCATCGCAAACAAGATAATTCCACAGCTTGCGGAGTCGGGCAGCTTGCTGCAGCAGCCGAGCAGCTTCGCTGCACAGGCGCTCCTCGGATCGACCCCACTAGTGTGCTTAGACTATCCCAGGATATGAAATAACAATGGGCAACCAAATGGAACAACCTACACTGCTGAAGAATTCATCGTCTGTAATCGAGGTTCTTACCTCGGTATCGCTGGTGATACCTTCATACAATGATCAAACTACAGTCGGGCGCTTAATTGAAGACTCCGACAAGCTCCTTCGGGAGGTCTGTCGTGACTACGAAATCGTTGTGATTAACGATGGCAGTAAGGATGACACCCTGGCAGTGCTTCAAGAAGCAGCTAAAAACAATCGCCGCATTAGATTGATCAACCACGAGGTCAACAAAGGATTCGGAGAAACAATCCGCGAACTGTATCTTTCAGGTGGGAAGGATTTGATTTTTTCTTTGCCTGGCGACTATCAATACGCGCCCAAAGAACTTCTCGAAATGGCGAAGGGGCTGAAAGAAAATGATTTCGTAATCGGACTGAGAGTGAAACGCAACGATCCACCTCGTCGAAAACTCCAATCGCATATCTACAACACGCTCTTGCGCTTTCTCTATGGGCACCGTCATACTGACGTCAACTCAATCAAGCTGTTTCGTAAATCGATTCTGGACAAAATTACATTGAGATCCCACACACCTTTTGTTGATGCTGAGCTCTGCATTCGAGCAGAGAGAGCTGGCTTCAAGGTTGTCGAAATACCAATTGAACATCTACCAAGACTATCGCAAGGCGCATCTGGAGGTAAATTCTCCGTGATCTGGGAAACGTTCTCGGATCTCTTTAAAATGCGTTCGACGTTTTAGACGCTGAGGTGACCATGACTACACAACCAACAGTTTCGGTTGTTATTCCATATTATGACCAACCAGAATTTCTGCGCGACGCCGTTGAAAGCGTTATCGCACAGACGTATCCCAATGTAGAAATCATCGTCGTCGATGATTGTTCGCCTGGCGTAAACGCAATTCAATTGTTGCGTGGACTGCGTCATCCGAAGCTGCTTGTTTTCAAATTGGAAAACCGCAAAGGAGTTTCGGTCGCGCGCAATGCCGGCATCATTCGCTCATCGGGAGACTACATTCTGCCTTTAGATGCCGATGACTTGCTCGATCCCCAGTATGTCTCGGAGACGGTCAAAGCACTTATAGACAGCAATGATGCAGGTGTTTGCACCGCGATCCGCACTTTTGGTAATGCCGATTCTATTATCAATCCTGAACTGGATATTGCACAGATCCTCAGTCGCGGCACTATATGTAATACCTTCCTCTATCGCCGCGAAGTCTTTGATGCAGTTGATGGATATCGCGAAGGGCTAGCCGTCGATCAGGAGCGTCAGTTCTTGCTCGATGCGCTACAGAAAGGATTCACTTTTAAGCAAATCAAGCAGCCGTTGTACTTTCGCAGACAGCACGCCGGTAACGCGGAGCAGTCATGCTTGGAAGATCGCTACAAGGATCTCGTCGAACGCAATATCAACTTATACAAGCAATACCTGCCGCAAATTTTGGGATTGCAAAAGGTTCGAGTCCAGGAATTGACTGTAGCTCGAGTTCGCTTGAGTCGTGATTTTCAGAAGCTTGCAATTGACGATAAGCGCTTGAAACGCGGATTGACCAATGTGATGAGTTATTATCACGATCTCGAACACGACGCTCTAAAAACCGAAGCAACAGTGGGGCAACTATAATGGGCGAAATGCTAACCGAAGAAGGTTTGTTCAATCAAGCCGAGCAAATGCTTGCGACTTTTGACAAAAAAGGTCTGCTCGATGCTGAGGCGCTCGCACATCTAATGAATTCATTCGACCGGCTGTACACGCGACGGCACCAAGAATATGTTGCGATTAGCTTGAATTATCACGAATTGAACTCACAATACAGTAAGCGCGATGCCGAATTCCGCAAGCTGGTTGATAAGTACGAACGGCTTCGCATCGCAGGCGAAACAGTTGATCAAGGCGCTGTCGCTAAGCTCATGTCAGCGATTGGTCGCTTCCTGCCAATTAAGTAACCATAAGTCGATCCCGATGTTATTGACCAATTCTGCATCCATCGATTTGATTCGATCCCGATGTTGCTTGACCAATTCTGCATCCATCGATTCGATCAGCGCTATTTTCAAAAGCCAGAGAGGTAATCTTGGATTTGGCTTCAATAATAGTCAGATTAGATTAAAACCTGGGGGTACCTCCCCAAAGTTGCGATCCCATCTCAAGTAAACGAATATTACATCAGGGTTTCGGGATTTTGAGTGTTCCGTATATGCCCGACCAAGTTGGGTTTTGGGGTTCGGCTAAGTCCGCGTTTTTTGCTTAACATTCATTTTGAACCCCAAAGTTTGAAGGGGTCCCCCTCCCCTTTAATGTTGCACAGGAAGTTTGGAAACTAGAGAGCGTAGCGTGGATGAAGGAACTGAAGGCGACGGAGCGCTTAATAAAACAAGCCGTTGCTCATTATTTTGATCGTCTCATCAATGTCAGATTCGGAATGTGCAGCAGAAACGCAGGCGGCATCAACCGATGAAGGTGGCATATAGACTCCGGCTGCTAACAGCCTGTGAAAAAACTTCGCGAACGCCTTGCTATCGATTTTTAAATGATCATGCCAGTTCTTCACCGGCTGCTCCGCGAACACAATCGCGAACATCGAGCCAACTCGTTGCAGTTGAATAGGCAGTTTTCGTTGATTGATTATTGATTGCAATCCCTCGAATAACTGGGATGTTCGGCACTCCAACGTCTTGTAGACTTGAGGATCTGCTAACAAATTCAAGGTGGCGATGCCACCGGCCATAGTGACTGGGTTGCCTGAAAAGGTGCCTGCTTGATAGACGTCGCCGCCGGGCTGGAGATGACTCATGATTTCCTTTGAGCCGCCGTATGCACCGATCGGCATGCCACCACCTAGAGCCTTTCCTAAACAAGTAATGTCCGCTTCGATGCCGTAAAGAGATTGGGCGCCTCCACGTGCGACGCGCAGTCCCGTTAGAACTTCATCGAATATCAAAAGAATGCCATGCTCCGAACAGAGTTTTCTTACCCCCTCGAGGAAACCAGGCTCGGGCGGAATCACACTCATTGAGCCACAAACTGGCTCAATTAAAAGAGCTGCAAGATCGCCTTTATGCCAATTGAAAACTTGCCGTACAGATTCGAGATCGTTGAAGGTTGCCAGAACTGTATTCCGTGAGGCTGATATGGGCACACCCGCGCTTGAACTATGCCCCTGCGAACACAACGTGGCGTCGCTGTGACCGTGATATCCACCTTCAAACATAACAATCAGGTCTTTGCGCATATAACCCCGGGCAAGACGAACTGCGCTCATTACAGCTTCTGTCCCTGAGTTGACAAAACGCACGTTCTCAATGGAGGGTATGGCCGCAATCACAAGCTTTGCCATTTCCAGTTCAAGCTCATGCGGCGCACCAAATACGGCGCCTAATTCTATGGCTGATTTGCAGGCGTCGATTACCTCGGGCACACAATGTCCAAGAATTGCCGGTCCCCAGGCTCCCAAATAATCCAAATAGCTGTTGCCGTCCAAATCGTAGAGCAGAGAGCCGACCGCTCGATTGAAAAAGATTGTGTGTCCGCCGACTTCTTCAAAACAACGAAAAGGACTGTCGACTCCGCCAGGAATTACTTCTGCAATTAATCGAGAATACTCTCGGGATTTAGCGGTAATTAGCAGATCCCCGCTTGAACTCGTATTGGAACTACTGATCATTCAAATGGATTCTTTTTTATCTTTAGCTGAGCTAGAATCCTGCGGAGCTGAACTCGACCTTTTCCAGAATTGCCACCAGTGTTTACGAGATGCGCCACCTTGATCGAAGCTGGTTTGAGAATGGTCGAATTGTGTTGATGGATCGACTAACTTGATGTTCGAAGTTCGTCCCAACATCACTTCGGTGTCCAAATGGCGCGCACCTTTGTCATCAAGACTTATTGCAAGATGATACTTGCCCGGTTGTAGTAAGAAGTGGGGCGTATGAAACTGGGATTCCGCACCTTTTTGATCGAATACCTTGACTGTGATTTCTTGATACTCAGCGGACGGTTTGATATCCACGGTGCCAATGTAAAAGTTAGCGGCAAACCAGACGAAAGCTGTTCCGATCACGCCAATCAAAGGTAAGGCCGTAGACAAGATAGAAATGGTTTCTTTAGTCTTCGCCATTTTTGTGTTGACGCTTGAGGCTCCTCCAAGCGAAGGCTCCACGTTTGTTTGATTAGTCATTCGCAACTCCACGCCAGCTAATGGCTGAGGGCTGCCAGGATGATACTACATACAGACAGCATCTACTCTACGACTGCGCCGACTCGATAAGAACCTTTGCGCAAGCGTTGCACATTGACGACGGTTGAGTTGTTCTCACCGCCCGGAGTCGTCAATCGTAAGTCATTTCCTTTCGAAATCTTAATCACATCTGGGCTTTGATTGGTCAGATGCACTTGGACTTTATTAGTGGTGCCTAAGATTTTTACGACAAGTTTAGTCACTTGCTCTCTTCCCCCCTCTTTGGGGTCAGGTTGCACCTCAGCGACGACCAACTCAAAACGACCAGGATTGCTTTTGGATTGACCAGTACCGACTGTTGCGAAATGAACCCCAGGAAGAAGATTGTTGGGCAGTACCACTCGCAACTGCACAGGTGATGCAGCAGTCACTGTGCCCTCATGCGTTCCATCAATTAAGACCTTGTTGTGGTCTGCCACACCGTCGAAATTATGTCCATCAATGATCACTGTTCCATTGCTTGATACCATCTGCGATGTTCGGTCGACGCGCGGCGTTTCTTGTTGAGAGGATGTCGTGAGCGGTTGTATCACCTCGATTGTAGACGCACGCAACTCTGGATTTCCAGTCATTGCCACAGTGAGAGAGTTCCCAGGCGTGGCATCTTCAGGCACCATGAAGATTACCTGTCCATGAGGATCCGTCGTCAGGCTAACACCATTGAAGCCGAGCTCGACACCGCTTTCACCTTTGTGATTCACATCAATCACTGAGGCCGTAAGATATTGTCCGGCGATCACACGTTCAGGCAACACCAGCGTCGCGTTCAGACTCGGTTGCTTCACACCTGCAGGGACGCCAGGGCTCTCCCAGCCGACAGAAGATTGCCGCGTCACAGGAGGTGCGGACGCGATCACGGGTGTGGTGGCAGTCGTAGCTGCTGACGCAATCGCGGATGTGTGTGCAGTCGTAGATTCGGAAGCAATCGTAGATGTGGTTGCAACAGTTTGGTCAACCCTCGACATTTCCGACGTCTGCAAGGTTGGCGTTTGGTTCGATGCAGTTGGAGTGGGTCGAAGTGCCGTCTGTTGATCGTCGATTTCAACGGATGGTGGATTCTCAGTTTTGCTGCTGAACGGCGCACGCATATCAGCGGCTTCAGTGCGCTCGAGTTCGGCTTGCCTTGTGGCTTCAGCCAGAACGTCATCGTTGCTTGGGCGCACATTCCTTAGTGCTATCTGTTGCGCCTTTTCTTTCAGTTCGGCTTGCAGTTTACGATTCTCATCTTCCTTTCTTTCTGCTTCAGCCAGGCGTTGTTCCTCTTCAAGCTTCTGCTTTTTTTCTGCTTCGGCTAATCGTTGCTTCTCTTCAAGCTTCTGCTTTTTTTCTGCTTCGGCTAATCGTTGCTTCTCTTCAAGCTTCTGTTTTTTCTCTGCTTCAGCTTTTTGCTCTTCTTGAGCTTTTTGCTTTCTTTCCAGTTCAGCTTTCTTTTCGTTCTCGGCATTCCTTTGAATCTCACCTAAACGCTCTTCCTCAGTCTTTCTTAGCGACTGAGCGCGTTTTTCTGTTTCCTCTTTTTCTTTAGCTGCCTGCTTCGCTAACTTCTTTTCGTTTTTTCTCGCCACCTCTGCTGAATTCTTTTCTTCGCGCTCAGGTGGTTGTGCTGAGAATGTAGTTTGGGACTGATCTCCTTTGCCACTAGGTGTTTCGGAATTGGCATTGAGACTGGCAAA
This sequence comes from Candidatus Melainabacteria bacterium, assembly GCA_003153555.1. GTDB lineage: Bacteria > Cyanobacteriota > Vampirovibrionia > Obscuribacterales > Obscuribacteraceae > PALSA-1081. The sequence continues at coordinate 8,196 of PLZS01000045.1, read as the reverse complement.
AGCTCGCGCTCGCTCAGTGATAATCGACTGCAGTACCACTGTCGAGTTCTTTTTCAATTCTCTGGTGCCGGTCTCAACGGTGACTGCTGATTTGTCAGCGTTCACCGATTCAGCCGTTGTGCAGCAGTCAGCGTCCACATTCACTGAGGCAAGTTTGGCCAGCCAGAAGCTGACGTCAGCCTGACTTTGGATATCGAATCCTTTTTGCACTGTTGAACGAGCTAATAGGACCACGACGTATTCACCAATTCTCTTGCCAGAGGGTGCTAACTTATCTCGACAGCTGCCGGCAATGGTTACATTGATCAAGCCGTTTTCTCTTTTCGCCCAGAGCGCAGCCAGGGATCCGCGGCAATCATCCGATACTTTGACGTCACCGGAAGACCACGCTTCGGCGCTCATCGGCGCACCAGAAATGGCGTTTTTTTCGACGATCCGGTTGGCTTCATTCTTTGCGTCAACTAGTGCTTTGGCCAGCACGTCCGCCGCCATTTGAACGACCATTTTTTGATTGTCGTCGCCGCCTATTTTCGCTTGTTCAGCTGGATCTTTTAAAGCTCGCGACAGGTCGTTAAGCAGGCTAACAAGAGCACTGTCAGCTGAATAGGTTGATCGACTCGGGGCTTTTGACAGCGCAGCACTGGATGCGGTCGTTGACTTTTTCACTGGAGGGATTGCGTTTGTCGCATGTTCTTGGGCAGCCTTAGCTGCTTTCTCTGCTTGCTCTTGCCTAGAAGCCTTTTCTTCAGCAGCTTTAGCCGCTTTGGCGACTTCAGCGTCAGCTTTGGATTTTTTTGCCTCTTTTGCCTTCTTCTTCTCTGCCTTCTTCGCTAATTTTTGCGCATCCTTTTGAGCATCTTCTTGATCCGACTGCGACTGAGCCGCGGCTTTGTCTTTATTCTTGACCGTCTGCTTGTCGCTGGCTTGCTCCTTGTCCTTCTCTTTTCTTTTTTCTGCTTTTACCGAATCACCGCTCGTGTCTTCCTTCGACTTATGGAAAGGAAAACCGGCAATCAACACATCGTCATTTTGATCAGGGCGTTTATGGTGCGAGCGACTGGAAGCTTCTGCCCAAAGTGATAGTCCGGAAATTGATATCGACCAAGCCACCAGAATTGAAAATGTGGTTCGACTGATTGCTTTGTATGACTCGGCTTTGTCCATCTCTATCCACCCGCTCCGTTTCCGAAAATATCCTCGTACAAACCCATAGTTTCCGCGGGAGTTAGTCCCCAGCCCAAATATTTTCCGTTCAACCAAATTTCAAAATGCAGATGTGGGTACTTCGTTCTTCCTGGAAGATTTTGTCCCGTGCCAGAGACACCAACAAAAGCAATCAGGTCCCCACGAGACACCAGTTGATCCTTCTTCAGCACTGGATTGATTTTACTCAAATGCGCATATCGCGTCATGAGTCCATTGCCATGACCGATCCAGACTTGGCAGCCCCTGAACAGATCCTCATTGCGATCTGATGTGCGGTGTTCCTTGTAGCACTCATTCATAACTCGATTAAATTGTGGGTACGTCATGTCCTTGAAGTTGGCATCCGCCCGCAGCACTTTGCCGCCGTCTGTGGCCCTGACAGGCGTGCCCATAGTTACCTTTGTCTTGCTGCCTGGGTCAAGGAAGAAATCCATTCCCTCATGAATGCCGAAACGATAGAGCCGTCGCGCCCCCGGAAAAACTCCGACGTGTCTGGGCAATGCCACTCCCTGAATGGGCATGATCATTCCATCCAAGCGATCATCATTGCCACGTCTCAGAAATGCCATCTTCATGCTGTCAGGCTGTGCCAGTTTTCGCATCAATAACTTTCCAGAGTTTAGAATCCAGAAACCTTCCACTACAGGCAGCAATCCTCGCAAATCGCTGCTCCTTGCGAACAAGAATTGAGAGATTTGTCCGGACGTTTTATCGATCGCCAAAACACGATTGTTTTCTCTTTCCACCACATACAGGGGCGCATTGGCCGCTGTACAGAGGCGGGATGGACGCATGCCGCTCAAACGTCTGTAGTGGAAAGGAAGTTGATGGCTGCCAGGGGCACCAGAAGTGGTACTGAATTTTGTAATCGTGCCATACTTCTTTAACACATAGATGGTGGCATTGTCTGCCGCCATTGATAGCCCATCGCCAACGTAAGTGTCGCCGGGCTTGATTCTCCATGGCAAGACATCCTTTAGATAGCCGTCCATGTGAGCAGCGCCACCATTAGCTTGCCAAATTTGATTGCGTTCCGGATCCAGTAGCGTCACGGTCTTACCGGCAATGCTCAGATCGATGAACTCGGGGTCAGGCTGCCCTTTCAAAAACGGCAGATTGGCTCGGAAAAGCTTCCATTTGTTGGTGACAGGAGAATATTCGTACAAGTCTCCGGACTTATCTAAAACGATTATGGATTTGCGAGCCGGAAAAAGCGCAAATGTGTTGAATTCTTGGAACTTCAGACTGCCGAAACTTTTCGGAGGTTCTATTTTCTTCACTGTTAGTGCTGTTGCGCTGCCTAGTTCAGCCACTGCTCCCGCACTGACCCAAAGGCAATTTGGTGAGAGGAAAAGCAGATCTCCATCAAAAGCGAGCACCGCGGATGGTTTCACACCTTTCCCGGTTTCATCTTTTATGGGAATGACATTCAAATTGGTTGGAGCACTCTCGCTTTGAGTGCTTTCGGCTAGCGGCGAAGATCTGGAGTTGAGAGATGGAGGCGTCGATGCCGCGCTCGGAACAGAGCTAGATCGCTGTGTTTCTGCATGTCGAGGAGCCTGCCCCAGATAAAGAGGCTTCTGCGCCAAAACCACAATCGAAGAGCAGGCAGCAATTGTGCATCCCAGAACAAGGTACAAAGTAGACTTCGAAGCATTTGCGTGTTTGCGGGTGGACGAAATCAATGGGTCTTTCTAGTGCCAGCTTGTTGGCGGTTAACGGCTCTTGGTGCTTGTTTTGGTTGGTTGACCAACAATCGACGAATCGCTAATCAGCCACTTGTCTCCCGATCTCTCAATCGTGTAGTTGACATTGTACGTGTCTTCACTGTCTTTGATCACTTGCCCTGTTGGTTCGTCCATGTACTTGCTGGACTCTTTTACCTGAGCGTATACCGCATATTTCTGACCTTTGCCAAGATCAACGAAGCGGTCGACAATTATGCCTTTTGGATTCATGTCGTAGTATTTGTGATTGGTTTGCAACCACTTGATGGCATCTGATTGGCGTACCAATGCGCGTCCCGACAACACTTGCGACAACTCTGACGTATCTCTCTGTCTGACTGCCACTTTCTTTAATTTCTGCCAACCGGCGATCACATCTCTAAAGGTATCCTTCATTGATAGTGGTGCTGTAGCTGGGTTTGAATCATCGGTAGTGGATGTCGTTGACGAAGTGATCGAACTCGATGTAGAACTCGAGGAGCTCGTTGTGGTTGGCAGCGCTGTGGCGATCTTTGTTTGAGTCGTCGTCACGCGAGCCGTGCCTTTGGGGACGCCCGTTTCGATGCCAAATCCAAGCCCAGCTGGCGTAGATATGTTCGGTCTGCTGCTGGTCGTTTTTGCTATCGCCGTTTCTGGTGGAATTGTCTTAGTTGTTGTTTTGCTAGTATCCCAGCCGTTCTCGTTGCTCGTGTCCGCCGTCAGCGAGGTCGTTGTCGTTGACGCTGAAGTCGCTGCACCACTGGAATGTCGTTTAATCAAGTCTGAACTTGCATCTTTGCTGCTTACTTTGATCACGAATGAGTACTTGTCTGCGGCACTCTTATCCTGTTCCGGGTGCAAGTAGACCAAGTAGCTGCCCGCTGACAGGTTGAGTGGCGTGCTTTCGGTGCTCTGCAAGAGCTTGACTCTTGACTTTTCGAGCTGACCGTTAAAGTCGGATATTCGGGCCGCCTTGGCACCAAGCGATTCGAGCAGAAAATCCGCACTCATTTCCAGGTTGAATATGGCTGTGTTTTTGTTTTGATTATTGAGACGCAATTCTGCGCTCGTAATCTTGTCTTTACTGGATTCGACTTTCAGCCGATTTTGCCCGGCATCGACATACTCATTGCCGTCTCCTTTAAATGGGCCAATGCCTGGCCAGCCACCGGTCTTGATCAAGGCGCTTTGTTTGAGAGAGTCGATCGAGCACAACGGCGCTGAGCCTGTGGGCGCTTCGGGAAGGGCCTGGGCTGGGGCCGCCGCAGCCTTTTTATCTGCCACAGGTGGGTCTGTCCACATTGGGTCTAATGATGGATCTGAATCAGCGGCGAAAACTGCTCCGCATGCCACAAAAGAGCTAAGTACCGCTAGTTGCAGCGCTGCCGTCAAATTTCGTCTTGCCACCCTGTTCACCTCAAACGTTCCCAGTAGAAGTTAACACACAAGTGGATGGGCATGCCCATTAAAATCCCGGGGGCTTCACTATGCTAAACCCTGTGATTAAGCCTGTTTAATTCCAGTGGCTCGTTTACGGCAAACCGAGAATTGGATAACCTGATGCCCGCAGAAGTGATACTACATTTGGTATTGGCAAACCAACGATATTTGTGTGTGACCCTTCTATTTTTTCCACTAGAGCAGCACCAATACCTTGAAGTGCGTAAGCGCCAGCCTTATCCATAGGTTCACCAGTGGCGACATAGGCCGTCATCTCCCGCTCATCTAAAGCACGGAAATGAACCATAGACTTTTCGCAGCTGTTGCTTGCCTGGGTAGATCCATCCAGTTCGCGCACAATCAGCCAGACGCCTGTATACACCTCATGGTGCCGCCCGGAAAGTCGTTTCAGCATCGATACGGCGTCTTCTTGATCAATTGGTTTGCCCAAGAATTTTCCATCAAGCACCACAATAGTGTCGGCACCCAGGACAAGAAGCCTTTCAGAATGGGACTTTTGGCTGATGCTGGTGAATACGTCTTCAGTTTTTTGTCTGGCTAAATTTAAAACCAATTGCTCTGGTTTCAGCTCATGGTCCATGATTTCGTCGATGGTGCTGGGCTGTATGTCAAACGAAAGTCCCAACGCCTGTAACAAGTCTCTTCGGCGTGGAGACACAGAAGCGAGGATGAGCCGGCCATTTGGTCTAGAATCGGTGTTCAATTTTGCGATAGCTCAAAGACTTGGATGCGTTGATTCCCTTTGTCCGCGACGTAGAGAAGATTATTTTCCAGATCGATGCTCAGGTCCGATGGACCAACAAATTTACCTGGGTCGCTGCCTCTTCCGCCGAAAGCATAGAACAAATTGCCGGTCGGGCCAAAAACCTGAATGCGATGGTTAAGCGAATCAAGCACATAAATTTTGTCGTTTTTATCAACTGCAACACTTCTCGGAACATTGAATTGACCTGGTCCGGTGCCTTTGCCACCAAACGATCTAAGCAAACTTCCTGATTTAGAGAAGACATATATCTGTGAGGTGCCATAATCGGCGCAGTACAGCTGGTTCGAGCGATCGATTGCCAATCCTGCCGGTAATTGCAAATTAGCTTCGCTTTTCCCTTTATTGTCTATTTTTCTCAGCCACAAGCCAAGATCAGACTGAAATACTTGCACACAGGCGTTAGTAACATCAGACAGATAAATCAAACCAGTCGAATCCAGTGCTATCCCTTGCAGCCCTCCTTCTTTACCTTGGATGTTGCAAAATTCTTTGATGAAGACGCCCTTACTATCGAATACTCGAACGTACGGATCGCTGCTGTCGACCACGTATACACGCCCTTTAACGTCGATGGCAATGCCACTAGGTTTGGTGAGCGAGCCGCCACGTGTTTTCGTTTCAGAATCCGGTTTCATCACTAAATCGCCAACCCATCTGCCTTCAAATGAATAAACGTGCACCTGTCGAGTGGCTGTATCGCCAACAATGACGCGCCCTGACCGGTAGCAGACCACAGCGGGTTCAATTAATTTGGTCCGGTTTTTGCCTTGTGAATCAAATATATGGATCGGCTTGTTGGCTTGCGCTTCTTGAGGCGCAGGCGCAGAGCGATTTTTCATGGTGATTTCAGCTTTTACGTTGAAGGCTGTCGTGGGAGCGATCGTCAAAGAGGGATCGATATCTCCGACCAGATTGTTTTTGAATGTGTAGTCCGAAGGAGTGCTGTGTAAGGGCGGTGCCATCTGCATGCGCAACTGTCGCAAATCTTCGGGCTCTTGCCAGCCACCAGCATCGGTGACAGACGGCGTGTTTGATCCACCAGGTTCGCCCGATGGCACCTCACAAGCGGCGTCACCCAATGATTCTTGAAATTCTCTGGCGAACTCTTTGACAGAGCGAAATCTCTCACGCGCTCTTTTTCTCAATGCCTTGGTGACGGTGGCAGAAGTCTGAACGCTAATGTAAGGAAGCAAGATGTGGAGTGGCTTCTCTTCCTGCGAGACAATTTTGACAATCGTTTGGGCGATACCATCCCCGGTGAACGGGACGTGACCAGAAAGTGATTCATAGCTGACGACGCCGAGTGAAAATATGTCGGCACGATGATCAACATTCTTGGCGTCTTGCAGTTGCTCCGGCGAAACGTAGGCCAGAGTGCCCATCATCACGCCCGTTTTGGTCAAACTGGTTTGTTCGAAGTCGTCCGCCGCTCGGGCGATACCAAAGTCAGTTATTTTTACCCGGCCATCGTTGAGGATAAAAATGTTGTCCGGCTTCACATCCCTATGTACGACGTTCATGCTGTGGGCGAAAGAGAGACCTTCAACAACTTGGGCAAAAATCGGCCAATACTTTTCTGGCGTTAGGCGTCCGCCGTTTATCTCCAGCTCCCGGCGCAGGCTGTGACCTTCGAGGAACTCCATGACGTAGAAATAGTTGTTAGTTTCAGTCGAGACATCATAGACGGTGACAATGTTGGGATGCTTTAGTCTCGACGCAGTCGCCGCCTCTCGCTTGAATCGATCGCGAAATTCCTGCTCTTTGGCCGGGTCGATGTTCGCTACAACCAGCTGCTTGATAGCAACGAGCCTTTTGTCTCGTTGATCTAAGGCTTGATAAACAATCCCCATTCCTCCCCGACCAATTTCGGCGAGAATTTTGTACTGACCAAAGTCGGCAGTCATGTTTATTCCAGCACGAAGATCATTTCGGTTTTGCCAAAAGTGATCCGATCACCTGGGAAGATTTGTTTGCGTTCCGTCAAAATCTCGCCGTTGAGCAGCGTGCCGTTAGTACTGCCTAAATCCTCTACCCAGAAGCCACCTTGCATCTGTAAAACCCAGGCGTGATGCCGGGAGATATAGTGATCGGCGGTAAGGGATATATTATTGGTCTGGTCTCGGCCAATTTTGCTAACAGACTGGGTCAAGGCAAATCGGTCGTTGGTCAATTTATTGAACAAGAAAGCAGGTCGAGCTTGCTTCGTTTCTCGCCGCCCGCCACCAGGCACAGCGTAAAGCTCTGCCGCTTTATCGCCTTGAGAACCGTTCGAATCTCCAGCGCTTATCTGCTGAGTGATGCCACATACGGAGCACCTGCCCTCGGGGTCGATCACCCCACCGCAACGTGCGCATTCTGTGCCGCTCATTGACATGGACGTTTACTTGTTTCCGTTGTCAGAATCTTCCGGATCAAAATAGTTCACAACTACGACGGTAACGTTGTCCGGCGCCCCGCCATCCAAAGTTAGTTTGACGAGCTCTTCACATACACCATCCGGTTCATGCGTAGTGCTGACAACGTCGCATATTTGCTCATCTCGTAGAACTGTCGGCAAGCCGTCAGAGCACAAAACAATCCAGTCTCCACGCTTCAGTTCAACAGGCGTCTGATCAACTTCAACTTTCTCTTCGTGCCCTAAGCAACGAGTGATTAAGTTTTTGTAAGGATTTATTCGAGCCTGCTCTTCTGTCAATCTTCCCGCTCTCACCATTTCCTGGACCACTGAGTGATCGTTGGTCAGTAAGGTCGGTTTGCCATCACGAAGAAGATAAGCGCGAGAGTCGCCCACGTGGGCTATCTCCATGTAGTTATCTTCGCCTTGAACGGCAACAACCACGGTGGTTCCCATTCCTCGAACCGTCGAATCTTCTTCGGCTTCGTGCCAAACAGATTGATTTGCCAGAGTCACCGTCTCGAGTAGCCATTTTTGGATAGATTCTCGATCAGAAGCCGGCGGTGGTAATTCCTTCCAACGCTTTTCAATAGCCTCGACAGCAAGTTTGCTCGCTTTCGCTCCGCCAACCGCGCCACCCATGCCATCAGCAACCGCAAAGA
>PLZS01000088.1 GCA_003153555.1 Candidatus Melainabacteria bacterium | reverse complement strand
GCTTTGCCGAGATGAAAGGACCCACCAAGGATGAACTGAAGCGCTACGGTTTGTTCGCACAATTCGGTGTTGAAAATTTCTATCCTACAATCGGACAAGCCGTCGATGGATATCTGAAGGCATCGAAAGTGGAATGGCAAGATTGGGATGAACAGGTCACAGGTACCGAATCTGGTTCAGACCACCCTGACCATGCCATTCTTTGATACGGCGGCCAGAATATTGTCAAATCGAAAAATTGATCTGGTACCAAATACGATAGCACGATCTAGCGGACACACTTACCGACGGTCCTATTTATCGAAGTTCGGATTTTTCAAAATCGGACGCTTAGTGTTCGTTTTATCAGGCTTCTGTATTTCCACTTCCGTCACTAAGACAGAAGGAGAGACGATGCTTGTTATCTCGCGGGCGTTTTGGACTGAATAGGATTTGACATCATTACCGGTTGCATCGATGTCACGCAAGATCCGCATAGAAATATTGGCGAAATTGCCACCACGGGTAAGCTCTTCGTGCCCATCAGCGACAGAAACTCTGTACAGCATGATGGGCGGATACAAAGATACGCCGCCACTTCCGGACATAAATGCTTTGAAAAATGATTGCAAATTTGACATATCCAAGTCACTGGCGCTTCCGGTGATGCGACGTGCGATGTAGACCTCTTTAAGTCCATCCTCTTTGCCCAATAGGATCAGTCTAGCTTTGAGAGCTTCAGGAGAAAGTTTGTGCTCGGAATTGATGAAGAGGTTGCTTGTGGCACTGCCACCGTGTTTAGCATGTCCGTTGCTATGCAAAATAGCGCGGGTCGGTACACGGCTCATGCACAGTGATTTTAGAATACCTTTTTCTACAAGGGTTACTTTTTGCCCTTTCAATCCTTCGTCGTCGATCTCATAGCAGCCAAAGAGTGGCTTGCCTTCATACGTCTTGATGTTTGGATCATCCACAACATCGATGAACTTAGGCAATATTCTCTGCCCGAGTTTTTCGCTCATGTCAGTGCTAAGCATTCGTTTCATATCGCTAGCAGATCTGCTTAGTTTTGGCTCGAGCACTTGATGAAAGAGCTGTGCACTGGCTTGTCCTTCAAACAATACGGGACCTCGATAGTCGTCAACTTTCGGAGCGGCTGCCAGCAATTCCAACCGATTAGCCAACTCGTTGGCCCGCTTTTTTAATTCATCTAGTTTGGGTAATTCTTTTTCTGAGTACGCTGGAATCAGCTCCTGATCAGCAAAATGCATGCCGTCTTCAGATTGTGCTTGGGCATTTATGGTCAGCGCATAGCTTTTTTCGCCGACGCGATTACGAAATCCTTCTGAATTTAGAAACCAATGATTGTCTGCAAGGGCGCCGAGGGATGCTTGTGAGCTGCGGATGAGCGGATGATTACGAAATACGGCTGTTAGCTCTCGCAAGTTCGAAGCCCATTTGTCGACGTCAATATCCAAAGTTGCAACTGGTTCGAGTTCAACCACAGGTGCTTCACGAGAAAACGAGTCAGGACGGTCTTCGACTGTGTTCTGTTTCAAGTAAGTCTTTTTTGATTCCAACCCTTCGATTGCCTGCTTGTAGGCTGCATCTGTTCGCAGCCATAACTCACGTCGCAGCGTATCGTAATCATTATCGACACTGATAGAAGAACTGCCGGTGTGGCTGAACAAGTCTCCAAAGTCAGACGAACCTGAGGTGCTGTCCAGTTTGTAATCACCAATGCGCACATCTACAGCCAGATTACGGACGTGATCACGGCTGTTGTCTGTAAGGGCTCCAAATGTCGCAGACACATTTATGGTATCGGTGTCATGCACCGTGTAGCCGATGAAATAGGGTGCTTCGTGACTCTCTAACTTAAGTCGAGTAATTGACCTATTCATCTCGTCTTTCATAGCCGCGAAAACGTTTTCGTACTGCGAATTCACAGGTGCAAGAACTGACGACAATGCAATCAGAGTGCTAAAAATTGTTTTCATTGCGGCTTCTTCGCTGCATTAGTCTTCTCCGAATGATTGGAGGATGCGCTATCCGCTCTATCTGAGGAGGTAGTGTCCGCTTTATCTGGTGATACGCTGTCCGCTCCATCTGGCGAGCTTCGACCCCGATCTAAGAGAGGCGTCGTTTGCACGCTGCTCGACTTAGCAGTGGAGTTCGACTTAGCCTGTTTGTCTTGGTCCGGTGGTGGCAATACAGGCGGCTTGTCTTGCTCTTTGTAATTCCGCTCGACTTCAATTGTTTGCAAGAGCAGGCTTGGTGAGATTGCCGAAACTGGCACCCAGCCTGATTCAGCACCACACGTACCGTTGAAGACATCATCGTCGTCGGCGGCGCCAATGATCCGCTCAAGCGATGTTAGTGGAGTGCCGACAAGATCAACGCCCCGCAATAATTCATCGGGTCGACCATCAGGAAAGACTCTCCAAACGCGCAAGGGTTTCAACTTAAACACTTGCGGCATCAGTGCCTGAGTCATTGTAAAGCCTCCGGCAATCTCATCGAACACCAAACCATATGGCTTGCCTTGACGTTTTATTTCAGCAACTAATTGTGCGCGCAAAGTTTCATAAGGTACGCGTTTCGAAGAATCTACGATTAAGTTGGCCTGTCTGGCTACTGGTTTCGAGCCGGGTGAACTTCTTCCATGTCCGTTCGAATTAGCAAAGCCACGGATGGGTGAACGTTCCATCAAGAAACCTTTAAGAATGCCCTTGTCAACGAGCACAGCCCTTTGCGCCGGCACACCCTCATCATCATAACGATAGAATCCGTTCAAAGCTTTGGTGCCAAGCCGTTCCTTAAGCGGATCGTCAACAACAGTAATGAAGGTCGGCATAATTTCCTTGCCAATTAGTTTCGTAAATGTTCGGCCCTCACCCTCATCTTTTTGTCGATGACCTTCGATGCGATGACCAAAAATTTCATGGAAGTAAACGCCAGCAGACTTTGCTTGTAGTATGGCTGGGCCGGCAAATGGTTCCGCGGCTTTAGCAACTCTCAGTGCCTCCACTGAGGAGGCCACTTTGTGCACCATTTGATCCAATTTTTGATCGTCAGGAAGGTCAACTTTTGTAGGCGCTTCTACTCCGTCGTACAACCAAACGCGCATTCCATCGTCAGCTGTTGCTTCAGCAATTGTATAGACGCGAAATTGGACGTGCTCGTCTTCAATTATTGTGCCTTCACTGGTTACTAGATAGCGTTTTGTCTTCGTTGCGGAAAAACGCACCATCGAACTTTTTATGTTCGGATAAGTTCGATAAATAGCGGACAGTCGACGAAGACGCGACTCCCATGCGGTGCGATCAACATTCATTTCTAGCGGTTTGCCATAGTAAACGGCGGGCTTTTCTTTAGAAAAATCGTCCGAATTGTCTTCTTCTGCAATTCGAACGTCTCGATTCGTCAAAACCTTTTGGTAATCCGCTTGCGCAGATTTGAAGGCGGCATCTGTTCGTTCCCACAAAGTGGTGCGAAGAGCAGCTTCATCGTCATCCAGTGGTACGCCGGATCGCGAGCTGTAATCGCCGCTTCCCATGCGAGGTCCACCGCCCCTAGTTTTATGGGTATTATCAATTTGAGGAGATCCGACTCTTAGTTCGATATCCAAGGTTCGCTTGTGACTCTCAGGTTTGTCACTAATCAAACCGCCATACTCAGCCGAAATTTCGATCGCGTGCGTGTCATACAAGCGATAAGCGAGAAAATAAAGTCTAGACTCACCTGCTTTGTTCAGTTTCGAAAATGATCGATTTAGTTCCGTTTGCATCGACTGCAAGACAACGTCTTCGTTCAGGGCATTTGTTGGACAAATTGTTAATGTCAGCGCACCAAGAACTGCAAAAAAATGGCAAAGGTGCTTAGCCCGCATCCGGTTCTCCTTCAGTATCTGACAAATGGTAGGCTCCCGGAACTCCCGGTGTCAACTACATTACAGCTCCAACGTTCAATGTTCCACACGCCCGGATATTTCCGGAACAAATTACGCTCAATCAACATTCAAGCACAATTGTTTGGATATAGGGTACTGCAATTACTTCAACTTTGTGGCTGCTGCTGGACAGGTGTTTGTTCGCAAGCATGCCGATTTACGGAAATGAAGAATGTCATGATGTGCGACGGGTATTTCTGCCCGCGCGAAAGTGGCATCACAGTACTGAAGAATGTGATGGATTGGTATGAGTAAGGACGCGCAAAAACCGAATAGGTTAGTTGTCCAAAGATGGCCATAAGCTGATCAACGAAGCAAGCAAAAGCTTTGCCATTCCTTCGAAGAGAGTGCGAATGCTCATTAATACAATGAACATGAAGAACAGGTTCATCTGTTTTTCGGGTTGGGCCGTAATAGCCGTGTTTGAATTCATTTCGATTTTCATGGAAATGAGCTCCTTGGTATTAGTAAATTTGATCAGAAGAGTTTGATCTTTTGGTAAGGTTTCATCCCATTCATCATTGCGCAGATTTGTGTCGAAAGTGTGCCTGACAACTTGCAAGAACGCCTTGATTGTGAGATCAAGGCGTTCTTGCAAGTTCGGTTAGAGCATCGCTCCCGGTGAGCAGCTTTCTATCTACTTCGAATGCTTACCTTTAGAAGCTTTTGTGCTGTCCTTAGTGGAAGTTGTTTCCACTTTCGTTGATTCGGTCTTTTCAGTGGCGGCAGGAGTTTCAACTTTACTGGTCTGTTTCACTGACGTAGATGCGCCGGTTTCAGCACTTTTTGAAGATCTCTTGCGGGTGTACGGTTTTACCACTGTGCCATCTTTTTTTGTATAGCCTGCTACCTGAATAGTGTCTGAATTAGCTGATTTGGTAGATTTGGCAAATGCGTTTTGGCTAAAACCGAATGATGATGCTGCCACCAAAGCTAACAACAATGCGCTAATTTTTTTCATCGTTTGATCTCCTTACAATACCCGCGATCAATACTTGACCACCTCTATTCACGATAATATGCAGCGGTGTATATTTTGTGAACCATTGGCTAATTTAACAAGAATTGATCTAAATTCGATCAATGCATGTTGAAAAGCTGTGGTGCGAAACCAGAGTGGATTGCATCCTGTAAACTGTTCACGGTATCGCAGTAGCTCGCCCCGCATACGGTGCGCTCGGCATGGAAATGTCTTCTTGCAGAGCCTGAGCAGCTTTGTTATCTGCACGTTCTGTCTATGCCGTAATAGATAATTCAGGCAAACTTGGATCCGCGACTAAATCCTGACTGGATAATTCGTCTTTTGATTTTAGAGAATCATCAAACATAGATCATCGTTTCCGACAGGGTACATTTCATACCTGCCCAGTGGCGATGAAATAATGCTGCATTTTACTGATCGACACCGGATTGCAACGCAGCAGGTTTTTTGCTCAACACTTTCGCGTGCACATTCTCTTCGGCTGGTTTGGTTATTCTCGCCACAAATTTGTCGTTGGTTTCCCAACGCTTCGGCTCCGAACCGGTAAGTTGAGTCAAGTGTTGACGAGCCATCATTGCACCTTGCTCGTCTTCCCACTTCTTATTATTGGTAGGACTTAGTCCATTTTTCCAACTAAGACCTTTTTCGGGACCCTTCATATTGCGCAGCACTATAAGCCATTCTTTAATGCATTCTTTGTACATTGCAGGATCTCTTTCGGGTTGCTCTTCCATTTGTTTTTCGAGACAGATGGCTAGATATTTGTGCGTATCAATGTCTTCGTCGTCACCTCGCATCGATTTCCGTAAAAACTTAACCGCGAGACCCCACTGCTCCCTGTTTATAGCAAGCTCGGCACGAAACAGAGATGTTTCAGGCGAATTGTGAGCCATTCCCAAAAACTGTTCATTCTGAATTGGTTTATAGCCATTTGAATAATAGCCAACCCCTGAATCTTCTTGAGCTTGAACGGGCTGACAGTTGAAAGATTGAACCGACCAGGCTGCAGACAGGAAAACGCTCCACACAGCCGCTCGACCAGTGTTTCTCAAATTTTTCGCTCTATTCATCAGTTTGATGGTTCCTTTGCGCATCGGTTATCCAGTTCGTACTTGGTACTAATTAGAGTCGCGCATTTGGTAATTACGAAGGCTATGATCGAATTTTCAATAATATGTCTTTTGCGAGCAATCAGCCAGTCGAAGTACCTAATTACTGCTCGTCTGAGCTTTATTTAAGTATTCAAGTAGTTGGTTTACTCAGTCAATGCACCACGCGTAGTGTCAGGAATAGGCACTCCAATCCGCTCGTTTAGGCGATCTTTCTCGAACAGTTAAAAATTATTCATAACAGTCCTATTATTCTGGTTGTAAAGCCTTCTGAATAAAGGATGCAGAAAGGCGAAACACCAGGTTAATTAAGGACTGTCACTGGACACGACTTAACCTGGGTGCTTTGCTTGCCTGAAAGGAATGTTTTAAAACTTGATTTCTAAACTAGGCAATACATGAGTGTTCTGATTATTTTTCTGTAGGTTATGCACCGGCGCTTGCTTCTCGTGTGGCTTTTCAGTGAGGGAATTGTGGGCTGCTGGTTGATCGTGTGATTTCTCAATACCTCCACGAGCCAAACCATCCACGATTACAAATGGTCCCTCAAGAATCGCTGTTAACGGTCGATCATGGATGTGGTCGCCGATTCGTTTTGTACCAGCGTGAACGCCGTGAGCAACAGCCTCACCAAGTACTTGGGCGCCATGGACGACTACTCTTTCTTCTCTTTGTAATTCCTTGCCAACAACGTGAGCCCCGTGAGCTACTTTAATGACCAATTTCTTGGGCGCCGTGGACCAACTCTTTATTCTCTCTAGCCAATTCCTCACCGGCAGCATGAACCCCACGAATTGCCTTTCTGCCTAAGTCTTGGGCGCCGTGGACCAACTCTCTATTCTCTCTAGCCAATTCCGTACCAGCAGCGTTTACGACTCGACCTGAAGCATGTTCCACTGCTTGCCCGGATTCGCAAGTCGCCTGAATTGCAGCTTTATTTAGCTTGACTCCGGCACCCCATGCATCAGATATCGCATGTCCGAAGTCAGCAAATCCGTGTTCTACATTTCTCAGTGCTTCCATGCTTTGATGACCAGCTTCTCTGAACGTATCTTGTGAATTTGGTGGTGACATTGCTAAATACTCCTAGGACTGAAAAATCTGGGTAAACGCCGGTTCGATGACTGAATAATAGGGCGATGTTCTTGCATCCCAATTGCAGGTTTCTTGCGAATTTCTTGCACCTCTTGTTTTCTTAAGGGCGTTCCAATGGCGCACCCGCGCCGTCTACAGAGAACGACAGTGTTGGTCCTGATAAATGAACCGTTAACGGTTGGTTTTTCGATCCACGAAAAGTGAATAGCTAAGGACAGAGTTTTCAGTCGCGAAATGCTGAACCGTAAACAGTCCAACTGGGAAAAGAGTGAACCGTCAGCGGCTGAAGTTTTAGCGAGAAAAAAATGAACCGTTAACGGTTGAAGATTCACCTGGTAATATCCAAAGCGGCTCAAGCCGCTCCATTAGCGTTATTATCCAAGCGCAAGCTGTCAACAATGATCGATGCCAAGCGGTTCGGTAAAAGGAATGCACTAAGTGTTTCAAGTCAATAACTCAGAAAAAACCGTCGCGGAAACCTCGGCTCATGTTAGCCACTATCGTTATGTTGTTTTGGCGTTGGCGTTTTTGATCACGCTTGTCAATTACATGGACCGTGCAGCAATCTCTTATGCCATCGGTCCAATTAAGCGTGAGTTCGGTCTTGACGATAGCCAGTTTGGCTATATCCTGGCGGCATTCGGAATTGGCTATGCCGTCATGACCCTGGGCGGCGGCGTGATTGTGGATCGTTGGGGCGCTCGCAGGGTTTGGCCTGCTGCAGCGGTCATGTGGTCTGCGTGTACGGCGTTGATGGGGTGTGTAGTTGGTTTTCCCTCCTTGCTCGCGCTGCGCATTATTCTTGGGCTCTCAGAGGGTCCACACTTCCCTGCGCTGACAAGAGTGGTGGCTGACTGGCTGCCGCAGTCTGAGAGAGTGCGAGCGACAGGATTTGGACTCTGTGCAGTACCAATGGCGTCGGCCATAGGGGCGCCCCTCATCTCAACTTTGATCATCTCGGTAGGTTGGAAAGCAATGTTCGTCGTGATGGCTTCGTTCGGAGTCGTTTGGGCAGGCGTTTGGTTTCTTTTCTTCAGAGACTATCCGGATTCGAGCAAATTTGTTAGCGAAGCCGAGCTTAAGCACATTCGCGAAGGACAGATTAGCGATCGGGCCATTAGCGATCAAGACCGGCGGAATAAAGAGCGGTCCGATGGTGCCACCACGTGGCGCTCAATGTTGTCCAATCCGGCCTTGATTTCAAACAACATTGCCTATTTCGCCTTTGGCTATTCACTCTTCTTCGCTCTTACCTGGCTTCCAGGATATTTGGAACACGCTCACGGCGTCCAACTCAAAGAAGCTGGCTATCTTTTGATCGCTCCCTGGCTAACTGCAGCGATACTACTGCCGGTGGCAGGCTACTTGTCGGACTGGTTGTGGATCAAAACCGGAAGCAAGCAAATTTCACGTTCATATTTGATCTGTATCTGTCAGCTGATATCGGGCTTGTCATACGTACCGCTCTTGTTCAGTCCTTCATTGTCGGTATCAATGATTTTCATTTCGCTGGGTGTGGGTTTCGGTATGATGCCCAACGCTGCTTTCTACGCCATTAACTGCGATCTCGCTAAGGACCGCGCTGCCACGAGCCAGGGGATTATGAACTGTTGCTCTGCCATTGCTTCGATAATGGCGCCTGCTCTAACAGGCATGATAGCCGCAAGAACAGGCAACTTCGCTGGTGCATTTGCCTTGTTGATATTTTTCACCCTGGTCTCAGTCGTCAGCGTAGGTGCTGTTCAACGATTAGACTTACCTAAAAAGCTTGTGTAGAACAAGTGCGCTCAAAGCTGAGCGACATGACATTTGTCAGCAATTGCATCGGAACGAGAAAGCAATTTATGAATACGATGCTGCACTGACTAGCGCGCTAAGTGATCGAAGCCATGCTTAGACGCGCTTCAGCGTTGCTGAGATTAGTCCATAGGGTTGATCAGTAGTGATGAATATTTCGTTTTTATTCTCTAGAGCAAATGGTTCCAGATTGAATGGAATGCGATGCTCGTTCGGCATAACGATAGAGATTTCTCGAATATCAGGTACCCGAGCCAACGCCACTTGGCCAATTTCATTCATGGTATGTTGAACGGCAAGGCTTCGATGTGTGGCAAAACACTCAAGAACCACGTTTCGTACGGTGTCATAAGCTTTTTGGAAATCCGGATTTCCACTTAGATACAACCAGTGTACAGAGACACTTGTCCCGAAAATGCGATCTTTGACGTCAGGTAACGTCGTGTGCTTGTCTCTGATAAACCCCCAGAATTCAGAGTCAGTTGTTTTGACTAACTTCAGAGCCTCAATTCCCGACTTGATCTCGATCGACTGCTGCGTTGCTTTAATTTCAGCTACGCGTTTTTCAGTCCCGGCGCCAAAGAATGCATGCGCATGAGGCTTTCCATCGACCAAAATGCGATGCCATAATTCTTCGACGAGCCTAACGTCGACGCTGCGTACATGCTTGTATGTTGTCAAAATGTGCTCTGCCAAACTCTTGCCGAATGATTCGATATCCTCAAGCGGATGGTTACTAGCAAGCACGTAAACCAGATTTTTCATTGAGTCTGTGGCGACCACTTGGCTGTTGTCACCGACTGTATAAGTGCGCTCAAAATCCCCTTGTAGCTGAATATCGACACAAATTTCTTTGAATATATGTCGATCTTCCGAGCGCGTTACTTTAGTCAATCTGACCTTAGATTTCCCATACGCGTTTTGGACTAAGACACCTGCGGTACGTTCATCCTGCGCTATATTGGTGCGTTGATCTGACCCGCTCATGTCGGCATCTCCATACTGCTATTGAATTCAAGATTATACGACCATCGGCAGGGAAGAATCTGTTTACCGAGCCAAATGATCCCGAAATTGAGAGTCTCAGGAACGTGCAAAGTATTATGAAATTACGATAATTTGTCCTGTCTGGTAGCGCCTGACTGCCGATATGAGACAATAATGACGCTTAAATCACACGGCAGCTTCTTACGGAGCTGACTAAAAGCTTCTATACGAGCAACCGCAGGTCAAGAATGACTTCTATATTTGGCATTTCAAGCAACCGCGTCGTCACTACAGATGGTATCAGAGCAGGTTGCCTTCTTGTCAAAGATGGCTTGATATTTGACATGGTTTCAGCAGACAAAATACCAGCTGGCATTACAGTTCATGAGGTAGGGAACTCGGTTGTGATGCCCGGTTTGGTCGACAGCCATGTACACGTCAATGAGCCTGGCCGAACCGAATGGGAAGGTTTTGAAACAGCCACCAAGGCGGCTGCTGCAGGCGGCATCACGACAATCGCCGACATGCCCCTTAACTCAAATCCTGTGACGACCAGACTGGATGCGCTTGAAGAGAAGCTCGCCGCTGCCTCTGGTAAACTCTCGGTTGACTGCGCATTTTACGGTGGTGTGGTTCCCGAAAATACTGCCTCATTAGAGTCCTTGATTGAAGCTGGTGTGAGAGGTTTCAAATGTTTCTTGATTCACTCAGGCATCGACGATTTTCCAAACGTCACTGAAGCTGATTTGAATCTTGCTATGCCAGTTTTGGCTAAGCATAAAATTCCACTTTTGGTTCACGCTGAACTTGAATGCGCGGATTCGCATCCAGAAGATTGGAGTGAACACTCGTCTTCTTACAATGCCTTTCTCAAGTCCCGACCTAGACGCTGGGAGAATGACGCCATCGACTTGATTATTCGACTTGGTCAAAAGCATAACTGCCCGGTTCATATTGTTCACCTGTCATCATCCGACGCCATCAGTGCGATCCAAAAAGCTAAAGCGTCCAAGACCAATTTATCTGTAGAAACTTGCCCACACTATCTTACTTTTGCCTCTGAAGAAATCGCTGATGGCGACCCACGATTTAAGTGTGCGCCACCGATTCGCGAGCGCGAAAACAGAGAGAAACTTTGGCAAGCATTGTTGGATGGAACGATTGATTTTGTAGTATCGGACCACTCTCCTTGCGCTCCAAGCCTCAAATTTTTATCGGAAGGCAATTTGCAAAAAGCCTGGGGCGGAATATCTGGACTGCAGTTTGTGCTACCAACGGTCTGGACACAGGCAAAAAAGCGCGGTGTCTCCATTGAGCAATTGACCAAATGGATTTGTCAGGCTCCAGCTGAATTTCTTGGACTGTCTGGATCGAAAGGCTCGCTGAAGCCTGGGACTGATGCTGACATTGTTGTCTGGAATCCTGAAGCTTCGACAAAAATTGATGCTTCAATTATCCATCACCGTCATAAAGTAACGCCTTATGATGGCATGCAGCTTTTCGGTCTGGTCGAAAAAACGTTTGTCAGAGGACATTTGGTATTCGATAACGGCAAATTTTCATCAGCACCAATCGGAAAGTTTTTATTGAAAGAACGCGTGGAGAGTAAAAAATAAATGGAAAGGAATTTCGATCTCGGAGCGGCTGTTTTTAGTGGGTTTGTCGACCTTGCTTCAGAAAAATTGGGCGGCAAAGTTTTAATTGCTAATGATGAATTTTTTGCTGAAAAAGAAAATCTGATCAAGCCGGGCCGAGGTGTGTACATCGACGACAAGTACACGGATCGTGGCAAATGGATGGATGGCTGGGAGACTCGTCGCAAGAGGGTGCCAGGTTACGATTGGTGCATTTTAAAGCTGGGCACAGCGGGAGTGATCGAAGGAGTCGACATCGACACAAACAACTTTTTGGGTAATCATCCACCCTATGCTTCCATCGATGCCCTGTACGTAGATAAGGACGTTCCAGTCGACAAATTGTCCGAAGCTGACTGGCATCAGATCCTCCCTAAATCGCCTCTCAAGCAGGGAGCACAAAACATTTTCGCAGTCTTGAACCCCAATCGCTGGACGCATATTCGGCTCAATATATATCCTGATGGCGGCGTTGCCCGCTTGAAGGTTTACGGTACCGTTGAGAAAGATTGGCTTGCATGTCCTCGAGACGAACAGGTCGATCTTGCAGCCGTTGAAAATGGCGGCAGTGTCATCGCTTGCAATGATATGTTCTTTGGCAACAAAAACAACATGATCATGCCCGGACAGGGAGCCAATATGGGCGATGGCTGGGAAACTCGACGACGCAGAGATCAAGGACACGATTGGTCAGTTATCCAATTAGCTAAGCCTGGACTTTTGCAAAAAATTGAGGTCGATACCAAACACTACAAGGGTAATTTCCCGGATTCTTGTTGGATCGATGCTTGTTATGCTCCTGGCGCAGAAATGAATAATCTCAATGCGTCCGGCTTTGAGTGGACTAAGGTAGTGCCGCAGACAAAGCTTCAAGCTGATAACAGACATTTCTTTGAAAAGGAAATTTTGGCCGAAGGTCCTTGGACGCATCTCCGTCTGAACATCGTACCCGATGGTGGCATCAGTAGATTCCGCGCCTGGTGCACAGTGGTGCCTTCAACGCCGGTAGATCCTAGTCGTAAAGAGACCGATGAACTTAAAGCTTATCAACGAACTTAGTGTTAACGACGCTACGGAAGTCTTCCTGAAGTGTTGTGGTTGTGGTCGGTGGTCACGAGATATGGCGCGCGCTCGACCCTTTAGCAACGATGAGGAGCTGTCAAAGCGCGCCGATCATTTCTTTAGCGAGATGACGCGGTTGGATTGGTTGGAGGCTTTCGCCGCTCATCCGAAGATTGGCGATCTGAAGAGTCTGAAAGAAAAATACAATGCCACAAAGAACTGGGCTCAAAATGAACAGTCAGGTGTAGAAGGGATTTCAGACGAAGTTGGGCAAAATCTCGCCTCTGGCAACGAGGAATATTTGCGAAAATTTGGCTACATTTTTATCGTTTGCGCCACTGGTAAAACAGCCAATGAGATGTTATCGATACTCAATGCAAGATTGGAACACAGCACCGAAACAGAGTTGCCTATTGCAGCTGAAGAACAAAAGAAAATTACCCACCTGAGATTGGAAAAACTATAAATGAGCAGCATTACTACACACGTATTGGATACTGCCAAAGGGCGGCCGGGCAGTGGAATAAAAGTAACTTTGGAATTCCAAACCGAGGGCATTTGGGATGAAATCGCCTCCGGCCAAACTAATTTTGACGGTCGATTAACAGATCTTTTATCTGACGCCTACCATCTGATCGCAGGCACATATAGACTCACATTCGACACACACAGCTACTATGCGAATCAGGATGAGCCTGGATTCTATCCGCACGTGACTGTGGCTTTTGAAGTCAAAGATCCGACTCAGCACTTTCACGTGCCGCTACTTCTCAGTCCGTTCGGCTATTCAACTTATCGCGGAAGCTAGACTACTCACCGTACCGCGACAGCTAGAAATGGAGCAGGGCTATTCTAGCCGCTTATAGGCACACCCCGAGACGCTGAACGTCAGCGATCAGTTGCGCAAAAGGATGGAGAGAATATTACTCCTCCTACTTATTTCGCTCGAGGAGGGTTAAAATCCCGCGCTCATTTCCTCTTACGAGGCTTAAATCGTCTGAAAAGGCTATATTTAAGAGACTACTTATCCAGATATTTGTATGCACCAATAGTGAGAAATTCGGCGAAGGAATCGCTCTCTACGAGACTGTCTAAAATTTCAGCCGCCTCTTTATACCTATTGCCAGGAGTCGTGCTCAAGCTTTTCAGTTGCGCATCCTTTATCTGACGATATAGATCCATTGTGACCACTCTGCCGTCATCCAGCTTGGCTGCATTTTGGAACCATTGCCAAATTTGAGCTCGCGAGATTTCCGCTGTCGCTGCATCTTCCATCAGATTATGAATTGCCGCTGCACCCGTGCCTCGCAACCATGACTCGATGTATTGCAAACCGACGTCAATATTGTTGGTCAGTCCCTTCTCGGTGATCTGCCCGCCATCTATTTTGACGTCCAAGATTTCTTTGGCGACCACGACATCTTCAAGTTGTTTGAATTTTTGGTTCGGTTTGCTTCCGAAGGCTGTGTCAAATACGTCTTTTGCCACTGGTACCAAATCTGGATGCGCAACCCAGGTGCCGTCGAATCCTGTTGCAACTTCGAGATCCTTGTCTTCTCGAACTTTAGTCAATGCTACTTCGTTAATGGCAGCATCTTTTCTGCTCGGTATGAAAGCAGCCATGCCTCCCATCGCATGCGCACCTCTACGGTGGCATGTCTTGACGAGAAGCCGGCAATAAGCGCGCATGAATGGAACACGCATGGTTATCTGAGCACGATCGGGCAGCAAGAATTCTTTGTGGCGAGAGAACTTCTTAATCGTGCTAAAGATGTAATCCCACCGGCCTGCATTCAAGCCCGACGCATGCTCTTTCAACTCGAACAAAATCTCATCCATCTCAAAAGCGGCTAGAATTGTCTCGATCAGTACAGTGGCTCGAATCGTGCCTCGCTCAATTTTGAGCTTGTCTTGCGAATAATTGAAAACGTCATTCCACAACCTGGCTTCCAGGTGACTTTCCATCTTCGGCAGATAAAAGTATGGACCACTTCCACGCTTAGCTAGTTCTTGCGCGTTGTGAAAGAAATAAAGTCCGAAATCAAACAAACTCGCCGATAAAGGTGCACCACCAACGGTGACATGCTGCTCGACTAGGTGCCAGCCGCGTGGACGGACAAGCAGTGTCGCAATCTTCTCGTTTAAGCGATACGACTTACCCTCCGGGCTGTTGAATGACAAGGTTCTGCGTACCGCTTCTTTTAAATTCTTTTGGCCTTCGACCACGTTCTCCCAGGTAGGAGAGAGTGAATCTTCCAGATCTGCCATAAACGCATTTGCGCCGGAATTGAAGGCGTTGATCATCATTTTCTTTTCGCATGGACCGGTGATCTCGACTCGACGGTCCAGAAGGTCCTCAGGACAGCTGGCAACCTGCCATTTTCCATCGCGTACAGAAGCGGTTTCCGCCAAGAAATCTGGGTACTTTCCAGAGTCAATTTCCTTTTGCCGGAGCGCCCGATTGCTGAGCAACTTCTCTCTGGTTGGATTGAACTGAGTATGAAGGTCGGCAATAAAGGCAAGAGCCTCCGGAGTAAGAATCTGTTCGAACTCGGAATTCAGTTTGCCTAAAACTTCAACTTGTTGCGCTACTTGCGTCATGATCATCTCCTCAATTCACAGGGCACCATGCCTGTTTCGCTTCAGCAACGAAAACCAACTGTACAATTATCCCAGTGCCAGGTTATATTACACGCAATTCGGATTGCGAATATTACCGCCGGCATCTCCGAAGAGCGCGCGAGCTGGGCGTATTAGTCTAAAGCAAAACTTCTAAAACAAGCATAGCTTGACATGGTGAATACTCTTCAATGATCAAGGCTGTGCCCATAAATCGAGAAGCATACAGTCCATTCGGTTCGCTAATCGCTGCCGATGAAAACCTTCCTTTCAAGTATGCAAACATGCAAACTGCGAAACGTTACGACTATTTGGCTGACGTTGCCAATTTACGGACTGAAAGTGCCAAGCTTAATTTATGCGTTTTTAGGTGCAATCCACTCGCTCAATTTCCTCTGCAACTAAAGCTTTTGGAAAAACACCAATTTTCCACGCAGGTATTCATGCCCATGACGAGCAACGCAAAATTTCTCGTAATTGTTAGTCTGGGTGAAGACAAACCGGACTTGGAAACCTTGAAGGTGTTTGAGGCAACCAATGGACAGGGCATCAGTTACAAACCAGGGATTTGGCACTATCCAATGACCGCAGTTGGCGAACCGATAGATTTCGCTTGCCTGGTCTGTGAGGACGGGTCCAAAGAGGATTGTGAAGTATTCAACCTCGAAACCGCCATCGAAATTCTGCCTGCTTAGATTCGATGGAATCCTGCGCCCATACAGACAAATGAGTGGTTTCAGAAAACAAACCGTTAACGGTTGATTTTTATCCGCTAGAGAACGAGCCACAGGAGCCTAGCAGCGTGGCTCCTGAGAATTACTCGGACAGAGGCAAATCGGTTGGATAGCCTGGTCGATGGTTTCTGGTTATGGCTCATAAACAGGTGCAAGTTGAGGCAAAACAGATTTGAGTCGACTTTCGAGTTGACCATAGTCGATTGAATTTGATCCATCCTCGCAATCAATGGCAATCTGCTTTTCCACGGCACCAATTTTTATTGGCGTTGAGTGAACCGCATATTTTGACATTAGAGCTGGTTCTCCATAGATCGGTCGCCCTTTGACGAAGACTAATCGAACGTCAGATGGGGCTACTTTCAAAAGGTTATCGTAGGGCTCGTAGGTTTGATCCAGCTTCGTCTTTTTGTCGACAAAAGTAAGTTTTTTTGTCGTCAAAAAATCAGCATCCATTCCAACTTCTATAGCTCCCAGTTCCTTGTCAACTCCCGCGACCAAGGCTGCATTTTTCGTCACCATGTCAAACATGTTTTGCGGCGTGAACTTGCCTGGATAGCGTTTAGTCAAATAGCCATACGCAAATCTCAGTTCATCCAGCATATTGCTCGACCCAGTCACTGTCCAATCCGGGGAAAGAGCGACAGTGACTCCTGCGTCCACAGCAGCTGGCACATCACTGGTCTCACCGTAAAGACGCATGTTGCTTCTCGGAGACCACACTAAGAACATGTGTTTCTCTTTCATCACCTTAAAATCCGCAGGTCCCAGAGCAATGCCGTGGATAACAACAACTCCATCTTTGAAAAATCCCTTTTTGCCTAATATTTCGAATTCAGATTGCGTGGTTGTGTCATCCTTTTTTCCTTCTGCAATGTGAAAAAAGAGTCGAGCCGTTTCCTTGCCTAAATGGTCGCCGAGTTTTTTTGCGTCTTCATCAGATATCTTGCCGATTGGACCAGTGTAGGCTTCCGTATGATATTCATCGAAGTCTAAATTTCGAATCAGTTGTTTTGGAGCGGCTTCATGATAGTTGGATTGAATCATGGTGGCACCTCCAATCACGCTTCTAACTTCTCCATACAAAATTGAATCCGAAACCAATCTGTTATCGACCTGGCGCGCAAAGGGATAATCAACCTTTTCGAGGTATTCCGGATCATTTTGCCAGTGATAGCGATTGGCATAGTCACTTCCTTTCCACTGAGGAATAGTGTTGTAATGGACATGATTGTGAGTGTCAATCAATCCAGGATAGATGTACCCATCGAGTTCGAGAAACGTCTTTGCCGCGCCAGGCTTTTCCGTTGAGATGGCAGTGATTTTTCCATGTTGGAAACTGATCCACTTGTCTTGCGGTCCGCCATTAGCCACAACAGTGCCATGCAATGCCCAGGGTGTCTGCTGAGCGAGACAAGGATGTGCCATTAAAAACGATGTGGATAGAAACAAGCCTATAGTCAGTCGCTTTAGCATGTACTTTTACCTGTCAATCGCTCGCTGATCATTGGACGTACATTAGGATACATGGATCAGGAGCCGCGCTTCTGACATCAATTATTTATTAACTCTGCTCCGCACTACAGATGGTGGCGCTGGAAAAAAGACCAAATTTCTTGATCGGCATCGATAGCTTTGCTGGTTAAACCAACGATCGCATCTGGAAGATACTGCCAACCTGACGGCCAGGTGTGCCCGCCGTTCTTGATGATAAAGAAAACAACCTCGCTGCCATTTTTTCCATTGGAGTAAATCTTGCGAGTTACATGTGTGCCATCGCTTGGTCGAGCATCGGGAAGGGTGCTAATCACCGGTTTGTCACTGCACTGATCAGCCTTCACCCAATAGTTGACAGCGTTTTGAGCAGAGATTGCTCTGCGAGTAGACTTGTCCTCTATCGCGCCGGCTACTCCGATGGAGCCACCCTCGTAAGGCACGATTGTGTCGTCGTCACCCATGATGAAAAGAATTGGTACAGGTTTTGGTGATTTGAGATTCTTGTAAATATGCTCTTCCATCGTCGCTGCGACTGAGGCTACGGCTGCGAACTTATCAGGCAAGTTGATGCAGAGAAATTGCGAAAAGAAACCACCGTTGGATACTCCTGCCGCATAGACGCGCTTGGTGTCTATCTTGAATCGCTTCTCAAGCTTATCGAGCATGGTGCTGACGAAATTTACGTCTTCGACCTCAGCGGCAGTTTTTCCCCCTCTACCGTCATTCCAGCGAGCGTTTAAGCCTTCGGGGTAAACAACGATAAAAGAGTGCTTGTCGGCAAATTTGCTTAAATTGGTGAGGCGGGGCATCAGTCGGGCTTTACCCCCGGCGCCATGGAAAGCCAGCACTAGCGGCATCGCAGTCTTTCCTGTATATGTGGGCGGAACGTGCACGTAGTAAGTGCGCTCAATACTGTTTGACGTCAATGAAAATTGTTGCAATTGCAGCTGTTCGTTATTCAGCTTAGGTTCAGCAGAACCGCCCCTCAATGAATCTAACATAGAGGAAAGATTAGACTTCATCACTTCCGTCTTATTCTTACCGTCCGTCATCGCATATGGTGACACTAGCATCCAAACAAATAAGCACAATGTGGGCGCTCTGAACATCAACGGATTCATGAATTGACCTTTTGCATGGACACTTGATAATCTCTCTCTGCTAACAGTTTGCCAGTCTTTGGACATGCTTTGATATTAAAGTTGAGATGATATCGTGTAACGGCTAGCCTTCAGTATGATCTAAGACATGAATTTGAAAATTTGGCAGAAAATCCTGCTAATCGTAACTCTGCCTATTCTCTTCGAAATAGTATTCGTTGTTACTTTGGCTGCTCTACTTTTAAAAACCGAACAACTGTCCGACCAATTTGATTCGTCGAAGAGTGCGCTTTTGCGCTATCACGGTGCGGAAGAGGCATTAGTGCAAGCCTTACTCACTCTTTCTACGATTGAACTTAAATCAGACAAGGACTTTTCAAGAGAATTTGATTTTGTTCTCGAAAAAATGCGGGTCTATCAAAAATCAGTAAACTCTAGTTTCGCTGTAAGGCCAGAGATCAGAGAGGCCTTCACTGAGCTCCCTGAAATGTTCGACCATGCGGCCAAAATGCTCGAACGCATTAAGTTCATATTTCGCCGCCCTCCTAGTGAGCGAGTGGAACTTGGCAAAGGGTTGCAACCCGATGTCATCGCAATGATGGTCGAAGCAAAGCCAATCTCAGATCGGATCGCCGCAGGTGAAGTGCAAATGCACCTTAAGGCTCCTAGTGAGTTGAATACGTGGCGATGGTACGTTTCCCTCACCACTGTAGCGGGACTTGTGCTGAATTTGATTATTTCCATCGGGGTGGCAATTCTATTCTTTCGAAATATCGCCAAGCGACTCGAGATAATCGAAGAAAACGCTCATCGAGTCGCTTTTGGCAAACCGCTACAAGCCCCCCTGACCGATAAAGACGAAATCGGGCAGTTAGATGCTGCATTGCATAAGGCCTCTGACTTGGTTCAGGATGCCCGAAAAAAAGAATTCTCTATCCTCGAGCAATCTGTCGACGTTCTCTGTTCTCTTGATAGAAGGTTGCGCATTGTCGACATCGGCGAGTCAGTGCTCAAAGCATGGCAACATAGAGCAGACGAGTTGTTGGGCCGCTCGATGCTGACTTTGGTGCCACCACACGAACGTGAACGATTGACGACTCTCTTATTAGAGGTCTCAGCCACCGGAAAAGAAACGGAGTTCGAATCTCAATTAGTTTGTGGTGACACCACTGTTAAGGACATTTTGTGGAAAGTGACTTGGACACAGCCTGACAAAATGTTCTATTGTGTTGCCCATGATGTCACGGAACGACGGGCCTTGGCCCGCCAGAAACAACAGCTCATCTCAGTCGCAGGTCATGACCTGCGAACACCTCTGACTTCTGTTTCAAGTACATTCGCTCTTATTACAGAAGGTGCGCGTGGTGAACTAAGCGAGCCGGCACTTAAGGAATTGTCCAAAGCCAGTCAGAGTTTGGAGCGACTCATGGAACTGGTTCGTGATTTACTCGATTTAGAAAAATTAGACGCAGGCAAAATGGTGCTCGAATTTAGCAGTGTGAGCGCTCTAGACGTGTGCAATGTGGCGATCGACTCCGTCAGCTCGTTAGCGCAAAAATTCGGTGTCAAAATTCAAGCGCCCTGGCAAGATGCATTACTTCTAGGAGATGAACGTAGGCTAGTGCAGATTCTGATTAACTTTCTGTCGAACGCGATCAAATTTTCTCCGCGCGAAGGCGTAGTCACAGTGGCTATCAAAGATGGTGATGATTTCGTTGAATTGAGTGTTGCTGATCAGGGCGCAGGAATTCCTGCTCACGATCGAGACTTGATTTTCGAAAAGTTTCACCAATCGAAGTTGGTTGAGGCAAATGTGCCAGTTAAAAGCACTGGTCTTGGTCTGGCAATCGCCAAGGTACTTACTGAAGGACATAACGGCACGATCGGGGTGGAAAGTGAGCTTGGTCTGGGAAGTCGCTTTTTCGTTCGCATACCTGCGTTTAAAGATACTCCCGAGTTTCCGGAGCTGGAAACATGAAACTAACAACACAAGGGCTACTTGTTATTTTTTGTCCCCTGGCCTTTCAACTTTTATTGGTTGCAATGCTGATGATTCTCATCATCCAAGCTCAGGCTGAATTTGAACGCAGTATCCGCTCGGAGGGCGTGGTTAACGACTGCAATTTAATCGTCAGGCGCATTTTTGATGGACTTGGAGCTTACGCCCTTTCGCAGTTGGAGCATGAAGACGTTGTCGTTGGCGCTCCATCGGTGCAAGAAACGAGATCCAGTTTTGAGCGGGAGGTGACTGAGCTGCATAACTTTATTGCCAACGATCCGGTTCATGCAAAAGCTGACAGGCTTCTCATTCAAGAGGCCAAAAATGTGGCTCAGCTGGGTAAACGCTACTTTCAAAAGTCTGCTACCGCCGAAATATCACGGCGATTGATCACTGTTTTGTCGATGATTGTACAGACTGAAAGTGAGAAGCTGCAAGTTGCAACGGAAGTTAAAACTCAGCAAAGAAATGAGATGAAGATGATTCTTCTTTGTTTTGCTCTCTTTGGTATCATAATTAGTGCGCTCGTAGCGGCGTTCTGCGCTTTGAGACTGCGGAAATTAATCGCTCACATGACAGACAATGCTGGACGTTTTTCGCGTCGAGAACCGCTGTCCGAGATGTTGCTAGGCACTGACGAAGTGGCAAGAGTAGATCAAGTCTTCCACGCTATGGATCGGGCGATTGAAGACGCTCTCCTGCGGGCTCGAGCTTTAATTGATAATGCAGCCGATCTCGTTTGCTCTATTGATCGAAATGGATATTTTGAACGCGCCAACCGATTTTCACTTCGATTACTTGGTTGTGAGCCCAGTGAACTGATCGGTAAATCGGTGATCGATTTAGTGATTTCGGAAGACTGTGCAATTGCTGACGAGCAGATCAACAAGTCGTTCGCGAGTGAGACTGGGAATCAATTTGAGTTGAGGCTTAAGACTCTCGAGGAGCGGATCATTGACACGTCGTGGTCTACATTTTGGTCAGAGTCAGACGGCAGTCTATTCTGCGTGGTCGGAGATGTTACAGAGCACAAAAACGTTGAAAGGTTGAAACAAGACTTTATCGGCATGATCAGTCACGACCTGCGCACTCCGCTCATGTCCGTTGCCAGCTCTATCGCTTTAGTGCAAAGCGGCGCTCTTGGTTCGGTCTCCGAAGGTGTAATACGCGATCTGCAGGGTGCGGAAAAAACGGTTGATCGATTAATCGCAATGATCAATGACCTTTTGGATTTTGAAAAGTTAGATGCCGGCAAGATGCAGTTCGAACTTGGGTCTGTCGCTATAGATGACGTTGTCTCAGAGGCATTCAGAGAAGTGAAGGCGCTTGCGGAGCCCAAAGGTATTGTTCTTGAAACTGTGCGCACATCACAATTCGTCATCGGTGATCAGGAAAAACTGATGCAAATGCTGATCAATTTGCTTGCTAACGCGATCCGATATTCCCCACCTTCAGGAGTCGTGTTAGTGCGCTGCACTGAACACGATCAGAACATTGAAGTAGCAGTGTTGGATGACGGACCAGGAGTGCCCAAAGAGTTTCAACAAACTGTTTTCGCTCCCTTTGAGAACGCCCCTGGTAGCAAACAGACAAACGAAGGTGGGACAGGACTAGGACTGGCAATCTGTAAATTGATTATTGAAGGACATCATGGCGAAATCGGCGTACGCAACCGGGCCGCCGGAGGCAGTGAGTTCTGGTTTACGGTAGCGAAGGATGTTTCGCGAACTAGCAGCAAGTCGGGAATGAATGCTGGTCGATGAAGTTCACTCTTATAGATCACTCTTCAAATTTAGGCACCTTATTTGGTGCTAGAAATAGTTGTTCCATATGCGGGAGACTACTGTTTTATCAAAGGAATCAATAACAATCTCAAAAAACAATGCGGCCCCTTAAGAGGCCGCATCGATGAATAAACTCCCGAGGCTGGATTCGAACCAGCGACCAATTGATTAACAGTCAACTGCGCTACCGCTGCGCTACTCGGGAATAGCTGCGATTGAGTATCTTATCATGGTCATCAACTGTCTATCACCGAGGGTGACTATCTTCCGTTGCAAAAAAATTACACAGGCGATAATGCCGGTAGTGCCAGCCCTGGCAG
Source organism: Candidatus Melainabacteria bacterium (assembly GCA_003153555.1). Taxonomy (GTDB): domain Bacteria; phylum Cyanobacteriota; class Vampirovibrionia; order Obscuribacterales; family Obscuribacteraceae; genus PALSA-1081. The sequence goes on along the minus strand of PLZS01000088.1, from coordinate 62,529 downwards.
GTCGTAAAGCGGACAGCGAAGCTTAATGACCCTTAATTTTTCGATACGTCGCAGCCTGTCCAGATGTACACAGCCGCTCAGCAAGCTGTACCCGCCGACGAAGATCAGGAAGAATCTCCAAAATTAGACAGCCCTAGCAGTTAAAACGGACGTTCCCGGTATACTTTGGATGGTTGGCTGGACTAACATATAAAAGGATTTGCTCATGGGTCTGTTCGGTACGCAAAAAGTCAGTAGAGGGCTAGCGGATGAAGCAGTCGCCATGGTTGAAACTTATTACCAGCACCGCGGTCTGGATGCCCATGATCATCAGTTAACCGGTTCTGACGGGTACGGTTGGTGGTTGACCGAGGGAAGCGCCAAGATTTATATTTTTGTTCAGGACGCTCCCAATGGGGCGGTCTTGAGAATAACGAGTCCGCTGGTGTTCGTGCCCGAACACAATAAAGAGGCTTTCTTTCATCGGTTGCTAGACATAAACACCAACCTGACCAGCTGTGCTCTCGCGACTCACGGAGACATCGTTTTGGTGGTCTCTCAACGACCAACTGTGGGACTCATGCAAACAGAGCTGGAAGAGTTAGTATGGAACGCGGCATACGTTGCCGACCTTTTGGATAATAAACTGGCAGACGAATTTCATGCACGAATGTATTCGGAAGATGCTGATCCAAATCAAAGAGCATCTCAGGCACGTTAGACATAATACATAGTGAAATTGGTACCAGCAGTGACAGAGGTTGATGGATTATCGCAAGACGACATTGTGTTCGTTTGCGAACTTGCACAGGAAGCCGGAATTCTCGCAGCCAGCATGAGAGAAGGAGTAGAAATCCAGGAAAAAACGGGTCCTCAAGATCGCGTTACTGCCGCTGATTTCGAACTTTCTCGATTAATCGTGCGAGTTCTGACCAATCGCTTTCCAGATGACACGATCGTATCGGAAGAAGATGACGTGCATTCCTCCAGCAAAGGCGCTTCACGTGTCTGGCTCGTCGACCCGATCGATGGCACCGACAATTACATAAAGAATGATGGACAGTGGTCCGTAATGATCGGATTGGTTGTTGATCTGAAGCCGATCTTTGGCTGGGTATTTGCCCCTGCCAACATGACGATTTATTATGGTGGCCCTGGATATGGTGCCTGGAAAAAACAATTAAACTCAGACGCTGTTAGGTTCAAGCCGCTACCCCAGCTTGATCAGGAAGCACCAGCGCGAGTGATTATGGGCTATCGCGATCGAACATCTCATCCATGGGTTAAAGAACATCCGAAAGTGGTGCTCGTTAAAGGCGGCAGTATTGGTTTGAAAGTAGCCAAGGTTTTGGAAGATAGCGCTGACATTTTCGTTCATCTATCAGGCAAGTTGAAAACCTGGGATACAGCCGGTCCAGCCGCGATCGCTCTTGGTAACAATTTGGACGTCGGTTCGTTGGATTGTGACCATCTTGCTTTCCCTGCCGATACGATAAAACATGCCACATCAGTTGTTATGGGCAGACCAGGATCACTCAAATGGTCACGGAAATATTTAAGACTACCGGCCCAAGGCGCCCTCTAAAACATGTCCATCATTACTGACCAATCTGAATTGAGAAAGCTATGCGAAGAAATCGATAGCAGCGGTCGATGCGCGATGGATTTGGAATTTATCCCCGAGCGCACGTTCGAACCGGTTCTTTGTCTTGTGCAAGTTGCAACCGATCATGCCGCGCACATTGTCGATCCCCTGGCTTTGCCTGATTTGACGATGCTCTGGGAACGCATTTGTAATCCTCACGTTCTCGTCGTTCTTCACGCCGCCAATCAGGATTTGGATCTGGTCTATGGATTGTCCGGATTGGTGCCCCAAAACATTTTTGACACTCAAATCGGCGCTGGTTTTGGTGGCTTCGGCTATCCAATTGGTTATGGAAAATTGCTTAGTCAACTGCTCGGTGTCACCATTGCTAAAACCGAAAGCTTTACGGATTGGCTCGGCAGACCGTTGACGCATTCGCAAATTGAGTATGCACTAGAGGATGTTTGTCATCTGTTGCCGATGTATGACAAACTTTGCGTCATATTGAAAGAGCAGGGAAGATTGTCCTGGGCCGAAGAGGAATGCAAACGCTACGTTCTAGCTGAGAAATATCAGCGCGATCGCAGTAACGATTATTTACGCATTAAGGGTGCGAGCGGTCTCAATCGTCGTGGATTAGCTGTTCTTCAATCATTGTCTGATTGGAGAAACAAAGAAGCGGTGCGCACGAACAAGCCGGCGAAATCGATTTTGGCTGACAATTCGCTAGTAGAAATTAGCCGTCGCCCTCCGCAGAACATCTCGGATATTCAAAGAATTCGCGGTATTCGTCCTGATCAAATTAGAACCTTCGGCAATTTGATGTTGAAGGCCGTTGAAAAAGGAATGCTAATACCAGAAGCAGAACTGCCTTCTTGGCCAAGTTCTCGCATCCCTCCAAAGCGAGAAGTATTGTTAGCGGATTATATGTTTGCGATCCTCAAGGTAATAGCCTACAACGCTGACATAGCCACCGAGCTTGTTTGCACTCGCGATGATTTACAGGCGCTGGTTCGAGCCCACCGAGAAGATGCACTAACAACTTCTCCCTTACCATTGCTGCAGGGATGGCGTCGTGATATGGCTGGAGAAAAGCTAATCAAGTTGCTGGACGGTGCACCATTTACGGTGGCAATTGACAATAACGCCGATCCACCGATACAGCTAGGCATTTAAGCCTGGGAGCGCCGGCATCCTTGCCGGCACCAAGTCTGAGCCTGGTAATGGGATTGCTGAAGGGCGATTGTCAATGCCGCCCACTACACGTATCAAGACGGGTCTTGTGATCCGAGCTTCATTTCGATTCCCACATTTTCGCACCGAGGTTGCCTTTAAAAGAGTGCAAGTTGCGCAGCGCGGCAAAAGTTTCTCTTAAATGCCGCTATGATCTTTGCTGGCTTGGTTCTCCGAGCTGAGCGGCGACCCCCGTCAGGATGGGCTATGATCAATATGATCGGCTCATATAAAGGCAATCAATATGACAACGGACCCAAACAAAGACGTCAGCTTCGCCGAAACCGCGCTGCGGTTGGGCGGTAAGACCGAAGAAGAAGCGACCAAAACAGGCGCGGTGGACCGCGCTGATGATCAGGTCGAATCGATGTTCGCTGAGGAGTACAAAACTGTCAACAGTCCCATCCACAGGGCTATTTGGGATGATAGCGTACCGATTAACCTTTTTACGACGCCCAAGTCAGCAGCTGCCGACGTTTCGATCCCTTCGATGAAAAAATGCCTTGAGGTTTTGCAGAAGCATCAAAAGGCCAACACGGTTTGGGATGCGAAGGGAAAAGTCTCCGATCAAATCCTTCAAGAACTGGCTGAGGCAGGCTATTGGGGCATGCTGATTCCGAAAAAATATGGTGGACAGGGTGCAACAATTCGGCAGTTTATGACTTTCCTTTCCGAAGTGGCAACGATAGACCCGACAAGTGCTGGGCTGGCTTCAGTGCACGGCTGCATTGGAGCAGTCGATCCCGTTGCATCTTTTGGCACAGAAGAGCAAAAGAAACGCTTTTTGCCTCTGCTCGCCTCTGGCGAAACACTCTCTGCATTTGCACTAACAGAACCGTGGGCCGGTTCCGACTTGACCGCTTTGAGAACCACAGCAGTTTTGAAAGGCGACAATTATGTCATTAACGGCGAAAAGGTATTCATCACCAACGCGATTCCAGGAAGGACGGTCGGCATCGTTTGTTTGATAGATGGAAAACCAGCAGCGTTGATTGCAGACCTTCCAAAAGCGGAAAATGAAAATTTCCAAATTGTCCACTATGGCATTTACGCTCTCAAACATGCTTACAACAACGGTTTGAAGTTCAAAGACTTTCTTGTTCCCAAAGAAAATCTTCTGGTGCCACCAATTGGTGATGGATTGACCGTCGCCTATCATGGCTTGAACTTAGGTCGCTTGGCATTGTGTGCGAATGCCGCAGGTGTGATGAAAGTAATGCTTGCGAATATGTTGCCGTGGGCGAATTTTAGAGAAACGTATGGTAACGCGATTGAAACTAGAGAACTCATTAAAAGAAGAATTGCCAGGTGCGCTGCCTTAATTTGCGGAGCAAATGCCCTCTATCAGTGGGGTTCGTGGTTGCTTGATCAGGGCTATCGAGGCGAACTGGAATGCGTGATTGCCAAGATTTTTGGCAGCGAAGCAGAAAAAGAAGTGGCCATTGAACTCTTCATGAAAACGCACGGTGGTCGTTCATTTGTCTATGGTCATTTGTTCGGGGATAACGTGCACGATTTTCTGGCACCATGTATTTATGAGGGCGAAGGGGAAATGCTTGGCATGGCGTTTTTCAAATCGCTCGCAAAACATCATGGACAGAAATACTTTGAACCTGTTGGTAAGGCTTTGCAGCGAGAAAACATTCGCAATTTCAATCCCGCTAATCCAGCACACGCCTGGGCACTTCGCAACGAGATAATTCCGTATGCGACTTGGCGGCTCGGTAAGATGTTCACTGGCGCGGACAATCATCAAGTGCCGAATATGAATCCGCTCTTGCAAGCGCATGTAGATTTTGCTATGGAAATGTTGAACGCCAGTCCGATCGAATTGAGCGAAGCCATGGTAAAGCATCAACTCAAACTCGCTGACCGTCAGTGCCGCATCGCTGAAATGTCCCAACGTGTCCAAGACACGATAATTATTTTGGTGACATCTTTGTGGGCGCACCAACAAGGCGATGAAGTGACTATCGCTTCAACCGATATCCTGTGCCAAGATCTGACACGCAAGTTAACCGGCGAACGTCCATCTGATCAATATTTTCGCGCTTGCGGAAAACTCGCAGATATGATCGTTGCCGGTGGAATTCCTTCATTGGAATCTATCTATAAGGATGAAATCATCTTCCCTTATACAAAGAAGGCTGAAACGAAAGAAAAGTCAAAGGTCGGCGCGTAATTCGCCGTAGAGTGACCAACCAGCCCAGACACAATAGCAAGCGCTCTAAGGCTCCTTAAAATCGAGCGAGGGATGATTCCACATCTCTCGCTTTTTTATTCGTTCTGCGATAAGTACCGGCACGTAGCGTCACAAGGGCGTCAGTTGAATTTAGCAACGACAGGAGCATGATCAGAAGGTCGTTCCATTTTGCGAGGCGCTTTGTCAATGAATACGCTCTCGCATTGAGAAGCGAGTGATTCGCTGGCCCAAATGTGGTCGATACGAAAACCCATGTTGCGTCGAAAACAGCCCATTCTGTAATCCCACCATGAAAATTGCCCGGCTTCCTTATTGTGCATTCTGAATGTATCTACAAAACCAAGTGCCTTGACCTGATCCAGCGACGACCGTTCAGCATCACTGACCATGATGGTGCCTTTAACCAACTCTGCGTTGTAGCAATCAATGTCCTCTGTGGCAATATTGAAATCTCCGCATAGCACAAGTTGCTTGTTCATATCGTGATTGTGTGCAATGTGATGATGAAGTCTTTGCAGCCAATCGAGTTTGAACTCGTATTTGCTAGAACCTACAGCAGACCCGTTTGGGATGTACACATTAATGATGTGCACTGAATCTATTTCGGCCTCAATCAGTCTTTTTTGGCTCTGCTCATCACCATCGATGAATCCTTTGCGAACGTTCATGATCGGACGATCAGAAAGGATGGCTACGCCGTTGTACGACCGTTCCCCGAAGAACTCGCAGTTGTAGCCAACCTCAGACAATTTTTCGAAAGGGAATTTATCATCTACTGTTTTTGTCTCTTGCAAGCACACCACATTTGGTTTATGCGTCTGTAGCCAATCAATTAATTGTGGCAAACGGACCGAAATGGAGTTGACATTCCACGTCGCTATGATCATTACCGTGTTTTCCTCTTCGTTCGACGACCGTTTGTAGTGGCTGCAGCAGTCGTTCTTCGTGCACGCGTAGCTCTTGGCTTTGCCGCTGTTGGCACTTCTTCAACCTCGTCTTCGAGATCTGCAAAATTTTGAGCAACGCTAAATTCTGAGAGCATGCTTGAAAAATTGACTAATTCGATTGCAGAACGTGCCGCTTTTTGAGCTGCTAGAGCAATAGCGGATTCGCCGCATCTCTCTGGCATCACGGCTGGTATCACTGGAACGCTGAAATCGCTTGTAGTCATTCCGATTCGGATTGATTCGGCATACTCGCTGTCATTGCCTAAAACAGCCAGACTTATGACTGCAGCGAACGATCCGCTCTTTGCGATCTCTCTGCTCATACCAGTCAATAAAGAATCAGATGGACAATCTATTAAATAGATGTCGTCGGTCTCAACACCGCATGATTCCAAAGCATCCTTTGATGCTGCTGCCATGACCTGACTGCTGGCGGGATGACATCTGCTAGACAAAATCGCGAATTTGCCACCTGCACTGATTACATAGGAAGGTATTTTGTTGACCATGCTCTTCTCCTCGCAGCCTCTTGCAAAGCCGCATCGTTCCTTAGTTTCAAAGGAACTAAAAATTGGGACGAGGGCCAATTATAACTTACTCGATGAGAGAATCAGGGTTGCAAGCACTTTTCAAAACTCTGCTAGCACAACCGCAGAGATTTGCAAGTGACGATATATGTCTGAGAGTATCTAACTGTATGTCTGAAACACGCATGTTTTCGGGAGTTTACACACAGAATGTTGTCTTTGTTGCGTTGTAGAGATTCAGAAAATCCTTTTATCTCGCGTTTAGCTAAAATGAGCATTTATGCCTCTCTTGGACCTTTACGATATTCGTTCCAGTGTGTAAAGTGAATAGCATAAAGAAGGTGGTTGATTAATCGCGCCTCCGCCTCTGAAGTTACAAGTTCTGTTAAGAACCGTAATTGTTGGATCTACTTAGAGTTGAACTGAGTAGCTCCCGATATCCCCTGCTGTCTATGTGAGGAACTAAGCTTATGCCCAAGAAGGTACTGATCGCTCTGCCACCAGCAATGCTAGAACAAGTTGATTTCATCGCTCAATGCGAACACCGCACCCGCTCCGACTTAATTAGAGAAGCTCTCCGTCGTTACCTCGACAACTTTAGACGCACTCAAGGTGCACATTTGGCCGTCAGCACACTAGAAACAGCTGATACCTTCGCCAACACTCTTTCGTAGAAGTTTTACCGACTCCTCCAACTAGAGAACAAAAGCCGTTGTAAGCAAGTCTTACAGCGGCTTTTAAATTCCGCCCTCTTGCCCAGCGCGTGAATTGTATGACGGGCGTATCTCCGATCGAACCTAGCGGACGTCTCGGTCCAATAGTGGACCGTTTGGTTCGTATCTAGCAAGCCACTCAAGGCTTCATTAATCGGAAATGAAGTGCAGGCATCCTGATACGCTTCTTGGACAGGCTATCCTCGCACAACCGCTTCAGACGACTCCTGGGAGGAGAACCAGCGTCATTCCGACCAACGTGACAGCTGATATGATCAGTTTCCCGCAAAAGAGCTACCAATGCACGAAGATGAAAAATACCACAATGCACTTTCGGCATGGATGCCCGAATTAAGCAACTTGGCAAAAGTGCAAATAGAGATTGGCTTGGCACTGAGCGGTTTGAGTGAAAAGCGAGTCACATTAGAAGAAAAGATGATTCGTATGCACCTGCATCAATTGTCGGCCCTGTGTGGACGTGTCACTCAAGAAGCTCACCTGCTGCTGGCTTCACATTACGATGCAATTCCGGAAACGACGCTTGACGAATTACGCAGTCTCACTGTCGACGTGCAGACAGTGGTGGCAGACTTGCTCAAAATTATTAGATACAACTTGAATTTTTTGGAGCAATATTATGAATACGACTACTACAGCCGTCTTCAGAACGATCACAAGTTTGTTGAACGTATGCAAAAGATTGTTGATGGATTGCAAGCAGTAAAAACAAATACTTAGCTTGCATACTCGCCGATTTGTCTAAGCGCTTTTTGAGCCTTCCAGCGCACGCCCGCATCTTCGTCGGAAGCCGCATCGTGCAACGATTTCACGATCGCTTCATTTTTACTGGTAGTGCGGCTGCACATTTTTCCTAAAGCTTTGGCTGCTGTTTTTCGAACTTCTACGTTGGGATCGCGCAAGAGCAGGGCAATTTTTACAGCAGCATCTTCAGGTGGGGAGGAAACTCGTTCAACTGTTTTTGCTGCTTCCATTCTCACCCACTCATCCGCATGGTCTAGCAAGCCGATGATGGGTTTGATGTACGACTTAGCGACGCCTGGTCGTTCTTGAAACCAACGCAAAGCAGCCAGCTTGACGTAGACGCTCTCATGCCCAAGCGCCTGCACAAAAACCTTAGCGTGCAGTTTCAGGACTGATTCAGGTAGACCGAGCTTGAGCCCACGGACTTCAAAGCCCGGATAATCGTGCTGCACGATCATGTTGTCGACAATTTCAGCGAAATCAGTTAATTCCATGACAAGAATTATATCTTGTCAGAGTCAGTTACTGTCCACCAAATAGATTCTTCAACATACCGTCCAAACCACCCGCCGGCATACCCGGAATTTGACCCGGCATCTGCGCCCCACCTGCACCACCGCCACCGAACATGTTTTGCAGCCCGCCCATGCCGCCCATTCCGCTCATACCTGGCATGCTGCTCTGCATAGCCTGCATTGGGTCTGTATTCATCACTACACCCTTGCCGATGCTGCCGTACAAAACCATCTTCGCCAAATATTTCTTGTCCGCGCCGTAACTGACAGTTGCAGCTTGCACATAAAGTACGGTGGGCGACTGTCTCGTAAACTTAACCACACTTTCACCATAGCCGGTGCGGGGTTGATTGGTGTGCTTGTCCCAAGTCGTCTCCTCCGTCACGATTTGTTGTTCAAGTACGTTCGGCGCTAGTTGACGAGTTTCGTTTTTCAGCACCCTTTGACGCAGTTGGTTGCCGGACACGCTGGTTACTCCGGAACTCGTTTGCACATCACCAAATTCAAGAACGATCGGCACAGGCATACTTGACACCATTTGGCTCATCATTCCACCGAAAGCGGCATTGCCGCCGCCGCCTGCGCCGAGCATTTTCTTCATCTCATCGGGCACTTGTGTGTCGCCTGCAGGAACCATGAACAGGCACTTAGCCGGTTCCAGGCTGATTGCGCCTCGCGATCTGTCGAACATAAAGTTTACTTGTCCAATATTGCCAGGCTTCATTGCTTGAACGGTTCTTCTCGCCTCTTCTGGATCGATGCGGTAGTAGTTAGGATCGACTTGAACTGTCTGAAGCACAAGCCGTCCACCCCAGTTACCTTGATAATTGACAGGAAAGGATTTGAGGACCGCGCCAAGAAACGGGCTGCCCCCATTGGCGGCTGCTTTACCTGCTAGAACGCCTCGTGGATCCATCATGGGTGTTTGCGCCTTCAACGACGGAAAACTGGCCCCTGCACCGGCAGTGAGCTGCTCGATGCGGCCATAGAGCATCGTAGTTTTTTTTGCTTCGCCCGGCCTTTCTTCAGCCGGACGTGCTTCCACTGTTTTTTCGCGTGGTGCGCGTTCAATTTCGGCATGTTCGACTTTCAATTTCTCTTCTCGAACCGCTTCCGGATGAACTGCCGGGCTCTTATTAACTTCCACGGGAGCTGGTGGAATGGGCTCGGAACGCACAGGCGGCGGCGGCGGCGAACTGACTGAAGGAGTCACTGCAGGGGTGCTATTGGCGGAGCCTGGGTTCGTTGAAGGTTTTACGGACCCGTCTTTGTTCATCCAGGGAAAGTTATCCGGGTTGCCCGATGGAGCTGCGTCTCCGTTCATGATCTGTTTTTCGAGGGCCGACGTCGCATCATCAGCAAGAGCCAGACTACTGAAAGAACCGGAGAGGAGTATCGAGATCGCCAAACCAACTGATAGCTTATTTGCCATACACCTTTGCCTTTTGGAACCTTTGACTAGTTTATACCCTCAACGACCGGAATGGAGCGCGACATCCGGCCCGCCTTGATTCCGAAGCGCTACACCTATAGTGATGCTACGAAAATGGAGCGCGGGCATCCTGCCCGCGTTGATCCGAAGCGGTACACTCATAGTGACGCTTCTTACGGGCAGCTTCGATTCCAAGGGCAACAAGTCTGATGATACCAAATACGGTGCAACTGAAATTAACAAACCTTTTTCATCAATGATAATCGTTATGGGCGTAGCCGGTTCAGGAAAGACAACGGTTGGCAAGTTACTGGCTGAAAAGTTGAATTGGAAATTTGCGGACGCAGATGAATTCCATCCTGCCGCCAATCTACAAAAGATGAGTGACGGCGTAGCCCTAACAGATCTGGACAGAGAACCTTGGTTGGAAACGTTGCGCGAAGCAATCAGCGGATGGATGCTTGCGGGTGACCACACAGTGTTGGCATGTTCAGCTTTAAAGAAAAGTTACCGCCATAAGTTGCAAATTAAAGACGACATGTGCGTCGTTTATTTAAAAGGGACTTTTGAAATGTTTTCCGAACGCTTGCGTTCACGTAAGGGCCATTTCATGAAATCAAAAATGCTGCAAAGTCAATTCGTCGCTCTGGAAGAGCCTGATGATGCCATCACAATCGATGCAGGCGCAACACCAGAATGCATCGTTGAAGAGATCTGCGAAAAGCTCAATTGTAATTAGGAGCGCTGAAGCAATTCCACGGCGCAGTCCTGATTAGGATCTGACCAAGAGCTGCGAGATATCGAATCCTGATTAGGACGGATCAAGGGCGATCTATCCGATTCAGATCGACTAGCTCAGCTAATGAAATATGGCAATGTGCTTACGATCGAACTGAGCCAACTGAAAGAATGTCGTCGATCCGCTTAATTGCATCTTGTGGCAGTGAAATCGTCGTCGCTTTAATGTTGTCTTCAATTTGTGAAGACTTCGTCGCACCAATAATGACGCTGCTGATTTCAGGCAAACGCAGGCACCAAGCTAATGCAAGTTGGGCCATTGAAATATTCAGTTCGGCTGCAATCGGCAAAAGTTTTTGTACCAGTTCTAAAGTTTCACGCGCCATCAAGCTGCGCCCTACCATGAATACGTTGTTGCGATTGTCAGCAGCACGGCTATCTGGTGGAAACGGATGATCGGGTTTATATTTACCCGTCAAGACTCCCTGGGCAAGCGGAGAGAACACTACCTGTCCTAAACCTAATCTTTTTGAAATTGGTATGACTTCTTTTTCAATTTCGCGTGCAAGCATGTTGTATTGCGGCTGATTGGAGACAGGAGGCATGGCATTCATTGAAAGAGCTGTTTGCACAGCGTCCTCAATATGGTCTGCCTGCCATTCACTGACACCCCAATATAAAATCTTTCCTTGCCGAATCAAATCATCCATTGATCGAACAATTTCATACATCGGCACTTCTGCGTCATATCTATGACATTGGTAGAGATCAACATAGTCTTGCTGCAACCGCTTTAGGCTCGCATGGCACTGTTCAAAAATATGCTTGCGCGACAGTCCCTTATCATTGGGCCCTTGACCCATCGGAAAGTACACTTTAGTAGCCAGCACAATTGCGTCTCTATTCAACGATTTGATGGCCTTTCCCACAGCAACTTCCCCAGCGCCTTGCGCATAGACATTAGCTGTGTCAAAAAAATTGATCCCCTGTTCAAAGGCATAGTGGATCTGCTTCGCGGCTGCTTTTTCTTCGACTGAACCGCCATAAGTGAGCCAACTTCCAAGCCCAACTTCACTAACGCGCACGCCCCATTTGCCTAACTTACGATATTCCATAACAGCAGCCCTCATCCTTACAAACTAAGACGGGTTCTCGGCCTCTTTTTTCAGAGGCAGGAAGAAGATAACGATAATACCAGGGACTGAGGCGAGAAAACTGAGAAGGAAAAAGTTCTGGTAACCGAGCCAGGTTTGCAGGTACCCAGATACGTAGCTCGGCACTAGAACACCGAGCGCCATCAATCCTGTCGCGGTTGCATAGTGCGCCGCTTTATATTCAGGTTTAACAGTTGAAAGGAGGAAAACGGTGTAGGCGGCCACGCCGAGCCCATACGAAAATTGTTCATAGGCATTGAGAATGGCGACGCCAATTAACGGTGGTTTGATGATCGCCATAATCCAATATAAGAGAATAGCTGAGTTCTGAACGATGGCTGTTGGCATCAAACATTTCTTCAAACCTTTGCGTGAGATTAACCATCCTCCGAAGATGCCACCAATTAGCAAAGCCACAGTACCGACAGTGCCATAAATCAGTCCGACGTCAGCTGTCGAAATTCCCAACCCACCACGATCTGGTGGATCCAGCAAAAATAGTTGAGCCATCTTCAACATCAATGCATCGCCAAGTCTGAATGTCAGGATGTACAAAACTATTGGCACAATCGAAGGTTGTTGAAAGAATGTGCGAAAAACAGTCAAAAATTCAGAGAACGTCAACGTGGCGCGCTTTACTTGCTCTGGGCGTGGCAGAGCTACTTTGTGGAAAAGTGAGAGTGCGAGAAGAATGCTGGCGCAGACTGAAAATGAGACACACCAGCCACCGGCAATTCCATATCCAATTTCCGCAAGCTTTCCTGCCAAATAGACCAGACCACCGGAACCAAGCAGCACAGCAAGCTTGTAGGCAGTGTTTCTCACCCCTACATATAATGATTGTTGGGCGCTATCAAGCACGTCCATATAGTAACCATCGATAGCTATGTCTTGAGTGGCGGAGGCAATCGCAATCAAAACGAGCACGGCCACCGAAACTTTGACCGGGTCCGGCACTTGTACAACACCGGCTAGACAAAACGCTAATGTGCCGAGCACTATTTGCGATACCACGATCCACTGCCTGCGCGTACCGTATAAGTCAACGGTGGGTGCCCAAAATGCTTTTATGACCCAGGGAATTTGCAACAAACTTGTGAATTGTGCGATGAATTCATTATCCGCATGCATATTCTTGAAGAATATGATCGACATTGCATTTACTATCGTGTACGGCAATCCCGACGCAAGATACAACGTCGGTATGAAGATGCTAGGTTTCAATCGAGTACCTTGGGGACGCTTGGCAGCAAGCAGAATCAGCGCAAACCCAGTAGTATAGTATGCGTTGTGTCGCTTACGGCATTTATTTGTCGTCGCAGATGTTGAGAACCAATCTCCTACTTTCAATAATTGCAATGGTGTTGTTCGGCGCGTTTGGTGCTGCATTAAATGTTCGCGCCGAAGAACCAACTCAAAGCAGTGCGGATAGCGCTCAGCCTTCGTTTGATTTGCGTGCCAACCCAGAATACTGTCAGAAGGTTTTGGCAAAAGTCGATCAGCTAGTTTCTAAGGAACTCTATAGCGCCGAAATCGCCAAAAACGTGTGGTCTAAGGCGAAATCAGAGTTCAATAAAAAGATTATCGATAGTAAAACATTGATGGAGCTAGACACTTCGATCAATGATGCGGTCAAAAAATTACATCTAAGTCATTGTCAGTTCGTCACCATAAATGACGAAACATTTTATTTTCTCCACGCTCTGTTTTCGAGACCTGATCACAAGCACAAACCGACCAAAATGGACTATACCGGTATCATATATGGTGGCGCCGGTTTGCCGGCAAATCAAGTAAGATACATCGTAGATGGTAGTCCTGGTGAGCAAGCAAAAGTTCAAGTCGGTGACAAGATTTGGACTGTCAGCGGCGAACCGTTTGTGGGTCAGGCAAATTTTTTCAAGACTTCAGGTAAGAAAATAGCAGTGGTTGTCGATCGCGCCGGTAAGCGTGTGGACTTAACCGTAGTGCCTGTGTACAAGGACCCCTACCGCTCTTATGTTGAAGGGACCGCAAAGAGCGTGCGAATAATTGACAGCCCGGAAGGAAAAATTGGTTACATTCACTTGTGGGCAGGTGGCGCGGAGTCGCATGATGTTTTCGAGGAAATGCTTGGCACCAAACTAGCCAAGACAGATGGTCTAATTCTAGACATGCGCGATGGCTATGGCGGCAATTCACTTGATGATTTGGATTACTTCTATCGTAACCCCGTTGGCTATCCTACTTTCTCAATGAAGGATCGGGCTGGGCACAAAGTCGGATCGGAAATGTTTTACGACAAGCCCCTAGTGGCTTTAATAAATGGTGGCTCAAGAAGCGGTAAAGAGTTACTGGCATTGAGTTTAAAACGCAGTGGTAGAGCTAAACTTGTTGGTGAACGCACGGCCGGGTATGTGTTAGGAGGGCGATTGTTTACCATAGACGATCGAACGGCGCTCTATTTGGCGGTTGACGACGTAGACCTGGGTGGTGTACGGCTTGAAGGAATTGGAGTTGAACCGGACGTTTTAATTCCTAATCCTAATCGATCAGTCGAAGGAGCGGAGCTACAGTTGGAGAACGCCAAGCAGATATTGCTGCCCCTTTTGAAGAAACCCCTTCCAGCTTCATCAAACATAAAATAAATTGACTATACCTAACTTTCGACAAGTTAATGAGTGGTTATACCGGGGTGGGCAGCCGGATTCGGACGGGTTCGAAGAACTCAAACGGCTTGGCGTGAAAACGATCATCTCATTGAGATGGAGCAGCGAGATCCTGGCTCGTCAACGCAATCAGGCTGTAGCCCTGGGATTCAACTACATTTCGATTCCACTTCCATATTGTACTTTTCCGACCAAAAAACAAATTGACAAATTTTTCTCGATCATCAATTGTCCTGATTACCATCCGATCTTTGTTCATTGCAAACATGGTGCAGACCGCACGGGCATGATGATGGCGTTCTATCGCATGACAAATGAAGGTTGGTCGGTTGACGATGCTTATAAAGAGATGGAGCAACTAGGCTTCCACAAACTTTTGGTCTATCACTACAAATATGCCGTAATCCGCTACGGTCGCAACTTGACGCGTCAACTTCAACAAAAACAAAAATGATTGAATGAAATCTTTTTGAAGAGAAGTGGGGGAATTCGAGAATCTGCATTTCAAAGAGAGTAAGATCAATAATGTCTGTAAAGGCTCACTGGAGGCAGTTTCACCTCCGTGTTGACAGCCTGTTTCGTTGCTGCGACTGTATAAAAGAGGCTTACGATGACCCTTCTCGATGTTAATGATGTCAAAAAGCTGTATGAGTCCTTTCCTGCAAGAATTAAAGAGGCCAGGCGTCGATACAAGCGCCCACTGACTCTTACAGAGAAGATCCTCACCGCACACTTAGATCATTGGCCGGAAGGTACCGAAACACCTGTTAGAGGTGATAGTTACGCTTTTCTCCGCCCTGACCGAGTGGCGATGCAGGATGCAACAGCCCAAATGGCCTTGCTCCAGTTTATGCAGGCGAAGCTGAAGACAGTTGCGGTGCCGACAACCGTGCACTGCGATCACCTGATCCAAGCGAGAGTGGGAGCCGATGAAGACATGGCTCGCGCTCTGGATGATAACAAGGAAGTTTATGAGTTCTTGCGCACCGCAAGCATGAAACATGGTATCGGCTTTTGGAAACCAGGCGCTGGTATTATTCACCAAGTTGTTCTTGAGAACTATGCAAGTCCAGGAACGATGATGATCGGCACGGATTCGCACACGCCGAACGCTGGTGGTCTGGGAATGATCGCCATAGGTGTGGGCGGCGCGGATGCAGTCGACGTCATGGCTGGAGAGGCCTGGGGCGTACGCTGGCCGAAACTTATCGGAGTTCGTCTGACAGGCAAACTGAACGGCTGGACATCGCCTAAAGATGTGATCCTGAAACTCGCAGGCATCCTGACTGTAGCCGGAGGAACTGGCGCAATCGTTGAGTATTTCGGTTCCGGCACAGCCTCGATCAGTTGCACCGGAAAAGGCACCATCACAAATATGGGCGCAGAACTTGGCGCTACGACGTCCGTTTTCCCTTATGACGAACGCATGGCTAAATATTTGAGAGCCACTGGTCGTGAGGAAGTGGCCAAGTTAGCGGATCAATATAGAGAATATTTGGTCGCTGATCCGGAAGTGGAAAAAGATCCAAAAGCATATTACGACCAAATTATAGAAATTGATTTGGATACGCTCGAGCCTTATGTCGTGGGACCGCACACACCAGATTTAGCTAGACCAGTTTCAGAGCTAGCAAAGGAAGCAAAAGAAAAAGGCTACCCCGATCATCTTAAATACGCCTTGATCGGAAGTTGCACAAACTCTAGCTATGAGGATATGAGTCGGGCCGCTCATATCGCCAAACAAGCATCGGATCGTGGTATCAAAGCAAACATTGGATTCTTGATCACACCAGGATCTGAACAGATCCACAAAACTATCGGACGTGATGGACAGTTAGAAAAGCTCGAAAAAATTGGCGGTACCGTGCTTGCTAATGCATGTGGACCGTGTATCGGACAGTGGAAGCGTGAAGACATTACGCCTGGTGAAGCTAATTCGATCATCACTTCATTCAATCGAAACTTTCAGAAAAGAAATGACGGCAATGCGCAAACGTTAGCGTTTATCGGTAGCCCTGAAATCGTCACAGCCTTCGCTCTTTCTGGCTCACTGTCATTCAATCCAATGACGGATAAGTTGAAGGCTCCTGATGGCACCGAACTGCAATTATTGCCACCAGAGGCGCCAGAACTGCCTGCCAATGGATTTATTTCGGCTGACGCTGGATACATTGCTCCCGCGAAAGATGGTGACAAAGTAGCAGTCGCAGTTTCACCGGACAGTGAACGTTTGCAACTGCTTGAGCCATTCTCGGCATGGGATGGAAAAGATTACGTTGAACTGCCAGTTTTGCTTAAAGCGGACGGGAAGTGCACAACCGACCATATTTCACCAGCCGGTCCATGGCTGCGATATCGAGGGCATCTCGATAAAATCAGCGACAACATGTTTATCGGTGCGATTAATGCGTTTACGAAACAACCGGGAACTGGAAAAGACTTGTTTGATGGCGAAACCAAGTCGTATCCTGCCGTTGCTCGCGATTACAAGGCGCACAAAACGGGCTGGGTAGTTATTGGTGATCAAAACTACGGCGAAGGATCGAGTCGGGAACACGCTGCTATGTCACCGAGATTCCTTGGCTGCAAAGTTGTCGTGGTGCGAAGTTTCGCCAGAATCCACGAGACTAATTTGAAGAAGCAGGGAATACTTGCCTTCACATTCGTCAAACCAGAAGACTACAATCTGATTCAAGAAGATGACCGTATCAGCTTTACAGGACTAAGTGGACTTAAGCCAGAAAAACTGGTCGATATGACAATTGAGCATAAAGATGGCACCAAAGTCAAAACGCAAGTTAAACACACGATGACCGAAGAACAAATTGATTGGTTCAAGACCGGTTCCGCGCTCAACTTGATCAAGAAAAATCGCGAAGGCAAATAGCTGGGAGCCGAATCCGTGCCCTAGCCTGGGAGCGCCGGCATCCTTGCCGGCAAGGATGCTGGTCCTCTGAGGTAAGCTGCTGTGAATTTGACTAGAATACTTAGATCAACATCGTGCCATGAAATCGATCACGGTGTGCAGGAATTCGTCTGGGGCGGTATTGCAAATGTCGTTATGGGCGGAATGAGGCAATGTCAATAACTGCTTTGGTTCAATTGCTTCCTTATATAATCGTTCGGCGTGAGAATACGGGACCACCTGATCATGCACGCCGTGAATGATCAATAGTGGAGGATGGGGCTGCTTAGCTAAGGCTAACGTGTCCAGTTGTTGCGTCGGAAATAAGAACGATGGAAAAGCTTTCAAGGTCGGAAAAATTTCATGAGCAATTTTTCTCAGCGAGGAAAAACCGGACTGGAGAATGACGCCGCCGACTTTGCGTTTAGCGGACAAATACATCGCCACTCCGGTCCCCAGTGATTCTCCGTAAACTATGATGTCATTTGGTTTAACACCTTCCTGTTCGACGAGATAGTCATATGCCACCAATCCGTTGTCGCATATGCCGTCGATGGTCGGAAGTCCTTCACTTTTTCCAAAGCCTTCGTAATCGTAAATAAACACCGAAGCGCCAGTCTTGGTGAGCAAATCTAGAATTGAGTTTCGAGAACTTAAATTACCAGCATTGCCGTGGCTAAACAGAATTACTTTGGCCGCATTGGCTACCTTGTAATACCATCCGTGAATTTTTTTACCTGAGCGAAGCAAAATATATACTTCGTCCACTTCTGAGTTGTCGATGGGCGGTGGCAATTCTGTGCCCGGTTCGTAAGGATATGGGTGAAAAATCAGCCAGCGATAAAGTCGGTAATTAAAGCGCGGCGACAGCACCGTATATAGTGTTGCGAAGGCAACCAAGATAATTAAGCAAGTTGTGATCGAACCCATGTCTCCCGACTCTTCTGCATTAGAGCAACTTCTGCATAATCGTCACGTTCAGCCAACGATCAAATTTCCTGCCAACTTCTTGCAACTCGCCAACTTTGGCGAAGCCATATTTTTGCAACACTGCTAAACTGGCATCATTTTCACTGCAAACAAGTGAAACTATACAGTGATAGTTGCGCGTCCGCGCCGCATCGATCAATGCCTCGGTGAGCACTTTACCGATTCCACGTGCAGCGAATTCGTGATGTATATACAAAGAAGGCTCTACCGACTGCCTGTAGGCGCAGCGTTGGTGGTAAAAGGACAAACTGGCCCAACCAACTGTATGCCCATCCAGCTCGGCGATTAGAACTGGCAGACCATTTTGCGAGTGGTTCACGAACCAATCGCGACGCTCATCGACACTCTCTTCCTCAAGTGCAAAAGTAGCCGTTGAGCGAGTGACAAAATAGTTGTATATGTTTCGGATAGCGGGAAGATCCTGCTCAGTCGCTTCTCGAATCGAAACAGGAGTGGTCGTAGAGGATGAATTCGCTTGGCGTGTCATCCCTATATATTAGCGCGCCCAAAACTTGCGTCTAGGCGACGCGTTGCTTCATTTCTTTGGCGAGATCTTCTTGCCCAAGAATATATCCACGGCGAGCTTGATCATCTGCATATATAGCGATTGCATTAACGACTTCTGTGACCAGGCTGTTTGGAGCAAATTCTGTCAATTGCATAAGCAATTGCTCCGCGCGATTCCATTCTTCAGTCTGCAAAGGCAGCGATTCATCAAGGCGCTGGATGACGGCCATGTCAACGCTTACTTTTGGCTTAGCTATCTTTGTCACTGTTTGGCGTTTCATTTTGGATGTCTCCGTCTGATTTGATTTGTTGTGTCGTCGAAACTTACACATTGTTAGGTTGAAGTGGACTCCTGATTAACCGATCGTTGCGCCGCGCTACCAAATGCTGGGCTGCAACTAGCTTTGTCCTCGTCGGACGTAGGTTTCACTATTGTGAAATCGATCTTTAGGAGGTTTACAAGAGAGTCTTAAATTCTTTCTTGTTAAAGCCAGTTCATAGGCTTCTGCATAAGTTGACGTCTGGTATTTCCAGCTGTTCCTCGTCTTGACTTCCAAATTTCTTGAGGAGATTGTCGTTTTCTAATCTGCCACCACGCGCGGTTCGCTCCTGTTTACAACGTTCTGATTCGGAAAAGAATTTTGGATTGTTTGCGCCATTGACACAGTCACGAGGTTTAGATGATGAATTTCCTAAGCGGCAAGCGAAAATCTTCAACCTACACAATAGTTAAGCGCCTGATAAGAAGCGGGAATTTGCCTAAAAACAGGGCTCTAGAGTTGTTATAATTTCCCATGCCCGAAAGTGGAGTCCCTTGGTCACTTTCACAATATTGCAAGTTATCAATTGCAGGTTGCGACAAGATTTTTTGGGACGCCACACAACTTTCAAGTTGTCCTAATACCAAGGGTCCATAAGCAATGACAGAGACTACAAAGACCGAGACTCCAACCGCTGCAGGTTGTACGCCAGCTCACAAAGGACTAACCTCGCGGAAAGATACATGGTGGATAGAACCGGCGCTTGTTGCGATCGGCTTTACTCTATTCATCGTATACGCGACATACCGAGTCTTTGAAAACGGGCACTATGAGGTTGGTTCGTATCTATCGCCGTTTTACTCACCAAAGTTCGCATTTGATTGGTGGAAATGGTCCCCAGCAATTTTAATTCTGTGGATTCCGGCTGGTTTCAGAGCGACATGCTACTACTACCGAAAAGCCTACTACCGAGCTTATTTTTGGGATCCACCGGGTTGCTCTATCGGGCATATGGGTGGACATAGCTACACCGGCGAAACTAAATTTCCATTTGTATTCCAAAACGCGCATCGATACTTCTTCTATTTGGCGACGGTCGTTCTGATCTTCCTTTGGTATGACGTCTATGTAGCGTTCTTCCAGCCGACCGGTTTTGTCGTCAGCGGCATCAATCTATTCATGCTGGCTAACGTCATTTTATTGTCCGGTTACTCGGGTGGCTGTCATGCCTGCCGGCATCTCGTAGGCGGGCGATTGGATTGCTTCTCATCCTGCCCATCAGCTAAGCAGCAATTTAAAATCTGGCACTTAGTGACCAAGCTGAATGAGCATCACATGCTCTGGGCCTGGATGAGTCTCTTTTCGGTCGGTCTAACAGACCTCCTGATCCGCTCATACTCACTGGGCTACGTTACCGAAATGAGGTTCTTCTAGAAATGGCAGATTATGAAATTCACGAGCACGACGTTCTCGTCATTGGCGCTGGGGGAGCAGGACTAAGAGCCGCCATTGAAGCCTCATCCCAAGGAATTTCAGTCGGCTTGGTTTGCAAGTCGCTGCTCGGCAAAGCTCATACAGTTATGGCTGAAGGCGGAGTTGCCGCTGCTCTAGCTAATGTCGATGCCAAAGATGGCTGGGAAACGCACTATCAAGACACTATGAAGGGCGGCAAAATGCTGAACAACTGGCGCATGGTCCAGTTGCATGCAGAGGAAGCGCCGGAGCGTGTTCGCGAGTTAGAACGCTGGGGCGCTGTATTTGATAGAACGAAAGATGGAAAGATTCTTCAGCGGGCTTTCGGCGGACACACCTACAAGCGGCTTTGCCACGTTGGCGACAGAACCGGCTTGGAAATGATCCGCACACTACAGGATCGCGGTGTTCACCAGGGCATCAAAGTCTATATGGAATGCTGTATCAGTCGCCTTTTAAAAGATGGTGACAAAATTGCAGGCGCCTTCGGTTACTACCGAGAAGACGGCCGATTCGTCCTCTTCAAAGCCAAAGCGATTGTACTTGCAACCGGCGGCGTGGGAAAATCATTCTCCGTTACTTCAAATTCTTGGGAATACACAGGCGATGGTCACGCGCTTGCCTATGATGCCGGAGCAGATTTGATCGACATGGAATTCGTTCAATTCCACCCGACGGGAATGGTTTGGCCGCCGGGTGTTCGAGGACTTCTCGTTACTGAGGGTGTTCGCGGTGAAGGCGGCATTTTGCGCAATAACAAAGGTGAGCGCTTCATGTACAAATATCTTCCTGAAGCGAGCAGGAAAGATTTTGCTGAAACGGACGAAGAAGCTAAAACTTGGGTCGATGCAATTCTTGCTGGACAACAAACAGAAGCGCGCCGTCCACCCGAGTTGTCAACCCGTGATAACGTTGCTCGCGCAATTTATAACGAAGTAAAAGAAGGACGTGGCTCCGAGCACGGTGGGGTTTATCTGGACATTAGCTATCAGGATCCAGAACGTGTCAAGAAAAAACTTCCATCGATGTATCACCAATTCAAAGATCTGGCTGACGTCGATATCACGGCCGGTCCGATGGAAGTTGGACCGACAATGCACTACATCATGGGTGGCGTCAGAGTCGATGCCGATACTGCAGAATCTCGCGTACCTGGGTTGTTCGCTGCCGGCGAGTGCAGTGGTGGCATGCACGGTGCCAATCGATTGGGTGGAAATTCACTTTCGGACTTGATTGTTTTTGGCAAACGCGCTGGCGCAGGAGCAGCTGACTATGCCAAGAAGATTGAGTCGCAGCCTACAATTTCGGACGAGCAAGTTCGTGAAGCCCAAGAGGAAATGGAAGCACCATTCAAGCGGCCAGACGGAAAAAATCCATACGACATTGCCAAACAACTTAATCAAATTATGAGCACGCACGTTGGCATCTATCGAGAAGAGAAGGACCTAGAAACGGGAATCGCCAAGCTCGAAGAGTTGAAGGCACAAGTGAAGCTTGCCGGCATCAAAGGCACTCGGGCATACAATCCGGGCTGGCACTTGTGCCGTGACTTGAGAAATATGTTCATCTGCTCAGAGGCGATTGCGCGAAGCGCTCTTTCCAGAAGAGAGAGCCGTGGCGCACACAGTCGACTCGACTACACCGAAACTGATGACGAAGTATGGGGTCAGGTAAATTCAGCGATCTCGAGAGACGGCGAAGCGATGAAGCTGGATCTGACTCCTAAACCCGAGATGCCAGATGATCTAAAGAAACTATTCGTGAAAAAGGAGCCCGTCAATGCGTGAAGCACTGCTGAAGGTATTTCGCGGAGAGAAAGATAGCGGCGAATACGTTACGTATAAGGTGCCGATTGAGTCCGGTATGGTTGTGCTAGACGCAATCCATTACATCCAAGCGATGTATTCACCAGATTTAGCGGTCCGATGGAATTGCAAGGCTGCGAAGTGTGGATCTTGTAGTGCCGAGGTGAACGGGCGTCCCAGCTTGATGTGCAAATCTAGAATGGACAAATTTGTTGAGGGCGAAGAAATCGTCGTTCAGCCTATTAAGTCATTCCCACACATCAAAGACCTTGTCTCCGATGTGTCTTGGAATTACGAGGCGAACAAAAAAATTCCTGCATTCACTCCAGCAGCGGATGCTGATTGGACTTTTTACCAGGAAGACATCGACCGCGTTCAAGAATTTCGTAAATGCATCGAGTGCTTTTTATGCCAAGACGTTTGTCACGTCATACGTGATCATGATCGCAAAGACTTCTTGGGACCTCGCTTTATGGTTAGAAGTGCTGGGCTCGAGATGCATCCACTTGATACATTGGACCGCACCAGATTTTTGAAAGAGGACGCAGGCATCGGACTTTGCAACATTACCAAGTGCTGCACGGAAGTTTGTCCTGAATCAATTCACATTACAGATAATGCCATCATTCCTTTGAAAGAAAGAGTGGTAGACGAGTTTTACGATCCAATCGCCAAATTCTTTAAGACTGTCTTTGGCAAGAAGAAATAACTAGTCCCGACACTCGCAATATTTTACGCAGACGCGGATAAAGGAGATCAGGAAAGACACCATCGTCACAGCCGAAAACCACACAGGTTTTCGTGACGATTAACAGAGGAGACGACATTAGACAGTGAGTGATTCGAACGTTCGTAATCACCAGTCTATGTGGGCACCTCTCTCTGTGCCTTTGTTTCGTGCGCTCTGGCTTGCCGCAACATTTTCGAACATTGGCACTTTCATGCAGGATGTTGGTGCTGCATGGTTAATGACTTCATTGACGATATCACCAGTAATGGTGGCGCTGATGCAAACTGCCACTTACCTTCCTTTCTTCATGTTGTCTTTGCCTGCCGGGGCACTGGCGGATCTTGTCGATCGCCGTATGTTGTTGATCGTGGGACAAGGCTGGATGCTCGTGGCAGCCTTGGCTTTGGGTTGCTTAACCTATTTCCACATCGTTGGACCTTGGTGGCTTCTCACATTCACATTCATGCTTGGTATCGGCAATGCTATCAGCGCTCCAGCGTGGAATGCATCGACACCGGAATTGGTGCCACGAGATAAGCTTGAGCCGGCTATCGCATTGGGCGGATTAAGTTATAACGTCTCTCGGGGACTGGGTTCGGCGCTTGGAGGATTGATCGTCGCCGCAGCAGGTCCTGCTGCGGTTTTTCTGTTGAACGCATTATCGTTTATTGCCGTGATTTATGTTGTCTCCAAATGGAAGCACAAACCAATAGATCAAGGTGAGCGCATCTTTGGTGCGATGCGCGCCGGCGTCAGATATGTGCGTCACTCGCCTGCGCTAGTTTCGGTGATGGTTCGCAGCTCTGTATTCGCAGCTTGCTCTGCCGCTATGTGGGCGTTGTTGCCATTAATTGGACGCGAGCAAATCAAATTGGATTCTATTGGTTATGGATTGCTGCTTAGTATTTTTGGGATTGGCTGCATTATTGGCGCTTTTGTCCTACCAATTCTGCGTCGAAGCCTGAGCTTGGATCACTTAAATTCGGCCGGCAACCTACTCTTCGCCGTCGCACTGGTCACACTAGGATTGTCGCGGCACTTTGCGATTGCATCGCTTGCCATGCTTGAAGCAGGAACGGCTTGGATCGTAGTTAACTCAAGTATGAACACTGCCGCCCAAATGGCTATTCCCTCCTGGGTGCGAGCCAGAGCCATGTCGGTCTATATTCTCGTGTTTCAGGGAAGTGTCGCTATTGGCAGTTTACTGTGGGGACAAATCGCCTCTACCAAAGGTGGGTTAACTGTTGCATTGGTCATCGCCGCTGGTACCATGTGTTTGAATCTTATATTGGCGCTTCGATACAAATTGGGTATGGTGGAGAATTTCGACACGTCCATGTCGCCGCATTGGAAGGACCCAAACCTAGTCCACGAGCCAAGTCCAGACCATGGTCCAGTCCTAGTCACTGTCGAATACATCATTGATCCTGCCAAAGCAAAAGAATTTACTGAAGCAGCGTCGGTGCTCGGCAAAGTTCGCCGACGAGATGGTGCTTATCAATGGCATCTATTTTTCGATCTTGCCAGACCTGAACGCTACTTTGAAACGTTCATGATCGAGTCCTGGGGCGAACACGTGCGCCAACACGAGCGCGTAATGAAAGCAGACAAACTAGTGGAAGATCGCGTCAATGTATTTCATGTCGGTGGTAAACCCATGGTGGTGCACCACCTGATCTCAGCCTACTCAACCGATACGATTCCCGTGACTGCTCAAAACCAGCTCCGTCATTAGACGCCGGCCGGCCAGTACGCGGGGAGGATATTTAGCCGAGTTGACGAAACTAGATCCAGGGCGATTCTCTCTACTTCTCTAACTTACAAACTCAGCTTGCACCGCTGGTGCCTTCCTCCATCGGACCTTTCTCGCATCTGAATAATGTGACGGTTAGAATTCGGATCAGTCATATCTGGACCGTTTCTAAATCCATGTCCGGGATAGAAACAAACCGCTCACGGACATAGTCCCTGAGCGGCGTAGTTTTGTTATTTCGAAGCGAGAGTTACTTTGCGGCTTTCTTCTCTTCTTTCTTAGACTCTTTGGCTTCGCCTTTAGCTTCCCTGGCAGCGCCTTTCGAGACTAACTTTTCGCCTTTCTTTTCCAATTTTTCTGCTTTCTTCTCTTTACCTTCGGCTTTACTTTCTGCAGCCTTGGCTTCAGTTTTCACGCCTTTAGCTTCTTGCTTAGCGCCGCTTTTTTCTTCCTTATTCGCAGCAAAGCTAGGTAAAGAAGAAGCGAACATACCGCTTACGAAAGTAGCAGCAATACTCAACGCGATTAATTTTTTCATTCCACAATCCCTCCAAGAATTTAGTCGATGAATCTATAGTAATCAATGCGCGTTAAGAGAGTAGGTTTCAAGGTTAGTGCAATGTAAAACAATGACATTTTTTTATTTTCAAACTTCATTTTAGTCAAGCAGCTGGACTCTATTTACTAAGTAAAACAAGATTGTGGGCGCTTCTTACTCAACTACATTAAAGATTCGTGGACATTTTGTGAACACTGTATTTAGTACCACTACTTCAAGCGTTAGTGTTTCATAAATTCAATATATGCATCACTGCAGCTTGAAAAGGTATATTGAGTTTTGAATCACCATCTCTGTCAATGGACTCTTCGACCAAACAAGGGGTACTGAAAGGCCATTACGTTCATTTCGACAAAAAAGTTCAATGTAAAGTCGTTCAATTACGGAAAATTCAGAGAACTAGCCCAGTTGGGCGATACGGGCTACATTATTTGTGACGCTAACATCACAGAACCTCCACATCCTTGGCCGTAAGCTGCATGTGGCGACCGAAAATTGACGCAATTATTGGAGAAGACATAATATGAACACTAAATCGATCTTTGCCAGCCTGGCAGTGTTGGGAGCGGTCCTGGTCTCAGCAAATGCTCCAAGCTTTGCTGGTAATGGATGGCATCAAAATCGCGAGCAACGATTTGATAACAACCATCCAAGAAGATCCGAGGTACTCGACCGTTCTAACAATTTGAATCGTCGAATCAATAACAACAGAGGCAATCTCAACGGACACTACGGACAGCTTAAACAGTCAGATAGAAATATTCGCACGCAAGAACAGCGAATGGCCCATCGCAATGGTGGATACATCACGCAAGGCCAACAATCGAAGATAAATAAAGAAGAGAATCATTTGAACAATCAAATTAAACGCGATCGCTAAGCATTGATGATAGATAAACAAAGAAGGTCCGGTGCATTTTTCGCGCCGGACCTTCTTTACGATGGGAAGCGCTCAACCCCACAGTCTCAGATGATGTCGCGCTAGAAGTAACAAGGAACCTTATATGCTTGGTCACGTCGTCAATCCAGATCGCCAAAGTTGGCGTAAGGAGATTCATATGAAATTTTTGGCACCAATGCTTGCTGCTTCGCTGACGATCTGCGCTTCGACGGTACTAGCACAAAATGTAACTGAAACTACGACTCAAACCACTGTTGAGACGACTGCACCGAATTTGGTGCTTCCTGGTGGCGTTACGTACAGCATCGTCAATCCTTCTAGTGGTCTAATCGTAGGACCATATGCGGTCGGTATGACTGTTCCAATGGGTAACTACATAATTGATCAGAACTCAGGTAGAGTCCTGGCTACCGTTGACGGAGCGGGACGACTTTTAGGCTTCTCAAGCTTTCCCGCTGTTTTGCCACAGCGTTTTATGGTTATCAATGGTCAAATGATCTACTTTAACGACGATTATGCTTTTCGAAGGGCACAGCTGGATCAGAAAATCACCGACGAGTATGCAGCGGGTCGATTGACAAATAATCAAGCGAAATTGCTAAGAGAAAAGCTCGGATACGTTGCAAATTTGGAAGTTAGGCGTAAGAGTAACCTGACATATAGCAAATCAACAATTCGCGAAATTGAGAGAAAGTTCGCAGACGTGCAAGCAATGATGGCGCACGATATCGCTGATACAAACACTCGCAAAGCTAGAATTGGATTGCGAGTCAACTAAGAATGCGAGGGATCGCGTCTACGCAAATGAACAGAAATATTAAAACTCATTTGTCGCTCAGTTGCTTGACCAGGCTTTTTAGTTAGGCACCAACTTTCGTGCTTGAAACGACTGCAGATCATTCTGCAGTCGTTTCGTTTCGAAGGTCGTGGTGCTTGCGCAACACATTCATACGATTGTCACCTGTACCAAACCGTGTTTCGCGAATATAATACTCAGGAGACTCCCTTTGATAAACTGGGACTTTCGGCGGCTTTAGTTTCCGATCTAATGCTCTTTATGCCAGGAGGCGCTGATGATATCTCTAGAGATCGCATGGCTGCGACGTTTAAGTCCCTACCTGACAATTCTCTTGGCGTCCAGTTTTCAGCCAACCCTACCTGCAATTGCTGATGTTGACTTCTCATCAGCGTCGGAGATCGGTTCGCTTGTGCCTCTTGAAAACCAAACAGTTTTAGGAACTCCGTTATTTCGTGAGGCACCGCAAATTGCTTTGCCGGTTCTCAAAACTAGTCTCTTTGAAACTCATTCTATTCTTCCTGCCCAACCGGAACTCCAAGGTTTTGTCAGTATTACTGAGCCCGACAAGATTCCCAATCCCAGTCAGTTAATTGATCGCCTAATTGAGGTTGCAGTCTCGCGAGACACAGAAAGAGACACAATAAACAGCAAAGCGCATTTTCACAACAAAAAATGGACGCGCTTTCTTGGCCGATCAAAAGACATGCTCGAATTTATGACTTCTTACCAGGGCTTCGAGTCGTCGAGCGAAGGAGCTGACGTCATTCTGGGAGAGAAGCTGAAGCTAAAAAGCCGGGCTGCCATCGAATTTGTTCGACAGAAAAAACTCGATTCAGCACACACACAATTGACCTGCGCACTAATGGAAGTGGCTACTGGTTTAGGTTTGAGTGATGAACAAATGAAGTTGCAAGCGATCGAAAATGGGCTTCAAGAAATGATTCCGCTTGTTGGAAAAGAAGAAGCTGACCAAACCGTAGAGTCAATGATTGCTTGGTCTCAGCATCAGACAGGGACGGCTATCAATTTTGAACAACGTCCCATGGACGTCCTGGCCGTCAGAAATAAGTCTCGCGCAATGCTGGCCAGTTCTCTTAGCGACGATAGCGTTGTCAAATCGATCGAAGCACGACTGCATCGCTTTAATCACATCAACAATTTCTCCAGAGCGGCCGCTAAGTTCATCAATACGACCATGAGTATCGTCGCCTTCTCGCCTACTTTGGCTTCACCAGCTGCACAGACAGCCGAATTTCTTTTTGTTGCCTGCACTGGCGGACCAGAAGAGAAAAAGCTGCTCAAAGAGGTTTACCTTGATCGCTGCTTTGAGAGCCGATTTGAGAGATTGAACCAAGAGATCGGCATGTCGATTAACAACTATAACAGTGCCATTCTCACTCATAATGCGGTGCTCTATCGCTGCAGTCAGTCCGTTATGGAGAGACTCACCACTCCAGAGAAAGTGGCGAGTCTCATCGGCGGTTCGACTCAGCTTATTGATCCGCCTCGCAAAGTTTTTGCTGAAAGAATTTAGAAGCCGTATTTAAGACTCAGCTCAGAATGTTAACGGCCCGCGCTGCTACCAGGGTGATCGTTAACAAGGAAATGGCAGACTGCACCAACATCAGCATTTTAGCTAAAGGTGTGAGCGGCATTACGTCAGTGGGGCTGAACGCGGTGGCATTTGTAAATGCCACGTACAGATAGTCAATGAATATTGGCGCCCAATCTAGTCGAGAGCAGCCAGGTGTTGACATTTGCGGAAACAAAAAATCAGGTGCCGAGCGATTTTCCCGCGCCCTTCGATCGGGTCCGCCTCGGTCGATCTCCCAATACCAGAGCGCAAAGACGAGTACATTTGTGATCCAGATGCCTAAGGAAGAGTAAATCAGTTCTGGTCCTGTCACCAGCTTGCCGTGGTAGAGAAGCATAGTAACAAGCAACACAAGCGAAGCAAGATTGGCCACGTTGACAATGGCTATCATAGCTATAGCTAGAATCTGTTGTGGACGCCCCTCGTGCGCAACTCGACGTGGCACGGTTATAGAAAGTGGAACCAGTATGGACAGCTCGAGAAGCGGCATCACCCAGGGTGGACCGATGGTGTAGCGGTCAGGCAGAACTAAATATAGTGCCATCGCCACCAAAATAGCTACTGATGCTGGCCAGCGGTGTTCACCTTTCGACTTGACGCCCCAAGCCAGGTCATACGACAGATCGCCCTGCGGTCGAACGTCATCATTGTCCATGGTGATTCTCGCTCATCGGCACCAACGGCGTTGTCTTGGGAAGTGTGCTCGATCTTCGCCGATTTTAGAGTCAAGCGCTGGCACTTTGAGACTGTGTTTTATCACGTTGAAATATTGGGCTCTTGTTTGAGTGCGCATTGCAATTTTAACACCTAGGTTTGGTATTGCAAGTGGTGGCGCGTGTAGTGCTATCATGTTCTTGCGAGCGATATGAATGAAAATGCCCGACCACACTACTGAAATTAAAGCCAGTGCGACGCTTTGGACGAAGCCTTTTTACTTCTTCATCCTATTGGTGTTGGTGACTACTGGATGGCTGTTTAACGGCAACTGGCGCAGCGGGTTAATAGCATCCGCAAATTCTTCCGATACACCATTGCGTGTGCTCTTTATTGGCAACAGTTTTACATACGCAAATGATCTGCCTGCTATCTTCGAGGGCATTGTTAAAGATCGACAGCCAGGCAAAAAACTACATATTGTCACTGCTGCCGAAGGTGACTACGCACTATGGCAACATGCCGCAGACAACACCACCAAGAACGCGCTAATGAGAGGCGGACCATGGGATTTAGTCGTATTACAAGATCAAAGCAATATGCCTTTACAGGAATCGTCTTCCCAAGTTATGGACGAGTGGTGCGTGTGGTTCGACAAATGGATTCGCTCATATCACGCTCGCACCGTTCTATTGATGACTTGGTGCGATTTGAATAGACCAGAGGATCAAGTTGTAATAAGCAAGGTCTATCGAGACATTGGTCTGAAGTTAAACGCATTGGTTATACCGGCTGGCGATTTGATGCTTGAGGTAACGCAGAAAGAGCCTGAGATTGCACTGTACGATGCTGATGGGCACCATCCCGGTCCTAACGGTTCCTATTTGGTTGCCTGCTTGCTTTGTAACATGCTCACACATACGCATACGCAGTCGGTGTCCGCGGGCAACACACAGGCAAATGCCTTAGGGGCATTTACAAAAGCTGCTGTTAACATCCCAGAGCACATAGCAAGAAAATTACAAAAATACGCCGATGAATTTGCCGATCTTGAGATGAAACGTCAACATTTTTAATTCTTCTCAGAAGCAATAGCCTTTGCCGATGCATAGAATATCTGTCAACTATAGGCTAGTTGGTACAATGAGCTATGTGGGCTGTTCCGTATACTATGGATTTTTTACGAGCGCATGCGTGGTGGTACTAGATGAGGTGCCATCAAATGTAATCTCTACAATGATTGGTTTAGTTCGAGATTTAGGCATCACTCCGAACGGACCTGCAGTTTGTGCCGCAGCCAGAGCGGCTGTATCTATCTGTGGCATATTGGAAGATCTAGCCACCCTAGCATTGCTGATGGTGCCATTTTTGTTGATAGTAAAATTGACAATTACCTGGCCAAGAAACTTCTTTGGACCCTGCACGTTTGATATTTTCTTTTCCAAACCATCAACGTAGGTTTGGTAATCAGAATCTTTTGAATTTGCACTAGCCTTAATCAACGATTGAGAGCCGTACTCACGTACAGGCGATGTATTTGAGGGAGTTGAGTTCGAGGGCGTTGAATTGGCAGGGTTAGCAACATTGGTTTTTCTAATCAAGGTCGTTCGCCCGTATTCTCGGTTTGCCGGATTGGCCGGCTGCGCTTTGACGTGGACTGCCACAAGACTGAATAGCTCCATGGCAAGCATAAAACTCGAACTAACTGATTTGAACCCCATGACCCCTCCGCTACACCCCACGAGCCAGCATAGCACTATGGGGATTCCACCACTGACAACAGCGGGCGCCGCGCCTATACTAGCGGTTCCTTCAGCGATTGTCAGTTCCCCATGCCTCCCCAGGACAAAAGTCCCAATACTGCCTCCGAACGCCGGATCCTAGACGGTCCAAGCGATTTTGTTCAGGCCACCGCGCACACGTTTGTGCAAACGCCAATTGATGGCGTCACCCAAATATTCAATAAGGTGACGAACCAAAATCTGCACCCTTTGGAGCTTATTTCGGCGCCGAAGGAAAGCAACAATTGGACGTTCGCTGGTGACACGGTAGCAACCGTTGGTCAGTTCGTACTCGCTTCGAAGGGACTGCGCTCAGGCTTGACTAGAGCGGGGATGGTCAATGCTGCGGCGCCAATCAAGCTTTGGGAGACCGTGTTGAGTGGTACGGCAGTAGATGTGCTTCATCCGGTCGCCGACAATGAGCCGAATTTCCTCTGGGCTAAAACAAGAAGCGCAGCCATCGCCGCCGGCACTTTCGCCGCTATGGGCGGGACGTCGCAATTTTTAGGCGAAAACGATTTTGTTCGCCGTGCGGGACGGCGAGGAATTGCCGAGAGCATCTCTCTGCATGCGTTTTCTGGAGCGGCTGGTGGAGTGGCTAATGCTGAACTTGAGGCATTCTTGCATGGAAAGCCCGGGGCAGATTTAAACACTTTGCTGTCCAGGACAGGCCAGTATGCGGCGTTTGGAGCGGTGTTTGGAATAGCCGACGCTACACTGAACAAAGCCCAGGTCAGACTGACGCCAGCCGACAACAACATCTTCCGAACAAATGCCCCGACTTCGGAAGAATTCATCCGAAACAACGTCAACGACGCCTCACCTATGCGTTCGCCGATGCTTACCTGGTTAGCTGAAAATCGACCAAATCTGCGCCCCCAAAATTATGAAGCTTATAAGGCTGAAATAGTCACCAAACCGACCCTGGAGCGTCAGCATCTGGCTCTCAATGATTGGCCAATTGAGCAACGTCCACAGGTTTTGAGCGAGATTCGCAAAATTGCTTCTGCCACCAAACTTTCAAGTGATGCAAACATTGATGCCTTCATCAGTCGGTTAGATATTCCTGAGTTGAAAGCATACGCTTCACCCGCGAGAGTAGCCGCCCGAACAAATGCTTACGAGAGCTGGTCAACAGCCTCAGAGCGGCTTCTAAATTATGTTGCTGCGGATTCATCACTGAACGAAATGCCGCTCAGCAAAATCGTCAGGAATGTGGACCTGCAGCAAACTCATCCGGCTTTAGGTCCAATGATTGAAGAAATTGGCGCTGCCGAAAAAACTTATGGTGATTTAGTTCGTACGCATGCTATCGAGACAAATGTAGAACCTGCATTGAACAAGACCTTAAACGAGATTGCTCAGGAAGCCGGTCTGCCAAAACTAGGATCAGTAAAGGTAATGAGCAATGAGGCTGATGGCACGTACCAGAGCGCTGGTCGAATCGTTAGTCTCAACGATCGTATTTTAAGAACCGGGCTCTCTTCAGCAACTGCCGAAACAAGTGTGCACGAATTTGTTCATCATGATTATCGGCTAAGTTTCTTGCGAGGGCTTGTCGCAGATGAACCAATAACCGGAAATCCCATCGGCACTCAAATCCGCATAGATGGCGAATTGAAGAAGTTAAATGAGCCCGGGGCAACTCTCAATTTATTGCAGAGACTGGGGGATGAAGAGTCAATGACACGCCGCATGCTCAGCCCACTTCCAAAAAATGTTGAGTATTACGCTGAGCAGGCAAAGGCTGGAAATATCAATACTAATGCCTGGCATGAAACTGAAATCAACAAAGAATTGAGTGATTTGTTAGTATCCAGACTAATAAACGCACGCAAAGTAGCCTGGCAGATGCACACAAATTATGTAGGCACTCCAATTGAGCTTCCAGCTTGGTCTACAGGCTTCCTAACTAATATTCGCTCGCGGGCCTTAGGACTTTCGGTTGCCGAGTCGGCACCATCGGCGACACCAATATCGATAGCCGGAATGATCGCGAAGCTGTCTAAGTGAGGATTGATTAGAACCTGGCAGTGGAATAATCGAATCATGCCTTGCATCTAACCACCGACTGCGTTACTAATCGCACTATCAATTGTGTAGCGGAATAATTATATGGATCAAGAAAAACCAGTCGATCTGAAATTGTCACAGGAGTTTGTCGTGTCTGAGGACGACACTGATGATAAGCAAATCGACAACGACAAGGTGAATCCCAGCACTCCAGAATCGGAAAACAAACAACCGCTAACTGTGGACCGCCGTTTCGTAGAACCAGTAGAACCGGTAGCAACGGTAACGCTTCTTCCCCGCTTCGCTAAACGAAGACCATCTCAAGATCAATGGGAAAAACAATCACCAAAGCAATCGGGCAAGAACGAACAGAAGCGTTTGGTTATAGCGGCAGTGGGGATGCTATTTGCAGCATTTTTAGGGATGTTTATTAATTTTCTCTGGCCGTATGTGCAAAATGTCTATTTCGCTCCTCCGGAAGTAGTTGCTTTCCGGAAAGCCATCAAAAACCCTAACTGGTATTCTGCAAAAATTGATATCGAGAAGGCGCTTGACAGCGCCGCCAAGGAGAACGCTCCGATGCAGAGCCGAGCGAGCCTGATGTTCGATTACGGCGACGCTTTGATGAAACATAAGGAATACGGTGAAGCGCGAGACCTTTTCGAAAAGTGTTCATTGTTATGCGCGCAAAAAAAGCTCACGGACTATCAATCATATAGTCAAATGATGAAAGGCTATTGTGAACATCAGATTTGCTTGCAGGAGCCCAGCTACAAGCCTAACGTTCAATCAATAAAGGATACATTGGCGCTGACCAAAAGCGAACTGAATGATCCTATTCGGGTGGCACATTTGTTGGGATTACTGGGTCGGCTAAACGCCGACATTGGTCAAACAAAAGTGGCCAAGGATTATCTGGATCAAGCAAATGCCGCGTTCGCTAAACTCAAAGGGCAAGAGAATTACCACAGAGAAGTCCTTGATGACTTATGGAAACTCGAGATCCAATCTATCCTGACTGATTTGAAGAATAAACCGAAACCACCACATTCATCGCTTGCCATCGCCCATGGTGATAAAGCAATTGTTAAACAGTCATTGACACTACTCCGAGAAAAAAAATTCAGCGAACTCAACAAAGCATTCGATCAAGCAACCACTTCCCGTATACAGAATCGCTCAGGTTACGAGCTGGTTGACAACCTCCGTTCAGCTTTATCGGACTTAGAGGCGGCGCCAGACAAGGCCTGGCAAGACCGACTAACATTGCTTGATGATTGGCTGAAGGCTACGCCTGGTTCACCGATACCACATATGGTGCTAGCGGACTTTTACAACAACTATGCCTGGAAGGCGCGGGGATCTGGTTGGGGCAAGGACGTTAATGCGGCACAGTGGTTGGAATTCAAACGCCGTTTGTATTTGGCCAGTGAGCAGTTGCATCAGGCATTAAATGCTGGTCCTATTACTCCTGAATGGTTTTCAATTGCTCAAGTAAACTTTCTGGGTGCCGGGCAGAAGCGAGACACACCAATGTACGAAAAGATTATTTCGATCGGGCTAAGCGACTTTCCAAACTATTTGCCAATCTACTTGAACAAAACTTACTATCTTCAGCCCCGCTGGAGAGGAACTGGCACGGAGTGGGTTGGTGTTATTACACAGCAGGCAGACAAGCTGGGCGGTGCAGAAGGAGATAAATTTTACGCCCGAATGGTCGGGTTCGTATCCTTTCTATACGACGACGTCTACAAGGAAGCACCCAATCTTTCACGCACACGAGTTGGCAAAGGCAACGCTTTGCTTGATAAAGAGTATCGCCAAGCAGCTCAATAATTCTAAGCACCATGCACAGTGTTACTGTGCGGGTGCCTCCTGCGCTGCAGGTCCTAGGTTATATGTCCATGTGGCGTGAGACTTTGAGTCATTCATCGTCAAAGTAAGCACTTGAGCTTTTTCCATATACTGCTTGATCGGATCAACAATTGACTTGTGTTGTTTCGGATCTTTGAGTTCAGTGTCAACTGTCAACTCACAAGGCTTTTGAACATCTTTAGTGGACGGCTCACCGGCCACTTTGTAAGCGAACTTAGCAGTTGATCCAACTGCGGTCAGCCCTTGATTTATTTGTGTCTCAATGGCGTTGCGAGCATCCAAAATTGTCATCTTATCCATTGGATCTTCAACCACAGGTCCACGGTGGAACACCTGACCGATCCAACTATTCTGAGCGCAAACGAAGATAACGAGGACAAGTCCGACTAGCACAACTATGAACGGCATTGGATTTACACCTGGGGGTTTAGGCAAATTGGATCTGCGAAACTCAGGTTTTACGTACTGTTTTGTGCCGCATGAGGGACAAACTTCCTCGTGACCATGCAAAGGCACCTGACATGTTGGACAATCGTGCATAACTGCTCACAATCTAACTTTTCGATTGTACATTTATATAGGTCATGATGCCCAATGTTTTGACTTGTTTCAACATCAGGTCACGGGTCCGTAACATATCTGCACCATTTCACTTCGCTTGCAGACCTTTTCCCAATGGTTCGTCAACTTGAATGCCTGTTAAAGCATAGGCGGGCTTAGGAACTCGAACAATTAGACCAAATACGAGTCCGGCCACCATTCCACCCATGTGCGCAAAAACCGCGACTTGAGGAATGATTTGATCGGAAATAATGCTCACTATTGCCAGTGCTGCCAGCCAGTACAGTTCGACACGCCAGACTTTGTCAGGCAGGTAGTCTTTCATGCGAAATATTCCCGCTGCCACCGCTCCAAAGATGCCCATCACCGCACCAGATGCGCCAACAGCTAAAGTATCTGGCGCGAAAAGAGTATGAGCAATTCCGCTGAGCATTCCACTTAAGAAATAGATCGCCAAAAAACGCGGCGTGCCAAAAATATTTTGAGCAATGCGACCGAACCAATAAAGTCCTAACACATTAACAAAACAGTGAGCCAAATTTTTGTGCAGAAACAAGCATGTCAGGAGACGCCAGTATTCGCCGGCTAAAACGAGCTTCGGGTCAAGCACGCCAAAGCGAAAAATGTCCAGGCTTAGCCGTTCACTCTCAGCGCTTGGTAAATATGTATGGAAATCCGAAATCAAATAGGCGATCGTAATAATGATGCAAAGACCGGCTACTACATATGAATGCCGATTCGGAGCAATGATGTCTTGAATGAAACTTATGCGTTGAAAGATGCGCCAAACCCGCTCATTCTGCGCTGTCCATTTGTTTGGTGTGGGCATGGTTGACTCAATCGTTTGGACTTGATTTTCGATTCTTTTTTGCCATGCAGAAAAATTAGTGGCGCTAGCTTTGGCCGACTCAAGTGCGTGAGCGAAAACAGTTCGAGCCTCTGCGGCATCTCCGGAGGCGACCAGGCAACGTCCCATCCAATACTGGCGAGCATACTCTGGTAAAGCCTGACTGCCATTGGCAATAAGCGAGATGATCTCATCGACGCGTTTGCGGTCTCCAGATAAACAGAAATACGGCATCAACGACAAGGCAACTCCGCGAACGCTCGATCGTGATTCTTCTAGTTTCGATTCTTCAAGGCATCTTGCAGCGGATTCCAAGTCACCTAGTTCTCCATAAGCCCTGCTTGCGGAGATCAGCAAACCGCTAGAAATTTTTGCGCCAGGCGTTTTTTTCTGAATTTCGTATTGATCGACGATATATTGCCAGTTCCAAAGAATCACATTACCGGTCAGACGATAGGACTCAATTTGCTCCTTCAGCGGTTTTGGCACCATCGCTTTCCACGTGTCTAAAATTTCATTGCCCGCCTTTTCATCAGCCTTGATAAAGCAAGCGACAGCGCGCACCATTTCACGCCAGAATTTTGCAGGCTGGCCCCAGTAAAACCACTCAAGTTGTTTTGCTACGCTCATCGCGGCATCAGCGTTGAGCACAGTGATAGACGAGTCTATTCGAGCGACAAGCACTCGAGGAAAAGCCCAAAACAAAAAGATTTCGCCCCAGGCTAGAGTTGCCCATAGCCAACCTGGCGCAACAAAAAATCCAAGCAAAGATGTGATGATGATGATCACGCCTTGCAGCCAAAAGCACCACGCCCAGCTCATCTTAGAATGACCATGTGACCACAGTGAATAAACCGACAAGAGCAGCGGAGGGAAAAGCCACAGGACGAAAGGATTATTCATCAATGGCTATGGAACTTCCCGATGCGATGCAATTAGCTGACTGTGGATTTCTTAGGGCGGCGAGCCGGAATTGATTTTACAAAACGCTCGGTGATCAAATGTGGCCTCGTGATCGCAGAACCGACAACTACGGCGTAGGCTCCTAGCTCAAAGGCTTGCTTAACTTCTTCAGGCAGCCAAACGCGTCCTTCCAGAATGACCGGCACAGACGAGTGGTTAACCAATTCTTTGAGAAGCTCAAATCCAGGTCCTTGCTCGCGAGGAATCATCGTCTCTTCAGTGTAGCCAAACAGAGTTGTTGAAACTATGTCGGCGCCTGCCTCCAACGCCGCTATTCCTTCGGCAAATGTGGCAACGTCAGCCCAAACCGGCTTATCGAGTTCTTTGTGAATTTTATCAATCATTTCTGCAGCTGTTGAGCCATCGGGTCGTGGTCGCGCTGTGGCGTCAAGAGCGATAATGTCTGCACCAGCATTGGCAATTGCTGCGGCATCAGAATAGCAATTGGTAATGTAAGGTACTTTCGTTCTGTCTTCATGCGCCACTTTTGCGGACTTGACCAGACCGCAGATTGGCACTCCGATTCGCAGGCGTGAACTTCGTTTGACCACTTGTATGTTTTCTACGCCTTCCAAGCGCAAGCCTTTGGCACCACCAGCGATGGCAGAGAGAGCGAGCGCGAGAATGTGAGTAGGAGCCGCCAAAGGCTCACCGGCGCTTGCCTGACAAGAGACAATTAGACCGCCTTCGAGATCTTTGATGCTTTGCCAAACGATGTGCTTCCTGGTAGACATAATACCCTCGATTACAGCTTTGGAAGATTCAAGCAAATGAACTTTGGCTGTGTCATTTCATGGAGTGCGAAGCGAACTCCTTCTAATCCTATACCCGATTCTTTGCGTCCACCATAGGGCATGTGGTCCGCTCTATAAGTAGGTGCGTCGTTAACGATTACGCCGCCTACATCAATTTGCCGCGCTAATTTGAAAGCAACCTCGAGATCCTTTGTGAACACGCCTGCTTGGATACCGAAGCGCGAATCGTTCATGGCCTCGATGGCGTCATCCAATGTTTCATATTTCATCACAGAGACAATCGGCCCAAAGACTTCCTTGCAGACAACTAGCATCTCGGCTTTGGTCTCTGTTAAAACGATTGGATCGACAAGGTTGTTGCTCTCTTTACTCTTACCGCCAGTGAGGACTTTGGCACCATCTTTGACTGCACTATTTACCCAATCCAATGTTTTCACACAGGATTCTTTGTCGATGAGCGGACCCATGTCAGTGCTGTCTTCAAGCGGATTTCCAACCTTCAACGCCCTAACCATTTCAGTAAAAAGTTTGACGAACTGGTCGTACACTTTCGCTTGCACGTAAACGCGCTGAACTGAAATACATGTCTGTCCGGAATGGGCATAACCCCCGCGACAAGCTGCTTTCGCCGCTAGCTCGAGGTCGGCATCATCGTGTACAACAAGTCCGGCGTTTCCGCCCAGCTCAAGAACAATGCGAGTACCGGGGTGAATTTCCTTGCGCAAGTTCCAACCCACTTCAGGACTGCCCGTAAAGCTGACAAGGGCAATTCTTGGGTCCTTAATTAAAGTCATTCCGTTCGCGCCACGGCAAGGCACTATTTGTAGTGCTCCATCAGGCAGACCGGCTTCTTTTAAAAGCTCTGCCAGCCTAAAGCTGGCAACCGGTGTTGCAGATGAAGGTTTCAATACAACGGTGTTACCAGCGGCAAAAGCCGGTGCCAATTTGTGTGCCACCAAATTGAGCGGAAAGTTAAATGGTGTTACCGCCGCCACCACACCGATAGGCTCACGAACAATAATGCCAACTCTTCCATCGTTTCCAGGAGAGAGATCCATTGGCAATTGCTCGCCGTCCAATCTGACGGCTTCTTTAGCGGCCAGGGCGAATGTATTTGCCGCTCTGGATACCTCTACACGCGCATCCTTAATAGGTTTGCCGCCTTCTAGAGCGATTATTTTCGCCAATTCTTCCGCGTGTTTGAGGATCAGAGCGGAGGTCTTGGCAAGAATTTCTGATCTTTGGAAAGCAGGCATTTTCTGCATGACCTTCTTGAACGTTTCTTGTGCCACCTCAATGGCGGTGAGAATTGCCTTTTCGTCTGCCTGCCCGACGGCGGCGACGATTTGCCCGTCGTATGGGCTTTTCACTTCGACCATGGGCGCGGATTTAATGCCTCTGATTGAGAGTGGGTACTGAACTATTTCTTTCAACATGCTCACTTCCTGGCTAAAGCCCTTCCAACAAACTTAAAAACAATAAATTATCCGTCATTCCGACTAGTTACTCGAACTTATCCTAGGATAGTCTGGGCACACTAGTGGGGTCTGTGCAGCAAGCTGCTCGGCTCCTGCAGCAAGCTGCTCGACTTAATCTCTAACAGAGAGACCAAATCCGAATTCCGCGTGAAAACTTCTGATGAACCTGAATTATAACTTGGCTACAGCTATACCGTTTTGCCATGTTCAGTAAATCAACCGTCAACGGTTGATTTTTAAAGAGAGCCTTGTTCGGAAGCCCAGTGGGCTTTCGCGGATGAGAGGGATTTAGTAATCTATATGGTTCGTATCGATGGTCGGAATGTTACCGATATGCAATGTGACGCTCGGTCTTAAGGCTTGTTCAGACTAGCGTTTAGCACCTTATGACAATGGTACACTCTGACCCGGAACCCCTTACTGACAAGCGTGCCTATCTCCGTCTTATGTCGGACCGCCGAACAAAATTGAAAAAGCTTACAGGCTGGCTGCTGCTGCCGGCTATTGCTTTGTCGACCAACCTTGTGCCAGTTTTGGCAGCGAACTCGATGCTGGACAGCCCTGTCGTTAGTCGAGATTCCAGGACAAGGCTGCAACAAATTGAAAAACAGCGTCAGGAGCTTCATAACCATGCCGCGCAATTAAGGAAGCAGGAGCAAATTGCTTTGCTCCAATTGAGTCACATACAAACAAAATTGAACAATACGACCAGCGTATTGCATGTGCATGAACATACTCTGCAAAAAACAGAAACGAATATCAAGCAGACCGAAATCAAAATTACTAAGACGCAGTCAGCCGAGGAAATTCTCTCTGAAAGTGCGGCCCGACGGTTACGCGAAATTTTCGAGGGTCAGCGCGTCTCATTGATGGAACAGCTGATCAGCGTTGATTCGCTTCAAGCTTTGCTGGACAGATTTTATTTCCAAGAAAGAATCGCGGAAATGGACCGCAAACTTCTGCAAGATTTGCGCGCGAAAACCGCTCAACTAGTGGATAAGAAGGGTCAGCTTGGCGAACAACGCAATAAATTAGGTGATCTTGTCTCTGCATTTGCCCAGAAGGCAATGGCTTTCGCCAAGGAAAAGCTTGAGCAACAGCAGGTCGCTGAGCGCCTCAAGACACAACGTGCTTTCTATGAACAGGCAGAGCATCAACTCGCCAGTGAATCGCATCGGTTGGAAACAGTGATTCAGCAGATGGAATCATCGAATCGAAAATCTAACAAGCATATGGCGACCGGCAGTGGCAGTCTTGCTATGCCAATCAACGCGCAGGTAACTTCACCGTTTGGTTGGCGCCGACATCCGATATTTGGAGTGAGGAAATTTCATACTGGAGTTGACCTTGCCGGACCTAATCATTCAGCCATTCGTGCTGCAGATAATGGCAATGTTCTCTACACAGGTTGGTACGGCGGCTACGGCAAGGTGGTAATCATTAGCCACGGCAAAGGCATGGCGACGTTGTATGCGCATATGTCGAAGGCTGACGTTGAGGTTGGACAAAACGTCTCCAAGGGCGATGTGATCGGACACGAGGGAACTACGGGCTTCTCGACTGGTCCTCACTTGCACTTTGAAGTCCGCGTTGATGGTAAGCCGAACAATCCATTGAATTATCTTCGCTAGTGTTCTTAGAGTAATCAATCGGTTTGCCGTGTGCTATCGCTTGCCGTGTGCTAAGCGCTTAAAAGCATGTGGGCGACCTTTCGGCGCCAATTTTGTTTTAGAGCATTCGAGTCCTTGTCAGGTTACATCTTGGTTCAGAGATTGAATCGCTTGTGCTCTATGCCGTTAGGGCAGGACCACCTCATGGAAAGTTCCGCCAATTGCCTGGAAAATTGGTTGGATTTAGCGAAGCTCCGTCTGTAAGCCATTCCCATAAGAAGGTGAAGGTGCTGACGCAAATCAGTCGGGCAAATTTATGGTAGCCAATCGACTACCTTTTCGAAGGAGGAACTAGAATGGATGAGTAAGGACGCTCGCTTGTCAATCAGTGGCGTCT
Organism: Candidatus Melainabacteria bacterium; assembly: GCA_003153555.1. Taxonomy (GTDB): domain Bacteria; phylum Cyanobacteriota; class Vampirovibrionia; order Obscuribacterales; family Obscuribacteraceae; genus PALSA-1081. The sequence continues at coordinate 20,883 of PLZS01000088.1, read as the reverse complement.
GGACGTGGGCGGAGTAACGACAATGTCTTATTCGGATAACACAAAAGAATCTCTAGGCGACCGAATGCGGCGTAAGTCGGTTACGTCTGCCGCGTCCCAGACTAATGCAGACCAGCTCATTAGCACCGAAGGTTCGGAAATGACTAATGTGCTTGAGGGCGACTTGAGTGAAAAACCGATTTCTTGGCTGCTTATGGCAGCCCAACACTACGAGGTAACTGGGCGCTTGCAGGTGGGTTTAGCAGCTTGCAGCGTCATCGTACAGTTCGGGTTGGGACGGGCAGTGCATGCGCAATCACCGTTTTGTTCAGGACCCGAAGCGATTATGGACCTATTTATTTGGAAAGACGGAAGGGTTAGATTTGAATCGGGCAGGCAACCTGAATCAGTCACTGTTCAAGAAACCATCGAAGAGCTGATCCGCAGAGGAGAGGCATACGTAGGCAATCTGGCGTTCCTTGAACAACACGCTATCGGTGAGCTGTCTTTTCTTGTCAGACCTCCGGCACGACATGCTGTCGGCGAAGTTGAGCGCCGTCTCAAAAAAGGTCAACCAATTGACACCACTATGCAAATGGAATTCTATTCAAACATTTACGGAACAAGAAATCTAAAAGATACCGCAGAGAAGTTAGCGCTTACTCCAAGCCAGTGGGTTTCGATAACGGCCAATTTGCTCCAACTGGGCATATTTCTTACTCCCGACGGACGAAGCATTCAAACGGTTGAACCTGATACGCCAGATCCGACACCCACAGCTGAATATCAAGCTTTGCGTTTGCAACAGGCGGCAGCCAAGCCGCAGAACATAGCCAATCTTTGGCACACGAAGGCAACAGTAAATGAACCGGAGCAACCGGTCCAACCAGACCTACAAACTCAGCTGCAAGACCAGCAGTCTGTTCCAGCAGCCAAACCTGTTCAACCGATCGTGTCTGACGTTACTATTACGCCGGCAAGTATGTTCAAAATGGGCGTTCCAAATCACATAATCACACTTGACGCTGCTGACCAAAACTCAGTAATGATGATGCTTAGTGAACCAGACACTGGTATCTTGAAATTCGAAGCTTTGCAGTTTTTTATCGCCCGTGAATTCGCTAGAGCTTGTCGTTTCAAAACTTTGCTGACGCTCGTATTGTTCTCCATACGTTGCGCTGGTGGCGAAGGTCAGAAGGCACCCCAAGAAGTCCGTATTCTCGTAACTGGCGCGGTGAGCCGAATCAAACGCGATGTGGATATGTTTGGACACTTTGGCAAACAAGCGTTTGGTCTTCTGTTGCCTAATGTGGATAGCAATCAAGCATGCTTGCTTGTTGACAGAATCAACAGCGATTTACTGCACCTGACACCAGATCTCAGGCAATACAATGTCAGTTTGCACTTTGGATTAGCTTCGGTACCGCAAGATACGAGTGAAGTCAACGGACTTGTCAAAGCGGCACAAGTAGCTATGTTTCACGCTACAAGCAATAATTTATTGAGGACAGAGGCTCAACAGTTAAGGCAATGACGCGGATCGACTGCCACTAAATACGGTGCGCAACTGATACCGCAAGTTCCTGTGATACCGCATATGGTTCACAAACGAGAAATTACAAAGAAGATACAACGAAAAACGTCTGCACCGAAGTACAGACGTTTTTTAAAATCGAATTCTCTATTAAGCGATTCTGGAAGCTTTCTTCTTAAGCTCTTGAACCAGGTCTTCTTGTCCGAGGACGTAGCCTCTGCGGGCTTGATCATCGGCGTAGGCGATAATTGCTTCGGTCACGTTATTGAGCATCGACATTGGAACGAACTCGCTGACTTGATTCAGTAGCTGCTCTACTGATGCCCACTCTTCCGTGTTCAACGGAATGGCGTCATCTAGCCGGGCGATAATGGTGTAGTTGCGGAGCTTGTCAGTCTTAGTATTCATAATTGCACCCTTCAATACAGTTGTTTGCCCACAGCTAGTGAACGGTCGGACAGGAATTCAGCCCTTCGCCGGTACCGTTCCCTTGAAAACCAAACCAGTTGTCGTTTTTAATCGCCCTGGTGGAGTTCAAATCTCTCTGAATTATTTATGCCCGCTTCAAACACTTCTAACCGTAAACTTAGTTGCCAAGCGGTAAATTGGTTATTTGAAATACTTTTCTGTGTAGTGTTTTTTGACGAAAAGCTCAGCATCAGACACATTCAGGACTTCCTTAAATTCTTGGGCTTCGTCTAAAGCCGAGAGAATTTCTCCAATTATTGGTCCTGCGGGAATTGACAAGAGTTGCATGACGCGCTTTCCATCGAGCAGTCGAACTCTTTGTCGGTCCTCATCTAAGTAAACGGAAAAATTCGCTAAAAGTTCAATCCAATTTTTCTCGAGAGCAAGACGATTTTCTTCCAGCAATCCGGGCCCGCAAGTGGCACCAAAGTCTGCGAATGCTAACAACATCAATTCCGGCACATCCTCTCCAACTGAACGATAGAAGCGTCGCACAGCCCGCTCGGTTGGCTGACCTTGATGAAAGAGTGCGCCTGGACGCAAATGCCATTTGACAAGTTTGACGATAAAACGTTCAACGGGTCTCGACCATTTCATGCGCTCTGCGATCACACCACACATTTCAGCACCAAGATGATCGTGCGCATAGAAGGTATGACGCCCCTCCTCGTTGATCACCCACGTTTGTGGCTTGCCGATGTCATGAAGTATGCAAGCAAGTTTGGTGGCAGCAAGCCGGCTAACACCGAAAGACAATTCTTTTGCTGCGCCGGCCAAAACCCACTCCGGAAGCGCGTCTATGCGTCCTTCAAGTTGAGGAATCGTCTCCAGGCTGTGTTCGAATAAACCCAAATGGTGAAATGCATTTGTGGTGACGCGTCGGGTTTCGATCAGCTCAGGAAAGATAATTTCCAATATTCCTGCGGCACCCATGCTGAGCACAATCTCTGATGCAGGATGCGATAGAGCAGTAAACAACTCGAAATTTATTCGTTCGACTGCTACTGTTTTTAATTTCTCGGCATGATTATTGACCCACGCAAGCGTCACTGGTTCGATTATGGCGCCCAGACTGGCGGCAAATCTGTATGCGCGCAAAACCCTCAGTGGGTCTTCTACGAATGCATATTCAGATATGGCCCTGATTGTTAGGTTCTTGAGATCTTCAATTCCGCCAACTAGATCTGTCACTGTATTTGGTTCATTTGATTTCCACACTAATGCATTGATAGTGAAGTCGCGACGCAATACATCTTTTTCTATAGACCCCCCAACGCAGCCAGCAAAGTCCATAGTTATATCTGCATCGGTGAGCACAACTCGTGCTGTGTCATTCGACTCGTCAAGTGGAACGAAGTGACCATGCAAACTGTTGGCGACGAGCTTTGCAAACGCAAATGCCGAACCAGATGCAACTGCGAAATCAATGTCTTTTGGCTTTGTCACAGCATTGAAGCGACCAAGCAAAGCGTCACGCAAATATCCGCCAACTATATATAGATGAACGCCACTAGACTTCGCCAACTCAAGCACATGCCTGTTGACTTCATGATCTAATGGATTGGTGCCTTCTGGAAGCGTTGCTAACATCGCAGACTCGCCGCAGGTCAGAGCCTAATTAGACTGCTTGCGATTGCAGCTTTTCAGCTTCTTCTTTCGAAATTTTGAAGTGACCAGCCACATACACAATTCCGCCAAAAAGGCTCGTCAATGTGGTCAGACCAAGCCACATAATCGCATAAGTAAGTGCATGCGAACGATCTATTCCAGACATTGTTAGGAAATAGGTGTACGCCCATTCTCGAATGCCGATGCCGTTAAAGCTCGGAGTAATAAAGCCAAGTACGGCTACAGATGGATAGAAAACGAAGTAATACCAAAGTGGAATAGTCGTCAATCCAAGAGCATATCCGATCAGTATATGTACTGTTACCAACACTACTTGCATCAACACAGAGAGTCCGAGCGAGACGGCAATTAGATTTTTATCGCGCCAATAGACTTTGGCGGTCGAGTCATTGAACTTTTTCGTGATCCAATTTTGTTCGCCCAGAATTCTTTTGGTCAATTTCGGCATGAAAGGTACAACGCCGAATATGCCAATGGTTCCCAAAAATATCGGGGCTTTGAGTGCCCAGGCCATTTCACTTCCACCTGGTCCAAGCAGAAGTCCTAACGTGGCAAACATGAAGAGAACGGCGATACCCACGGCCCTGTCGGCAAGCACTGAGTAGAGTGCACCACCGTAACGCCCAGTGCCTTTCGAAAGATAATAGCAACGGCTGAAATCACCACCAACAGTCGATGGTAAAAACAGATTGAAAAACAAGCCAACAAAACAAAATTGGACCAATTTGAAAAACGGCTTTCTCAGCCCAACCGCATTGGCCAAAAGTTGCCAACGATAAGCATTCAGGAGGGTACTTGAGAGAAATAAGACAATTGCCGAGCCCAAAAACCAGAGGTTTGCATGCAGAGCAATTTCCCAGCTTTTGGATAGGTCGATTTTTCCGAAAATAAAGAGACTGCCAAACATGACGAGGCTGATAAGTATCTTCAGGCGCAGTTTCGCCTGTTTCGATATCTTCGGCATGTTCCAGCGCCTGGAAGGCTGGCCTGGCGCCTTGAGAGCTTCAACTTGCTCTGTCAAATCCGGCTCGCGATCCAAAACGGGAGCCGCACTTGCTCGATTGGATACCATCAACGATGAAGACCTCTGTGACAATTAGTAGTCATGTTATTTGACTGTCAGCCTCATTAAAACCCTAAATAATTAACTTCAGGCGTAGCGCCAATACTCCTGGTGGAACTGTCGACGCTAGCCCCGTAAAAACGGTAGAATTAATTATTCTGAAGTTATTAAGGGCGCCGTCAAATCCCTTTGGCAACGCCGGGATACTTCGAAGAGGGTTGACTTCATCTTGTAACAGCCTTAGTGCTCGCCGTGCGCAGAGATGGCGCAATGATCTAAGATTTGAATATACGAACAAAAAAGAGGTAGGCAAGTTGTTGGAACGGAAAAGGGTAGCGAGAATTGGCATTCCGCTCTTGTTCTGCATGCTGTTTTTTGGACTGCAGAGCTTAATGGTCAAAGGGGAAAAGGGGCAAAACCAACCGCAGATTCTTGTTGCGGATGGCTCAGACCTGAATTCGAATTTTGTACTCGCTCAATCATCCCGTCCGACCGTAGTGCCGCAGGTCCTTTACCAGCGCGCTTGGAGATTGATCAAGGAATCCTATTACGACCAGAAATTTGGCGAAAAGAACAACCCTCCGGACAAAAATAACTCCGTTGGCGGCGCCCAAGACTGGGGCAGATGGGAGCACCATTACGACGGCAAGTTAAAGACCTCGGAAGATGCGCACAAGGCAATTGAGACCATGCTGGCCAGTTTGGGCGACCCCTACACCCGATTTCTGGACCGTGACGCATTTGATGAAGAGAAATCGCAAATCGACGCTCACTTGTTCGGTGTAGGCATGCAGCTTGGCATGAACAAAGAACACAAAGTTGTAGTAATCGCCCCAATCGAAGGTACTCCAGCGTTCAATGCGGGAATTCAACCAGGCGATGAAATTATCGAAGTCGACAGAAAGCCAGTAAAAGGTCAATCATTAGACACAGTTGTGAAGCAGATTCGCGGACCAATCAAGACTAAAGTTGGTATCACTTTGATGCGCAAAACCGAGAAAAAATCAGTGATGCTTGAACGCGCTGAAATTCCGATCCGCGCCGTTGCTACAAGCGAACTGCTTCCCGGAAACATCGCCTATATCAGACTGGATAGTTTCATCTCATCGAAGGCGAACGCCGAGATGAAGCAAGCGTTGAAGAAACTTTCTGGCGCTGATGGCATCGTTCTCGATTTGAGAAACAATCCTGGTGGTCTGCTCGCCAACGCGATAGAAATCGCTAACATGTTCCTTGATAAGGGAATTATTGTTAGCACCATCGATGCTGATGGCTACAAGAACTCGCAAATGTCATCCAACAATCCAGTTACTCACCAACCGATGATCGTTTTGATCAATGGTGGCAGTGCTAGTGCCAGTGAAATTCTCAGTGGTGCGTTGCGTGATAATGGTCGAGCTAAGTTAGTCGGTCAGAAATCATTCGGAAAGGGACTCGTGCAAGCGATCAACAAGTTAGAGGACGGCTCTGGTATCAATGTGACCATTGCTCGATATCTGACTCCGAACGACACCGATATCCACAAACAGGGGATCACGCCAGACTATCTGGTCAAACTTGAAGATACTGATTACACCAAAGGGAAAGGTCCATGGTGGATCGACCTGAGTTATCAGAACTTCAAGAGATCACCCATAGATGGCAAAGACATCCAGTTGAATAAGGCAGTCGAAGTCATGAAAGACACGATCGCCAAGACTCAAGGGCGCACAACGGCCCAGGCTGGAGATACCGCCAAGAACTAGAAGTGTTTAAAGCAAACTACCGGAAGGATACAGCCCAAGCAGTCTTACGTCATACTGGAACTCTTTCCGATAGGCATAGATCTTCTTGTGCTGATCTTCGTTTGTAACTTCGATGTCTACGAAAAAGCGGTAATGCCATGGCAATTCTGGAATCGGTCGAGACTTGCAGGTGGTGAGATTAACTCCGCATCGAGCAAAATTTGTTAGCACCGCCGCCAGTGACCCTGGTTCATTCGGCAAAGCTAGAGCAACCGACACCTTATATGGGGTCGGCACGTGCTTAGCAGCATATTCAGCCTTAGTGATTAAACCAAATCTCGTGGCATTGTGTGTGTAATCCTCAATGTTGGGCAAAAGCACGGTTAGCCCGTGTGCTTCGCAAGCTTTACCACTGGCAATGGCCGCAATCTTAGGATCATTCTTTTCCTTCACTAGCAGCGCCGACGCGCTAGTATCCCAGTGCGGCAATGGACGCATTAACGGATACTTTTGAAAAAGCTTACGACATTGATCCAGTGCTGCAGGATGAGAATAGACTTCGCGAACATCTTCTAGTACTGCATTCGGTATCGAGATGAGGTTGTGCTGAACTGGCACAAATACTTCTGCAGTAATCACAGCTGATCGCGACCAAAGCAAATCATAGTTTGCATCAATGGAGCCCATTGATGAATTCTCTAGTGGTATGGCACCGTAAAAGTCTTTGCCGGTTTGAATCTTTTCAAATACTTCGTCAAAACTGCGGCATGCTACGAGCGTAGTCTCGTATTCACCAAATGTTTTTTCAGCAAAATAAAGTGCAGCACGATGACTGAATGACCCTATGTTTCCCTGGAATGCGACGCATTTTTTGACACCGGAATTTTCAAGTTTGTACTCAGTGGGCTGTACGACTGTGCCGTATTGAGCTGTGCCATATTGGACTGCTGGCGCCGGAAGTGGTTGTTGTGTCATTTCTCTACTTACTAAGTGGGTTCCAGATTACGTCAAATAAATATCTTCACTTCAAGAGAATTATACGGCTACCACTCCACAATTCGGTTGCCAAGCATCCGTTCTCTTGGCTAGAGTAATTTCACATTGGGTCAAAGCGCAATGGTTACGCAAAAGCACAAATGTATGACAACAAAATTCCAGTTGTCATACATCAGCTAACAGGAGCAATCAGCACCGATCATCTAGATATATACGAATAGACGCGACCGGTCGGACCAATTAATGAAGATGCACCTCAAATATCAAAGCCGCTATCGAATAACTGCCAAGGCATTGCAGCCTTTTAGAAAACTCAACCGTTAACGGTTGAGTTTCCAGATGTGATGGGCGAACTTCTCGCCAAGGCGAATAATCAGCTTTCCTAAACCGGATCACCGCCAAAAATCTAACAGTCCATCCCTTCGATGGCACGTCCATGGTGTTTGAGTTGAGTGGTACTGGATATGGTGGTAGCCTGTTCCATCAACCAGTCAGGCGCTCTGCGCCCAGTCAGGATCAAAACACTCGGATCCGTCCTCAATTCAACAGCCTGTTTAAAATCGTCCCAACTGACTAAGCCGACGCGCGCTACGTCGAGCACCTCATCGGCAATTACTATGTCGTCTTTTCTAGCAAGGGCTTCGCAAATATATTTGATGCCTTGCAAGGCTGCTTCTTTGTCTTCAGGCAAAATGCCGTTTGGCGAGCTGTATAAGCGAAAGCTTCCCTTGGGTCCTGTGCCGAGTCGATTCACGCCTGTGTAGTGGACGGTGAGAGTTCCAAATCCCTGTTGTTTTACGTCAGCCAAAATTCTCAGCGCTTGCCCTTCACTGGAGTTCTCTTCGAGCTTGTCGAAGAAGACAAGAGACACATTCTTGCCTTTGCTCAAAGCTCGCATCATCACGCCGAAAGTTGCCGTCGTTTTACCGCAACCCGTGCCGAGGTAGAGGCGTATGCGCTCTTGCACCGGTTTGTCTTCGGTGCCTTTTACAGCCGACTGTTCTTGTGTTGTCATAATCGAGTTTGCCATGAGGAAGCTAACTTCACGGCACTATCATATCCCGTCAAGGGCTGATACGTATCACCTGAGTCGGGTGTCCATGCTCATCAACACAGACAAAGGTCATGTCTGCGGCGGTAACCTGGATATTCTCGTTTCCTCTCGCCACCTCGACGTCCACATGAACGGAAATTGACGTATTACCGATCTTGGTTGTTGTCGTATAGAAACTGACGACCTCGCCCACCATAACCGGAGCTTTAAAGATCACTTCTTTGAGAGCGACGGTGACAATACGCTGTCTCGTGTTTTTGGAAACTTCGGCTGCACCTGCGAGGTCGAGATAGCTAAGAATGATTCCACCGAAAATGGTGCCATGTTTATTCGTATCCCGCGGCAATAATACGATTCTGATCGCAGGATCTCTATGCGAAATTGAAGCCACTTGAACCCTCCATGTTGTCCATAGCTAATCTTGCATCTTGACTGTGGAAGGGCCTACGTCTATTAAGAGATAGTTTTATTGTTTGCCGATTAGCCAAACGCAAAGACTGCACAATTGCAGACATGCGATTGTCCGGACATTGGTCCAATGCTGATCAAGCGCTTTTCTGTCTTGCACACGACATGAGTTTAGAGGTGGAGCGGCTCAAAAAATATCAGAGATCAAAATCGACGTTGCAATAATTGGGCTAATGGTGCGCGTACAGACCATGCTGGCTAGCACATAAAAAACGAGATTTCTGGCTTCCCCCTTTCGGTTCTGCCTACTGTACGGACGGCAATTCATGGGACTCTATTCGTCTGCTGTCTAAATGATCATTCACTACAAAGACAAAGGATCTATTATGCTCGGCGGTTGCCAAGCGGTGCGGCGATATCATCCAAGAACTGCTCTTAAGTAGGAAAGAATTACTGATGTCCGAACAATTTAACAGGACCGCACTCGGAGAAAAAAAAACCTCCCCTGAAAACCAAAACTTTAAGGTTCAGGTGTCACGCTGGAAAGTGGGCTTCGCGACAATCGGCCTTTTCGCCTTAACAGTGTTTATGGCGGTTCTAACAATCAAACCGCCTGCCGCCCTAGTGTTATTTTCGCAAACTATGGTCACTCTGATGACCGTATCATGTGCCTGTCATGCATCTCTGTGGTTGCGGCGTCGTCCCATTTGTGTCATAGATGCTCAGGGTATTACTGACTGCGGCGTGCTCTCGAAAGGTTTTGGTTTCATTAGTTGGCGAAACGTCCAAAGCGTCAGAGAGTACAGGGATAGGGGTAGTGTTTGCCTGCTCGTGAGAGTAAATAACTTCGATCAGTTAATCGCTCGTCGCAACTCTTTGCTACGGCCGAGCCTTAAATTCAGCGAATTTCTTTGTGGCGGCGAAGTAGGGGTGCCACTCACATATTGCAGTACTGATGCACAGACGGTGCTTGAACAAATCTATAACTACAGTAAGAAGCCTCAGTTGGCACCGCCGGCGAGGCCACTGGCACGGCGAGAACAACTGGTGGTCACTATTCGTATTGCAGCGGTAACGCTTTTCACTGTAGTGCTGCTAGCTGTTGCATATTGGCTTTGGCAGCATTTCCAAAATCCAACCCTCCAGATTCTTGGACTCGACTCCAGAGTACAGGTAGGCAAACAAGTTTGGTTGCAAGAGTATGACGTTGAGAACCACGGTCATGATACTACCGGAATACATCTGGAGTTTTCCGGTCGAGCGCTTGATACGAATCTCCTGAAAAATCCCCGAGTTCTGATCGAATATGAGACAAAATCCCAAATCGCTTCACCATTCCTGCTGATGAAGTCTAGGGAAATCGTTCCATTAGTGCAGGTGAAGAAGAACGTTTGGTCCGGAGACAGCAAACGTGCTTTTCTTGCGCACAAAGACGATATGATTTTTTCCGGACTGCATTTATATTCGAACAAATTTACCAGCGCAATCGGCTGGTGGACTGACGTCTTGGGTCCGCGCTTGAGGATTAATTTGTTCGCTGATATTCCAAAAATTGGCGACGAAAATTTAAACCTTAAAGTTGTGCCAATAGAATATCCAAATAGCCCAGCCACTACCCGAAACCGTTTTGCATCAACTAAGGAAAAGAATTTCGGCAGTGGTCCGATCCTTTCCGAGGGAGTGCCAAAGGACTTTCCCGTGACCGCATATCCTGATTCGTATATTCTTTGGCTGTCAGCCGTTGAATTAAAGCTGGACTCGGCTGCTGCTCCCACTGCGATCGCCGCGTATTACAAGGAAGAGCTAAATCGCAAAGGCTGGAAGACGCAAATCAATGACGACAAGCCCAACCAAACACTAGTCGTCGATGGACTGAAAGGCAAGGATCGCATTACTGTCACGATCAATCAGATACCTCATCACACGGCTGTCGATATTTTTCTCTGGTTCAAGTATTAGCGAGCTCAGCATGATCATCAATGCTGCAGGTTCGAATACCTAAGTTTCTTCAGATATGGCGCCTCGAATAGTCGCCATCGAGTCCCCCTCGGCCGCATGCTTAAACTTTTCAATTAATCGAGGCTGGTATCGCCTATGATGGCAAGCAAATACGGCAGGCGCTTTTACACGCCTGCCGTATTTTAGAGTCTGGATGAGGCGACTTTATGGCTGGGCTAAAGCGGCGCCTGCGTTTACTTGTCCGAGTCCGTACAAATATTCAGATCCGTGTGGACTTGTAGCAGAGCCTTCCATCGCGTGTAAGACGTGAGCATTGGTCCAAGATGGATGCAATCCCCAGAGTTGCGCCGCAACGCTCATTGCTAGCGGAGAGGCAAACGAGGTGCCGGAGGCAGTCTGCAATGTGTTATCACCTGCTCCTGAAACGATGTTTACGCCTGGTGCTGCGAACCAAAGTGATCTTCCACGAGTTGAGAAAGATGCTAATTGTGAATTGCTGTCAATCGCCGAAACTACAATTAGTCCAGGAGATCTACCATTGTTGTCGAACTGACCATCGTTCCCTGCAGCGTTAAACAACAGCCCACCCATGTGATAATACTCTTGGAAAGCACCATAAAGAACCTTGTGGAATTTCTTGCTGGAAAACGTATATGGAACGGGTGCATTAACGCTCAAATTGATCAATTTGACGTTTTGACCTTCCAAATAAAAGAGAGCCTCAAGGACCAAGGCATCAGAAGTTGTGTTATTGACGTCAAAAACGTTTACGGGAATTATATTTGCTAGGAAAGCAGGCGATGCACCTAGCAAACTGTTGTTAGTTGACGCCATCGAGCATGTTGATACGAACGTCCCATGTTGGAATGGATTAACGCCTGGTGTCTGGTCTGTGTTACCTGCACCCCCAGTGACCAAATTAATGCCAGTTCCGACTCTTGGGGTCAAATCGACTTCAGTGCCGATCACACCAGAATCGATAACTCCAACTGTCACGCCTGTCCCACTCCCATTCAATGTCCACGCGGCAGGAACGTTCATGTTTGCAAGGTGATATTGCTGACTATAACCAGGGTCATCTGGTGTTGGAGGGAACGCCATCTTTTGAATAATCACATTGCGTTGCGCATCATCAAAATGCGTTTTATCTTTCGAAATTTTGTCCATGCACTCATCAAGTTTGCCCGCGGGTACTTCGATGAGTTGGCAAACAAGTCTGCCATTGCTAATTGTCTTGATCAGTTTGCCATTCATATCCTTGACAGCGTCACTGACTTCGTCTTTATCTGCACCCGGATGAACCATCACAAGTATTTGGTTTGGTACAGAAGGGGGTTGCTGCAACGCCTTGGCAGGAGTTGGTTTTTGTGCACTGGCTGGAGTTTGGGCGCTTAGAATTCCGCCACCAGCGATCAAGAATGAGAGCGCGAATGCCAATGTCTTTTGTGTAACTCTTGGCCTGTTTTTTGGTTTCATTAATTAGCCCCTTAATGTTTCTCCAGGATATGCCACCTGGATTTAGTATCTTGCATAACCTTACCCGCAATTCGTAGTGTGCGAGTGTTGTTTGACTCGATGAATTTTGCATTTTATGTTGGCATTTTTAGAACTTGATGCGAAAACCAACCAAGGACTAACCTAGCTACAATGCAAACAGTCTAGATAGAAGATTCTAGAATTAGTCTTTCAAGTTTCACATAATCGACAAAATTGGAATCTTGCCAGTTAAGCTTTGTTACGGATTCCAACATTAACAGACCAATAACAACAACAAACAACCATATCGAAACAATGCTTGACAGCAAATTTGCTGATTTTTACTCGTTTTCCGCACCGCGTTTCAGCAAGGTCTTATTAAGAGCTTGTTCGATGTCCAACCGAACTTCGGTAGCGGTGTCGTATCGATCGTCTGGGTTCTTTTGCAAAAGTTTGTGCACAATCAAACCGAAAGGAGAATCATCCGCGATGTCGTCTCGGTATTCAGTGAGACTCGGGACATCAGAAAGTAAATGCTTCATCAGCACTGCTTCAGCTGTTTCTGCGGTGAATGGAACAGTTCCTGCTAACATCTCATACAAAATAATTCCGAAAGAATACAAATCTGTGCGCGCATCAATCGGATTGTCGCGTAATTGTTCAGGCGAAATATATTCCGGAGTGCCAACCATTCTGCCTGTTTTTGTCAGTCGTTTTGCATCACCAGCGGCAAGATGCGATATACCAAAATCGACTATTTTTACCCAATCCGGTCTGTCACTTTTTTCCTGCAATAGAATATTGTCTGGTTTTAGATCCCGATGAATGATGTTCATCGAATGGGCTTCTTGCAATCCTCGGCAAATTTGAATGGCAATATTTGCCACCGTAACTAGTGGCAGGTCACCTTGTCTGGCGATTCGATCAGCCAGCGCTTCACCCTTGATGTACTCCATAACAATGTACGGCTCATTGCCATTAAGAAAACCCACATCATAGATAGAGACAATGTTGGGATGATTCAATTTGGCCGTAATTTTATACTCGCGCTCAAATCTTTCAAAAGAATTTTTGCTGGATAGAAGCCAGCCTTGCATCACTTTGATAACAACAATTCTTTCCATCTGCTTGTGAAAGCATTTGTAAACGACGGCCATTCCGCCTTCGCCTAGAACCGACTCAACTTGATATTTGTAGTCGATAGTTTTTCCGACTAAATTGACGGACAGACTTAGATCTGGTCTGACGGCGACTTCTTCCCAATGCTTGCTTTCGCCGGGCATAGTGGCTGACATGGTCACAGTAGCCAAACGAGCGGCGTCTATCGGGCAAAAAGTAGCTTGCACGGGGTAAGTTTTTTTGCAGGCAGGACAATATTTTGGCAACTGACTACCACCAGGCAGATCGGTAGTGCCAATATTTGGATTGAGCTTGGTGCCGTCATATCCACAGAAGCGCGCAGCTGCGGGCAGGTGCCTGCCGCACTCGGTACATACAGTCGCTCTAGATGCTTCTTGGACCATGGTCCCCTAATAGTACAGAATTTGGAGAAAATTAGTTCGCCGAGATGCACCTGCGCCTATTCGAAACGCATTTTACCTCATCAGTGTTCGGTTTGAGGCTTGGAGCCAGTGGCATTTGCCGGCTTGGATTCGACAGCTGAATTGGATTCGGCTGGGGCTGTGAGCCTGGATCCGGCAGCCGAATTGGATTCAGCAGCGACTGGAGGCTTGGATTCAGCAGCGACTGGAGGCTTGGATTCAGCGGTTGCAGGATTGGATTCAACAGAGGCAGAGTTTGCGGCCGCCGGGTCTCTATCGAGTTCTATGAGCCCGTCGTGTCCATAGCCAAGCACAGTAGGCTTCAAGGCGTCAACTTTTATTTGCTCGAAGGCAGTCCTTAAGCCCTTTCCGTTGATTTTCAAATTGTAGTCACCCGCATCCAAATTAGAAAAGCGCACAGCTCCTTTTGGATCCGTCTCCGCTAGAGTGAATATTTTCGCATCCGATGGCTGGTATAAGGTCACCTGTGCAAATGGGTGCTTGGTATAAATCGTCAAACTCTTCGCCGGCCAGTCGCCTGAAAGCCATGTCCGTAAGATCAAGTTTGAAACCGGCGTGGGCATCATGCATAGCCCTCCCAGAACCGCACCCAGAGCTAAACCTATTGGTAATAAGTTAAGAGGTTGCTTGGTCGGGCTCTTCTGGACCGCTTTCTTAAAATCGACTGCCGCGGTCGTTTTAGGCTTACTGTCATCAACTAATTCCATCTCCCAGCTGAACTTATCAATTGGTCTTTGATTGTGAAGATCAGGATAAATGGGTGCGCTGCAGAAGATGCAGAAGCGCATGTTTAACTCATCTTCCTTTCCGCAGGCTGGGCATTTGCCACCCATAAGTACCGTAGTGCTGCTACGCATCTTTTCAGCAGAAGCTGTTAAACCCTGCCCGCAAAAAATGCAAAAAAGCATTCCGGGATCGTTCGCTTCATTACATTTGGAGCAAGTCAGTAATTTCTTTTCTTCAATGGACATGAAGCGATTGTACCAGCCACAGAAATCAGCATCGCTTGATAACCGGTTCGGCGATCTATCAATCGTTGACTAATGCTCGAGCTTGCTCGGCTAATTCAGCTGCCTCAAGCAACTGAAGCGCTTCATTAATTGATTCAACGCCTGACTCGCTGGCGCTATGGGTTGCGTATGCCGGTTGCAATGCTAGTTGATTAAACGCCATACCAATTTCGTCTGCTGTTGCGCTGACAAATCCTTCGGCGCGGTTCCTTTGCGTCTTGATCGCTGCGGCGATGTCGACAGCCACTTTGTTGTTGACTATTCCTTTGACGGAATCCATTGCGGATTTGCCGGAGAAAACATGATCAACTACTTCGGTTACTTTGCTCAACGAGACTCCGGCAAACTTTTTTGATAGTTGCTCGACCGTCAATGTGTTGATCATATGTTTGCGAAACTGCGGCGCGTTCGGCTGTCCACCAAATATCTCACCAGTTTTGCGAACTACATTGCGAACGTCTTTTTTGGTTAGAGAGGAAAACTTAGGTGCGACAAGATCGACAACAGTTTCAACACGTTTAGACCAGGTCGCGGCGTCTTTGATCACTTGCTTGGATTGGCTGTGATTTAACTGTTCTTGCACTTCTTCAAACTTCGTGCGCACAGAATTGTCGTTCAATATAGACATAACAATTTGCTTCTGCCGTGCGGCAATAATACTGTCGCGATTGGAGGCAAAACTTTGTAGCTCTTTTTCATTCGGCAAAGTCTTAACGGTATTAGGCAAATTTACTTGAACACGATTGCAGATGCCGCTCAGAGTCGTGCCAAGATCAAAATCTGGCGCGGAGTCAAACTTTACGACCACCGAATTATCTTTGCTGAGCTGTTCAGCCGACAACCAGTTCCCGGGTCCCACCAGCCCAACAACAGTGCCGCCATCGGTGCCTTGAAGCGATACAACCAAACTTCCGTTTGAGAGGTAAGGAGTGCCAATCAGAGCGCGACTGATTTCGACGGTGCCGTCGGCGTTAAGTGTTCGAATATCAACGTGGCGATCGTTTACGACAATATCGTTAGCACCAACTACTTTAGCCAGCCCGGAGATTTCACTCCAGCTATCCAAACCATTGATCACAAGATCTAGTTCAGAATCCACTTCAATTATCGATTGTTCGACAATTGAACGAGCCAACTCATATTGGATGTCAACGCCTGCCTGCTTAGCCTTTATTTGGGCAAGTCTGGTAACTTCTGGGCTGATTTGATTTGGCATTGCCATTTCCTCGGTTATGATTCGTCGACTTCCGACTTTCGCTCACTCTAGGTCTACGGTCGATGTTGGAAAATTAGTGGGCATTTAGCCCTAAACAAAATTTTTGTCTCAAAAGTGCCCAGGTTTGACCATCGCAGCATAAAAAATCTTCTAGTTCAGCCCAGGTCGAAAACGGGCGGCCGCGAACAAGCTTCTGAACCACGGCAGGGGGTACACCGTGCTTTTCCACTTCTTCACTGAGAGCTTTATTCAAGTCAATTCGTTCCGCACCAGGTCCGGCAGAGCGCAGAACGGCGCCCCTTTTGGCAAATCGCTCAAGGGAAGTTTTGTCGATGATCTTCTTCTCGATCAAGTCTGAAAGATGCTCGTAGGGACGCTGGGAAACAAGCTTCTGAGCAATTTCTTTGTCTGCACCGACAATATCGATGATATCTCTAGTAGTGGCTGAGTTGAGATCCACTGGTATGAAAGCAGCCACTGCACCGCGCTTTTGCAAGTCGTGAAGTTTGTTCGGCTTGATGATGGCATTTTCAACCAACTGTTGCAGCGCGTAATATTGACGCGCAGCAATTAGACGATCGACTTCGCTCTCAGTGAAACCCAGTTGATGACCCAGTTCTCGACGTGACGCGGAATTGACGTTGATTTCGGATTGCCAACACTCAGCAACTGATGGAAGTTTTTCGCGCACCACTTGCCGAATCATGTCCAGTCCCTTATCAAGAAGAACCTGACAGCGTGCTATTTTGCGAGCTTGCGTTTCGCCTGCGAGTTGCAATTTTTCACAACACTCACGCATCGTCATTTCTTCGCCAACTGTGGAATTTTCAGTCAGCCCAAGTCCAAACATGCAATCGACGACGACAAGCGGTTCTTGCTGGTAGTTTTTATTTCCCAGCAATGATTCAAGTTGTTGTCTCAATTGATTGAGCTGTTGCACCTGCTCGCCTGACAGTATCCTGTTTTCAGGAGCATATCGGGCATCATCAGCCGTGTTTTGACGTGGATCTTCTTGTTCAGGATCCAAATTCATGTCTTGCAATGTTGTATGTTCCCATTGCCACTCATCGCGGATGTGATCAATGACAGCGTTGTGCACGGTGCGTTGCAAATAAGCAGGAAGCAAAACCTTGAAGCCATCTTCGCTTTGTTGAGTAAGATGTTTGCCCAGAACGCCATCCATTTTTTGCGCCAGTTCAACAGCCACCGAAATAGCCTGTCCCTTTTGCAAATCAGGAGGCACTCTGCGTTGACTCCAGAAACGCCGCAGATTCTGATTGCTGGTAAGCATTCTGGATAGGACGGGTTGATAATAATGGTCCCTAATCAGCACCATTAGAGGTTTGCGACCTTCGCCAAGAGCCAGGGCCTTCTTGTAAATCGCCTTGGCGCCTAGACGCTCAAACAATTGGAAAGCCGAGACCTTTTCGCACTTACTACTCTCCCTAACGCTGTCTAAAATAGGGGCCCAATCGGGAGCCAGCTGGAGAATGACTTGTAGTTCAGTCGTGCTTTGAAGCATTATTTTCTTATGAGAGCCCGCAATACGTCCCAATGATACGGTATTTCCCGTCCAGGACGCCATTGTGGCTCAATAAAGCGGTCAAAAACTTACTAGCGATCCGCCATCGCAGCCATTGCTGTCACTTCGTCGTGGGCGACAATCATAATGTGTGCAGCACTGACCCACCCGAACCAGAGCAATATGCCAAGCGCGCCAATCAGCGGATCGACATGAAGTGCTTTCTTATCCGAACCCGAGGGGCTCGGCTTATCTCCCGGCCCAAGGCGTTGGTCAATTTGCCACAGACCATAAATCAGACCGGCCACAGCCAGTCCAATTGCGCCCGACCTGAAACTTCCAGCCATGTTCAAACGAGCATAACTGCCCATGTATTCATAAAAAACGGCAAATGGAATGAGAAATGTGACTGGAATCCACCAGAATTTCACCCAAAAGGTTTTTTTGCGCTGCTTCTTTTTTAGCGGAACAATCGTTAAAGGGCTTGAATCGACCGGCAATTCAAGTGCTGTTAACTCTGGCGTCTTGCTGTCTATTAACTCTGGCGTCTTGCTGTCTGCCGATAAGTCGGGCAGGTTGGAGCACAAGCTATCTTCGGATAAGCCGGGCGGCTTGCTGGATGGGCCATCCTCGGATAACTCAGATGTTACATTCGGAGATTCTTCGCTCATTAGTCGCTCCAGCCAACTAGCCACTTTCTTATATTCCCTATGCCGTATAGTTTTTGGCAGTCGAAAGCGTATAAAAGGTAAACTAAGCGAACTTAAGAGATCCCTTCGTGTCCACTTCCCTCTCTCAATATAAACAACATGGACTGCCGGACAATCCGGAGCGATTCGGGGCTTCGCTTGCCCACGTTATCACGGTTGAGAATGGTCAAGACGTCGTGCTTGGGCAGGCATGGTTAGCTGGTCCTGACACTCTTGTCACCTGTGCTCATGTGATCGAACGGTACGCTAGCACGCCTGGGTCCTTGATTGCAAAATTTCCTGCGTCGGGCAATGGCTACACAGTTCGAGAGGTGCGGATTCATCCCAAATTTGCGCGAGCTTCAGACCAACTGGTTCGCTATGATGCCGCCGTCTTAACTGTCGAACTGCGCTATCCGGAGCGTGAAGCGAATCCCTTGCCAATTCAGTACGACAAACATATTTCGGTTCACCAGGAATTATCAGCCGTTCGATACCCCGTTCACCTCGGCCAGTTTACTTCTTCGCCAAATCCGTTGGCTCAAATTGGTCGCATGCTTGGTCCATTGCGGAAGAACGACAGCTTCCACATTTTGCATGATTTAGCTTTGGCACCAGGCGACTCGGGCTCGCCTATCTTTGACGGCAATACGGTTGTCGCTCTCCATTGTGGCGATACAGCGACACTGCCTGGTTTGAATTTGCCAACCACTTCAATCCGCCTGGCGTTATGGATTGACGCGCTCAAAGAATTGAACATCGAAGAGAACTTGGTGACCCGAAAACACAGTCAACTGTGGAATGTCGCTCGTGCCCTGATAGGCTTTTTCGGAGCATTCTTTCTAGTCTTTGCGTGTGTTGCTTATTTCACTCTCAATAAGCAGGTGACAGATTGGGAAATTAAAGACCCAACTCTGATGCCGGTGCAAGTCGTGCTTGAGAAGCCATTCCAGAACTATCGTTTCGGCGACACGCTGACAATGACTTTCAGAGTTGAGCAGCCTTGTTTCGTCTATGCCTTTCTTGTCGGAGCAGATGATATGCCGATCTTGGTCCTACCTTCGTTTGGGGAAAAGGAACAATTCACGCCGGCGACGCCGCGCACAGTAAGCACTGTTGCTGGTTCGCGCGATCCAATCAAGGTTGGGCCGGCGCAACAAAAGCTACACATCTTCGCCCTGAAAAGCTCGGAATTCCCCTTATACAGCAGCGATAAGGAAACAAAAGTAACAGCGACGATGCTAGCAAGGCGCATTATGAAATTAGCCAAAGATGACCCAACAACGGCATGGCATCTGGTTATGGATGTTCCGTCCGCTGAGGAAATTCCGGCATTTGTGCTCAACTCAACGAACAAGTCGAAATAAGCTAAGAGCGCGGCTATCTTAGCCAACTATGACGCGAAGCGACTCCATGTTCCTTGGTCATTCCGCATCGAGCGGATAAAAAACCGCACTCCATTTGCGGAGAGCGGTTTTTTTTGAATGTTCAATACAAGTTGACTAGATCGTTGAATCAACCCCTGATGGATGTTTGCGAGAGTAGGAAAGGCGTTTTGCGACGACATCCCAATCCAGATTATTCATAAACGCATCGAGATACTTGCCGCGATCGATGCCGTAATCAATCATATAAGCGTGTTCGTAGACGTCGAGCACCAGGATTGGTACCAGATTGGCCGGCGACCACATGTTGTGCATGTCCAGACCAAATGCACTGAGGTGATTTCCTCGCGTGTTGTAGCCGATTACGACCCAACCACGCATGCATTTTCCGGCTGCCTTTAAGTAGTCGATAAATTTACCGGTGCTGCCCCATCTCTCTTCGAGCGCGGCTTTCAAATCACCAGTGGGTTCGCCACCTTTGCCGCCAAGATTGCCGAAGTAATACTCGTGATAGACGACACCATTTACCGCATAGCTTTCTTCAACCAACATTTCTCGAAGCGGCGCGTAAGTTGCGTTGGGACCAGCGAGATCAGGATCTTTCAACTTGCCGTTAAGCTCATTTGCTTTCTTGATATAGCCTTGATAAAGCGTAATGTGTTGGCTGATTTGGTTATCTGACAGTCCGGGCATTTTCTTGGCCGCTAAGGCGCTGAAATCTCTGGCTATATAAGGTGTCTCGCTGGTCGCTTTCGCACCGCCGGCAGCTTGAGCCAATGACACGCTAGGACCAGCGAATGCCGGCGCTGCAGCCACCAATCCGCCAGCTGCCATGGCGCCCATGAGCAAGACTTCCCGGCGAGTAATTACTTCGCGATCGTTGATCACTTCATAATTACCGATGATTTCTTTTTTTGAGGACATAAAAATCTCCTATTAAGGACAGGCGCAAAATGGATCTTAAGATCTAGATGAGTTGGAAAGTTTTAGTTGCCAAGCGAATTAAAAATATCGATTGCTGATAAAGCGCATACACTCAGGCTGCCGTACGCGATATCTTTATGGGGTCCAACTTATCCTAGGACAGTCTAGGCAGCAAGCTGCCCAAATTATCTTACGAACAATGAAACCCTAACATACTTCGAGCGTGATTATGACTCCAACCAAAACCCCACCTAGCAAGGATTCTGCCGACAACTCAACGGTGCA
>PLZS01000149.1 GCA_003153555.1 Candidatus Melainabacteria bacterium | reverse complement strand
GGTGATCTGGTCGGTGGTATAGCCGTTGGTGTAGAAGGCAGCGATGATGGAACCGACGGACACACCGGTGATTTTACCGATGGGCACGTTCGCCTCCTCCAAAGCTTTCAAAACGCCGATGTGTTCGAAACCCTTGATGCCACCGGCAGCGAGCACCAGCTCGATATCGGTCGCGGGCAAAGTAGAAACAGTCGAAACAGTCCGGGACTGGGTCATGATATAGCTCCTTAAGGTGTGAGATGACTCCCTGAGGTCGGCACGCCGGCACAATCTCTAGGGGTAACAGTGACGCGAGTGGTTGGGTCACGATTTTGAGAGAACTAGAACAACACGGCAGAACCGCGCTGCTATTGGGATGAATGTGCGGCAAGAAACCTCGCTTTTGAGTTGAGGTTGTTGTGGGAATCGTTCGTTCACATCAATTCGGCTTCCAACTTTTACGCACAAGAGGCGAAGGAAAAGCTGGAATGGGAATGTATTGAGTGCTTTGGGTTAGTTAGTCGGGCCGAAAATTGGAAAGTGAATGATGTCTGAACTTTATGTTTTCTATAGAATTAAAGTCAATAAGAGTTCTAGGTTCTGAATTCTGAACATGTTATTTCACTATAACTTTAGTCTTTATGATTCAGGATATACGTCGCTTTGGTCGCGACCCTTCGCAGAGCTTTGCGAACAACACCAAATCTGCAATCTTGCGCAACAAAAAAATCCGCAGCAACTAGCGCAGTTGATTGCACCTTTTCGTCTGCACCTATGCCACTAATAGCGGTGAACCTGACTAAATCAGTGGACTAAACCATGACTAAAACTTGGTAGTCGAGCTGAAGTTGAAGTTTGCTACTTTCAAAGCCGGAACAACAGCAGGAAAACTCCCTTCGCCAGCCGCTCTTACGGCTGGCCCGAGAGCCAAAACATTGTTCAGCATATCGATCACCCCGGCGTTAAAACGCAAGTTCTTGATGCCATAACTGATCTTGCCGTTCTCGATGAGAAAAGTGCCATCTCGAGTCATTCCGGTTAGGAGAATAGTGGTTGGATCGACCAGTCGCACATACCAAACTCGAGTGAGCAAAATACCCCGATCTGTCGACTTGATCATTTCATCCAGCGACGTATTGCCGCCCTGCATGACGAGGTTGACTGGATATTCGCCTTCTGGACTTGGCTCACTTAAGCCATGGCCAGTAGGTTTGGCCTGCATCTTTGCGGCGCTGCGCCTGCCATAGACAAGGTTTTTAACCACCCCATTTTCGACAAGAGTCACCACTGTTCGAGGCAATCCTTCGCCATCGAACCGAGCACCGGATTGCAGGGGATGAAAGACATCGTCTTGGATATTGATGTTACCTCCAAAGACCTTTTTGTCAACTTTTCCAAGCAAACTGGAGAGCTTGTCGACGTGGCTCGTGCCGGTGAAATCGCCCCACAAATATCCGAGCAAATCTAGCACCGCAGACGGTGGCAAGATGACCGTATACTTGCCCGGTTCAACATCCCTTGGATCAGCACTCAGGACCGCATTCTTCGCTGCCTGCTCAGCTAGTGATTGGGTGTTGATTTGGCAGACTTTGGGATCGTGAACCTTGGCCCAGCCTGAGGAGTTAGGCGCACTAATGGTTACCGAGCATTCGGCGGCCGACTCGTTGTGGTACAGGAACAGACCGTTTGAATTTCCGAGCGCCTGAGATTCTCCGCCACTGCCAAAAGTGCCGGCACTGCTAAGTTTCTGTTTCTTGGCGACCTCCACCATCGCTTTGATTGCGTCAGACCTTTGGTCGGCGCTCATCTCTCCGGTTCGGTTGTCGTAGCGATTGAAGTCGGCGTTTCTAGCCAACGGTTTTGTTTGATCTAAACTCGGGAGCGGCAAAACTTCAGGATCTTCAGGCAGCAGTTTTACTGCTGTAATCGCATTGTCGACGAGGTGTTGGATGCCTGCCTCTGAAATATCGTCAGAGTCTAGTCGCAGTTGGCGTTTGCCTGAGATTACACGCACAGAGACGGTAATGCGCTGAGGCGCTTGATTTTGAGTCATGCTGTTGTTGGCAAAACGACTGGTGGCAAAGTTTGAGGATGAGACCTGCACTTCCACGCCATCGGCTCTCTTGCCGGCATGAGCGATCGCCAGGTTTACGAGTCTTTTGCATTCGTCTTGATTGATCACTCGTCCTCACTAAGTGTGCGCGATGCCGTACTGCACGTTTCTGAAGCGGGCTGGTGCGGCGCCGTGTCCCGTCCACATAGTCTGAGACGGTTGCCCCTTGCCGCAGTTGGGCAAACCCCATTCGACATATCCAGTGCTGCAGATGGCGTCACAAGAGTTCCAGAATTCTGTCGTAATGCCTCCGTAGCTGGCGTTTTTCAACAAGCCGACGATTTTGCCGTTCTTGATTTTATAGCCCGCTTCGGTGCTGAACTGGAAGTTGTAACGCCTGTCGTCAATGGACCAAGACTTGTTAGTGTCCATGTAGATGCCATCAGCGGTATTTGCGATTAAGTCTTGCAAGCTTCCGGCCGTGCCTGGGCGAAGCGAGATGTTGGTCATGCGAATGATTGGCTGATGATGCCATGACTCAGCCCGCATGGCGCCGCCAGATCTTTTCAAACCGATCACGTTAGCGGTGTCGCGAGATGAAAGATAGCCGACGAATTGTCCGTCTTGCACGAGTGGAACACATTGAGCTTCTACGCCGTCATCGTCATAGCCGAATCCGCCCAATGCACTAGATGCGGTGGCATCGGCGACGAGGTTGACGATATGAGAGCCGTATTTCAGATGGCCTAGCAAGTCTGGTGTAAGAAAGCTGGCGCCGGCAAAATTGATTTCTTGCCCCAAGGCCCGATCCAGCTCACTTGGGTGTCCGCATGATTCGTGAATTTGCAATCCCAACTGGGAGGCGCTGATGATTACTGTGCCGACTCCGTGGGGACATTGAGGTGCAGTTAACAGCGCTACCGATTCTTCAGCGATGCGTTGGGCGTTGCCCGGTAAGTCCCAATGCGCGACCATCTCCCAGCCGGCGTTTTCATGCTGTCCGCCAAAAGAATTTGGATAGGAACGCTTCTGTCTATCGTGATCATCGGTGGCGTTGGAGATGATTCCGCATGAAGAGCGGATAAACGTCTGATCGATTTCAGCGCCTTCGCTGCTGACAAAAAGTTTGTGCTCTTTGATAAAGGTCATGTCCGCTTGCGCCAGTGTCACACCTTTGACTGCCAGCATCGTCCGAGCGGCTTGAAGCAAGACTGCGAGCTTGTCTTCGACACTAATCGTGAATGGATCCACTTCGTATGGCGATTTCCAGGTCGCTTTATGAGCTGGTTCAGGAGCCAATTCGACTGGCTTTTCCATGCAACGTGCAGAAGCCTTTGCTACTTCGACCGCTTTGCGAGCTGCTTTATCAACGCCGTCTTTGGTCAAATCTTGGCTAGCTGCAAATCCCCAGCCGCCATTGCAGAGCACACGAATGCCCAGTCCGTAACTGTTTCCGATGTTCAGTCCGGAAACGTTCAATCCCTTGGTTTGAATGACTTGAGATTCTCTGTTAATGACACGGGCATCGGCATAACTTGCACCAAATGCGGTGGCGGTGTCAACAGCTTGCTTTGCTAGCTCCAGCATATGAAGGGCTTCCGATTACTACGTCAGTATTAGAGCACGATCGACTTCGCAATAGCTCTTGGATACTGGCTTTTCCAGCACAATTAAGGCGTTGAAAATGGATTCGGTTGAAATCCGCGTGCGTGGATTAAAAAGCAAGTCTAATTAACCTCCTCCCTAAAGACCCTAAAAGAGCGAGGCTCGATGCGCATCATGGTTATCAGTTAGGGGTATATAACACCTGGGGGAATCGGCGGGCGTTAAATTTGGGCAAACAGCATAACAGTGGTGACCGGGGACGACGAGACACGCCTGTTCTGAATCGCGAGGACGAAAGTTCGCCGAGTGCAGAAGTGACGATCGCCCCTGGCCAGTTGGTTAGCGATCGGTTCAAGATTTTGTCTTTACTCGGCAAAGGCGGCATGGGTTCCGTCTACCTAGTTCATGACACTCTTTCCGGCATGCGCTTTGCGATGAAAACGATTTCGGCGGAAACATCTGCACGATCCATGAAGCGGTTTGAGCGGGAAGCAAGAGCCACTAGCCTGCTCGATCATCCTAATCTGGTTCAATTTCATAACTTTGGTTTGGTCAATGGTGCGCAACCATTTTTCTTGATGGATTACTGTCAAGGACAGACTCTTGCTGAATTTGTCAGAGCGGAAGGACCATTTCCAGAAGAGAAAGCAGTAGATCTTTTCATCACAATTTGCGCTGCGCTGGCTTATGCGCATTCACAGTCGGTTGTCCATCGGGATCTGAAGCCAAGCAACATCATGATGACCAGCACGGCTGGTGGAGGCAAAAATCTAAAAGTTTTGGACTTTGGCATCGCTAAAGTCTTACTGGACGAAACCGCTTTTAACACTCTGACGCGCACTGGTGAGCTTTTCGGTTCGCCTTGTTACATGAGCCCAGAGCAGTGCATGGGCAAAGAGATCGATCACCGTTCCGATATTTATTCACTGGGCTGCGTCTTCTTCGAGACGCTGATCGGCATTCCACCTTTTATGAGCGACAATCCGCTCTCCACCATGCTCAAGCATCAGGCAGAAGGAGCTCCTTCTCTGAAAGAAGCCAGCTTGGGACGAGAATTTTCAGCCGACCTCGAGAAGATCATCGCTCGCATGTTAGCCAAGCATCCGGACGAACGCTATGACAATCTCTTGCTTGTCGAACATGACCTGCGCTCTCTCAAACGTGGTGAACCCCTGGAGTCGCAGTCAACCTTTGCCCAACCCGGTAAGCGACGTTTGCCTAAAGTCGCTGTGGCCATCGGTGCTGTCGCTATGGTTCTCGTTGGCGCGCTCTGTGTCTCTCTGTTGGAAAAACCTGCAAAAGTTGCCCAAGTTCAGGCGCCTCAATCGCTGCGTGTAGGATTCGATTTACCTGCATGGGAGTCGATTGGACAATTCGGGAAAGGCAAGAAGAGCCCAGTCTCGGTCTTCTTTTCTGATAGCGGTGATCACCGCGCCAAGTTAAGAAACTTCCAGTTCCCGCTCAAATCAATCGGCGCGATTGGTCACGGAGAGGACGAAAACACTTTTGCGCCTGCACAAGGTCAAATGGCTTTATCGATTCCAATCTCATTTCAGGTTGGTTCTGATCCTGGTGTTCTGTCTGGATTCCGTCCGGATGAGGTGCAAATCCTATTGATGCATGGACTAAGTGTTGACGATTCGGCGACGCAACAATTCCGGAACTGGCGGAATGTCGAGACTTTGAACCTTGACTGGTGTGACATCGGCGATGACTCAATCGCTAACGTGCAAACACTGCCAAAATTGAGTCGATTGCATGTGGCCAACACCCATATCAGCGCGGTTGGACTGCAACAACTCAAACTTGAGAACTTACTTCTTTTGGATGTGAACCACATAACTTATGCCCGCGAAATTTTGCCCAAAATACGGCATAGCAAAAAGCTGGAAAATTTGCGCATGGCTAAGACAGGGCTGAAAGATGCCGACCTCAAACTTATCGGCCAGATTTTGCCTCTCGTAGTCCTGGATATTCGTGGCAATCAGATTTCAGACAATGGCATAGAATCGCTGACTAACTTGAAGAGTCTGGATTATTTGTGGTTTTCGGCTACCAACGTCACTCCCAAATGCATAGAGTCGATCAAAAAAATGCCACACTTGAAAGGCATTACTCTGTCGATGAATACATGGAACCCTCAAGCTAAGGCGAGTTTCATTAGCGCCGCCAAAAAGCAACACTGCCAGGTTGAAGATAAAACGGCAAATTCTAAATCGGACTTTTAATATGCTTTGGCAAAAATGGCGCGACGAGAAGTCGGTTTGCCTGTGTACATGCACTTTCCTTCTGGTTGGTCCTGTTTGAAAGGTATGCAGCGGATGGTGGCTTTAGTTTCTTCCTTGATCTTGCCCTCGTCCTCACTAGAGCCGTCCCAGTAAACTTCCACAAAGCCGCCCTTCTCAGCGACTACTTTCTTGAATTCTGAATAATCATTGGCACTAGAAGTGTTTTGCTTGCGATACTCGAGGGCCTTGTCGAAAATGTTTTTCTGAATGGCGATCAGTAGGCCCGCAACTTCGTTCGTCAGCCCGGTTTGGCTGACGCCGCGAATTTTTTCGCCGGTGTCACGGCGAGCAATTTCAACGACGTTGTTAGCGACGTCCTTTGGTCCAATATTCAAGCGCACAGGCACGCCCTTCTGTTCCCAATGATTGAATTTGAATCCCGGTGTCAGGTTGTCCCGATTGTCGATGTGCACTCGCGCAACCGCTTTCAACTCGGCGGCAATTTGATTGCATTTCTCGAGCACAATCGCTTTCTCTTCATCCGTTTTGTAGATTGGCACGATTACAACTTGAATCGGGGCGATCTTCGGCGGCAAGATCAGTCCTTTTTCATCACCATGACCGAGGACGATGGCGCCCACCAATCTTGTCGATACGCCCCACGAAGTTTGCCAAGCGAATTCGAGTCCGCCTTCTGCGCTTTGGAATTTTATATCGAAAGCCTTGGCAAAATTTTGTCCCAGAAAATGCGATGTTCCGGCTTGTAGAGCCTTTCCATCGCGCATCAATGCTTCGATGCAATATGTGCGCACGGCACCGGCGAACCGTTCGCGCTCTGTCTTCTCGCCAGTCAAAACCGGTAAAGCAAGCCAGTCTTCAGCAAGCGTGCGATAAACTTCAAGCATCTTCTTTGCTTCTTCTTCCGCTTCGTCCGCGGTGGCATGTGCGGTGTGACCTTCCTGCCAGAGGAATTCCAAGGTGCGCAAAAACAGTCTGGTGCGCATTTCCCAGCGCACAACGTTTGCCCACTGATTGATCAACAGGGGCAAGTCGCGCCAGGAATGCACCCACTTGGCGAACATGTGGTTGATGATTGTTTCAGATGTCGGGCGCACGATTAACGGCTCTTCCAGCTTTTTTCCGCCACCGTGTGTGACGACAGCAAACTCATGCGAGAAGCCCTCAACGTGTTGCTTTTCTTTGTTGATGAAGGATTCCGGAATTAGCAAAGGGAAATACGCGTTCTGGTGACCGGTGTCTTTAATCATCTGGTCAAGAGCCTTTTGGATGTGCTCCCAGAGTGCATAGCCATAAGGTCGGATCACCATACAACCCTTTACGGGTGCATAGTCTGCCAGCTCGGACTGCAAGATCGTGTCGGTATACCACTTGGCGCGGCCGGAGTCTTTGTCGCCATCGCTATCCTGATCATCTTCTTCAATCGACACGGTATTTTCCTTGACTTCCATGACCGTTCCGAACCTCGTGCATTGAGCAGTAATAAAAACACGTCCGGCATAGCGCAGGGCAATTCGGACGCACAGAGAGAAGCAGTATAGCCCAACTGTGGTTTGCTTCGGCCGATGGCTAGGGTGATTGAGGTAATTTAGTAATAATTGACGGCAGCACCGTTTGCTCCTTGTTGAGCCGTGTGGTGCATGGCTATACTAATTACACCGGGCTGCCTGCCCGAAACTGAACGGGGACGCATGCAACTCACCGGTGAGCTGTCAAAAGTAAGCCTTCCGAATCTGATTCAGCTCGTTCGAAATGGCGAGCTGACCGGCAAGATTGCTTTCTTGAACGGGGCGAAAACAGCGACGGTTTATGTTGACCGGGGCTCTATCATTCACGTCGAAGCTGATGGCAGCATGGGCAAGGACGCTCTGATGGAGCTGTTTTTGTGGATGAGCGGTTCCTTCGCGTTTATGGAGGATCCACTGGCGAATGTGAGCCGTACGCTTAATCCATTCCTTCCGGAAGAGTCAACAGATCGATTGTTGCGCGAGGGAATGGCGTACTTGGATCAGAAGAAGTATTTGGATCAGCTGCGGATCAGTGGGCAGACAATTCTCAAACCGACAGAGCAAGCGCGCCGCGCAAGCAAAGCTCTGCTTGCGATTGCCGCACCAGTGCTGGAACGCATCGACGGACGCTGCACTCTGTCAGAGGCATTAGCTGATTCGACAATGACGCGGCGGGAGTATGTTCAATCTGTTTTCGCGTGTCTTGCAGAGGGATTGGTGGTCGTGGTCGAAGCGGCTGTTCAGCCCAATCAAGAGCAGATCAGTCTGCCACCATGGGTGATCGCCAGGCTGAGGCAAGACAATACGAACATCTCACAAGCCATCGTTGACATGGTGATTTGGGTGGATCGGGTTAAATGCTGGATGTATCAGGTGGACTCTGATTTTGGGCGAATTATTTCTGAGTTGGCAAAAGGCGCGGACGCTATTGATTCAGAGGAGGATTTCTTTAAGGAACTCGGTCAAGACATGGGAAACTATCAGGGACCATTCTTCGGCGAATCCATGCCTGGTTCTAGCAACGGCTCGGAATTGATGACACAGGATTCGAGCGACAAAATTCAGCAGACTGCTCACCAAAACTCTGCGCCAAAGTTGGACGGCGTTCCAGCAATGCCAAAACCGCCTTCAGTGGAATTTTAGGACTTAAACTTCAGTGATTTGTGCAGTGCCTGTCTGGATTAAACTGGGTGCGCGCAAGAGAAATATTAAATAGGGTGCACCCTTCAAAAAGTGCCTGTCGGCTTTGTTAGAAAAACCGCGTTATTTCTAACTTGGGATATTGGTGAGAAGCCTGCATGGCAGTACCAGTCCGAATTTGTTAGAGAAAAGCACGTTTTTCTAACGATCGGATTTTTGGGAAAACAGACTTCTAACTCTTTTGGCAGCTGTTCTAACCGGGTCTGGTGGAAATGTGTTTTACCGACCAATTCAAAGCCTGTTTGAAGTCGGACTAAGCAGGTTTGGCGTCAAGCTTTCTAACTGAATTGACCAAGGTTCGGACCCGTTCGACGTCCACAGGGTTTTCCAAAATGCCTTGGCGTTTGAGGCTGCTGGCGACAATTACTCCATCAGCGATGGACAACAGCTGTGCCGCGTTCTCGTTACTCGTGCCGCTACCGATTAGGATCGGTGTATCCGGCAAGGCTTCGCGTACTTTTTCAAGATCGGTCATATCCGGTGCCGAGCCGGTGCCAGTGCCACTAATTATGATGGCATCGGCCAGCCCTCGGGCCACTGTATCTTTGGCCATTAGTTTGATATCTGCATTTGGAGACAATGGCGAAGCGTGCTTGACCATAACGTCCGCGAAGATTTTGACATT
The DNA here is from genome assembly GCA_003153555.1 of Candidatus Melainabacteria bacterium. Lineage (GTDB taxonomy): Bacteria > Cyanobacteriota > Vampirovibrionia > Obscuribacterales > Obscuribacteraceae > PALSA-1081. The sequence continues at coordinate 10,335 of PLZS01000149.1, read as the reverse complement.
TTTGTGCGCTAACAATTGACGTCTGTAACGGTGGAGCTCATGCGCTTCTCCCTCTATAATTCCCTGATCTGTCAGCATTGCTCCAGTCAGGATATTGATGCGAATGAATTGAGCGCCACAGGCAGCAGCAATCGCCAGCGCGCTGAAGCCATCATTACGTAAAACGTTGACACCGATTGGCAGATCGCAAATGGCACTGATGCGTTTGATCGCCAGGGTCATGGCACAGGCGGTGGCGGTGTCGACGCGATTCTTGACGAACGGCGCATCGAAAAAATTCTCAACTATGATGCCATTGACGCCGCCAGTAGCAAGGGCAGCAGCTTCTTGCTCGGCTCGCAGGCAGACCGGCTCCATGTGACCGTCCCAGCGAGCTGACCCAGGTAGTGGCAGCAGGTGGATGACCCCTATGACCGGTTTCTTTGTAGAGAATAGTTCTTCGAGCACTTTGCTCCCCCGGATAGCTAAATTAGCCACTACCATAGCAGGCTGGCGGTAGCGCTTGACATGCTTGTCGCACAAACTTCGCTATGTGTACTCGTAGTACTACCGGTAATGTCAAGTGGTTGGTCGGGCTCGCTACCCGTTAACCATCGCTCCGACTATCGCCGCAGGCTGGGTGCCGGTGCATCTTTGTCTATCTGGGTAAGTCACCGTACCTGTGCTTTTGATTCATGACCAATTAACCTCCTGAAACTAGTTTTAAGCTCTTTGATTCTTTGCTTATTGATCTAATTACTTATTTTTCTTAGGTTTGTGCTTAACCCTTCTTTTTTTCAACGCTGCCTTCAGGTTCCATCTCCAGCTATTTTGCGTAATCAACAGAACCTCTGATCTCCTCGCATCCGCGCGGAATTTGAAGCAGCACCCAACCCCACCCCGACCGTTTCGCCATTTAGCGATTCGGTTTCCAGCCAGTGTTGAAGGGTTCACACGACTGTGTTGCAACGCTGATTCGGTCGAAAGGTCGTTTTTAGCGAGGCAGGTGGATTCAGCCAGCTCACCTCGGGCTGCACTTTGACGGCATTCCGGACTCGCCGGTTTGTCCAACCTTTGCACCGCCTGCGGTGCTAGCAAGACCGCGGCAACAAAAATCCAGTTCAACTGGAAAGGACCACCTATGAATACCACCCGCAATTTGGCACGTAAGACTGTCGGACTCGCTATCCACGGTCTTCGTCCATACATCAAGGCACTCGAACTCTCGCAAGGCGACAGCGTCAGCAAGGGCGAGTTTCGCTACGACATCTCGGAAGATAGCGGTTCCGCCCGCATCCTCCGCAACCCCAGCCCGGGCAGTAACACTTCGCTCAACGGCTGGGTTACAGTCGACGGCACCGAGCGTTCGATCTCTGACTGGGCTCAAATCGGCAAGCAGGCGCGGCTCGCCTTCATCGCCCTGAAGTCCGTCAAAGAGAAGCTGCGTCTTCACGACGATCAGGTGCAATTCTCGTTGAACGTGCTCACCGACGAGGCGCATCTGACGCGCAAAGGCGAGCTCCTCACCGATTATCCGACCACAATTGCTGGCTGGGCGCCGCTTGGTCACGAAGTCGAAGTGCGGTACTTCGAGAGCTACAACGCCGCTATCGAGTGGAACAACCCGACTGCCGCAGCTGAGGTTCGTGCCACGATGGAGAGACTGGGCATTCTGCGCTCCGAACGTCCCGGCAAAAACTGAGCCCGAACAGATTCGCCCTGGCTGGTACAGGTTAAATTTTGGACAGCCGGTGCTGTTCAATTCCTGCTCTTGCCATCGCGAAACTGTAAGACACCAAGTCGCGCTCTGCACAGCCGTGCAGAGACAACAATTCGTTTCATGGTACCGAATTTGGTGCTAGGAGCGACGACAGGAGATTTAGTCATGAACAAGACGACATTGTTCCTCCCGATTGGGCTGGGACAAGCTATGTGGTGCTTCGAGAATCGCGCTGAGGCTTTCGCTCGCGGCTTCAATTCCGCCGAGTCAGGTCTTGCCGGTTACCAGAACCGCGATGATGCGATCGCTGCAGGTGCCACCAGGCACGTGCAATCTTTCGCTGTTCTGCACCTGACGATCACGCCTGAGCTGCACGAGCAGCTTGCTCATTCTGGGCAGCTCAATGGAACTGAAGTGGGCGCTCGCAGTGGCTCGCCTTTGTGGACGCTGATGCCTGAGGCCTGCGCGCTTCTGGCTCATCCCTGCAAGTGCGAGATGACGATGGAAATCGTGCCCGTCACAGCGAACATCGCCGATGACGGCGAAGCGGCTGGAGCTTCCTGCTCGCGCGCCAGCGGTTGCTGCGGCACCTGTTAGAACACAGTTGCTGTCTGACTGTTAAAGGAGACACGCGTCGAGTGGGGACAAGCTCTCTCCTCGACGAGTGCTCTTTGCTTGAAAGTGCAAAGTGACTGAGTTTGTTAGTGACCTCATCCGCTGTTCAGCTTGTAACTGACTTGGTTTCTATTACTTATTACTGTAAGTATTCGGCCAAACCAGTTGGCAGGGTAAGCAAGTCTCAGCTTCCAATCGATGAGTATCGAGGAAATGAACTTTCCCTTACCACAACCTGGGTTAGCCGAATACTTACCTATTACTCTATTAAAGGGGTAAGTTGACTATAAGATGCAGTACAACTTGTCAGTTGGCATTGAGCCGTGGGCCGGAAAGTACCGACGTCACCGGTCATGTCCAGTTCAGTCGATGTGAGGCGGGTTGCCGGCGTCAATTTGAGCGACAGCGTTTTTTGTACCTGAAAGATTTTGCATTTCAGCAACCGCGCCGTTAAAACCAGAGTTTTTATCACCCATCATTGTTCTCATAAAATTTCCCAACATGCCAGTACCGACTTTTTGAACAGCCTCAAAAGTGCCTTCGGCTTTGTCTGACATATTCAAACCTGTAAATGAGAAAGGAGCAAACTAACTATGCTGTATTTATATCCGGTTGTCAAGGAAAGTCCTGCTTCGCCAAGCTAAATTGTCAGTGTCAAAGACTGTCAGCATCCCGATCGGCGATAAACTAGGGAGCTCAGTTCTCACCTGGAGATTGCTATGCCATTGACCGTTCAGATTGCTTTTGTGTTTGTCGCAGCTTGTTCGAGCCTGGCCCTATCAGCTTCTGCTCAGAATTATCCAGATACTTCGAAGATCAACAAGTGGTTCGATTCACACAAAAGGTCGGTCGTACGAAATCCAGAAACCGGGCGCGATCCAGCAACCGCGGACAAAACTACAGACTCCCGGAGCAATCCTAACGCCAGGCGCGATGCAGCGGCCCGGAGCAATTCAAACGCCTGGTGCGATCCAAATTCCGCGTGGAATTAAGGCTATCAAGCAGTCGGACACTACAAACTGCGAACATCGCTATGTGGTCGGTGCGGATGCACTTTTCGATTTCGACAAAGCATTTTTCAATCCGCGCGCCGAAGTAACATTGAAGGCCCTTGGACCCTTGCTCACAAAGGAAGGCAAGCATTTGATCACTGTCGAAGGTCACACTGACTCGATTGGTTCGGTTGAATACAATCAAGACTTGAGCGAACGACGCGCAAATGCTGTTCAATACTGGCTTGTTGATCATAAGTTTGTGAACGCTGCCACCGTCACTGGTTACGGAAGGAATCGACCTGTTGCACCCAATACAAAAAAGGACGGAAGTGACAACCCTCCTGGCAGGCAGTTAAACAGGCGAGTTGAAGTTGTCGTTGATCGCTGTAAGCAGGCCAGCGCTGCTTTGTAGTACTAAGCTTGTTGTAATGGACCCTGCGTGATATATAAATGACTTGCACAAGATTTGAAAAGGCGGTCAGAATGTTCAAAAGATATAGTTACGTTGTTGCTGGTTCAGCTTTGTTAGCGCTCACTACTTCGCTGGCAGCCACTGCATTCACCATTGACGAGCAGCAGAAAGCTGTTTTGAGCCAACTTGCCGTTGCTCGACAAGCAAAGCAGATCACTGCCAAGCAAGCCAGTGAGTTGGACAAAGCCATGAAAGACTTCAGTAAACTCAAACGCCGTCTCAAGGAAGCTCATAGTGATGTGCTCACGGTTGAAGATGATGCGGAGTTGAATAAGGCCTTGAACGAAGTCACTCAGAAATTCGAAGTGATGACCAAGAACGTTAAGCCACAAGACTAGCTTGCTGGATCAGATTGCTTAGCTCTAGTCCGAATTGAACAATCTCCGCTTAGAAGCTAGCGCTATTGAGTAATCAGGCTACGTCTTGATGATCTCGTTTATTCTTGCGGTCCTGACGGAGTGCACGTCCGACCTCAAGCTCAGAGAGCTCATGAAGCCTGTTCGCTGCTTCGCTCAATCTTAGTTGTGCATCGGGCTGACCCGATTGCTGCCAAATTTCTATTGCGCGTTCATACAGAGTTTGCGCGCCGACGTAATTGTTTTCATCGGCGTAAACTTCCGCGAGTTGAAAGAAATTTACTGCCAATCGGTCGCTCTTTGGTCCGTCTTTTCGCTTGATAACCGCTATCAAGCAAACGTAGATGCTTTTAGCTTTCGCATAGTTGCCGTCTTTCTGTGCATTGGCAGCCATTCGTTGCAGTTCGATTATTGGAATATCGGCTATGGACACTATATTTTCTCACCCTCTTTAGTGGGGGCGGGGGAAGTAGGTAATTTGTTCCAAGCTTCAGAAAAAGAAGCACCTCTAAGCACCGCTTGGACATCACATACGGATATTTGTGGCGAACTTAATACTAATTTCGTAAATTCCACACTGACATGCAGATTACTTTGGTCCACACTCGTATCGAACGCCCCTTATATATGACGGTACTGGATGAGCAGTCATCTGATCGATTCGCCGCGCGATGCAGGCGAGAACAGCGCTATGCCCTCTGGCAATTCAGGGGCTCATTTGAGCTTGTTGGATATTGGTGTCGACTTCGGGCGTTCGGCGCTTTACTCGGGAATTCAGGAACCGCTGACCGGGATCACGCAGTTAGTTGACGAATTTGCCAGTACTCATCTTACTAAGACAATGTCACTCATTTCAGCGCCGGCCCAATCCAAGTTCGGCTCTGCCGACTGGCATGCACAGCAGCTAGGCGGTGCGATCGGAATGGTTCTGCCCTTCTTTGCCATACATAAAAGTATGGGTGCAGCATTCGGCGACACTGCTCTGTTGGCTAATCCACTTGCCAGATCTGCCACGAGTGGCTTGATTTACGGTTCTCTTTTTCAACCATCCAACTCCGGCGACAACTTTTGGGTATCGCGCTTGAAGCATGGAATCATTACCGGTGTGACTTTCGGTGCTCTGACGGGAGCAAGCAGTCTAATCGGCAAAGCGGCTGAAAGTGAAGCATTCAGCGGCACATTTGTTCAAAAGGTAGCGGGAAACGGCATCTTTAATGGTGTCATATCCGGTGTGCCTGCGGGTCTGGTTGGCGCTGAGGCAGAATCACTGATCAATGGAAAAGGACTTGCTTCCGGGCACAATCTAGTCCAATCCGCATACGGATACGCTGTTGTCGGTGGCGCATTTGGTGCATTGAGTCGGTTCGATCGGTCAAGCAGTGCTGTTGCGAATGAAGATCAAACGGCACTAACATTGGATCCGAAGTCGGAGCATCTTGTGCAGACTGGTGTTCCCGAACTTCAGCCACACGGAAGAGATGGCATGGAAGTTGTGCTCGGCGCCGGAGGAGTGCGTGGCTTTGGTTTGGTGGGGTTCCTTCGCTATCTGGAAGATCGACACGTGAAGGTAGGAACTGAGACGGGGGTCTCGATTGGGTCGATCGTTGGTGCACTGCACACCAATGGTTATTCAACCAGACAGATAGAGCAAATCATGAAGACCGAGTTGGTACATTCTGATTTGCAGAATTTGACACAATCACATCAGCCTCTCAAGCATCCACTCAGGTCGATCGGCAGTCACTTTGTGAGCATGCGTTCGTCGATGGAAGGGTTCGTCGATAAATACAATCTCAAACCACAAGAGAATCTGCGCATCGTTGCCTACAATTTGACTGCCCGAAAACCGATCGTTTTTGAAGGCACCAATTACGACCTCGCTGAGGCTTTAGCTGCTTCATCTGCTATCCCCGGTGCAATGCGACCAGTTTTCTATCGACCTGCCAAAGGCCAGTTGCCTGAAAGTATGAGGAAAGCGGGGCTGCTTGTAGACGGCGGCGCTTACAGAATGGCGCCTTCGGAGTTCTCTGATCAACCGGCGATTATCGCCAAGATTAGCGCGCAGTCGCCATTCCCATCATTGAGAGGTCAGTCGCTGCGTGATATTCCGAAACTGATTACACCAGCTATTTTTGCCGCTTTCAAAAAACGGTACACCGAGCCCTCGGCACCGCATCTTGTAGTCGCTGTGGGGGACACGAACGTGAACGCGTTGGACATGCATCTGCCTGATGTGAAAATAAATGATTTGATCGACTATGGCTATCAACAGGCCAAAACCAATCTGGATGGCCATGTTGAAGGCGGAAAGATACCCGTCGAGCCGGTTGTGTTTTCTACGCCTGCAGTTGAACAAGTTTCGACTGAACCGACGCTTCTGAGTAGATTGTTCACTAGACTGCATCGCGTTCAAGCCACCTAGCTCTCAGCGAATTCGAGCCAACTTTTCATTTTTAGATGGAAGTGTGTGAAAATGATACTTCTGCTAACGCCCACACGATTAAGGTTAATCGGATGTCAAATCTTGTCTTGGTCAGAGACGCCAAATTTCAGCAACACCTAACCCCAGATCTCCATCCGGAATCGCCGCAGAGACTGGCGGCAATTGATACTGCTTTTCATAAGAGCTCATTGGAACACAACATCGAAGAGCTAACGCCGCGCCTGGCTACTGAAGATGAAATTGCAAAAGTGCATAGCCCCGGCTACATAGAGGATTTGTACAAAGGCGCACTGCGGGTTAAGAAGGGTGAGTTTTTTCAGCTTGACGCAGATACGTTTATGAGTCCGGACACTTTCGATACCGCAAAACTCGCTGCTGGTGCAGGGTTGACTGGCGTAGACGCAATTTCGGATCAGGGATTTTTCAGCTCATTTGTCGCGGTTCGACCGCCTGGTCATCATGCGCTATATGCTGCCCCGATGGGATTCTGTCTGTTTAACAATGTGGCAATCGCAGCCCGTTATGCTCAAAAAAAACTGGGACTTAAGCGCATTTTGATCATCGACTGGGACGTACATCACGGCAATGGTACGCAAGATCTGTTCTACGATGATCCGTCAGTTTGCTTCATCTCGTTCCATCAATATCCATTCTGGCCGCCAGATTCCGGCTGGTACACGGAAGACGGAACCAGAGACGGTAAAGGATTCAATATCAACATCCCATTACCGGCGGGTACTGGAGATCGAGGCTATTTAACGGCTTGGGACCAAATCGTCAAACCAGTTTGTTTGGAATATCAGCCGGAACTGATTTTTCTTTCTGCCGGATATGATGCGCACCAGGATGATCCACTCGGTCAACAACGCATCTCTACCGCGGGTTACGCCATGTTGACCCAGCGATTATCCGATCTGGCAGCACAAATCAACTCCAAGGTCGTCTGCTTTCTAGAGGGCGGTTACAACACCACTTCTTTGTCTGCATCAGCGGTAGCAACTATGCGAGTACTAAATGCACGCACCGCAGAAGATACCGCGAATGTGCATGTGTCTTATTTGATTACCGACGCAGCTTCTGGACAATCGCCTATCACTGGGGATCGCAACCTACTTCTGGTGGATGAAAGGGTTGTAGATATTCGCAAACACTTATCCAAATACTGGCAGTCTCTCAGATAAAAGTGGAGGACGCGATGGGTAAAGTCATTGTTGTTGGCAGTCTCAGCCAAGATTTGGTTGCGAAGGCGCCACGTTTTCCTCTTAAAGGTGAAACGCTACGTGGCACTGAGTTCGGGATGTTTGCCGGTGGTAAAGGCAACAACCAGGCGATGTCCGCTGCCAGAGCGGGGGCGAATGTTTCGATGGTCGGGCGAGTCGGAGCAGATAGTTTTGGCGAGATGCTAATTCAGACGCTAAATAACAATAGTGTAGATTCTCAGTTTGTTTTCAAAGACAATGAGGTTGGCACTGGCATTGCGCATATCACCGTGAATGGCGACGGCGAGAACGCAATCGTCATTATTCAACAAGCCAATCTTCGATTGTGCGCTGCAGACGTTGAGACGGCCAAAGCAACAATTTCGGAAGCCGATGTGCTTTTGATGCAGCTGGAAGTGCCGGTTGAAACGGACATTGCGGCGGCGAAGTTGGCTCGTGCTTCAGGAACTATTGTGGCCCTGAATCCGGCGCCTGCTCCTGATCATGGCTCGCTTCCTGCAGAATTGATGTCGAGCGTAGACATTTTCATACCGAATCAAACAGAAGCCCAACAGATGACCGGAATCGTCGTCGCAAGCATCGACTCCGCCCGCGAAGCTGCCATCAAACTAAGGCTCGCCGGTCCTGACACGGTGATCATCACAATGGGAGAGCAGGGCGCATTTGTGCACAACGATCAAATTTCCGAATTGATTCCGTCATTTGAGGTTAAGGCTATTGATACCACTGCCGCAGGAGATGCGTTTTGCGGTGCCCTGGCGGCTGCTTTAGCCCGCGGAGAGGAGTTGTGTGCCGCCGTGCGATGGGGTTGCGCTGCGGGAGCTCTGGCAACTACCAAAATGGGTGCTGAGCCATCGTTGCCATCTGACGATGAGATAAAGCGTCTCGTCATGAGTGCGCTGCGACAGTCATAACAAATCGATATGTCGACATTTCTAAGATGATCACGAGGTGGATGCGACATTCTTCTACAGTCCTGAACATGATCACGAGACGGATGTGACACTCCGAACAAGCATCAGGCTCCACGGAAAAACCTTCTTTTATTATATGCATTAGTAACAACTTGTAAAAACGAAGAGTATGAGTCCAAGCCGAGCTTGGAACATCTCTTCGAACTATCGGTATCGGTGACGCCAGGAGGCGCTGATTATTTAGCTATTTAGAGTTTGTGCAAAGCACCGACTGGGACCACAGCTTTGGACAACTTTCGTTTGTATCGCTACCTGTCCTGGCCAAATACTTACAGCAAAAAGAAAAATTTAAACGCTGTTCCAGTTCCGGCAAATATGCTGGTGTGGAACAGCGTTTAATCTAATTTGATGACTTTAATCAGTCGTCGTCGCTGCACTTCTTCGAAGTGGCAGTCCACTCATCGGCTGCGATGAAGCCTCTGGCGCGCAGGGCTGCGTCGCACTCGCTCACCGAGACCTGGCTGGCAAACGTGCCTTCCATGACCTCGCCGTCGCCTTCGGGCAAATGGCTCTGAATCAGATAATCCAGCTGCTCATCGTACTCGGCGTCGCCGCGACCGAAGTCGGTAGTCGGATAGAGCTCGTACCAGGTGTGACCGTCGCGAGCGGCTTCTTCTTCCGAACAGATGCGAAAGAGAAAGTCGCAGGGGCGGAAGAGCGGATACTTGGCCAGAAATTCGAAACCGGCGTTGGTCGAGGCGCGCTCAGCCATCTGCGATTCAGCTTCGCTGGCCGATTCTTCACTGGCGTCAAAAGGAGCGAAACCGCGAATGATGGTGTCGACGATGGCGCCGTTGCTTTCGGTGACGAGGGACTGCAGCGGCAGACTCTCATGAAAGAAAACTCGTTCGATTGGTTCGCCCTTTTTGCCGCGCTTGGAAATGCGCTTCCATTTGCTTGCCTGTGCCGGCAAATCTTCGCCGAACACTTGAGTCCATGCTGCTGCGAGCGCTTGCTTGCAAGCGGCTGTGGAGATCTTCTGGGGCATGTGAATTCCTATCAGGTTGATTTTACGATTCGACTGTATTGTCAAATCTTCATGAGAACAGAGTTTAGAAGTGTTCGCATTCATCAGGTTAATCAGTTTTTCCTGGTGCACCGCTGCCGGCAGAGAGAGAAGCAGGCCTCTCTTGCAATTGCAAAAGCACAGCTTTCATTTCATCGGCATTGTACATTCGCCTGTCGTAAGCAACATGCTCACCGGCACACCAGGTGGGATGCTGGAATGACTCACCGATGGACTGCTGTGACACCTGGGTGGTGACCACAAGAGTGACGTTCGGTTGACTGCAAATCAAGGATTTACATGAAACGTCTGCTGAATCACATCCTGAAGTGCGCTTTCGTCCATCAATCCCCAGATACGGATGGCCACATAATGCTGGCTGTCCGCATAGGAACCAATGAACATGTGGGTGGGCAGCACTCGCACGTCAGGACCTTGCACGACGGTTGGATGCTGCTGCACATTGAACCGAACCACCTTGACGCGCCCTGAGTATGTAGTCTGAAGGCCAGCACTTTGAGAAACCTGCACTGTGCATTCGTCTGTGGCTGCGGC
>PLZS01000014.1 GCA_003153555.1 Candidatus Melainabacteria bacterium | reverse complement strand
GAAAAGAAAACGACAATGAGTAATCCACAGAATGCGACGAACCATTTATTCGGGTGGAATAGTTTTTCCATTTTTATTCAACCCAACCGGTCTCTACAAGCTTACTTTGAACGGATAGACTTTCCATAGGATAAACACTAGTATTTTGAATAGGGATCAAGCAGCGAAATAAGCCTTATATCACGACTCATGCTGCACGCCCAGATAATACACAGCCTGCCGACACGCGTCTGTTTCAGTCAATTTCGGATTCTTGAGCTGAACCTCTTTGATCATACCTTCGCGTTTTGGAATATCTGTAATAGGCTCAGACGTGCAAATCCAATAGTCCATAGGACTTGGCACCAACCTGATAGTGCCATGCACCGCACCAACAATCAGAAGACATTGGCTGTCTCGCCTCTTCTCTTCGTCTTTGGAGAAATTCTCAATTGAGACGACTTCTGCATCGGTAAGCCGCAACGTCTCTTTTAAGAGCTTGAGGTCGCTTGGATCCTGGCGCAGGATCAACTTCATATGCGAGTTCTTCACGACTGAGTCGGCTTGCTCTGACTGCCTGAAGAAGTCTTTCAACTGCTGCGTGATCGATACGAGCATCATACCGTAGTGGCGAGCTCTTCTCGAAAGGTCATCAAGCAGCCGGGCTCCGGCTTTGAACCGCATCAAGGTCGCGGCTTCGTCGATAATGGCGGCGAATCTGAGATTGAAGGCTTTGCAATGCGCGGCGCGGCGCCTGATGAACTCAGCCAGGATGAAGACTGCGATCCGCTCAAGTCTGGGCTCGTTTACTTCTCTTGTGTCAAAAACGATCAACAATTTTTCGGCATCAATGTTTGTATGTCCGTCAACCAATCCGCCGAAAGCACCAGTCTTGGTGTACAGGGAAAGTCCACGAGCAAACATCTGCAAGCGGTCGCGCTGTAACGGATCGACCTCATCGGCAGCAGCCTGTGCTGTCACTCTTGCCAAGTCAGACATGATTGGTACAGTGCCACGGAAGTGCGCATCCATGTACGCGACACGAATCAAACCATCGAGAAGCGACTTTTCTTCTACGTTCAATTCTTCTCGCCCTTCAGGAGCGAGCATGAGGTCCAACAATGAAAGCAAAGAACTTATCTTGTCCGCGGATGGCTCACCCGCTCTGCGCTTCTCAATGCCTGCCTCGTCCATCTGGTCTTCTGGACTGAGGTCGAAGGGATTGATCATGTTGCCTGAGTTCGGACCTAAGTCGATGTAATCGCTTAAGTCACTGCCAAGGATCTTGGTGATGAATCGATAAGCACCTTTTTTATCCACAGTTTTATCAATTAAGACGAAGCGTGTGCCAAGCGGCAAGAGTCGCAAGATCAGCATGGACACGGCGAATGATTTTCCAGCTCCAGTCGTTCCTACAACGAACATGTTGTTAGCGTCTTTACCCGCGCCTCTGAAAAACGGATTGAGCAACACCGGTTCGCGTGAGGCAATAGCGAAGCCAAACGGCACACCATCAGGAGTTCCGCAACTCGCTGTGAAAAACGGCCAAAATGTGCCGACAATTGGTGACATGACACGATGAACGATGGCCAGCTTATCCACGCCAGATGCCAAGGTTGATTGCCATGCATCAAGCTGCAGAAGCTGAGCGCGATCGAGAATGGCACCACGATTTTTAAAGACGCGCCGAATTTCGTCTGTATTCTGCGCAAGACGCTCGGGAGTTTCAGCACTGGTGGTGATGTACATGCTGATGTCGAACGCTTTGTTCGAACTGCGCAAAAATTCTTGAATAGCCGAAGCAGCGCGTCTAGTTGATTCCAAACCTTCAAGGTCGGGCGTGGCTAATTGTGTACTAGTTACGACACCAAGTCGATAGTTCATTTTCAAGGTGTTGCGCACTTTGTCTTGATCGCAAGTGTGAATGAACATCGACAATGAGTATTCAACACTGAGCGTGAGCAAGTCTACCAGCCAGCCCATCCAAGTTTCGTGCGGAGGCTGCTGCATGTATTGAGTGCCAATGAATCGACCATCCAACCAGAGATGTTCATCAGCTACTTTCATAGCAGAACCGGCTAGACATGATGCTTCTGAAATTCCAGCTCGTGATGGTGGTGCTTCCGGTTCGCGCTGAGCCAGACTTGGATTCAAATCCTGATAAATCAAATTGCGCACTTCTCGCCGGCTCAATGTGACCGGACGCAGATTCGAAGCGCGCAGCTGCTCAAGACAAGTCTTGGCGAGACGGTTTAGAGTTTCAAGATATTCTTCGTGTTTCTGAATAGAACGTCTGCCATGCCACGGCTTACCTGAGGATGTTTTGCAATCTGGCGGCTGATAACTCACAACGACATAGAAGTCTCGTTGGGGCACGAAGTGGACGTCTTGTACACGCCTGAACCATTTGTCTGTGTAGTCTGCGTACCACTTCAAATAATCATTTTCGGTTTTGATCAAAATTTGGTATCGCGAAAGATACTCATCGACCGGCAAGTTGCGCGCCTTGATGATTACTTGAATGTCCGAGTCGCAGGAGTTGGCAAAATGAGCGAAGTTACGCGCCATCATTTCACGGTCGGCCTCGTCGAACAACAATGCGTTGATGCCTTTGCAAATGATATATCGCCTCATGCTGCCATCGGCAAGCACGACTAAGCCTTCGTCTTGATCATCACCTGGTATCGAGTGAACGAAACAAACATCCTGCCAACTTGTTTCACCGCGTTTATCCTTAGGCGGTTCGCCAGTAGGATCTTCGCCTTCTCCATTGCCATTGCCGCTGCCACCGCCGGCACTTCCGATCGGCAGCAACTCACGCACTATAGGGGGGAGGGAGTTGTAAAAGCCACCGAGCACATTTTGAATGGACGGTTCTGACGTTAAGGGGATTGTTCGCCCCGATGAGCCGCTTCCATCTGATTTTGGCTTGCCTTTAGCAGGGCGTGAGGGAGCAGCTCTTCTGTTTGCTGTTCGTCGTGTGCCCTCTGCCATTTCTCTTGTTACCCGTGTACGTAATCTTAGGATAGCCTATCTATGAGGGCCTTTGCAGCTAAGCTGCCCGCCTACTGCCGCGAGGCGGCTCGGCTATAGCCATTTTAGCGAGGAGCGGCTTGATCCTGAGCCTCAACATAGTACTGTTCGCTCTTCTTCTTAGACTCAATTATATTGGGATCCGGATAAAGCGGTGCAGGTTCCGGCTTTGGCACAAATGTCTTAGGGATTATGTTGAGCCGATAGAGAACCATGTTTTTCCACCACATCCACGGTTTAACTTCTGACATTTTGCCCAGCACAATGGCTGCTCCGACGATTCCCACGAAAACAAATACTCCGGCAGGCACATTGTTAAACTTCCAGTCTTTAGGCAAACTGGTGGCGATTAAGAGCGCCCCAATAATAGAACCGACTAGCAAAAAGAGCTGGATCGGCGTCTGTTCAAAGATTTTGAGGGGTTTATTGAGAACAATGACTTTGTGGACTTGTGACATTTAGCTAAACACCTTCGTTCTCAAACCTTATCGATTCTACGTTTCCATTTTCAGCAAGCCGCATCAACTTACGAGCCATATAGGCATATTTGGCGGACAGGTGGGGGATGACTCCACGAAGATGCACTTTGCACGCCTCAAAATCGCCCGACCGCCTGAGCAATTCACCTATTAGATATTCTATCTCCATACGTTGGTCGACTGGGCAGGAAACGTCAAAGAGAGACTTTCTGAATGAGTCTGCTGACAGTCGTCTGTACTCTCGAGCCTGCGGGTAGGCACGATTGTCATCGGCGCACCAGGCAGCATGCAAGTAGAGCAAACCGACATTGTAAAAGTCTCTTCCGCTTCTCTCTGCCGCGAGCGCTGCGGCACGATACTGGAGATGTGGTGTTGAATTCGGCTGATTCAGCGTCGCCAACTCTGTAGTGGCCTCGAAGCGGGCAATCCAATCCGCTCTTCCACAACTAGGGCAGGTGCATACCGAGTAAGGCTCATACTGCTCTGCCCGACCTTCAAAGTCTTGCCGTAATTCGCTGTTTCGTCTGCCTGTGTCGATGGACACAGCGATCTGCCGGGAGTTGAATTTGACTCCACAGCTGGGACATTTGACTCCGATGTCTGCTAGGTACATTCCTTCTTTTATTTGTGAGCTTGAAGCACGCATGATGCGGGCTGCCTTGCTACCTCGTGATCAGCCGAGCAGCTTCCTGCATAGGCTATTCTAGGATATTACGGGTTTTACGATTTTATGCAACCAGAATAACCCTAGGCCTCTTCTTCCGGATTTCCTTGCCCTTCTTGATATTCAGCCCAAGATTCTTTCAACAGTTCCTGCTGCTTCTTCCTCTTAGCATCATCCGTCTGATATCCGCCTTGCTTGGAACCAACATCCATTGGGCCCTTCTTATGCACAGGTGCTTCAGGCGGTTGTGGATGTTCTGGCTGCGGTTGTGGTGGATGTGGTTGCGCCTTAGCTTGTGGAGCCTGTTGGCGCAAGCGCGGTGCAGGAATTGGCACAAAGGCGTTCAGTCCTCCCCCTTGTGGTTGTCGCTGTTGTGGTTGAGGTTGCGGTTGCGTTTGTCGCTCATATTGGTCAGCTGAGGAGGCAGGATGGTTGTAGGTCTCGGTGTGACCTTGATTTCCCCAGACTTCCGGATGTGGTGCGCGCTCATGTTCGATTGGCGCTTCGTGATATGAAACGTTCTCTTGATGAGGCACAGCGTTGCTAGCTAAGTACTGAGGTTGTTCAACGTTTCCATACGAGTTGCCGTAATTGCCTGCAGTTTCGGTGCGCACTTGACCTGGCTCGATATAGGAGCCCGTGGTCTGTTGAACACCATACTGTAGTCCGCTCGACTGATCATAGGAGATCTGCTGTTGCGGCTGCTGTCCACCCGACTGATCGTAGTAGACCTGCTGTTGTTGCTGCTGCTGTCCACCTGACTGATCGTAGTAGACATTGCCTCCCTGCTGCTGCTGTTGGCCTTGCGCTATCTGTTGCTGATATTGCTGCTGGTCTTGCTGATGCTGCGCATATTGTTGTTGCGCTTGAGCCTGTTGTTGTTGCGCATATTGGTTTGAATATTGTTGCTGGTCTGCTACCTGTTGTTGCTGTGCTTGGGTGTAGGACGATGCGTCAACTCTGTACGTGTCACCACCAGCGCTACCACCTTGAGCTGGTGCCCAAGTCTGGCTCTGGTTGTCGTAGTTGTAAGCTACAGCCTGTCCACTTGAACCGGCTCCAGCCCAGGTCTGAGCGTTCGTGTCGTAGTAGACACTGCCATTAGTACCAGAGGCAACAAACGTGCCACTGTCACCACCTGATGAACTCGGTGAGTAGTAGACGGGAGCCTGACTGTTGGCAGTCGCATATGTACCCGTACTCGTATCATATTGGATCGAGCCATTAGTACCTGCGGCAGTCCAGCCAGTGGATCCACTCGATGTCTGTCCGTAGCTCAGCGGTTGTGTCGTTCCAGAGGCTTCGAAGCGCTGGTTCTGCTGATCATAGGCAACGGTGTAGTTGGAGTTGGATGCGTACCATTGATCTCCAGTTGCCGTGACAGATTGTCCTCCAGCTGTTTGGAAGCCACCTTGACCGGAGCTGTATGAGATCTGTCCATCCGGAGTTGAGTAGCCGCCTGTGTTCTGGTTGTACTGTACGGCTGCACTAGAGCCGGCTACTTCCATTTGGTGGCTATTGGTGTTGTAGGCGATTTGATTATTCGTATCGTTGGCAACCCAATTGCCATTTTGATACGAGACTGCCGCACCACTGTTGGCTACTTCGAAGCTGCTCTTGGCGTTATCGTAATAGACCTGTCCACCAGCCGCAGAGTATGTGCCACCGCCATCACTGTTGGCGCTGTACTGAACTTGAGAAGCGGATGAATAGCTGGATCCTGCCATATACAGATTGTTGTCGCTGGTGTTGAGAGCGACAGCATTATTTCCAGCGCCCTGAGCATACCAGGTGCCATCTTGACCGGTAGCTACAGGCGCACCGGTAGTGGTGCTAACGAAACTGTTCTGGTCTTGGTTATAACGGATGGCACTATCATTGGCGGCAGTATAGGAGTTGCCGTCATAGTTCACTTGCGTTCCTTGTGGAGTGGTCAGCTGGCCGCTGTTGGTGTCGTAAACGACATTGCCACCGGCATTTGAAGCCATCCAATTGCCACTGCCATTGTCATAAGTAACAGGTACGCTTCCTGATGCTGTTGGAGCGGTCCAATCACCAGCAGAATTCATCGTCACACCATTGGCGACACCTTGAGCGTTAGTGGCATTCCACGTGTTCGTATTTGTGTCGTACATAGCGATCGGCGATCCAGTGTTGGAATTCAAGGCGTACACATCACTGGTCGGAGTGAATCCAGGGGCGAAGTGACCCTGAGCATCGACAGCTCCTTGCGGTAACGGCGCGCCGCTTGCATCGACAAGACTTGGCGCGTTAGTATTTCCGAGCGTGTGAGCCAGTCCGTCCAATCCGTTGGTTGGCAGCGCTTGCATGCTGCCATCGGCAACCATTTGAGCATAAGTCTGGTTCGACGGCAGACCGGTGTTTGGATCATATGTAGTGCCGAGGT
Organism: Candidatus Melainabacteria bacterium; assembly: GCA_003153555.1. Taxonomy (GTDB): domain Bacteria; phylum Cyanobacteriota; class Vampirovibrionia; order Obscuribacterales; family Obscuribacteraceae; genus PALSA-1081. Next base: position 9,116 of record PLZS01000014.1, on the reverse strand, counting down.
TCAAGGATGGATCCGAAGACAAACCGCTGTTCAAAGCAAAGTTGCTTAGACTGGTCGTATTCGAGAAATCAATCGGAGCGCCGGTTAAGTTGTTAGTCAACGTACCGTTGCTGTCGAATCCGATTGCCGGTTGCCCAGTCGGACTGAGCTGCCCACTGGCGAAAGCGGAAACGGCATTCATGTCAGAACTGTTCAATCCGGCTGTACCTTGTTGATACATATCGCCGGCTTGACCTGCTAGGGCTCCAAGGGCTCTCGACGTCTGCGGATCTAGTCCACCGATGCCTTGCGCTCCTTGTTGCGCTAGCGCTTGCAAGGCCCGCGGGTCACCATTTTGGAGGGCCTGCATAGCCGTGTTCAGCTCACGATGAGCAGCGCTATTTGGATCTTGCATTTGATTCTGGAGATTGTGCAGAGCGTTTGGATTAACCTGCAAATGCCCTTGATTGTCCATGTGTAATCCAAGTGAATTAGCACCTGAACTAAGTGAACTGGCACTGAGATTGGTATCACCGAGTCCGGTCGAACTGCTTGTCGAGCCAAAACTGAACGGTGAACCGCCACCACTGCCGGAGCTGCTGAAGGAAGCAGGCAAGACGCTGCCTGTAAATCCAGAGCTGCCTGATCCTGATGCGCCCGTTAGGGTATTGCCCAGACCGGCAGCGCCCGGAGGCAGACCTGCATCTCGACCGACACCTAGAGTGCCACCATTTGGACCACCGGAGGTAGAGGCAAAGTTGGCGTTACTGTTGGTCCCTCCAAGAGACATTGTCGAACCAACTGGCGGCATGCTGTTACCGCCGGTAAGTCCGGGAACAGACGACGCAGAGCTAAATACACCGGAATGTTGGTTCTGGCTGCTCGCTCTAGATAGAGCAGCATTAAGTCCAGCAGCACTAGTGGGCGAGCCAGGAGCTGTCGACCCAGGCGTTGCGCCCGTAGTTGAGCCCGGAGTAGCACCAGCTGAAGCACCAGGGGCTGCAGAGGCTCCAGGAGCCCCGCCTGCGGCTGCCCCACCACCCGACATAGCTTGCTGAACAGCATTGGAAACGCCGCTGGCTCCCCCTTGGCTGACGAGCGAACTGAAGTCGAAAGCGTATTTGACGCAAACATTAGCGAGGAAGTTGAGGGCAGACATGAGCACCGTGCCGGAGTCGCCGACACCGCGGAAGCATGCCATCAGTAACACTGTGGTGTTCCAGAACAAACTCCAGAAGCAAAGTGTGACCACACCTTCAATCCAACTTGGCAAAGCGCCTCTGAGCTTCTGCATTGGCCAAACCCACAGAGCAGCGGCGATAGGCCCCATGCACCAGAGGTAGTACAAGAATGCCATTTGGAAGGCGCACATCACGTTCCAAGTGCCCGTCAAACCTACATTGGCGCCATTCATCATCAAACGAGTGATTTTCTTGGCGTCTCGAACGCGTTCATCGGGAGTTCGTGTTTTGTCGATCTTGGCGCATGGGTCATATTGACGAAGGTTCAAAGTCAAGGCTTCGTATGGGTCCCAAGCAGTGTTGCCTGTAGTCGTAGGAGGTGTCTCGCCCTGAGTTACAGCATTATCGTTTCTGTCCGCAGGGTTAACAGGAAAAGCTCTCTTTTGAGCGCACTGTGCATCTTCATACATGTCAGTGCCAAAGATGCGCTTGTACTCGTCGGCAATCGTGAAGGTGATCGAGTTGGATACGTCGATTCCATAATTGATAACGAGGAACGTTGCTGGAATAAGAAAGATAGCAATGATTGAGCGCAATATCCCTTCGAAAGGATTGGTGTCACCTAGCACAGGCGAACCCTGCGAAACAATCGCTTTGACTTGAGCGAGCACAGCACCTGGAAGCAAGAGCAAGATTGCCATCGGGACGAACAATTGGTCCCGAATTTTTTGCCAACGATTGCCGGCTTCAGACGTGAAGTTAGTCAAATATTTCTTAGTAAAATCGATCGCGCTTTGAGCCTGGTTTACTGACGCTGACGCGGCACTATTTGCAGCAGAAGTTGCTTGCATACCAGCTGTAGCAGTACTTGCCCACATGATCTTTTCAGGGTCAAACGCTTGTTCAAGCATACGGTTCTGGTTGTAACGCTGAATCACTTGGAATTGCGTGTCAGAGACTGGATAACCGAATGTTTTGAACATGTCGTCATTGATCATCTCGTCCCGTTTTGTGGGCACAGGTGATATGGCAGTCGGAATAATAACTGGCCACATGAAGACCGGACCTGATTTGCTGTGCGTCACAGATCCTGGTCCCATCGACTTCTTGTCCGTAATCTGGTCGTGACCACCCATCTGTGTCGGTCCACCTTCGCGGGCGGCAGGAAATCTTTGGAAATACATTTCTCGTTGGAACGCGGCATAACCCGGATTCACGTCCAGAGCTTGGTTGTTATTTCCGGCTGCGGGAGTTTGCGCATGAGCGCCGTTGGGCACTGCATATGCCACCATCAACAGCGCAAGGACTCTTAATATTAGAGTAGCTGCCGTTCTTTTGACGTTCATTCGTTCATCCTCATTTGTGGCATCGTCTGGCGGAAAGTTATCCTAGGAATGGACTAGGCAAAGGCGGTGGGCGGAGGGGTTTGTTCAGGCCCCTTTTTGTCTGACGGTCCCTTTTCATTAGGTGGGTTGTTTTGTCCACCTGTGTTCGAGGTGCCGCTTGCTAGAGCTAGCGATGCAACCTGAGCCTGAGAATCGCCGGAGCCACCACCTGTGGTGCTCGAGCCAGAGGACTGATCGCCGGTCGGGCCGGCACTGGTTGGCGGACCGGATGAAGCGACAAGATTGGCGCTGCCACCGCCGTCACCTCCGGTACCTCCAGTACTACCGCCAGTGCCGCCAGTCGAACCGGAGGTAGGCGGTGCACCTTCGCCGCTGCCAACCCCGAGGTTAGCCATAGCGAGCTGCGTAGAAGGCATCGCACCCTGAACTTGGTCAGGAGATGCATTAGGATTGACATTTAAGCTGGCATTGCTCGATGGACTCAGGGGTGTTGATTCTGGCATCGAAGTAACTGGCATATTTGGAGCTGAGTTTTGAGCAACTGCCAGATTGGCACTATTTCCTTGCCCTGAAGGGTTGCTTGTCGGTGGTTGCTGCGAATTCGCTTGAGCCGAGCTCACAGGCGAGCTAGTGACCGGAGAGGCTGATGTCAGTGCTGCCGCATTTGATGGTGGTGGAGTAACATTGTTCGAAGCGTTTGTAGTGCCACCAGTGCTGCCGCCTGTGTTAGCACCTGTATTGCTGGCACTGGTCATACCAGCCATAGATCCTGTGCCTTGATAAAGACTCGAGCCCACGCCGCTTGGACCATTAGAGGCAAGTGCCCAGGCATTGGAAACTTGCGCCATTGGGGCCAGAGCTTGGTTGATCTGGCCTTGAATAGCTTGCACTTGTTGAGCCGGCATGCCGGCAGCCTGTGCGGCAGAACCCATAGCTCCTGAAGCGCCCTTCATCAAGCCCTGACCAGCCGCATTAGCTGTTTCCATTGCTTGAGCAGGATCGAAACTCCAGGGATTGAAAGGCACCCACATCATCAGCCCTAAGAGACACGTGAAGACGGCCACTTCCCACTGCAAATTACTGGCACCACCAGAATCTTGGATATAGAGAATGCGCTGCGTCATGATCGCCAGCAGAACCATCCAATAGAAGCGCCACAGTGAAACAACAATGACGGCGTTGACCCAATTGGCAAATACGTCTTTGAACAGGTTCTGTGAGCCCTGAGCTTGGATTTTTGGCCAGGCAAAAAAGGCTGCTGCTAACGGTCCCAGTAAGAACAAGTAGCAGACGAAGATGAGCTGATATGCCCCGAGCACGATCACAGCAGAGGAGAAAATATACGTCGCCATATTAAACATGGCTTCCATAGCCGAACTAAGCCATGACTGGTTCTCAGCAATGGTATTCTGCTCAAGCGTGTCACCACCGAGACCCTGTTCCGCGGCTCCAAGGACGCCGGCCAGAGAGTTAAAGCCGTTCTGTAGAGCGCCACCGATAAAAGGAATACCGCCCAGGAAACTGCTAATGCTGCCGAGGAATCCACCACCACCACCTGACGCACCTCCTTGTGCGCCTCCGGCTTGACCTCCTCCTTGAGTTGGAGGGGTGATGGCGTTGTTGACGTTGTTGATTGGTGTGTTGTAAGTCAACTCACGAGACCAATCGAAGATCAGTTGCAAATCGACCCAATCTTTGACGCTATAGGCCATCGAATTTCCAACGTCGATGGAATAACTAACGATTAGCTGAGTGGCAGGAATTAAGAATACGGCTATAACCGCGCGCAGAATGCCTTCAAATGGGCTTGATTGGTCTTCAGCGTTCAACTTGAAACCTTGCACGATTTGACACTTGACCTGTGTCATCACCGCGCCTGGCAACAAGAAAAGAATAGCTAAAGGCACAAAAACAAATTTGTACATTTGCTGTACCATCCACACCGCTTGGGGGACGGTTTTAGACGGATTGTCCGCAGCTGTTGGCACTCCCGACTGCTCATTAGCGATGTTGATTAAAGCGCCCACCTGAGCACCACCAGAGCCACCACCACCACCGCCAGCTCCGTTCCCGCCGTTACCGTCAGCCTGCACGATACGGGCTGTTGCTTGTCGGAATGCTGCTTCCGATGATCCAGCCAAGACGTTGGCAGCGGAAGCAGTCTGCAATTGTCCCTGAGTAGTGGCTGCCCACATGAAACGTTCAGGGTCAAAACTGAGTTCCAGCATGCGCTGATTGTTTTCTCTGTCAATCATTTGATACTGCGTATCAGACATTGGCAATCCGAAAGTCGTCAGCTGATTATTGAATAATTCAAGGTCACGCATCGTCTTAGGTTGATCGGTGGCGAGCATTTTTGTCTGCGAATACTGAACATAAGCATCGCCTTGCGTGGCGTACTGAGGCAGGTGAGTGGGATCAGCGCCTGGCAGGTAGTGTCCTGGTTGTCCGAAAGGCTTGACCATGATGTCGTAAGCCGTGAAAGTCTTAGCATCAGCAGCGGTGGTTAATTTGGATTTTTTTATGTTGGACTGATTGCCACTAGCAGAGCTGCCTGTGCCCGAGCCCGAGGTTGTTGCCCCCGTGGTTGAATTTCGTCCGGCACCATTTTGCTTGCCTTCGCCTGCGCCGGTATCGCCGTTGCTCTGTCCGTTGGTAATATTCTCCAACTTGTCATTGTCCCAAGCGTTCTGCATAAATGGGAAGCGCTTACCGTAGTTGAGGCGAATGTTATATGCAGTGCCAGGGTTGACGTCGTCGATAGTGCCACCAGCGTTGGTGACAAGGTCGCTTGTCGTGGCAGGAAAAGCTGCCGTCGTGCCCATCAACAGTGCAAACACAGGCAAAACAAGCTGCAGCGCTTTTTTGTTGTAGATGCTTTTAGTAAGTGAGGTGATGTTCATTATCTTCCTACCTGAGTGGGTCATGCATCGCGCTTAACTAGGATGGTCTATGCAGCAAGCTGCTGGACTCAACTACCGTCGACTCATTTGAATGGTCTTACCGCCCTCAGAAAGACTGACTGCCAATCTGTCGTTCCAAGGTCGTCCAAAAATCGTGATCGTCCCTTTTATCTCCTGATTCGGCTGCACCATTGTTTGGTCGAAGTCTGCGCGAACGGCTGCTTCGGAGAGTTTATGGTTGCCTTCGGAGATGGAGATTACATCGGGGCTGAAGCTAAAGTTATTAGCACCGCCGTTTTTTATGCTCACAGTCAAGATAGATTTGCGAGCGGTAACATTTACATTTTTCAGTTCAAAGCTAATTCCGTTTGGAGCGAGTGGCACTGGCTCACTGGCTGCGGTTTCAGTTGCTGCTTCGGGAGCGGGTGCGAGATCAGCAGTTTTCTCTTTGGAGCCAGAGTCTTTCTTGCCTTTTCCTTTTTTAGGCACTTTCTCTTTGTCTTTCTTCTTGTCACTTGGAGCAGAAGCGACTTTGGTCGTGTCTACTGCAGCCGCAGGCGGCGCAGCCTTCTTGCCACCACTGTGGAACAAACCAAACATGCCACCAGCCGATTTTTGCTCTCCACTTGGTTCATTGCTGGAGGCTAGAGAATCGTTGCTGGGTGTTACTCCTGATACTTTGCTGATGATGTATTTAGCAGCTTGCGGTCCTGCAATCAGGGACAGTTCGGTTTGGGCAGACTTCATATCGTCTTTAGAAGACTCAGCATCGGCTTGCGCTTGAGACTGGTCCGCGGCGGCGCGTTGCTGTTCTGAAGCGGAGCTAGCGACCTCTGATTCTTGTTTTCTAGCAGCTACGGTTTGTTGGGCAAGGGCGAATTTATTGTAGCTGTAGAGGTAACGATAGTAAGCTTGCACCAAGTCAGACTGAAGTTTGCGAACTGGTTGCAGGATCCGCTTGTCCAGGGGAGCATTTTTGAATACGGCGTCAACTTGGCGTTGTGAGATCGAAAAACTTCCTTTTGTGGTTTCGGCAGGCAAGCCGATATCTACTTGAGTTAGTTGAGCGGCGAACTTCTCGTCCTTCATCAACAAGGACATAGAGTTGCTCTTCAAGACTCCATTCCAGAGAGCCTTCAAATCATCACGCTGTTTATAAGAAGAACGGGATTCCATACCAGTGGGTGTAATTGGTACGAAATTGGCGCGCTTCTTTTCGTTCCCGCCTTCATCATCAGACGATGATGAGCGCGGACCAGTTGCAAACGGGCTTCCTGACGGACGTGCCAAGGCCACTTGTGGCGTGGGCGGCACTTGCATTTGCATTTGCTGCATCTGTTGCATCTGCATCTGCTGCGGATAAGGAATGGCATAAGGATTCATGTATGGATTGGCGTACATGGCGCTCGGGTCCATCGGCATCCCCGCTGGCATGCCCACATTCGCTTGAGTCGACAAGGTCACTGCTGGTGGTGGCGGAACGAGTCCACCGCCGACTCCTCCCGGAGGTGGAGATGGTACAGAACTGCCACCATAGGTCATTGCTGCTTGGGGCGGTTGACCTGGTGTCGTACTGGTCGGAACTGGAATGGCAGGAGTAGCAGCATTAGCAGGGGTAAAGATAGGACCATTGGCATTAGCTACTTCTTCAGCCGGTGGAGCAATCGGATCCATCGAGACTTTAGGCAGTACTCGACCCATGCCATCAGCATTGACCTGGTTATCAGCTCTTCGCGCTGCAGCTTCGAGGGCCTTTTGCTTTTCCAGTCTCGCTTGTTCTTCTATATGCATGCGCTCAACGACAGCTGGATCCGTTTTCGGACGCAGACTGCCGAGAATACCTGCCCCCGGAGTGGAGACAGTGGCTGCCTGATTTCCTCCGCCGCCTTGCTGCGAACAGCCGGCGATGAAGATAGTAGAAATCAGTAGTAGTACTTTTAAGCGCAAATTGCCTCCATCCTTACTTCCGCAGCAGGGAGCCGCGAACCATTGATTCTGTTCTGCTGGCACTGCCACCGTATCCGGCACCAGTTCCACTTCCATAACCGCCGCTGTATGTTTGAACGGCGGGTCCTTTGTAATTTCCGTTGGTTCGACCAGCCGAAGGAGCCATTCCGTGAGGCGCACCTGCGCCCTCTCCTGAAGCCTTGTTCTGGTTCAACATCTTGCCGTTCAGACCGTTGGTGCTGAACCCAGAAGGCAACAAACCTTTAGGCCCCATGCCCCCAGCCGGAATGTTCGTGCCCCGAAAACCAGACTTCGGCAGGGCGCCCATCGGTTCACTTGGGGTGCGATAACCTTGATTGCCGCCCAATGGCATACCACCGGCAGGAAGAGTGCTTCCAGGACCACCGGCTAGAGCGCCACCGCCGTTGCCACCAGGATTACTGCCGTACCCAACCGGACCAGGCGGCAGTTGAATTTGTTGCGGCATCACTGGAGCTTCACGAAAGTCGCGAATGATTGGTCGATCGTCAATAATTTGAATTTCTCTTGGCGCGACATGCCAGGTCGACTTTTCAGTCGCATTTTTCTGCACACTGCCTTGTGCCAAAACCGGTGCGACTGAACTCAAGGCGGCCACGCCACTGAAAGTCAGGACCGATAAAGTGTAAATTGTGAATCTCGAAAATCTCATTACTAAAACTCCTATTCCTAGCCTGTTCGCCAAACGTGCCATTTTCAAAAACTGATGCCGGCGTAGCTGCCGACTGAATTGACCGGTCTTAGAAGCGCCCTTTTTACGCTCCTACCTAATCTTTTACCCGCTGAGTTGTTGGTTTGCGGACTTTGGTAAGCAAAATCATCTTCTGGCAGCGATAAATCTTGAGTTACGGCCTGGTTCACAACCACCGGTTGTGGTGCATCTGGAGTTGGATTCGTGTCCAGTTTCGAATTCAACTTCGGTTCTTTTCCCATGCCTCTCAGCGCTCTTTCAGCGTCGCTGGGACCTGTTCCCGGACCGGCACCCGGTGAGCCGGATGCGTAGTAATCTGAAGGAGGAGCATTTGGAGGAGGGGGAGTTGTAGCTTTGTAGTAACCGTGACTTGCACTCTGACCGAAGCTGCCGGGTTCATAGTGTGAGTAGTGCTGGTGTGAGCCTGTCGATTGAGGAGCCCCACCACCACCTGAACTCATGCCAGGAGGAGCGGCTCCACCGTATGAGCCACCACCTCGATATCCTCCACCTGAAGATCCTGCAGCCCAGCTACTTTGCACGGGCAAATCAAGCCGCTCGGGTAAGGGAGGAAAACCGGCTGGAGAAACTGGTTCGTCAGCTGCAATTGGATCTAGCGATACATCAGCACGAAATGGCGCAGGTGTAGGCGACCAACCTACATATCCGCCACCGCCACCACCACCTTGCATCGGTGCTGGAGCCCTCATCTCAGGAGGAAGTGAGTGTCTCGAGTTCTGAGCACTTTGACCGTATTGATTATCGCCAGGCTGATGCACCCACTTGCCCATGTTAGTCGGAGGAAGCTGTGTGTATGCAGGAGGAACAACTGCTCCTACTAATATGATTAAAGATGCTGCCACGAGCGGCGCGCGCTGTACTTTCACAAATATCCCTCCAGAGGATACTTTGGGAGTCGCGAGCACTAAGCCTCAAATAGTTCTAGTAAGTAGATACGCCAATAAAGTGCGAGGCTTATATGATCAAACTTCAGTCTAACAAAATTCGGTTATTTTAATCTCCGGGAAAA
>PLZS01000096.1:8960-11631 GCA_003153555.1 Candidatus Melainabacteria bacterium | reverse complement strand
AAGATCGTCGGCGTGCTGGCTGCTAAAGAACGCAGCGTCGAGGAGCTTGCTAGCCTTCTGGAGTTGCGTGCGCCGACTGTTTCGCATCATCTTGCCCGGCTGAAGGAAGTCGGGCTTGTGGCTATGCGTTCTGAAGGGTCGACGCATATTTATCGCCTCAATATAAAAAAACTGCGGGCGCTGGCGAAGCAGGTCCTGGCGATGTATACCATCGTAACTATCGCTGGCACCGTCGCAGCCGACACGTGGGAACGCAAAATTCTCACCGACTTTTTCGAAGGTGAAAGGCTGAAAGAAATTCCCGCCAGCCGAAAAAAGCGTGAAGTGGTCTTGCGTTGGCTGTGCGAGCAATTTGCGCGAGGCGTTCACTATAAAGAAAAAGAAGTGAACGAGATCATCGCTCGCCACCATCCAGACTTCGCCACCTTACGTCGCGAGCTGATTGGAGCCGCGCTTTTAAAGCGCGAAAACAGCGTATATTGGCGTCCAGACGTCGCTACAAACTAGCGACAGCCCGCCTCTTCTTGATGCTTGTTATCTGGTGCCAGAGTTTTATTTCCATTGACATGTTCTCGGCGTGAGGTTTCCTTTCCGATTTCTCTCTCGTGTTAGGCGCATAAATTATGCCGCAAAAGCACCCAAATAGAAACGGCTCACAAAATTGCGAGCCGCTCCTTATAACATACCTGCCCGGGAGCTACGAACTCCCGACCTAATAGCCACTAGCTTCTGTGTATGATATGGCGATTGTGGTCCCATACAGAGGAGACGTCAATGCTTTCTGTCTTTTGCTCCCCGGCCCGTTACGTGCAGGGAAGGAATGCTACAGACTGGCTGGGAGAAGAGATGTCCAGGCTGGGATGGGCCGGCAACGTATTGATTATTGCTGGTGGTTCAGCGCTAAAGCTGCTAAAGGAAACCTGGCAGACAAAATTACCAGCGGCTGGTTTTTCGGTTGTGATAGAGAAATTCTCCGGGGAGTGCTCAAAAGTCGAAATTGATCGTATTGCTCGTCTAGCCGAGATGCAAAAAGCCAGCGTCATCATCGGTGCCGGCGGAGGCAAGGTGCTTGACACAAGCCGTGCTGTTGCAGCCAAACTCAATTTACCGGTAGTCAACTGCCCGACAGTCGCATCAAGTGATGCATCGTGCAGCGCGCTGTCTGTTGTTTACACACCAGATGGGGAGTTCGCCGAGTATATTTTCTACAAGAAGAACCCAGACCTTGTGCTGGTTGATACGGTCGTGATTGCCCATGCCCCTCCGCGGCTACTCGTTGCCGGCATGGGTGACGCTCTGGCGACTTGGTTTGAGGCTGACACAGTCATAACTGCGAGAAAGCGCAATCAAGTAGGTGGTGGCACCACGATTAGCGCCAGGGCGCTGGCACGTCTTTGTTATGAAACATTGTTGAACGATGGGGAAATGGCTCTGAAATCAGTACGCAAAAATGTCGTTACGCCAGCGCTAGAACGTCTGATTGAAGCGAATACTTTGTTGTCAGGTCTGGGCTTTGAGTCTGGCGGACTAGCAGTAGCGCATTCAATTCACAATGGATTGACCACTCTGCCAGAAACGCATCACTATTTGCACGGAGAAAAAGTAGCGTTTGGATTATTGGTTCAACTAGTGTGCGAAGGAAAACCATCCTCAGTGATAGATGAAGTATTGCGTTTCGCCACCAGCGTGGGACTACCGGTTAGCCTTGAGCAAGTGGGAGTGACTGACTCTGCTAGGGCTCGGCTTCAAGTGGTGGCAGAGCGGTCATGTGCCCCAGGTGAAACTGCGCACAATGAGCCTTTTGATGTTGATGCAGACTTGTTACTTGATGCGATAATCGCTGCCGACGCCATCGGTTCTGAATACCTGCGCCGTAGCGCCGTGGTTCACCTCTAGTCGGTCTTTCGCACATTGGAGTACAAGTTGACATCAGAAGCCACTATTGAATCGGTAATCCCGGAAGAGACTTTCGCGGGGCACCCGAAAGGTTTGTTCAATCTCTTTTTCACCGAGATGTGGGAGCGCTTCAGCTATTACGGAATGCGGGCCATCTTGGTATTGTATATGGTGGCGGCTGTTAATGATGGCGGATTGGCCATGACCAATAAGGAAGCCGGCCACATTTACGGACTTTATACAATGGCCGTGTATCTAAGCGCTCTGCCTGGCGGTTTTCTCGGCGACAAATTTTTTGGTGCTCGACGCGCAGTTTTGATCGGTGGCATGATCATCGCCTGCGGACATTTCACGATCGCATTTCCTTCTCCTACAAGTTTATATGTCGGTATGTTCATGATCGTTCTTGGTACAGGGCTGCTCAAGCCGAACATGGCCACGATGGTCGGAGCATTGTACAAAACTGGCGACCTGAGGCGTGATGCAGGCTTTTCAATTTTCTATATGGGCGTCAACGTTGGCGCGATGATGGCACCGCTTGTGTGTGGATATCTGGCACAAGGCACAGAGTTCAAGGCGTGGCTTTCTACTGTCGGAATCTCACCGCATGCGAGCTGGCATTTTGGATTCGCTGCNNCATTTCCTTCAAGCTGGCTGCAAACCTTTCAGGCGGGGTTCATTATTTTATTCGCGCCGCTGATATCGGTGATCTGGATTAAGCTGGGAGACAAACAGCCAACGGCTCCAACCAAGTTTGCTATCGGTATCTTTCTTC
>PLZS01000096.1:0-8933 GCA_003153555.1 Candidatus Melainabacteria bacterium | reverse complement strand
TAGCGCCAGCGAGATTTGCGGCGCTGACAATGGGCGCATGGTACTTGAGCATCTCGATCGGAAACTTTACGGCAGGGAGCCTCAGTGGATTCTTCGATGAAACAAATACAAGTAGCATGACGACCTTGTTTGGATNNAAAACTAATGGGAAGCATCAAATGATATTACCGTTAGGACATTTCCGAGTACAACATCAAGGGTCCTTGCCGTTTTGGTGTTCGCTTTGATAGCGAACTTTCTCGGTCCCCTGGGCTTCGGGGCGTGAACGCCGATAAATTAGATCAACCTCAACAATGGTAGCAAATGCATTTGACACCGCAAACGGTGACCCCTCCTAGGGCATGATCATCTCACACGGATCCTTGATTGGATCTACAGCAGGCATGTCTGGCTTTCTGATTGTGATCTTTGTCGGAATCTTTTGCAGCGTTTTCAAGACCTTCTCAGTGACCTTGTTAGTCGCGTCCTCACTGCCTAATCCAATGCCTCTAAGCCCAATAAACTCACCGTCAATATCGCGCGCCTCATAGTCGCAGCCATAAACGCCTTTCGCGGCAGTAGCAGGATCTTTAAAATCTCCCTTCCAATGCGTGATCGAGAATTTCAACCCGCCGACTTTGATTGTCCCAGCCGGTTTTCTTACAACGTTTTGAAAGCCATAGGGCTTCTTCCAGCACAGCACTCCTGGCGCTTCTTTTTTGACAATAAATTCAATGTTGCCCCCGCCATTAGCCATCGACCACTCGGCTATGTATGTCAGTTCCTTGTCTTCCTTTTCTTTCTCATCGAAATCCAGCTGCCCCTGAAAATGACTGCCCGATTCCAACCCGCCTGGAATGTCGTCTTGAATCTCGCTTGCTCTGGGAAACGTGACCGCATAATTCCAGATGTGCGCCGTGTGAAGTTGCTTGGCGATTTCGTCCATGTAACCCTTGTTCGCGATGTATGTCAGCCTATCGCAAGCCGTTAGACCTAAAAGGCATGCCACTGCCAGCAGTGAAGTTCCAACACTGTATTTTTTGTACATCTAGTTTTCCAATGAGTTGCTTCAGTTTAACCGTCACTAAAACCATGAGATACTGGCGGGTAAGCGTTTCGATACCGAAAGCCACCTCGCCGAATTTATTTGTTCATTCGCATTTTATGGGTGTTAACAAGATCAGTAGCGGAGTTTGGCAACTCGATCAAATAAACCTCACAAAGTTGGTAGCCAGCATAATCCATATGCGTCTGTTACTCTTCGTTTTGTTTTAACTACGCCGAGGAGGCTCGCGTTTAAGACAGAGATAGTGCACGCATCCAGGAAACATGCCGGAAAGAATTACAACCGGAATAAGCAAAAGATAGCGAGCATCATTGTAATGAAGTATTGGTATGGACAAGATTAAGAGCAAAGGAAGCAAAGCGAGCCGGTTGTATCCAGTTTTCAGGTAAACTGTCGAGCCCGGGCGAACCTCCAGCTTCAGGCAATTGGTTTTTAATCCGCGCCAAGTATATTTCAAAAACACAGTATGTGCGCTTGGGCTAATCGGTAACTTTTTCTCTTCACCAGGCCATAAGCGAGCGAATTCCACATTGTCCAAATAAACAACGCAATAGTAACCCAAGAAGGGATACCGTTCCGTACATATTATGAGCCAGGTACTGTCCATGTTTTTGCCAGTGCAAAGAGCGGTAAGCCGAAACTTCGGATAACAAACCTGCTGTTTCGTTCCCATGCCATAGCTGTCTCAAACAAGGCCCAAAATGAGCATGTGTTCGATGCCGNNGAAAACGGACTGCTTAAGGATCTTCCGCAAAAGCAAGGACATGTCCGTCCTTGTCCATACAATAAGCGACTAAATGGCCCCAGTCACGCTGAGCGGCTTCGCTTATTGCTGTAGCTCCGGCTTTCAGCGCACGAGCATAATATTCATGGCAATTCATTACCACCAGATAGATTTCTGCGCGGGGAATTCCGCTGGCTTTGCATGGATCTGGCAAATTGGCGCCGAGCAAATTTTTGATTCCGGTCTCCGGCATTAGTCCCANNTTGAATTCAGTCATGCCGGGAACATTCAGAATTGGAGCCATGTCCAGCACGGTCGAATAGAAATCACTACTCTCTCTTTGATCCCTAACGTAAAGAATGAAGTGAGTATTCATCTACAGGCTGCTGTCTTCATCGGCAAAATGAACCCTATCTCTCGCTCGTACGCCTCTGCAAAACTGGATACCTTTCTTGGAGCATTTGATCAGAACCCGCGTTCTTAGTTTTGATCAACTTTTGCGCATGAAACAAACCAATAATCATTTTACACTTCCATTTGAAGCGACTGCGCTCATTCAGCAGGCGTATTCAGAAATTCCGGAAGCAGAGTTAAAGGTTCTGCGATAAATACATTGCAAGCTAGCCAATGACTCATTAGAATTTTTGCCNNGAAAATTAAAGACTACAGTAAAAGATTATTACATAAAAACAAACAGCCAGAACTTCCAGCAACACAACCGCACTGCGGTCCTTCAATCGAGTTTCTAAGCGTAGTTGACTGAAGAAATCGGTACAAAGTCCGACAATCTTCTTGGAACAGCGCGATTTTGTCCCATAGGCGAACAGAAACGCTGACAAAGTTTGTCTATTTGGAATTATCCAAATCTGCGCTCAATTGTGCTTAATAGGGCGCGCTTAGCCCCCAGTGGTATCAGCCAACGCATGAACTTCAAATGGATCTTTCGCCGGATGAGTGGTTGCTTTGGCTGGCTTTGTTCCCGGCAGCAGTTCGAAGTCTGGAGTAAAGCGAAGCATCATGCCGCGGAGCTCATCGAAGGGTTTGCGATCGCCGTCGAGCTTCACCTTGCCGGAGCTGAGCAGACTATCAAACGTAGCCTTACCGCCCATCACTAGCTCGAGATCGGTGCGATTAAGCGTGATAGTCAGATTCGCGTGTTTCGACTGTTGTCCCTTGATGCTGGTGAGTGTGGAATTACTTAACTCAACCACGAATTTTTCGTCATTATCTGGTGTCACCAGATTCATGACGAATTTCATTCCCGAGGCTTTGCTGCTATCCATGGTTATTGCAAGGAAATCGAGCCAGAGTTCAGTGGACATGCCGCGGATCATATCAGGCCCAGCTGTTTTTGGTGGCACGCCAGCAGGTATTCCATGACGAAGCTCATAAGCCGCTCCAAGAAAACTGTTGCGTACACTCGGGCTTTCTTTCTGGTAGCCGATTTGCTCGAAAACATCAGCCAACAGGTCTTTGGCTGCCTGGTTAGTTGGTTCGGCGTAGACTAGCTTGTTGAGGATTTCTACAGCTTCGCGATATTTGCCCTCGTCGTAAAGTTGCTTGCCTTTGGAAATGATTTTTTCGGCTCCGCCCATCATTTCTACATAGAGAGGAGCTGAATCCTTCGGAGAAAGAGGCATCAGCGTGGCCGGATTAGCGTCCCAATATCCTAAATAACGATTGATCACCGCCCGACTGTTATGTTCCTCCGAGCCATGGTAGCTGTGGGCCGACCACTGGCACTTCAGGCTCTCCGGCAGCTTATAGACGTTATGGATTTCATTGATCGTCACTCCCTGGTTCGCCAGGTGCAGCACCTCGTTATTGAGATTGGCATATACATCACGCTGCGTGCGCATCACTTCTTGAATCCGATCATTACCGAAGCGCGGCCAGGTGTGCGCAGAAAACATAGTCTCTGCCTCTTGTCCGTAGCGGTACAGTGCGGTATTGATATGCTTCGACCATGCAAGGGCGTCGCGCACCAGGGCACCACGCAGGGTGTAGATATTATGGATGGTGCCTGTTATATTTTCTGCTGCCCAGAAAGCCTTGAGCTGTGGGAAGTAGGTGTTCATCTCTGATGGCGCTTCAGTGCCTGGCGTATTTTGAAACTCCATCTTCACGCCGTCTATGGTCAACTCCTCGAAGTCATTTTCTATATAACGGTTTGGTTCGATCAAGCCGGTGTCACCAGAGGCGGCGTTCTTGCCGATAGACTGATCTACGTGCCCAAAAGGGCTGTGCGGTAGGAGCACACCATACTGGAAGAACATTCGGCGATTCATCGCGTTGCCGGCGTAAACATTTTCGGCAATCGCATGCTCCATGAAGCCAACCGGAGCAATGACTGGCACTTTGCCACTTTTGACATCCACTTCCTCAACGACACCGCGCACGCCACCAAAGTGATCGGCGTGGGAGTGAGAGTAGATGACAGCAACAACCGGGCGCTTTCCTAATTTCTCGTTGATCAAATCCAGCGCGGCCCTGGATGTTTCTTTGCATGTTAGTGTGTCGAACACGATCCAGCCGGTATCGCCCTTTACGAAACTGATATTGGCTAGATCAAAGCCACGTACTTGATAAATCTTGCCCAGTACAACCTCGTAGAGTCCAAAGGCCATATTCAAAATTGCCTGACGCTGCAGCGAGGGGTGAATGCTGTCGAAGTCATTACCTTCTAATAAAAACTCGTAGCTGCCGATGTCCCAGGCCACGTGTCCATCCTCAGCCATAATCTGCTTGTATGCTGGCGCGGCAATGAAGCCTTTCTTTGCTTCTTCGAAATCGCGCACATCGTCGAATGGCAAATCTTTGCGCAGACCGTTCTGCAATTCAATCGTGAATTTCGATGGAATCTTGCCCTTGGGGTCGAAGTGCTTGCTTTGGGTTTTACTCGGATCGGTCATAGCTTGTGGTGTCATTATCACTTCTCCCATTCTAGAAATTAAAGTCATCATGTAAGCACGGATTTGCAAGAATGTGCATCATTGTCATGATTGATTTGGAATTGCCGGCGCAGCGAGCTTAAGCCTTATGGTCTCACTGAGTTTTGATTGCAAGTCAAGACCTGAATCCAAGGGACGCAAACAATTTGAGTCCCGTTCATTCGGCATTCTGTGTGGCTATATCAGAAAAGTTTTCATAAAACTCCTGAATAGACATAGTGAACTCGCCAGGATGTGCAGGGTCGCATTCTTTGGCCGTTTTAAATCCCTCGAACTTGTCGTTGCGTCCCCATGGATTGCGCAAGTTAAGCCTAAGCTACCATTATCGAGATTCCAATCAGATGTAAGTTGCCGATGCGCCTTCTCCAATACGNNCAAGCCGCGCATATTTGTATTACACTGATGAAAACAAACAGTGGGTGGACGGATTGAAGATTGAGATTGCTGCAAGATAGTCTAGCAGTGCCCAGGAGTTGCGAATGGTGAATAGATTTTTGCCAGCAAATTCGAAAGAATAGAATCAGCTGTGAGCCGCATTATAATTTCACGAACTTTGGGTGTGTTTGCAATAGCGGCGTTGCTGTTCTCTTTACCGCGCACTGTGACTGCCGCTGAATCACGTGATCCTGATTCTCTTCAGATCGTGTCCCCTGGACCATTACCATTGCGAGTGAATCTCTCAGAGAGCGAAGCCACCGCTATCGGAAACAAAGTCTGGCGCAATGAATGCGGTGGAAGAGTCGCTGGTCTTACTTCCTGGAATGTCGGTGAGGATTTTCCTTCTCTGGGAATTGGGCATTTTATTTGGTATCCCAAAAACGCACACGATAAATTTGAAGAGAGTTTCCCTCGCCTTGTGGCCTTTTTGCAAAGCAAAGGCGTGAGGCTTCCTAACTGGCTCCAAGCTGACATGCGCTGCCCATGGAATAGTCGTCAGGAGTTTTTAGGTGACGTCAAAGGTAAGGAGATGACTGAGCTGCGCACCATGTTGACCAACACGGTGCCTCTGCAGACAAAGTTTCTCGTGCTGCGTTTGGAAGGCGCACTGCCAAAGGTGCTCGAAAACGTACCGGAATCGGCACGAGCAACGATTCGAGCTCGCTTCGATCGCGTGATCACTAGCGGTAGTGCCGGAGCATTTGCGCTAATAGATTATGTCAACTTCAAGGGCGAAGGCATAAATCCTGGCGAGCGGTATAAAGGACAGGGTTGGGGCTTGCTGCAGGTTCTTGAAGGCATGTCCGATCGGGGTGATGCCGTACAATCATTTTCTAAATCGGCGGCTACTGTCCTGGGTTTGCGCGTGCAAAATGCTCCGCAGGAGAGGCACGAAGAGAGATGGTTGCTCGGATGGAAAAAAAGAGTGGCAAACTATTGCGCAGGCACCATTAATAGTGGCGGCAGTGCTGTAGGCACCAGCTCTTCGTCCACATCTTCTAAAGCGCCAAAGCCGCATATTGTCAGCCGAGAAGAATGGGGCTCAANNACGGCAGGATTTTCGAAGGCCGCCCAACACAGTACGAGCCCGAGAGCAATACGAAATATCCACTTAAGGGCAACATCGGAGTTGAGATGATGGGCGACTTTAACCTTCAACGCCCCACTCTCAAGGAGATTCAATCCTGTGTCAAGCTAACAGCATGGTTGTGCCGGCAGTATCATATCTCCCTCGACCATGTGCGCACCCACCAGGACGCCGCACCCAATCAAACAGATTGCCCTGGTAAAGNNCCATGCAGGGCAAAGAGCCGGCGATCGCTCCCGGGCCTTCCAGTCTCTAGCTCAGACCGTTCCTCGATTACTGCGGAGCGTCTTCGCTTCTGGCTACTGTCGGAATAGTGTTCGCACCTAGACTTCACGCGTTTGTTCACTAATCTGTTACGCCTTAGGATCCCTCCGTCACAAGACAGTAGAATAATCAAGCTTTACTGCTCCTTACTAATGTTGGTTGAACTGTCCAGTGCCAGTTGGAATGTAAGGTTCGGTGGTGCGTGGTTTTGTGGGTGGTGCCAGTATGGCCAATTCCTTGCCGTTCCAATTCATTTTCATAACAGGAGTCTGATCGGTTTTTCGATCGAACCGCACTTCCTGCTCGACATTATCCTTAAGCACAGAAAAAGCATCGCTGAGTCCCGTTTGAGCACCTTTGCATTTCAGTGCTTCCATCAGTCCGTGCGTAAACACCCCATTTTTATAACGCTTTGATTCCCAGGAGCGTTCCCCGGCACCACTGGAAGAAATAACGATAGTGCCCTCACCGGCAATACTACTAAGGTCGAAATTTGCAGTACGTATCAAGCCTTTAGGACCTTTGGTCGCAGCGGCACCGCTATTGCAAGCGTCCAGAATAATAACTACTCGATCACATTGCGTGCGTCTTCTAATGGTTCTGGCCAGGTCTTCAAGCTCAATGCCAGAGGAGAATAGACTGTCTACATTTGTATCGTGCACAACCAAGAAATTTTCCCCGGCCACATCCATCTCCTTGGGACTTCCGTGAGTGGATGCATAAATAACTACGACATCATCCTCCATGACACGACGAGGCAACCAGTCGTCACCGATTACGCGCTTAATCTCATGCTCAGTGGCATTTTCATTGGTCAAGAGAATGACGTGGTCCTTGGCAAAGTTACCGGAATTTACAAGAAAATCGGCGAAATCGCTGGCGTCTTTTGCTGCATATTGCAGATGCGGTATACGCTCGTCCACAAACTCATTAACGCCTATTACCACGGCCCACTTATCTCTGATTGGCCTGTCGCCAGCCGCCGATCTGTCAAGATCTGCTGTCGTCTGTTCCGGTGGCACCGCCGTAGATTTCTTACTGGCAGTCTTTGATTCTAAAGAATCATTCAATTCTCGACCTTGAATGAAAACATGAGCGAGATGGAAATAGTTTCTTCCTGGAAGTTGAAGCTTTACATAGCGAGCGCGCTCAGGAACACTGAGATTCAGTGACCACATTGGTGCAACAGTATCGAACGCTTTTACCAGTCTCCAATGTGTCTTATCGCTGGAGACTAACGCGAGCAGTCCACTGGCGCGCTCCAGTAGCTGACGCCTGCGGTTTTCGATAACCAAGCCGTCGATCAGACATTCGCGCCCTAGATCAATGACGATGCAGGGTCGTTCTTCCAGGTCCGTATGAAAGGAAAACTCAGGCGCGATATCTTGCGTGTTGGGCAGGCGGGCAAGAAGCAAATCTTCCGAGCCAGTCAGCAAGGAGTCCTTTTTCTCATAGCCGTCATAACTGGAGCTGACTGAATAAGATGCCGACTGTGAGACACAGTGCGAGCCCTCGGTCCCTTCTCTGCCTTCAAGCGCCCAGGCAGGCAGCACTTGAACGGCAAACAGACTAAGTGCCGGCAGAATTATTATTGACAAGACCACTTTCAAGAGAGAACGCACGAGTCATTCCACCCGATCAGAATCCACAGTAAGCATGCCTGACAGCAAGAGCTTCCACATCAGTCCCCAGAGCTAGGTCCAAAGCGAGCCAAAATCCTTCTTACGGACGAGGACTTCGACTGTGGCTTTTGAATGTGACACTGCCAGGAAAAAGTAGAATGCCGGGAGAACTCTCGATGCTAACCGACTTGAAATTACCCGCTGGTTATGAACTAGTAAGAGCAGATTCTTGTACGCCTCATTTCTGTTTTTTCTTGACAAGATCTTATGCTACTTCGGCATGCCATCGATAGCCAAAAAACTTGCGGCAAAACCGTTCGCTAATCAAACCGTGCCAGAACGGTGGCTGACGCTGTCGCTGGCCTTGATTGGATTGGGATTTATGCTTGAGCTGCCGAATTTGGTAAATTCAGCTTATTCTGAGAACTTTTTGTCTAATTCCCCAACGCTGTACTGGTCAATATTTGTCCAAGAGTAAAACCAAGGACGATATTAGACACTACTATGACGAAAACGATGGTCTAAGACAGTACCAATTAGCAATCGCTGAGAAAGAAACTGGGCATCTTAACTTGGCAAAGCAAGCTGCGCAACGTGCTCGCGAATTAGGCTACAAGGCAGACGACTGGAGCCAGTTTGGTCTGGATCGGTGACACTGACACTGCGCCTGACGAGCTCCCCTTTTTTTTGCGGTACTGAATATAGTGGCGTCATCAGTTTAATACGAAGTGCGTTCAAATGCTCGCACCAATTGTGTTATGAGAGGCAGCTTTACCTAAACCAGGATGCTCGCACCAACAAT
>PLZS01000143.1 GCA_003153555.1 Candidatus Melainabacteria bacterium | reverse complement strand
CTTCAGGCAAGCACTCAATACGAGAAGTATGTGGCATACATTGAAGAGATTTTCGGACCTGATTGCCATATTCTCGAACGGTCCCTCCATTGGCCGGTGGGAACGATGGATGGCAATACGGGAGTATAGGCACATCCCTGGATGGTGTGATGCGTACAGAAGATTTTTTGGTGCGGATCTGGTGGCAGCGCAATTCTTGATCAGTTTCTCGGCAAATAATCCACTCCAGATCCGACACCTGTAGTCGGTGCAGACTGGGCCCAAGCCAAGCTCACTGTTAGCGAGAGTGATAACCATGCGGCCAACAGCCTCGTAATCATCCTATGCTCCCGTAAATGTATGTTTTCATTGTACGTCAGGCGGAACTCATTGTCTCAATTGCCCAGAAGTCTCCGAACAGATGCCCTACTGATTGATAACCGCCTCACAATTTCAGCTTTTGGAAGTCCTTGCTCGAATAATCTCTTTGCTTTGGTGGCATATTTGGTGACTGATGCTGGTCGACCGTGTCGCTGACCTCTCTTTCTGGCGTAAGCAATGCCAGCCTTTACTCGCTCTCTGAGCAACTCTCTTTCAAAGTCGGCGAACACTGTGAGCAATCCAGCGATCGCTCGGCCTATCGGCGAACTCAAATCAACCGCTTCAGTCAAAGAAACAAATGCCACCTCCAAGTCTGCCAACTCTTTCATCGTCAGGAACAGATCAGTCATGTAAATCCTCACACGCGTGAAGGTTGCCTGGTCGCTACGTCAATTGCTGAATTTGTTCGAGCAACAATAGCCAGCTGCGGTCAAACCGACTGTTTGGCCACTCTGAAAAAATCAGACTCGATCGTCGAGCTTGCTCCTAGAAGAATCGTGATGCACTGATCAATTCCAATCGCTCCTGAGCTCGTTCCCTGAAGAGCGCTCGGATACTTTAGGTCCTTTACCCACCGCCGTGACAAGGATGTTGAGCCAGTGAGAGCGTCTTTCTACTTCTGCAAATTCGATAACTCTGATTGCTGCTCGTGTGCATTTGTTTGTTTTTACCGCGCCCAAATATCTAACCAGTCCGTAAATGTCGGACACTTGAAGATTCATCGCTATTGCCAAGCTGACGATTTCATCTGCCAGGTCGTTGGCTATGTCAATACAATCCGGAGTCGCAAAGCAAAGCACGCCATATAGTGCATGGTAGCGCGCATTGACATCGAGGATGGTGCGACTGGACGCAAGCGCTTCGAGAAGGATCTTACGAGTGTATTCAGGACGAACCGCGCGTGCAATGTTGGCGGCCATGCATCTGACCATGATGTGTTGATCTAGCGAAAGAGTTTCAGAATTGGCAACCATAGAGTCCAACAACGCGACACCACGGGTAGCATCAACCTTGACTAGAGAAGTGGCAAATTTCAACTTTGACGAAAATCGCTCGTTGGCCAATTTCACCTGTTCGATGGCGTCCAGACAATCTTGATAAATTTCGGAGAAAATCTCATGCTGATCTTGAGGGCAAACTTCCAAAACTCTTGTTAGGCAGACTGCTTTGAACGCAGCTCCCACTTTTGGAGCATCGATAGTCATGTACGTAATGGGAATGGCGCGCGCTGTTTGCACAGAGAGCACAAAAATCTCTTTCGCCCTCTCTTGATTGATTTCCTTCATCACTCTGACGATGCGACACAAAGCCGCAATGGGGTCTTCCTTCTTATTCATATGAGTAGTGAGTTCGACTGCAGCCTCAAGCAAGCCCAGGGCTTCGTCCGGCAATTTCTTCGCCACAAGCTGAGCTGTCTTAATGTGACCCCAACAAGCCATTTCCGGACCACTGCCGAACCAACCCTCATTTTTTCTTATTTGCAAGTCTTTGTTCGCCTTCTTTATTTGTTTGAAGCACTCTAAGAAAACATCTGAAAACCTGTCTTCCAGAGAATCGTCCGATAAACACAACTGTAATAGTCTATACAATTGCTCCCACTTGCGTTGAACATCTTCAGTTTTAGATGCCCGCGACAGTGCCTGCGACGCAACCTTAACGGAGGATTCAGAATCCAAATTTTTCAACAATTGAGCAATGTCGATCGAACCGTGAACATGAGCATTGTCTCTGTCAGCGCGTTGAAATTCCGAAGTTGTGGAATCAACTACCAAAAGTTCCAGAGCTTGGACTAAAATTGTCAGTGTAGTTCTTGGATCTTTCTCAATTAAATCGCTAGCAATTTTTATCAAGGTTGTGCTTCGATAATTCTTTTCTATTTTCGAAGCCAGTGCTAAACCTCGTGGCATATTGATTCTGACTGCTTCTTGGGCAATTTGGGAAAGATCGACAGTGAACTTAATTCCCCCGTCGACTTCTATGAGGCTGTATTCGTCGAGAACGCGCTCGGCTGCAATTGGGTCGAGTCTAGGCAACGTCGAAGCTAGGCTGACCAGAGCATCTCTGTGCAGCCAACCATCAGTTGAATTGAGAAACTTGAGGAAGTAGTCGACAACGACTTGCACTTGCTGACGATTGGATGGTCTGTACCTCTGCGTCAGCCCGACAAGATTAGAGAACCGTGACTGGGGAGCGGGGATGGTGCAACCGAGTCTCCATAATTCTGCAAAGATGGCCGATTCATCGAACTCCAGTGTCGGTGGCAACTCAGATGGATCCGTTGGTGGCAGCTCGGGCGGAACAGGTAACTCCGGTGCTGGCGGAACATCAGGTGGTAAATAAGGTGCAGCCCACCGCTTGTAGGCATTCCAGGATGTATCCAGTTTCGATTCGAACGTCAGCTGGTGAGAAGTAAGACCGGCAGCTGTTTGCTCGATTCTCTTGAGGGTTGACTGGCAATCGCTTGAGTAATAGAGAAACAAACGGTGCGTGTCGCAAGGAACACAGGCAACGTAGATTGCTTCGTTGTCTACTTCGACGTCACTGTGCAATTCCTGCTCTATTTTCCTTAGCGCCCACAATTCCGCTTTAGAGACAGCTTGCCCTTCACACCAATAGGGAGCCTTGACCGAGATGGCATAAGAAAAAGCTTTGAAGGAGGACAATGACTTAGCAATGTCATATCTGATCTTGGCGAAGACTGGCAGATTCATGTGTGGTTTGCCATTTGGATAGAGCCAGTCACCGGAAAGCGTTTTGTACCTGCGGCGCTCTTCACGCGGGCGAGGTTGATCGAAAGCGTGTAGCCAGAGGTCTGCATGCTTGGCGTCTCCATTTCGCGCGTAAATGTTCGACAAGTTAGAGGCGATCTCGCGCAGCAGCGCTTCCAGTTCTGCATGCCGAGGCAGAGGTTGATTAGGGTTTGTCCAGTCGGTATGTTCGTACCCGTAAAAATCATCAATCAAAGACAACAGTTTGAAGCACGCCTTCAGAGCCTCATCATCCTTGAACGAGCCGAAATAAACCTGCATCAGACCTTTCCTGATGCGTATTTCCTCCTGAAGCATCTTGCCCCAAAATGCTGGATCAAACTGATAGGCCTGCTCTTCGAGATATTTAAGTTTTTGCGCCTCTTCGTCTTGCTCCAGGTCTTTCAGTGCTTTATTAAAGTAGTCTTCGGCTTGGGCGAAACGGGACAAATACAGCTCGGAGTCGCCGCGTTTGCTATTGTTTTGATATTTCGGATGCATCGGTACTTTTACCTGAGAAGTGCGTCTAATTGATAGCAATGATGGCTTGTATTAATCAATAAACCAAGCGGGAAATTACTGAACTTTAGTAAGTTCGTGCGCCCGACAAACGTATACCAGCCTAGGGGTCATTTTTTGTAGATCACGATGCTTGGTCTGACAAGCACTGAACGGTAGAGTAAAAGCACCGTACTCACCTTTGAGCTATGGCAACATACACAATCGCTTGCCAGTAGTTCGATTAATTCATTTATTCATAACCCCATATTTGGTGGCAGCGTTCTTGCGCCAAACGGCTGATGTAGCCAAGTATTCTGAGAACCCGCAAGTTGATTTTGGCTATAAATGCTAAGAACAGCCGTTCTTTGACAAAAACCAAAACGCAAACAAGCGACAAATGGAATGAACATTATTGACAATATTTGCAAATGAACCTGTTATACTCAGCGACCGGAATTCCTTTTTAGTCAAGACATTGTGCGGGATTTTCATGAGCACCATGTTCGCGCGGGGCTGCTTTTTAAAGCTGGTTCCAATTACCTTTGCGCTGCTACAGTGCTATCCTGCCTCAGCGCTAGACTCCAGTCTGGCGCCTATCGGCTTGGGTGCACAACAGTCCGCTCCTCCACAATTTGTTCCGACTGATGTCACACCATTTGCTACCACTCCAGAACGGAACAGCGTTAGTCCCGGGTTTAAATTTCGACTGTTCCAAAAGCTGCCGGAGAGATTTTGGTTCACTTCTTCAACTGAAGTGTCACAGCGGCTTGATACAAACGTGCTCTTCACTGCCAATAATCCAAAAGCTGATTATGCGATACGTATGCTGCCTAGCATCACGGCCGGTTACAACGTTCTAAAGAACACATCCATTTATACAAATTACTTCGTCATCAAAGATACATTTGCAACGCACCAATTTCTGAACTATCCAACAACTCAGTCGTTAGCCTGGGGAATACGTCACAACAAAAGGCTCGGAGAAAGGACAGATCTGCAATTTGATATGCAAGCAAGAGAATTGTGGCAAACGAGTCATCTGCATCAATTCGATTTCCTTCCCGGTGTTTCTTTGACTCGTATGTTAACGCGCAAAGACATTATCTTTGCAAGCGCATTGCTGCAAATGCGCGGAGGAGAGTATTTTGTCGCGCCAACGAGAGAATTGGATCCATTCTATTCATTGGGTTACATCCGCAGACAGGGTCAATACACCTTACTGTGTACTGACACCCTGGTCACAAACTTTAGAAGTCCAACTTTCAATGGTTCCGTTCCGAAGCAAAGTAATGTCAGTATGATTGCTGATGTAGAAGTGAACCGTCCGATTTCTAAGCGCTGTCCATCCTTGCTTGCGTTCGTACGCGCTGAGCCTGTCTTGAACTGGGGGGCGCATAAGACGCCCGGATTGAGTGGCTTTGACTTCCGTCTATTTACAGGTGTTCGATTCACTGTCAGCAAGCCCTCTTACTATGCAGCTATGGATACGATGCGCCACCAAATTCTCGTACGGAAGCAAACAGAACAAAGTCAATCTGCATCCAACCAGCCGGACAGTAACGACGTCTCTCCTAACAACGTGTTGGCCAAGCCGAGCGTGATGCAAGACGCGGACTCGCCTGTTGGTTCATCGGACGAGGGCGTCAAAGCTTCTCCGACGACCTCGAATCCGCATGATGCCGCCCCCAATTCAATCAGTTCCAATGAAAGTTCTTACACCATGTCGAAAGCGATTATCGCTCAAACTTCCGCCGCCCTACCCACTGAAGGACCATAAATGTCAAAGTCTCATCTTCTCCTCGCCATGACCATATCTTTGTCCGGAACTGCATCGATTCCATGCTGGGCGCATGGAGAGCAGATGATGGGAATGTCCATGCCGTCTATACCGACGCATCAAAATTTTTCTCTGCAACCGCATACGATACCTATGTTACACAATATGCAACCAGACATTCGCTTAGTACCAGTTAGCGTGCCGTCTCAAGTGCGAGAATTTCCAGTGGGAATGCCAACCAATTCCACACAAAATTCTGGAACTACATCTCCTGTTAAGGCAGCTGTCAGTAATCTGTTTCATCGGTGGCTCGTCCCTACTAAGACGTCAATAAACGCAAATGACAAGAGTGCCTCATCTTCATCTACCTCTCCTTCCTCACCGTCCTCGTCATCCACCACTTCTAACTCTTCTGCCTCTTCATCATCTACAAACAGCAAGACTGCTTCCGTCGCAGGCGCAGCCAGCGGCGGACAGTCTACTAATCTCGATCTTTCATCGACAAGTGCAAGTCTGACCGCAGGAAGCTTAGTCCGGAATGGCGCGGTCACAATTTCTGTTGGTGGCGTTCCGGTTTCAGTTAACGCCAACACACAACTCACTCCAGCTGAACAGGTTGCCTTGTATCAAGTCATGTTCAACGGCCAACAATCTGTCGTGTTGGATTCTCAAGGTAGCGCAATCGGCGGCACTGTGGTTATCAATGCGCATCTGAGTCAGAACTTGGGCAATCTTGTCATACCAAAAGGCGTGACCGTGATCGACATGACTAAATCCGGAACTCTAAATTTGTCTGGCAATTTGGTTGACGATGGCAGCCTTTACGTAGTCGCAAAAAATCCAGCTATGAACAATGGTGCTGTAAGCATCGGTGCCAATAACGTAATCGTGCAGTCACTGGGTCTTATCTCTGACGTTTTGCCTGCGGGCAATAGCGCTGCAAGCGGAACCAACCAAAACGCCGTCTTGAATGTGAATACGCAAAACAACATAACTAATTCCGGCACCATCTCCAGTGGTGGAACTCTAAATCTATCCGCTGGATCGGGCACCATAGTGAACAGTGGCACGATAAGCTCTAACTCCGGCAATATTAATATTGCTGATGCTGGTGCAGCAGCCATTAACGTCAACGGAAATGGTGGCACCTTCCAGGCTCAGAACGGAAATATAAATGTCCGCGACGCCTCCTATAATGGAGCCGGTAATATAAATCTGTCTGGCGGGAATTTTTTATCGAATAATCTTAATCTCTATTCCGGTACCGGTACGGCTAGTACCTTCGTAAACAGCATTACGGGACTAATGAACGTCAATGCCGGACAAGCTCATACTCTTGTTTCTGCTGGCAATCTTCAACTCGGCACCCTTGCGCTTCTAGGAGATCCAACTTTCTACAATACCAATGGCAATATTACTATTGGTGGCAACATATCGGTCGGAGAAGCATTCTCTGCCGTCGCAAGCGGAAACATTCTCTCAACCGGCAATTACAGCATTCTGGCTAATAACAACACTTCAGGCTTTCAGATCAATTTGATCGCTGGCGCAAATATTACAGCACCTGGAAGCACCCCAAGCCCTACTGTCGGCCCGTTCACATTCCCTCCGTCTTTGGGTATAGGAACTCCAGCTGTAAATCCGATCACCATTAGTGGTGCCAGTGTGACCGGCGGCAATGTCACATTCTCTGGTCGTAACATGACGATATCGTCAGCAGCACCATCTGGCAATGGCTCTGGCGGTGATGTCAACGTCATTGCATTTAGCAACGCCGCTGGCACCAGTGGTGGACAGGTCTTGCTAAGCTCAGGGACTACGATCAATTCTGGTGGTTCCGGCACTGGAGCAAACGGCAATATCCGCATCCTTGCCGGCGCCGGAAGTGGTGTCGCAATCAGTACCGGTTCGCTGAATAGTACCGGTGGTACTGGTGGTGGCGGAGATATTCAAATTCAGACTACTCAACCAACTACTGGTGCTAATCCTGTCACTATCAATCCCAACGGTGATCTGGCGGTAGGTAGCAACTTTACCGCAGGCAGCACAACCAATCCGGCTTCTGTTACGGTCAATGCTCCGATCACTAGCGGTGGCAACGTAAATATTACATCGGCTAATACCGTCGCGGTAAACAGCGCCATCAGTGCTAATACCGCCGGCAAAAACATCACGATTCAGAGTCCTAATAACCTCACGTTAACCGGCACCGGCAGTCTCTCAACTAGCTCAACAGGAAAGACATCTCTGCTGGCTATGTCAGCTGGCAGCACACTCACATTAGGAAGCGGCAGTAATCTGAGCATCGATGGTGGCGGCGAAGTTGACATACGTACTCCAAACCTTGTCCTTGCTGGAAATAATCCCACCATCAATGCCACCGGAGCCTCTAATATCTTCATCGATGCGGGTAATTCTGCAGCTAACGTCGATCTCAATATTACCGGCCCTAGTCGCTCCTCAGGCACCATCGCCACTAATGGCGGTATCATAGATGTGAGCCCGACTGGCCTAGGGAATGGTAGTTTTCTCAATTCCGGTGGGAATAACACCACAATCAACTTGAATGCTAGTGGATCTAATGGAGCGGGTCTGGTTGACGTTCACGGACTGGGCAATTTTACAATTCCTAAAGGCGTGACATTATCTAGCAACAGTCCTATCCAATTCAATATGGATAGTACCGTGCGCAACCAGACCCTTACACTGGACGGCACTCTAACGACTACCGCAAGTAGCTCGCCATTTCCGGATCCACTTGGAGGCTCTCTCTTTTATTCTATTTTGATTCAGAATCTACTAGCCAACTACAATATTGCCGGCACCGGCACCATTCTGCAAGCTGGAAAAACACCTGGCAATACTGTGTTCAATGATTTCACCGACGTAGGTTTTCAGAATGGAACCAATTTACATATCACCAGCCTGTATTCAGGCAGTTACGCAAACTTCTTTACTCGCCAAATCCAGGTCAACGGAACTGGCTCTGCTAGCGCCAATTTGACGCTGAACAACATCACTGGAGTTAACTTCAACACTAATCTGCCATCTTTCGGGCCAGGCGACGTCGCTTTCGTAGGCAGTCCAACAACTACATCGGCTAAGTTCACCATCACTGGTGCTCCGGCAACGGTCGGCTTCCAGGGTTCGCCGCCGCCGATCGGCATTCCAGCGGCCCAACAGCAAATAGCTAATATAACGATCGGTAAAAACTTCGAGTTGGTCGCAAATAATTCAATTTCATTTGTCGCGACCAATTCGATGCTAGTACTTGGATCGATATTTAGCAGCGGTGGATCCGGACAGTTGACTGCGCAAAGCCCTGCAGGGCAGGCGCTAGCAATATCAGGTAGTGGCGTATTGCAAAGTCCTTTCATCGTGCTCAGTAGTCCCTCCGGGCCAGGAGTCAACTTCAGTGGTGCGGTGAGCTTATTTGGTCGTCACAGTTACATCAACGCACCAGATGGTGCCGTGACCATCGCATCAGGCAGCAGTGTGAGGCATACAGGACACGTCTTGATCAATTCTCCAGCCGGTATACCGTCCGGCTTTGTACCTAGCGGGGGCGTTGCTCAAACCAATGCGCCTTTTCCAAATCCAAACAATGGTGCAATTTCCATAATCTCACCGAATTTGACAATATTGGGCTCAATCATTGCCCAGCGCGGTTTACCAACTCCGCACAATTTATCTACGTCGACTCAAGTTGCGGCACCAAGTCAATTCATAGCTTCAGGGTCACCTCAATCCGCGGCACCAAATCGAACTTCGAGTCTAACTCAGACCTCGACTCCCACTCAATCTTCGGTTGCAAATCAACCCTCGGCTCCAACTCAAGCTTCGGTTCGAAATCAAGCTACGGCACCAAATCAAACCCCGATTGCAGTCCAATCTTCATTGCCAAATCAAGTTTCTGGGTTAACCAAATCTTCGGTCTCAACTCCGGACCGTTCGATTTCACTGAGAGGTGTGCAGACTTTATTTGCAAGTGCGAAACAAGCTCTTTTGCCCAATCGAACTCAGTTGCCATTACAGGGAAGACTTTCAGTCAACAATGCTAAAGGCGAAGCCCTATTCACGGGCACCGCATTTACCACCACGAAGCTCAACGAATTGGAAAATCAAGGCATAGTTTTCGGTCAGCGCAGCAACGGCAATTTCATCGATCTAGTGAAGGGCAACATGCTCTTCATGCCAGAAAATGACATCAGAGTGCAAACTGGCGCAGGCATCGCTTCCATACCGAAAGGTGCTGCAGCATGGATTATGGAGTCGGGCAATACAGTTGCAATTTATGATATGCACGACAGTTGTCGTGGGGGTCGAGTCAGTATGACTGTAGACAATAAAATCATGGCGCTGGCACCAGGCACACAGGTGTTGGTCACAAAGGACAAATCATCCAACTTCGATTCATTGAACCCGGGCAAAACGATTGCTTATCGCAATGTTCGCGAGAGCAAATCGGGTCAGGGCAAGAGAGTCTTCCTGAGCGATTTTTCAATTAATCATGGACTGGCTAACGTCTCGGTGGTGCGAAATCTTCTCGAGTCCAGTGATGCATCACAACGCAAAGCGGCGTGGGCAATGTTGAAAGATGCCGCTATTCTCGCCGATTTGACCGGTGCGGAATATCAATAGAAGAACAGTATAGAATAACATTCAGGCTAATCCGCAAACTCAATATTGTCAGGCAATGTCGGATTGTGGTTACGCGATTGTCGGAGAAAATCCTGAGCCTCACCAGATTGCTTCATCTTGTAAAAACAATACGCACGAGCAAGGTAAGCCTGCCAACAACCAGGATTGTCTATCAGCAACTCCTGCAGTTCGCGATTAGCTGAACTGATCGAACCCATTTCCATTCGAATAATCGCCACTGGAATTTTGTATTGCGGATCGTTGAAGTTTGCGTCCTTCATTTTGAAAGCACTTTGTAGTGCATCTTTCTGCTCTTTCTCAGTTTTGTATTGAGGCACCCTTGTGATTTCGCAAAGATACTCCATATTCAATTTTCCATTCCAAGCATTCGCCGCGGCCTCGATAGTTCCTAGCCGCTCGCCCGATGGCGCCGCACCAACTGTCTTAGAGGGAGAGATCATGGCAATTTGCGATTGATCGACCATGCCACCACGTCCCAGGCTGTCTGGCTCCAGTTCGCTCAAAACAGTTGGTGGCAAGCTTTGTGGTTGAACCGGTTTAACAGCCAAGATCAACTCTTTACCACTCCATTTGCTGCGCATCACCGGCGTCTGTGTGGAACCCGGATGGTCCTGTCTAACTTCATCTTCAATCTTTTCCTGCGCCGTTTTAAATGCGTCAGAGAGCGGAGTATTTGGTCCATTAGCGCGCAGTCCATCCAACAGATTCCGCGTGAACACGCCATTTTTGTAGCGCTTAGATTCCCACGACTGCTCTTCTGGTGCGCTCGAACAGATCACCATCTTCCCAGAACCCTCAACTAATGTATCTGCGTTGAAATTGCCAACACGCATCATGCCCTTTGCATTAGGGTCAACACCGCCACTGTGACAGGCGTCAAGAATCAACAAGACTCTGTCTGAAGCCACACGATGCTTGATTATGCCCAAAATTTCTTGCATGTCGATGCCGGTTGAATATAGATCATCGGGATCAGAATCGTATGTGACGACGTAATTCTTGTGCTCGACAGCGTCCATCTGGGCGGGACTTCCGTGTGTAGACATGAAAATCACAACAAGATCGTCTGGCTTGACCATACGAGTTAGCAACTTGTTGCCCAATTCCGAACGAACGCGACGCTGCGTTGCCTTCTCGTTGTAGAGGAGACGCACATGATCAGGAGCGAAATTAGCCTCCTTGGTCAGATATTGATAAAAAGCTTTCGCGTCTTCAGTCGCATATTGGAGTCTAGGAATCTTTGGATTGGCAAACTCTGTTAGTCCAATTACGACTGCCCACTTGTCGCGTACAGGTCTGGCAAAATCAGGAGCCGTTTCAGCGGCGGATTCGGATGCAGACGCGGGTGCAGGCGCCGCTCCTTGCGTCAGACAGCACGATTGGCTCAAAGCAACTGACAGCAAAGTAAGAGCGGCTTTTCTCAGATTTCTCATGTCACATTCCCATGGAGCCATTTTCATGATTCCCAAGTTGGTTATACCTCTTATGTTGTCTCCAAAACACATCCTCACTAAACCTTGGTAGGATAGACATTCCTTTCGTCGCTCAGGCCAAATCCAAGCACGCGTGCACCTGTCGGAGACATCCAGGCATGAATAAACTGTTCTCAGTGATTTTTCTCTTTGTGGTTCTAATGGTTTTCATTTGGACTCTTCCTTCAAAGGCCGCCGTGAAGAAAATACTGATTGTTCTATCCAGCGGAGACACTCTTACTCTAAAAGATGGAAAGACTCACACCACCGGCTTTTATATGAACGAATTGGGCGTGCCATTAAAAGCGCTTATCGACGGCGGCTTTACTCCAGTCTTCAGCAATCCCAGAGGCAATAAACCCACAATGGATACGACTTCCGACAAGCCAACCCTGTTTGCCAACGAGGACGAATACAAAGCGGTCAAAGCCTTGCTCACTGATTCCTCCGACCTTGCGCATCCAGTCCAGTTGTCTAAAATTGTCGAAGGTGATTTGAATCAATACTCTGCAATCTTTATCCCAGGCGGACATGCACCAATGATAGATTTGTGGAAAGATCCTGCCCTCGGAAAAATCTTGCACCACTTCCATGAAAAGAAAAAGCCGACCGCACTTATTTGTCATGGTCCCATTGCTTTGCTATCAACTTTGAAAAGCCCTGAAACGTTGGCTTCGGCCGTTGAGCTCAAGAAACCGCCTGAGGCGAAAACAGATTGGTTGTACTCAGGCTATTCCATGACTGTATTCAGCGATAATGAAGAGAAACCAAATGAACCTGAGAAAATTGGCGGATACATGAAGTTCTATCCAGAAGACGCACTGAAAGCTGCGGGTGGAAAGGTCATTGTAGCGCCACCCCGCCAAAGTCACGTTATTCAGGATCGTGAGCTAATCACAGGCCAAAATCCGGCCTCGGACAAAGAACTTGCTGCCATTCTTCTTAAATCTCTGAACAAGAGCCAAAAGTAATTCAAGTCTTCTCGGGCGCCAATCCCGATCCCGTTGTCTGCCAAACGTTTGCCAACAGCATCTTATATAACAGGAATACGAGGGAACGACCGATAATTTGATCCTGTGAGGCGAGCCGTCTCACTTCTTTGACGCAACTATTTTTGACGCTGATTCGAGTTCTACTGGGGGATCTCATGGAAGAAACACGCTTAGACATACAAAATCTTGCCGTACTTGTGGTCGAGACACCGGGCGTGGGGGTCCATTATATTAGGTCGATGCTGGAATTGACCTTCGATGAATCGGTCAACATTATCGCTGCGAACTCACTTGCCGATGCACAGCGTTCTCTGAGCGACAGCAAAATTGACATTGTGTTGCTTGATTTAAATCTGTCAGACAGTCAAGGATTGGCGACAATTCACGCATTACGTGCCGAGACAAAGGCACCAATTGTGGTGCTCACCAGTAATAACGATGAATCTACAGCTCTTGCAGCATTGAAAGCAGGTGCACAAGATTACCTCTTCAAAGAATTCCTCAATTCTAGACTCTTGTGGCGAGCAATCAACTACACCCTAGAACGACAAAACGCGCTCATAATAGAACGAGATCGCTTACGTTTACTGGAGCAACGGGAAGATTTCATGGCAACGCTGACTCATGATTTGAAGAATCCGTTGATTGGTGCAAACCGGTTACTTGAGTTGCTCGCGGAAGGACATCTTGGGACATCTCTAGAAGAGCAGGCTAATCTTCTTCTGCAAATTCGTGACAGTAACAATGGCTTGCTTGCAATGATTCAGAATTTATACGAGGTCTATCGGTACGAGAAAGAAATGCAAGTATTACACTTAGAGAAAACAGATTTACTAGCGCTAATCAACAAATATTTGCGATCAGTTCGGCACTTAATGGAGGACAAAAAAATTACTTCGCACGTCATAAATCACACTCGGGATGCGGTGGTGCTAGCTGATTCGCTCTCCATTTCAAGAGTGGTGCAAAATCTGATCGAGAATGCGATAAAATTTTCTCCGATAGAAGGAAAAGTCGAGATCAATTTATGCAATGACCAAGATAATCTCATGTTCAATGTTTGTGATGATGGGCCCGGCATCGAACCGCAAGATCAAGAAAGACTTTTCCTGCGTTTCTACCAGGGACGCCCTGGTCGCGCGTACACCCACGGCATGGGTTTGGGGCTATATCTTTGCAGGCAGATCGTTGAGGCGCACAAAGGCAAGATCTGGTGTTCTTCGAAACAAGAAACAGGTTCAATATTCACAGTAAGCTTGCCGACAGTGGCGGGTTGAGTGCCCAACACACTGTGTCCCCCGTCCTGACTTTCTTGACGTGTTTAGTCATTGTCTCGATCTAGAGCGACCACTGTATCGCCTCATGCGCGCTGTGCGAAACACTCGTTCTTATCTGCGACTGGCTCCAGCAAAGCTAAAGTGCCAGGCATCACCGCGAATTGGAACGTTCGGACGAGAGAGATTTCCTTGAACAAATCCAAACTCGCGCAGAGCCGCTCTTACATCTCGATCTTCAAAATTTCTGACATCGAGTCCGCGGCCTTGTTCGTGCACGGAATTCCCTGGCTTTGCGTGCAACCCGGTTGCAATTCTTTGTTGCGTGTGTGTCCGTCCGGCGGAATTTATCGCACCGTCTGAAGAGTCACCTGAGGCAATTTGAATTTGCTTACCGACTCGAGCAAGCTTTTCGTTCATCATCACAAAAGCTTCTGCCGCGGGTTTGTCTAGCCAGGCTGGAGTTCCTGCCTTGATGTGTTTTTGGCCGTCTGCGCCGAGATAGCTGGCTGAATTATCCACACCGATGTATGTTGGCTCAACTGCACTGCCATCTGGTCTTCTACCAACATCTTTGAGGATGGCAGGGTCGGTAACCGGCTCCAAAGCTCGACGCGACGTGTTGTTGTTCGGTATGCGATCGGGATTCAGATCCGGTCTGTCTTGATTTAGATCAGGTCTGTTCTGATTGAAATCTGGTCTATTGCGATTTAGATCTGGTCTATTTGGATCGAAGTCCGGTCTATTGAGAAGATCCGGTCTATTGAGGTCCGGTCTGTTGCGATTTAAATCTGGTCTATCTTGATTTAGATCGGGTCTATTCAGTTGTCTGTCGGGTGATAAATCCTGATTCGGTGCTGATCCTGTTAGATCGAGCAACGCCTTTCCACCACCATAGTAGTCAACGAACCTTCCTTGCTCATCTCTCTCATGCTCAAAACTGCCTTTGGAAGTATCTGCAATGCCTCTCAAGACGGTGCGTTGCTTTCCTGATTCGTCTGCGCCGAACACATGAACCATTTCGCGCCCGCTGGTTCCAATAGGTAATTTTTCGAATCTCAGTTTATGTTCGTTTCCGTCTTTGTCTGTGCAAGTAATGGAGCGAGCGCCACCGTCATACAGCTTACTGACGCTAGCCAACTTATCCTCAGCACTTGAGTTTTTATCGAACAAAACCGCCATGAAATTTTGGCCGGAGTTTACGCGTTCGGTCGAACCGCGATCCCGATTGCCATCATGAATTTCCAGAGGAGGTGGAAATCCCGCTCTGTTTCCGGCATCAGGTGAAGGACGACAGGCTGCATCTGTTCTATTGGGAGAAGCACTACGCATGTGATCGAAAGCTTCGTTGGAGCACCGAGAAGACGGGCAATCTCTTAACGGAGCTTGCTCCACACCTGCATCACGCGCTTCTCTTGTAGACATTAAAACTCCCAATAGCCGCTAGCTACTGAATCAGGCACGTAACTAATTTGATCTTGAAGAGGTGTAGCCGGCAATGTTGGAACTTACTACTCAATGCCAATCTTTCGGTGAACAGATACTGCTCCTCTGCGATAGGTAAGATTCGACATCTTGACTGTAGGCGACTAAGATTACCAAAACGTTACCAAAGACCCAAGACCTGCTTCCGCAAAGAATAGCTCGGGTCTCCTGGAGAATAAGTGATCAACAGACGAGAAATTTTACGATGGTTTCGTCCGCACGCAGCGCGGAAAAAAATGTGGTTTCGTAAGCTAGCGCCGTATCCGTAATCAGCAGGAATAACAAATTTGCCTGAGGGGTCAATATATCCGAGTTTAGCTGCGTAGTTGGGCATGGACACTCCCGCAAGCCCTTCCGAAAAATCCTCGGCAAAACTAAAAACAGGAGCAATTACTTCATGCCCAGCCTCGTTTCTAAAGCCGAATTTACCGTTCCTCTTAAAACGCACAAGTCCTTCTGCTACTGGAAAGACTGTTTGCTCCGGAAGAACATTTCCTTTACGATCGATACGCGTTGCCTTACCAAAAGACTCTGGCTGAACCTCAGCGACACCA
Source organism: Candidatus Melainabacteria bacterium (assembly GCA_003153555.1). Taxonomy (GTDB): domain Bacteria; phylum Cyanobacteriota; class Vampirovibrionia; order Obscuribacterales; family Obscuribacteraceae; genus PALSA-1081. The sequence continues at coordinate 54,072 of PLZS01000143.1, read as the reverse complement.
TCTTTAAAGTTACCATTGCTCAAACCGGCAAACTCGGCAGCCATGGCAAACTTTCCTGTTTTTTCGACATAGTGCCACCATCCGTTTAGCTTGACTGCACACAGCCCCTCATGAAATTCGCTAACTTGGTCGAAGTTGGGTGCTATCAGTACATTGCCACTTCGCTCTACAAATCCCCATTTATCCTTAATGCGTACACCCGCTAGTCCTTCAGAGAACTCAGAGACATCCTCGAATTGAGGCTTCAAAACAAAATTGGCACGTTGATCGATAAAGCCGCATTTTGCACCAACGATTTTTCCCGGCATGCGTAATGCACCGTCTTTATCGCGAGACAACACCTGACCAGCCATAATGACTCCGGGCAAAAAAGGTCCATGCTTCGGCACCATTGTTTTCTCGTTATTAGCTGCAAATGCAACCGAGCAGATGGTAATTAGGATAACCACACATGGAAGAGTCTTGCAACGCATAAGAATTCCTCAGTAATTAGTAGTGGCATTATGAAATATTTTGTTGCGCTAAGCAACGGAGTGACTTGCTGCCCAGCCGTTCTCATAGGTGCAACTGTTAAGTGAACAATACTATAATGGCAACATGAAATTTAGATTTTGGCGATACCAAATTGATTTACTTGTTTGCATGATCGCGTTTGCGACGCAACCGGTACTTGCATTGCACGAATATGATTTCCCTGGGATTGGTAGCCGCTCTGATTGGTCTAAGGCTCATAAACTCTTCCTCCAAGCTATCTTAACGAGGAAAAACAGCTCGCACATTAGCCGGGACCAAAGCATGGACGCTATAAAAAAGGCGATTAGGATTTATCCTCAAGATCCAAGCTTTTATTGCGAACTAGCGGAGGAACACCTCGATTGCCGGCGCTACTCTGAAGCCTTCGAAGCTGTAAAACAAGCCTTGGAGTTGCATCCAAATTTCGGTCGCGCATATTACGAGCAAGCTCAGATTTTCTTGAAGCAAGCCTATAATGACGAAGCACTTCAACCTTTGGAAACAAGCGCGACCCTTACACCCAATGATCCTGATGTCTGGTTAGCCTTAGGTGTCTACAGAGAAGAGCCAGGCTCCGTAGGCTCTCCTGAGGATGCTTACATCAAGTGTTTAAAGCTTGTCGGTTGTCGTCGGAAGCTTAGCCCTTTTAATGACACGGCCGAATCCTACAGAGTACTGTGTTTTCAAAATCTCGGCACGTTGCGACTAGGACAAAAACGCTACGCGGAAGCCAAAACTTTCTACCACCAGGCCTTTGTTAGTGATACTAAGCACCAGTTCACTGACCGTCTCCGCGGAGAAATTGACTATTGCGAAAAAAGCATCTCTAATTCCCTTTCGAAAATTTAAAACCTAAACCAACTGAAGTAGGCGGATAGGCAGTAGTGACTTTCAATGCCGAGTTTTGGACTCATTACGCAACTGCTTAAACGGGGAGCAACCTAAGACTGCAGAGGTCAGTTTGTCCGCATCCCGCTGGCTAGCAAAAAGCTTGAATGAATGCGAAGGCATTGTCGCTCTCCTTGATAGTCGTAAAATTCAGAGTTAGTCGAGTCCTGAATTACGACGTAATCCCAAGGACCTTTCTTCCGGATGTAGTCTAAAGCAGTGCTCGCATCCCAATGATCTTTAAGACTGTAATTATTACCGACCACGTACGCAATTTTTGTGGGCTGAAGAGGTTCAACCTGTGTCATTAAGAAAGAAAAGATCCTTGGAATATCATGCCAATAGAGGATGCTGTTTCCGATAAACAGAACTTTCGCGGCACTAGGAATGTCGCTCGTAGTCACGAATGTGCTTGACACCGGATAGGCCGCTATGTGTTTGTTGTAAGCATTTCTATGAGGACAGAAGGATGATGAGCACGCTGACAGAAGTACTAAAAGCATCGTTGCCCATAAAGTAAGGCTGAAAGTGAGCGAATTGAATTTAGAAAATCTATGTTGTCTCACTTGATAAGTCTGTCCAAACTTTCGCGTTCATACTTCACGTGATTGCTTCCTTCAGGGCATAGCTTGGTCAAGGCGGCTAGTACGCGCTTGTGCCACGCCAAGCTCTTAGTTTTATCTACAGAAGAACGGTTACCCGCTGCAGCGCAATTGTCATAGCTCAGGATCGTGGACAAGTAGCAATTATCGCAATAGTCGGTAAGCTGCGTGTCTTCATTGGCCAATTTCGTCAGCTCATCTGCGAGTTCATCGTAGTGCTGAAGAGAACTTCTATAGTCCTTTTCTTGCAGAGTGGTCATAGCCAATTTGGATGCCTGAATCCATTTTGCATCAGTCGGAAGAATGCTATCCCACAGTAGCGGTCCAGGTCTGTGGCAGATCTTCGTAGTTGTGATCGCTGAGTCTTTGTTGATCGCTTTTACTGTTCGGCACCCAATTAACAATCCTCCTCCGGGCAATGCTCCATTGGGATGTTGGGAGTAAGGAGCTGATACCTCCTTGATACTATCTTCGGTGATTACACCGCCGGCGGGTATCTCCTTTGTTGCGATCGCGTAGGTTGGCAGCTTGGTTTTAATTCCTGACACCGAGGCGGAGTGAGCTTCTCTCATTGCGTACCAGTCAGATGTATCGTAAGGCGTCCCCTTATCTTTGAGAACCCGGTTAACAGTTTGGGCTTCTGTTAACAGCGCCCTAGACTGTTCTCGATCATGTGTACTTTCAAAACTATAAAGATCAAACAAAGCATCGAAGTTCTGAACTGTGTTCTCACCAAATTCCTTTCTACAGATCTCGACTTTTTTCTTAAAGATCTGATCCATCAGTTCCGCTTTTTTTGGGTTATACCGCTGTAATCTCACAATATCGGGAAGATAGTAGAGCATCAATTTCGCGAACTCTGGATCGTTTCCTTGCCCCTTGCTTTCAGCGAGTTGGTTTAGTGAAGCCAGGAGCATTCGCTCAGCATTATCATTTCTAACTCTGTTTTGTTTTTTAGATTCAGCCACTGCCAACTGAGCCTTCTGCTGCCAGGTTGTTGAATTGTCTATTTTTATGGGCGGTGACTCATCGCTTGAGTGCACACATCCAAACATAAGCAATGCTGCTAAGGAACTGACGATTAAAACCAAACACGAACGATGGTACATCATTGCCTCGCACACGCACTCGACATGCAATGATAGCAACTAATCTTCTTGAATAGGCCAGCGCCTGTATCCTGCAGCCAATCACAAACAAAATTTCTGAGGACAAAATAACCACAAAGCGAGTAATTTAATCGTCGACCATTGTTGTAGTCAGACGAATTCGGTGCCGGCAAGGATGGCGCTCCCAGATTAAGATTGGCTAGATAAGGGAGGTGAAATAGTTTCAAGGGATTTTCGTTCCGCGGCCACACCGAAGAAGTGTTCGACTACTGCTGCAAAAATCATGAGGGCGGCACCAGCGAAATAGCCCATGGTTAGCATGGAGCGTGAGCCGGACTCGATGAGTGAGGCGAATATGGAGGGAGCGAAGACGCCACCAACAAGCGTGCCGGCGGCGTAGAAGATAGCGATGGCTAGCGCGCGCATTTCTAAAGGGAATAATTCACTGACCGTCAAATACGCGGCGCTGGCAGCAGAGGAAGCGACGAAAAATATGGCAATCCATGCGATTGACTGAGTCATTGGCGTGAGCATGTCGTACTGAAAAAGAACTGCTGTGATTGCCAACAAGATTCCTGATATTCCATACGTCGCCATGATCATTGGCTTACGACCAATACTGTCGAAGAAATGTCCGAGTAGAATTGGTCCCAACAAATTGCCGAGAGCAAATGGCAGAATGTACCAGCTTACACTCTCAGCGGGCACCTTATAAAAACGATTAAGGACCAAAGCGTAGGTGAAGAAAATAGCATTGTAGAAGAATGCCTGTGAGCTCATCAACACAAGCCCCAAAAGGGTTCTCTTGCGCTGATCAACAAACAGTGTTCGAAAAATTTGTTTCCACGGAGTTCCTGTATGAATGGAAATCCGTAATGGTTTTTCTTCGATGTCTGGAAGAGCAGCACCGCCCTTAGTGACTTGGGCCTCGATTGAAGAAACGATTGCTTCAGCTTCATCATTGCGACCATGCACCATGAGCCAACGTGGACTTTCAGGCACCCAATGTCGAATTAGCAAGACTCCCAATCCAAGAATGGCACCAATGCCGTATGAAATTCTCCAACCGAGCCAGATCGGAAAATATTTCTCGTTCAGGAAAAAGACAGTCGCTGCGGCACCGAGCATTGCGCCCAACCAATAGGTCGAATTGATCACCAGGTCAACTTGACCTCGCACTCTTGCGGGGATCAATTCATCGATTGCCGAATTGATCGCAGCATACTCGCCACCTATGCCAGCCCCAGCTATAGCCATGAAAGCGGCATAGCTAGCAAAATTCCAAGCAAATGCTGTCATAGCCGCAGCACAGAGGTAAACTGAGAGTGTAATGTAGAACAATTTTTTGCGACCAAATCTGTCCGTCGCATAACCGAAGACTAAAGCGCCGACAACTGCGCCTGAGAGATAACACGATGCACTGCCACCAACTTCCAAAGCGGATAAACCGAGCGCTTTTGGATTTTGCAATATCGCCCCAATTGCTCCGGCTAACGTCACTTGCAGACCATCAAGGATCCAGGTGACACCAAGTCCAATTACAACCAACCAATGCCATCTGCTCCAGGGCAAACGGTCCATTCGCTGCGGAACATTTGTCTCTATCCAAGTTGGTATTGCGACTTCTTCTAGATCAGACAAAAGATTTTCCCGCTTTGCAATGGCAATTAATCGGTCAACGTGAACGATGTATTATAACCGCTACCGTAACCTATTCGACCTTGCGACCAGCGGCAAATTCAATTCTTTCTTTCAGCGTAGGATGGGAGAACAACCAGAACTTGATGATCGGCGGAGGGTCGGGTTCGCTGAGATTTTTCTCGGCAAATGACACAAACAAGTTCGCCATTGCCAATCTGTTACCCGTTAAATTAAGTCCGAACTCGTCAGCTTGATGCTCCTGATATCTAGACCAAGCATTAATTAGTGGCATAGTCGCAAAGCCAATTAGAAGCGTCAGGGCTAGAAGCACAGGCGTAATCGCATAGTCATTAATGCTTCCTATCTGCCAATTCTTTGGCAATATTGATATGAACGAATTTGCGAACAAATATGCGACCGGAACAAAGACCAGCGACACCGAGACAATCAAAATAAAGTCCAAATAAACGTGACCTAAAACATAGTGACCGATTTCATGACCAACCACAGCTAACACTTGATCCTCCGGCAATTTGGCGATGGTGCTATCCCACAAAACAATTCTGGACGAGCCGCTCAAACCCGTAACATAGGCGTTCATTTTATTGGTTTGCTTACTTTTATCCGCAACAAGAATTACCGCATTCGGTATCCTTGCCTTTACAGCCAGATCTGTAATTTTGCTTTTCAGACCATTCTGCTCCATTGGAGCGAACTTGTTGAACAGCGGATCAATCACAATTGGTTCTGCAAAGATGCCCAAGGCAAAAAATGGAATCATAATCAGCCATAGCAAAATCGGCCAATGGGTTCGAAAACGTCTTACAACACCAAAGAATATCAAAAGACAGAAACTGCTTAGAACGGCAGAAACACAAATCGCTTTACCACGGTCAGTGAGCCAACTAAGCAAAGATTGATCTGAAAGCTTGAACCATTGTTCCAAATAGAAGCCGCTAAAAAAAGACAGCGGCAAGGAAAGCAAGGCGATGAGCAAAGACAAAAGTAACGAATACAAAACAACCTGAAGAGCTTTATTACGGTTGGTCTTAATCGAATAATCTCGAAGTCGGGTGGATAATCCAGTTTGCATGATCAGCATTAGGACCCCAACTGAGTAGACCACTGAGAAAAAGTACAAACCGTAGCGAATCCTGGAGTATTGAAGCATCGTAGGCGTGACGGATGGCAAATGCAGTTCGGAGAGGGAAGCTGCGGGTGAAGCGCCCATCGTCAAGGCGTTTGTATTAAGCGCGCCATCTGCCCATGCCATGCTTACGCATAAAAGCGGCAGAGAAATCAGAAGAAGACTTAGCAGGATTTTTAGGTTTACGTGTTTCATCTTGGTACCTAGACGCCCTCACATTATAGAGGAGATAAAAACGTCAAAGTAGTGACAATTTGGACACAAATAGTACATATCATGTGCTCCATCGAGTTTGTACGTGCACCAATTGCAATACCAGGAGAATACATGACCGGTAAAGAAGTGGTTGAAGTTCCACCACCTCCAGTATCGCTACAGAAGATCGAGCCTCTCGAAACAGAGGTAGGTAAAGATATGAGCACGCCAAGAACAAGTGCAACACGAGCGGATACGACCGAAACGACTCAGGAGTCCAAGGAAAAGCGTTCAGGCGAAAAATGCTTACCTGGATTTGCGGTAGTTCCTGAATTAGAAAAATGCAAACGGATTGAGGAACGCCAAAATCGATTAGGTTCACTCACGAACGAAATTCTGCTTGGCCGCGATAAGGCCATGAAAAATGCAGAGCTGAGAGCAGCAGGTAAACCAGCTGAAGAAACGGTTTCCGATCAAAACCGTCCGAATGACACCACGACGGAAAAACCACGTGAATATAATGAGTCGAATTTTGCAGAGGCGAAGGAGCAAGCAAGAAAAGAAGGGAAGAGCTTATATTTGGACTTCCACATCGACCGTTGTCCGCACTGCGACGATCAGGATCGATACTTGGCTGACCCGAAAGTTCAAGAATTGTTGAAGAATGCAATTTTCGTCAAAATCGATGGAAGGCGAGCACCACAGCTTGCCCACGAATATGGTGTCAGAGGTTATCCCACTACAGTTATACAAAAGCCAGATCAAAACCCTGTCTACAAGCATCCAGGTGCAGTCGGTCCAGAAGAGCTTATAAAAGTGTTGAACACTGCTCTTAAATAGTTCGCCAAAAGTTTAGGGGTACGTTTCGCAAGGCACGCATGGCGTCGCCTTGCGTAAACGGTTTGTGGAAAGAACGCTGTGCACAGATGAGCTAAGTTGAGTGCATGCCACTCAAATTCGCACGTAGTCACAGCGCATCGGTGCCGAAGCAAACCCCATTACCACCGCTTTGGGTAATCATGTCAGTGCCCAGATCCGCTATAGCAATAAGCGATTCGACATCATCGAATTCCGGCGAAGAAACAGCGATGCCAATGCTTACTGAGAGCTTGAAGTCCTGCCATTGGTGTTTCACCACAATGTTGGCACAAGCATGGAGAATTTTCTCAGCAAGAAGAGCTACTTCTTCCACAGATATTTCAGGACAGACAACCACAAACCTATCGTCCGTATAGCGGCCAATTAAGTCAATTGGACGAACGTTATTAAACAGCGTCAAGGCAACACTATCGAGAGATTTATCAACCGGACCTTGTCCGCATTCAGCCGGTATGATCTTTATGGTATCAATTGAAATCACCAGAATCGAAACCGTCCGGTCAAAATACTTAGCCCGCGCCAACTCATGCTCCATCCTGCGAACGATGTATCTGAAGTTATAAGCTTGTGTTTGCGGATCGAAGAAAGCACGGGCATCGATTTCTTGATTGCTCATGACGGCAACTTCAGGCACAAATGGGATCGAAGGTTGTGCAGTGTCAAAGGCTGGCTGTGAAGGTGCGGCGGCTGCTGTATTATAAGCTGGCGCGGACAAAGCGGCATTTTGTTCGCTATTGTACCCTGGCTCTGGCTGCGCAAAATGCCGAGGATCGTAACTTGTTTCAAGCTTGGCGAAGTGTCCGGAATCATAACTCGAAGAGAGAGGCTGCGGAGACTTGGGCTCAGCCTCACGAGCTGCGAATTGACCGGATTTATAGTTAGAGGGAAGGGAATGGTCAGGTCTGTATGCAGAGGCCGGAGCAGAAGCTTGATTGTCAGACATCGTATGTGCAGAAAAAACACCAGAACTCCAATCACGTTGAGGTTTTTGCATTGCAGCCAGCTTAACCTGAGTCGAACGAACATCGTCCATTCGGCGATTGAAGGCGCTATCTTTCGTTTTTCTTTTATCTAGCCAGTGATCATCGTTAGACATCGATTACCGCTCTCATCTTGATAGACAAGCTCGACTGGCATAAGGATTCGAACAAATAAGCTGTAGTGCTAGTCGTTCCTTTTAAATCCTTTCGAGCATTGCTATCTCCATGATAACAAAGTCTTCTATATTCTTACCCACTGCGGCGGAATTCTAGGCCTGAGTCTAAATTTGACACGAATTTTCGTCGGGCAACCACCGATGGTTCGCCTTTCTTGATGAAACAACAGCCGCCATTCAGATTAAGGCAGCGCGTACCGTGTTCGACACGAATATCCGGCCTGGCTAGATGCCGGCAAAGATGCCGGCGCTCCCGGGTTCTATTTCGTCACTTGCGTTGCGGCTAATTTTATAACTCGTCTTGAGAGCTCCAGTTCGTCGCTCGTGTCGCGCCTCAATTAAGCGCGTCGGCGTCGTCGAGCGAAGAATCGTAGAAGTGGGCGTTCGTTATCCGGGTCGTTGAATCGGTCGCCTGGGCGATTGTTCGGTTTATAGTCTGTTGGTTTGACCTCATCGGCAACTACTTTGAAATCTTTACCGAAACTCGGCCCAAATCGCTTATTGATAGAAGCAGCCTCTCCGTTCTGAATCCAAGACTTCAAGTCTCGAATCACTGCCACAATTCTGTCGCCTCGGTTATCATCGTTATACTGATTTCCGCGAACAAGCAACCAGTGCTCACCATCTTTTCTCAAGGCCCACGTTGCAACGTGATTACGCCCTCCATCACGCTGGGCTCCTCCACTATGCACTAGCGCTGCCCGCTGTTGACTGTTTTGCGGATATCCATTGACAACTAGAAGCTTGTCGCCTGTGACTCTTGCCAAAATTTCCGCTTCCCCAGTGCCACCACGCCTGATGCGATCCTCGTCGCCCGCGCCACGATAGTTAGCACCGCGATCCATGACGCTGAGGGTTTCGTCCAACCGGTGGGCAACAGGACTTGGCTCAGATGTAGTCATAGCCTTGGCAATACTCCAACCTGCTCCTTCGCTGGAATTATTTATACCGAGTTGACTTTGATCAAACTTGTAACTTTGATTGGTGCGATCCGTGAAGCTACCAGTCAAACTCACATCAGTAATAACTTTCGCCATATCATCAGGATGTTCGCCTAATCCGCATGGGACATATCCTGATTGCAGCCAGCATGATCCCCAGCCCTCTTGTGTGACTGTCTCAGGTTCCCAGGCGTGGTACATAAACGTTTCGGCCAGCATCGTGCGCGTCACTTTGTTATCCAGGCAGGCTGGGTTATCCGACGAAACCAATCTAGAAAGATTGTCATACGTCGCAGTTACCCTTTGTTCGACTTCGGCGCGAACTTTATCCTCCGCTTCGCCTCCGGCAACTCTGCGCTCGATTGTGTTTAACATACGCGTTTCGAACCCAGTCATCATGCTTTCGAGGCGCTCACTGCGAGGTTCATCTTTCATGGTTTGACGCATNNTTATCGAGGAAATTAGAGTGCGCTTCATCTATGCTTGCCGATACCCAACCGTTTTCTGCAGTTCGAACTCCGTCGCCGGCTTTGGAGAGAATCTTTTCCCCACCAGCTGTCAGATATCGGTAGTTACCAACTTCATCGAATTGAACTTCATGTCGCGCAAATCTCTGTGTAAGCTTGCCGTCTTTTTCGCCGATGACGGCGAAGGTACCTTTCCAATCAGGACCTCCCGTTTCCCACTTGCGGGATACCTCACCCTCGCCGATCTTGATTTTATCTATGACTGAGACTGGTTGTTGTGTGGCTGGATTCCACTCGATCTCCCGAATTGCTCCATTTGCTGCTGTCACTTTTACAGGCTTACCAGCCTCGTTGCAATCAACATGCGAAAAATCACTAGTCTCAATTTGGGGCTTACCATCAGCCGTTGTGTGGAAGAGGTCACCATTGGCGGTGAGTTTGATATTGCGATCATTGATCAGGTCAACATGACGATCAGGTTTATCCTTCAGATGTTCGGTGTACCCTGTTATCTGGTTCCCTTCTCGTGCAAAAACGCGTTCTTTACCGGCTCTAGACTGGCTTGTCAAATTGTTAGCCGCATCGAACTTGAGCACCGTTCCGTCTGGCTTTGTAATTGAAGTTGAGCTATCAGTTTTTATAGTTGTGGTGTTGCCATCAGCGGTTTTGAAAGTCAATTCGCCATTGCCTTTTATGGGCATTTCGGCTGACTCTTTCACATTCGGCGAGTCACACTTCCAGGTTCTACTTTTCATGTCAAAATCAAACTGAAGTTTCGAACCATCCGGCATCAACGTTGACACTCGTGGTGCATCACCGTTGGTGCTCCATACAACGCCACTTCCATCGGCCCGTTCTATCTCAGAAAACTTTTTGTTGCCGTCAAAAGTCAACTTTGATCCATCTTTATTGTCTCTGAAATAGGTTGTGTTCTCTTGATTGTCGACGTTTCTCCACAGACTGTCGGGATCTGGCGTCTTCTCCTCGGTAACTCTCCAGCTGCCGTCTAATCCTGTTTTTAGGTCTCCGTGCCAAATTCCTAGCGACTTTTTGCCCTCCATACATGTCCAGTCAAAATCGCCGGTGCGTTCGTAGGTTTTGACGACTTCACCTTTAGTATTCAGTTCAGTGAAGTTAGAAACTTTATTGGTTTTGCCTTCGTAATCAAAGTGACGCGAACTTCCATCCGCCTTCTTGTAATCAGAAAGGCGACCTTCGTTGTCATAAGTCGAAGTTGTTTTGCTATCGCCACCTGATACCACATGCGAACCATCTCCCGTGATTACATGATTGGAACTATCCTGAGATTTGAACTTTATATTTCCGTTTTGATCAACGGTCAGTTCTCTTCTGACATCCTCATTGCCAGCTTGTCTGAATTCACCACTCTGGTTGCGCGACCATGACGAAGTTTCGCCTCCTCTGGTTTCTGTTATTCCTGTAAGCTCGCCATTTTCGCCGTATTTGCAGGCGATCTGGGTACCATCGGATCTGGTAATTTTGCTAACGGTTTTGTCGTCATTCAATTGAACAGACGCACCAGAAGCTAACCTTCGTTCATCGATGATGTTCCCACGAACATCTTCGACACGCCACGTGCCATCTTTTTGCTCCACAGCAAAATCGCTGTTCTGCCTGAGATCGACTTTTCCTGGCAAGAAATAACGCGAACCATTCTTTTCTAAGTACCAGCTGTTGCTATCTTTTTCTCTTTTTAAGGAGATGTCTTCTCCCGTAGACTTATCTTTTCTATCGACCGAAATCAACTCGTTTTTTTCGTTATAGCCGTAATTGTGAACTTTGCCAGGCTGCTTATAAAATTCAACGGTCTTCAAATTGCCCGCGCCATCGCGAGATTTGATCGAGCCATCTTGATCGACCAGCCGAAGCGTCGGTGAAAAGTTGAGCGAAGATCCATCCCACTTAAATAGCTCATCTATAGAAGAATTTTGGCTCTTCTCATGATTACTCAGGGAAACTGGAGGACGCGAGCTTTCGACTTCTTCGCGAAAAGCTTTTTCTGGAGACGTGCTTGGAACAACAGGACCGCGCGCTTCAGGGCGCACGCTCCCCTCAACGGGCGGATACGTCATGGCTCCCTCACAAATATTCAGGCGCCGAGCAAAGAAGAGCGCGGACGCACTGGTAAACAGGCTATGAACAACGTTGTAAAGGTACTATGCGAATGTGGCTAATGTGTACCCGGCTTTTTTAAATAATCTAAAATTTGTTTGCCCGCTCACGGCGTTAGAGAGACTAACCAGAGCTTTTGTCCTCACCAAAAGGCTTATAATTGGTGCGCAGCCCCTTATAATCTGGCTATGGCAAAAGTACTACTGGTAGAAGACGACCGAAACCTTTTAAACACCATTTCAACATGGTTGCAAATGGAGTCTTATTTAGTTGAAACCGCCGAAAATGGCATCGACGCGGTAGACCTTTTGCGCGCCTATCACTACGACGTGATCATCTTGGATATCGAGTTGCCGCGCCTGAGCGGCTTGGAGGTTTGCAAACAGTTTCGAGCCCTGGGGGGGTCGAGCACAGTCCTCATGCTAACCAACAAATCGACGATCGTTGACAAAGAAACCGGTTTTGGCGTCGGTGCCGATGATTATTTGACCAAACCATTCCATTTAAAAGAACTTTCAGCCAGGTTAAAGGCTCTGTTGCGTCGTTCACAAAACCTCCTTCCTGATGTATTGAAAACTGGGAGTTTGGAGTTAGACCCTCGGTCGCGAAAATTGAGTCGCGACGGAGTAGAAATTCACCTTCCCAAGATGGAATTTGCGTTGCTTGAATTTTTCATGCGTTACCCAGGTCAAGTATTTAGCGGTGAGGCTTTATTGGAAAGGGTTTGGACGTCGGAATCTGAAAGATCTTCAGATACAATCCGAAGCTGCATAAAAAAGTTGCGCAACAAGATTGACGTCGATGGACAGCCATCCTTAATCAAAAATGTTCATGGCGTCGGCTATAAATTCGAAAACGAACCCTAAGCATGAGAATGACAACTATTTGGTCGTGAAAGGTGAGACTACTTTCGCATGTTTGGTTTGAATCTGAAAACGCGATAGGGGGTGACAGGCGAAGGACCCAGATTTATCTGGGAAGATGTGACATACATCGAACCGTCTGGAGCATTCGCCAGGCTATCTGGCCAGATCAACTGACTATCTTGCACAACTAATTGCAACGCCCCTTTCTTTGATGGTGACCAGCGCTTAATTGAGTTGTCTTCAATTGAGGTAAGGTACAAATTTCCATCGCTTCCAAATTCCATTCCATCTGCCACACACGACTTGGTGACGTGCTCAACTTTTTTGCCAAGATCTTCTTCCGTCACTTTCTCGTCAATGAGAGATTTAACTGGGACTCGATAAAGATTGCGTCCAGTAAGAGCTTGATAGTACAAATACTGACGCGATGAATCGAGAGCGATACCGTCTGAATTTATCTTTCGTGACGTGCCGTCTGATTCTTTGCTCCATGGTTTGCCGTCGATTACGACTAGTGTCTTCTCCGCTTTCGTTGATGAATGATCTGCCAAGCGTCTTTGCGCTTTTCCTGTGTCAAGATCAAGCACCACAATTGCACCTAATCCGGAATCAGTAAGGAAAGCTTTCTTACGCTTAGTGTCCACGCGCACGTCATTCATGTAACTACCAGGTGGTGCTATGGTTTCATCAAACTTAAAGACCTGTTCGATCTTGTTAGTTTTCAAATCCACTTTCACCAACTTGGGACCACCTTTGATTGGTCCTTGAAATTTTGGTGCGGCTGGATCGACGATCCATAGAGTATTGTTCTTGTCTACATAGACAGCCTGAGCGCAAACAAAGTGATCACCTGGATTTTGATCCTTCCATTCATTCCAACCCTGATCTGGGTAGACCAGCATTGAAGAATCTTGCAGGAGCTGAACAACGGAGTTTGGAACGTTGTCTGACCAGCGAGGGAAATTGACAAACACACGCCGATCCTTTGCCACTGCAACGCCACTCCACTGTCTCTTGGTGGTGCCGACTACACTTAAACTAGCGCCTTTAGAACCACTTTGTGAAAGAGCAGGTGTGCACGCAAGTAAAACTGTGCACAACATCATAGACAAATTTTTTCGCATGCGTTGCCTCCAACTTCGATCTCAATTCGCTCCGTAAGGATACCACCACGACTTTTTCGCGGCAGCAAATTCCCAGTGCACATGCTTCGTCTCGCGAAACTCATCAAGGCCTTCCTGCCCCAGTTCGCGTGCTCCACCGCTGAGTTTCATTCCTCCAAAAGGTCCGGCATAGTTATCAGTAAGCGGATCATTTATCCAAACCGTTCCAACCTTGACCTCTTCCATAAATAACTTTGCTTTCAGTGAGTCGGTTGTCAGCAAGCAAGCACCAAGTCCGTAGTCAGAATCGTTTGTCAAAGCAATGGCTTCTTCGAAAGTGTTGTATTCCATCAGCGGAATAGCCGGTCCAAAAGTTTCTTCACGCATTATCAACATGTTGTGATCGACGTGAGAGATCACCGTGGGTTCGTAGTAGAAGCCCTTCTTCAAACGGTCGGGACGACGCCCCCCTGTTAAGACTTTGGCACCCTTCTTGATTGCATCTGCAACATGACTTTCGATTTTCTCTCTGTATATCGAACCTACCATTGGTCCAATGTCGGTATCGGATTCGATACCAGGTCCAAGGCGAAGCGATTTCACATGAGCGACCAGAGCCTCAGTAAACTTCTTAGCGCTCTTAGCAGGTAAATAAACACGTTCAGTCGAAGTGCAAACCTGACCAGCATTAGTCAAGGCAGCATAGGCGAGAGCCCGAGCCGCTATTTCTGGGTCGGCATCCTCAGCTATGACGAAAGCGTCTTTGCCCCCGAGTTCGAGATGGAGTTTTTTCATCATTGGCGCGGCAATAGATGCTATTCGCTGCCCGGTGGCTAGACTGCCTGTGAAAGCAATCACTTGCACATCCTTGTGCTTAACAAGAGGCTCTGCGATTTCCTTACCATAACCGTTTACGACGTTAATGACACCAGGGGGAAAGTGATCCCAACAATGTTTGGCCAGGTACAAAGTAGATAGAGGCGTTACTTCACTAGGTTTGATAATTACTACGTTGCCAGCGGCCAGCGCCGGAGCGACCTTCCATGCCATCAATAGAAGTGGATAATTCCATGGCACGATACAAAGCACTACACCATAAGGTTCTTTGATCACTAGATTGAGCTGTGTGTATTCACCTGATGGCAAAACACGTCCCCGTTCATGGCGCCCAAGTTCTGCGTAATAGTCGAATGTATTCATCAACCATTCGAACTCCTCATCATTTTCGGGCACCGGTTTTCCCTGCTCTAAAGTAAGCAAACGAACTATCTGATCTTTGTGTGCTCTCATTTTTTCTGCTGCTTCGTGCATCATGCGCGCCCGAGTATTAGCTGAAGTCCGCTTCCAGGTGTCAAAGGCGTCCTTAGCTGCTTTCGCGACAAGCTCTGCATCACCCGCAGTGCCTCGTGGAACACTGTCCAAAATTTCCTCGGTGGCAGGGTCGTAGACATCAATATTTTCCGTAGCACCGCCCCTGGTGAATTCACCATTTATATAATGCAGAGGCATCTCGACTCCTTTTTGTTGATGAAGCGTTCACAGGGCACTATGTTAGCAACCGTTCCGGTAATTAACTGCTTGGCTTCGTAGCTGATGAAATCGGAAAAGGACTCTCAGCAATCCAATAACGGAAATCAGAATTGAATATCGAATTCAGGATTCGGCAAACGTTCACCATGAGCAGGCGAATAGATTGTTTTGTATCGACTTTCCAAGAAGAAGATTATGGCTTAGCCTTTTGGGCATATTCTGGTAGCAGGCACTCTTCCAACGAGGATAGCCTAGGCACCCAAAGGGTTTCGGCACACTAGTTGCCCAACTCCTACTCGGCTGATATGCAGAAAACCGTTGAAGACCATACAGAAGATGGATTCGCTAGCGCCTTTAAAGGTGCTGCCGTTGCGCTCGCCGTGGTTGCCTCTATCCCCATTTTCATCCCAACTGCGGCTTGTGTGTTGGCTCTTACTGAAATCAAAGAAAAGTTCAAAAAGTGTCCTCTTTGTTCTAGTCGCAAGCTTGTTTTTAAGGGCGTTGAAACCCACGGTCAGGGTGGATGCCTGGAGATTAGATTTGACCGTGGCACGTTCCGAAAACGGAGAGCACCCGTACACTCATTCTTCCGGTGTGCTGATTGCGCTGGTCAATTCAAGAAGGTTTACGGCGGTCCGCTTTTATCGGCATCGGATGAAGAATTTAGCGAAATGGCAGCCAATTCGTTTTAACCTGGAAGCGCCGACATCCTTCGCAACACCAAGTCTAGGCAGACCCCAGTCACGGCAGACCATTCGAAAAAAACTTGCGCGTGATAAAGTCTCACCCCTGCCGTTTATGGGCGGCAAGAATTGCCGCACTCCATTTTCATCCTTTGGTTACTAGTCCTCCAAATACTCAATCTGCTTCAATAGATATAATCCTTCAAGACAAGCCAATGGCAGTTACATCAGACATCGAGTGGACCGACGCGACGTGGAATCCGGTCACGGGTTGCACCAAGATTAGCCCTGGGTGTACCAACTGTTATGCAGAAACATTTGCTGAGAGATTCAGAGGCGTACCAAACCATCCCTACGAGCAAGGCTTCGATCTGAAATTGTGGCCCAACCGACTTGGTTTACCTTCGACCTGGAAAAAACCGAAACGGATCTTCGTTAACTCGATGAGCGATCTTTTTCACAAGGATGTTCCGAGCGAATTCATACTGCAAGTTTTCGAGGCCATGAACAATGCTAGATGGCACCAGTTTCAAATTCTCACTAAGAGGCATGAGCGGCTGTTGGAGCTAAGTCCGCTGATTCCTTGGGCACCACACATTTGGATGGGTGTGAGCGTAGAGAATCAGGATTATGCGCACCGAATCGACTATCTGCGAAAGACCGACGCTCATCTCAAGTTTTTGTCAGTCGAGCCGTTACTGGGTCCCATAGATAATCTCGATCTCGAGGGCATAGATTGGGTGATCGTGGGCGGAGAGTCTGGCAGGCGACCGCGTCCACTGCGAGAGGAATGGGTTCAATCAGTGCGGGACCAATGCCACCAATCAGGCGTCTCGTTCTTCTTTAAACAATGGGGCGGCACCAATAAAAAAAAGGCTGGGCGAATACTTGATGGCAGAACATGGGATGATATGCCATCAAAAATGGTGTCGAATATCGATGAGCATTGTTGAAGATTGTCCTAAGCGGCTCCTCGATAAGCTCAATAAAAAGACATCCTCAGGAACGATCGAAGTTAGGCCGGCTCCAACTTTCCATGCCGATAGATACCCAACTCGTCTAACGCATCATCGAAGCTGAGCTTAGATTGTCTCGAATACTTCAATGCAGCAACGGCTTGCTCAACAGAAATCAACTTATTGCGCACCATGAATTGGCACCGCAGCGCCGCTAGCAGTGTCGATTCATCGATGTATCCATTAACGACAAGCATTCGTCCAAGCACTGACGGATAATCTCTTGCTAGCGCGATCGAACTTTGAATTTCTTCTTCTAGAACAAAGCCGCACATTTTCAGCAACTCACCTATCCGCAGCTTTGGTGCATCATTTTGCTCAGCTAACCTGGACCTTCTCGGAAGTTGATCCGGCTCTGCATCTGTTAATTTTGGTATTAAAGAATTTCCTGTTTCCATGAGCAGTGTGTCGGTTGCCGACTGTACATCGAGAGAACCAACGCTGATAGATTCTTGCAAGCTCAAAGCCAGACGCAGTTGTTCCGTGGTGATCAGTCCAAGCTGAATCAAGACTGCCCCCAATGGTTCTCCTCGCGTCAGGCTCAATTCAACCGCGTTCATCATGTCAGATTCGGTCAAAATGCCAGCTAGAATCAGCAGTTCACCAAGACGGATATTGCGTTTATTAGGCTCTTCCGCCGCAATCAAAGGTCTAATTTTGACTGCTGGGGGGACAGAGACAGGTTTATCAGGTTTATCAGGTTTATCTGGTTTATGGGCCTTATCGGGTTCATCAGTCTTACCGGTGTGGTCAGCGATGCTTTCGACAGCAGGCGGCAATAAGTCAGATCGCAAGTATTCGAGTGCTTCTTCGTGAGACAGGCGTCCCAATCGGATCATGGACTGCAGATCTACGACACGAACAATAACAGCTTGGGAGACCAGTCCCATCAGAGTAAGTATCCGACCCAAAGGCAAACCTAGTTTATGGCTCGTTTCTTGAGCCTCGTGCACCTGTTCTTCCGAAATCAAATTGGCTTCCAAAAGAAGAGTGCCGAGCTGACTGTTCTCTTTGGGCAGGTTCACGCTCGGCGTCCAACCTGTTCGTTGCAGGGCATCCAGCAATGGCATTCCCTGATAACAAACAAGAGAAAATGTCTTTTTTGCAGTCTCCATTGGAACGTCGGAAGTTCGCATCAAGACGTGCAGTTGCAATGCAATCGTCAACTCAGCGTCGGTAATTTTTCCCGAGAGCACAAGAGCTCGACCCAGCGGCATACCAACTTGGCTTGCCATGTCCATAATCGCAACCAACTCTTGCTGAGTTATAAATTCCAGCCCGACTAGCAATGCCCCGAGCTTCACGGCCCGCTTGGTTTCAGTCAATTTAGCGTGCGCTCCTAAAGCAGATAATACGAAGGGTCCCGAATAAATTGTACCCACAGACTTATGGTTCAAGTGAGGGGCGCCCTGCCGCTAGACAGACTGCCATATTGCACAACGCCGCTTTTAATTATTAAGACGGCGGGAATAATAACTGGGAATACTGTAATAACAGCTCAGGATTCTTTATTAATGCTCAAGAAAAGCGGTCTAATGGTACCAGCCAATCGTGGCCCCGTTCCTCCTGATATTACAGAATTGCACCAGCTTTTATCGCAAGCGCTCGAAAAGCGCGGTCAGAACATTCAAGCGGCTTGGCGTTCATCAGACAAAATGACCCAGTTCGTCCTTAATGTGGTCTGTAACATCAAAGGTGGCGACCCGCAATGGTCCTTGAACAGTGAGAATCGAGGCATGCACACTCAAATGTTCGACTACCCAAGTTGCGATGTTTTGTTGGTTCACAATTTAATGTCATCATCTTGTGCTGAACTGCAAGCAACTGGCAGAAATCAGAGCGGATTGGGGAACGCACAGTCTCGGCGTGAAGAGCCGACGACGAAGATGAACGATGCCATTCAACAAGTCGCTCAACGGCACGCGGAAGACGCGAAAACCTCAAGTACGCCGACCGTTCCGACCACAGGTGACATCAGTACTCTTCCTCTCGACGAATTATTGCGAGCGATCACCGCAGCAAAAATGACGGGAAAGTTAGAAGTTCGGAACAAAGAGGCAACGGCTCTTGTTTATGTTCAGGATGGACAACCAGTTGATGCCACCGCATCTGATGCTGAAGGTGACGACGCGATCATTGAACTGTTAACCTGGAGAGAAGGACAATTTGTATTCGAATCGAGAGTTCTCAGAAACAGTCACACAGTTCACCAAACTATCGACTCTTTAGTTTCGCAAAGCAAGCAATTATCTGAACGGACAAACTATTTGAAAGAAGCTGGCATGCTGTCAACTTCAACACTTTTGCCAAAACGTCCGAATTTGACAGATCTGGAATTTATTCAGAAGGCGGCGCGCGGAGCTCCTATGAACGTGGAGTTCATGACCACATATTACCGTGGTCTTAACGGCAAGCAAACCATCGAAGATATGGTGCGCTCAATGCAGATGTCTCGCATCCAAGTAGTGAATTTGATTTACCATTTGATGACCAATGATCTGATCAAGATTTCAAATGAGATCGTAAAACCTAAGCCATTCACTGTTCAGCCGCGGGTGATTGATGGAGCGGCTATTCAAAGCGTGATGATGAGCCTGCGACGCGCCGAAACCGGTATGTTTATTTATCCTGCATTCCTTTACTTTCTCGAACAAGAGTATTTTCGGTGCTACAGATCTAGAAGTCCTTTGTCTGTCATTGTTTTTGAAATGCGCTTAGTGAGCGGGAATTCCGCAAGGCAGCTGCTGCCGGGCCCAGCGGTGCTCGATGCAGTACTGCGCATTAGTCAATTGAAGCGGCATGTCGATCTACTTGCGCACTACGACGCTTTTGATTACGCACTGTTGCTGCCCAACACGAAAGCAAACGGTGCCCAGATCTTCGCTAATCGTATTGTCAGATCTCTGACATCAAGTCCTTTGGGAGGTGACATTGAACCAGCCCGCCTATCGCTATCATTAGGATGTGCTTCGATTCCAGAAGACTTTGTCGATCTAAGTTCCCTGCTTGGAGCCGCCGATTTAGCAATGACACAATCGAGATTGCAAAGCAAACCAGTCGTCATGTATCGAGATATAAAGCCAATTACTGTGTAATGAGATGCACCCGCCAACGACATCGAAGCCATCCAAAAACGTATCACGTCTCCGTAAACGCACAGTCATTCAAATCGTTCTATTGATAACAGCCTTGTGCGCTACTGCCTTTACCGCATCCACATTTCTTTGGCCAACCACACTAGCGCGTACAGAAAGTGTAGCTTTGGGACCAGAGCGAGATAGAAATTTTCCGATTTATTTGAATTATTCATACGAAACAAAGGGGGGGCGGCATCTAGGTCAAACACTGATCGGTAGCACATGGAACGCACTGGACCTTGGTCTGTTTCAACATGCGCACCCGATTGGGAGCAGCGAATTTGTCTTTTACAACCCATTGGACAACGCAGATTCAACGGTGCGACCAGGTCGAGGATGGGAGGTCTGCTTCTTCACTCTTTGTTTATTTCTTGGCAGTCTAATTCCCGCTTGGGTTTTTCCTTCTCGATCAAAACAGTCACTTCAAGAGTCTGCTCCAGATAGCGCGCCTGATGACCTCGCTATGGGTTATGTCGATCCCAACAAGCGAAGTTATCTGGATAAGTTACGTGGCGATTAGGCGAGCTCTTGAGCAGTCTGTTGATTTCTGAAATGGTCTTAGCTCAAAAAAATGAATGTCGCCGTTGTTAGAAAAACGACATTATTTCCAACAAAGTGTAGCCTTGAGATTTCTTGCAGAGAAGTGCGCAAAACAACTCCGGGCGTTCAGATTCAATTTCGTCAGAATTAAAATTCAATATTATGCGGAGGCAAGTGTGATACCCCGGGTATAAGTACGATGGCAAATCGACCCAACTTCAGAGAGGTCAGCACTTTTATGGTGGCAACAACGACTCTAACAATTTCCGAACAAGCAACGGGTGGTGGGAAGCCGAATCAATTCAGCGATATTAGTATTCCCGAGAGAATCACAGTGCGCCAATTGATTTGTCTGTACATCGATCATCAAATTGAACAACATCGCGACAAGAGCAAAGACTCGCAACGGCATTCATTTTTCATCCCATTGGAACAGGAGCAAAGTCTCAGTGGAACACAGCCGGGCGATGGCAAACTCAACCCTGAAAAACTGTACAGCCGCGCTCTGGATGCATTTAGTAATAATCAGTTTGTCTTACTTGTTGATGACCATCAAGTAGAAGAACTGGAGCAAGATGTTTTCGTAACAGCAAAATCAAACGTCACGTTTTTGAAATTGATGCCGCTCATTGGGGGTTAGTCCAGGAATGACATTGAAGTATCAACTTGTTTTGTCCAGGCGCGGATGCCGCCCTTGAGATTCCGCACATTTGTCATTCCAACGAGCTGCATTAGCTCAACCGCTTTGCGGCTTCGTGCGCCACTTTTGCAATAAACAACTATGTTCGCCTGAGCGGGCAATTCAACCATTCGCGCTGCCAAATGTCCGAGCGGAATGTGAACCGCACCCCGCAAATGTGAGTAGTTAAATTCGTTAGCCTCTCTCACGTCCACCAATAGAATTTCCTTTCCATTGGCGAATTCGCTTGCCAGTTCAGTTGGATCGAGAAACGATATGGTCTGGCAACCAATATTTTGCATGTTCGGCTGCCGAGCAGAAGAAACCGAAGGGTTGTCACCGCATACAGTGCAGTTAGGATCGCGCTTGATTTTGATGGTTCGGAAACTCATCGCTAGTGCGTCAATCAATAACAATCGGCCGGTTAGTGATTCTCCCAGCGACAGGATCAGTTTAAGACACTCAGTTGCTTGAATGGTGCCCACGATACCGGGCAATACACCTAGCACTCCAGCTTGCGCACAATTCAGCACGGTACCGGCAACCGGTGGTTCCCTGAAGACACAACGATAACAAGGTCCAGCACCTGTTTTGAAAACGCTTGCCTGACCTTCGAAACGATGAACAGCACCGTGAACATTGGGCTTATTCAGCAGCACACAGGCATCATTGACCAGATATCGAGTTTCGAAATTGTCACTACCATCTACGATGACATCATAGTTTTTAAAAGTCTGATCAATGTTGGCTGCGTTGAGCTCTTCCTCGTGCTGCACCACTTTAATTTCAGGATTGAGTTTCAGCGCCTTCGTGTATGCGACCCGAACCTTCGACTTACCCACATCTTCAGTCGTATAAAGCACTTGCCTCTGCAAATTGGATAGATCAACTTCATCGAAATCAACGATTCCGATTGTTCCTACGCCTGCGGCCGCGAGATACAGTACAGCAGGTGACCCCAAGCCTCCTGCTCCGATCACAAGCACACTTGCTGCCTTTAACTTCTCTTGTCCCTCAAGTCCTACCTCCGGAATAACGAGGTGGCGACTATATCGTTCAAGTTCTAATTTCGATAGCTTGTTTTCTTCGCCCATTGCCCTTATTTGGATTCAATCCATACCATGCCCAACTAATGTTCAGACTCCCGCCGAATTGCCGTCCAGAACATTGTATAGGATGCAGGTGCTCAAGTTCGAGCTCCACAGCAACTAGCTTAATGCCAAATTACAACTAGGTTCTGGCTGCTCAGAAGCGACTGCCATCAGCGGGACTTTGCCCAACTCTTGGGCATTGAGGAGTCGAATGGATCGATCGTGAACCTCTAACTCGATTATTTCTTCGCCTGTGGTGGCGCCCAATTCTTGGAACTTTCGTGCAGAAACTAGAACACGAGATTCAAGCGATCCAACGGTGCGATTGTACGCGTCCACGGTCTTGTCTAGACCCTTTCTGATGTCGGCGAAGTGAATAACCATGGTTCGCAATCTGTCATAAAATTCCTTACCAAGTTCACTGATCTTCTGCGCGTTCTCTGCTAATTTTTCTTGCTTCCAACCGTAGGCAACAGCCTGCAGCAATGCGATCAATGTTGTTGGTGTCGCCAAAATGACACGTTGATTGACACCACATTCGATCAAGGAAGGATCTTGTTCGAGCGCAGCGCTAAAAAATGACTCACCTGGCAAAAACAAAACAACAAATTCTGGAGTTGGTTGAAACTGGTCCCAATAAGCTTTGTTAGAGAGCTTGGTCAAGTGATCTCGCACTTGGCGAGCGTGGTCTTTAAGATGTTTTTGTCGACTCAGATCATCAGGTGCCTGGAGTGCATCTAGATAAGCTTGCAAAGGCGCCTTCGAGTCGACAACTATGTTTTTGTTGTTAGGCAATTTTACGACCATGTCCGGCCGAAGTTTTCCATCAGCTGTATCAGCAGATTCTTGCTGCACAAAATCGCAATGCTCGACCATACCTGCCATTTCGACAACTTTTTTGAGCTGTATCTCACCCCATCTGCCTCGAACGTTAGGTGTTCTCAAGGCCCTGACTAAGTTTTGAGTCTCTTGCTGCAAGCTTGTTTGACCGGTCGCAAGTGCAGTTATCTGTTCTCGCAGGCCTGAATAGGCGCTAATTCTCTCTTTCTCTAAGTCTTGAATTTTGCTATCTACGTTAGTCAATGAGTCTTTCAACGGCTTTACGAGTTCATCGATCGACTTCTGCCGCTGATCCAAATCAACCTTCGCCCCTTCTTGAAAACGTTCTAGTGAAGTTTTCGCCAACTCTAAGAATGCCTGATTATTGGACTTCAACGCTTCAGAAGAAAGAGCCTGGAACGCCGCACTAAGCTTTTCTTGTGCTTGTTCAACCAGAGCAATCTTCTCTACGGCAGATAACCGTTCGTTCTCACGGGCCGTCTCGACCACCGCAAGTTGCTGTTTGAGTTGCGAGACAACCACTGTCGCGTCGCTCGCTTGCAATTCACGGGCGTTCAGGGCTTGCTCTAACCTAGCTATTTGATTATTGCGTTCCTCAGATGCAGCCAGGCGCGATTGGGTCAATGATTGCTCACGTGTCAGCATTGCTATCTGATCATTGAGAACACATTTTTCCAATTTCGCTTCTTCAACATTCCTTTGCCGCTCCTCAACTTTAGAAAGCAAGGTCGCCCTTTCAGATTTATAGTTGGCATCAGCGCGTTCGGCTGCGTCGGCAATTTTGCTACGCATCACGAGGAAGCACGTCACCGCTCCTAGTATCAGACCAATGATTAATAAGGCAGCGTATTCCATTTTATACTCATTTCTAGACTGGAATTTTAGGAGCGTGAACTTTATCCGCAGGTGAACCATTCTTACCGGCATCAACAATTTGGCAGAAAAAATTCAGCAGACGCATTTGCTTCAATGATGTGCAAGCGGTTTTAGTCAAGTTAGGATTGCCTACTACAAACGCAATTGTCTTGGCACGAGATATTGCCACGTTCAACCGACTCATGCTGAAGAGAAAGTCCATACCTCGAGGAGAAGAGCCAGCGTCACTGGCACACATCGATAGTATTACCACTGGAGCCTCACGCCCTTGAAACTTATCGATTGACGCCACCTGAGCACCACTAATACAACTGGCAATCCTTCGCACTTGCATGTTGTACGGAGCGACGATCAAAATGTCGTTTAGTGTGATTGGTTTTGTTTGACCATCTTTATCTGTATACTGACAAAGAAGCAAATCCTTGACGATAGCGTCTATTTTCTGCACTTCCTGATCACTAGCTTGAGTATTGCCAGAGTGTTCAACAGGAACCCACACTATGCCCGAAACCTTGGCAATGCGTCTAGAAACAACTGATGGTATCCTGAGAATCTGCTGGACAGTACCGGGGTGAGGAACGATTCTTGACTCATACACTGCAGACGATATGACCTGACACACATCAGGATGCATTCTGTAAGTGGTGCCAAGAAAAATACCAAGATTTTCCGGTACGGTGGCGTGATCTTGCAAGAAATATTCCAGAGAAGACTTGCCACTTTCACCTGGATGGGTGCCCTCAACTGGCTGCTCCAGCTGCATTTGATCGCCAAGCAGTATTAGATTGTTGGCACTTCGACTCATTCCAACTACATTAGCCAGGCAAACCTGACCGGCTTCATCGATAAACAAATAATCGAAGGCACCATTTGCACCTTCATGACTAAAGCACCACGCGGTACCAGCGACTAAATTGTATTTCTGAGCATCTACCTTTGAAAAGAATTGTCCAGCAGTGCCGCTGTACTCAACACCACATTGAAAAACCTTGCCCGACTTTGGCTTTGCGCCACCTATCTTGACCGCGCGCAGAGCCGTTCCAGTCGCCGCAGCATGATCGGCTACTTTTTCCAACAGGTGTTCGATCGCTTTATGCGAATTGGAGGCTATGCCGATGCGCTTACCTTGTCGCAAGAGATCGACAATCGTGTGTGTAGCGACATATGTTTTTCCACATCCAGGCGGCCCTTGAATGCACAGTGTGGTGTTTTGCATGCGTCCAATAGCGTCAACTACGTCGCGCGCGTCTGAGGATTGGACGATCGGATTTCCGCTTTTTCTACCCCGAATGTCAGGCTCTTTTCGATAGAGAAGGTCTCCCAAAGCCTTTGGCAGTATTTTGTTGTCTGACCAATCAAGCGCCACTTCAAAGATGGCCTCTGATATGGTTTGTGTGTGGATTTTCTCGTTCGGCAGCAAAGTGATTTCATAGGGTGGAGGCGCCTTTTCTTTACCCAGGACAACCGAGATCAAACCTCTCTTTCGATCCAACTTACAAATCCTGGTATTACTGAGATCGTGCAGAAACAGACAGTTCTCACCATCATCAAGTTTAGTATCTTGATCTGGGTCGTAAGAATATTCGTAGGCAACTGAACGCTGGACCGGATAAGGCGGCAGCTTAGTTCGTCTCAATCCAGCAAGACAGTCTAAATCTTCGAATAACTCTTCCGTCGACTTTTTCTGCCGATCGTATCGGCGCCACCACATCGGTCTGTCTTCTCGTTTGTGAAATTCGAGAACGTGAGCCAATAATTCTTGCACTCGTCTTGTCTCTGAGTCACTGATCTGCTCAGCCTCTAGCAAAAGATCCTCTGCAAGCGCAGACGCAGGAGACTGTTCAACTTCGCGAGGAGTTTCGGAAATTTTCCCGGTGTAGGCGATTTTGTTTTCGGCTTGCCTGTCCCACAGCCAAAGAGCAAGTTGCTCAGTGGAACGGCAATCTGCTTCGTTATAGTCTCGAATTTCCTTGAGCAGAGTCGACTCACTCCAGAGCTCGCCATCTGACTGTTGGAGCCACCGCTCGTAGAACACGACTGAATCAGTAGCTTTGGAAACTGCACCACTGCGCTTTGGTCGATAAAGATGCTCTATATGCTTAATAGAATATGAGGGCACGCCGACCAGCAGTGCTTGACGAACAATTTGGTAAAGGTCGACAAAAATTTCATTTCGCAGTAGATTGTCAACCTCTTCTACCCTCGTTGAGTGCCGGCCAGCCAATCGGCGAACAGCGGACACCTCATATGGTGCGTAATGATAGACGTGTAAAGATGGATCTTGTAGCCATCTCGAATAAACATAATCAATGAACTGTTCGAAAGCGAGTTTTTCTTGATCGCGATCATGAGCCCACCAATCTTCAAACGTCAAAGTTTGATTATGCTTGGACACTATTCCAAAGAGGTACTCTAAACCGCCCTCTATATGGGGATAGCCTTCCATATCAAAAAAAATATCATTGGGCGAAGCAGGAGGTAAAAGTGACAGACCTTTGCCTTCCACAGGAGGAAGGATTTTATAAGCGACCTTCTCTTCGGCGACAGTTTGAATCTGAAGTTGAGCTTGCTCCTTCAATGTCTCAAAAATTAGCCCCTTAAGAGATGGAGCATCTACTGACGCTGATCTAGCAAGTTTAGTTAGAGTGTTGATTCCAGTTTGCTTCAACCGCTCGATTTGCGCTTTCCTAATATTGGCAATACGGCTTAAATCGTCACGTTCTTCAAGCATGCTCTCGGACATCGACTTCCAACGACTATAAACACCTGCCACCACGTCGTCTGGAGGACTGTTTCTCGAGAAACTATTTTGGAACTCAAGAAAAGATTTCTTTAGTTGCTGATAAAAGTGTACGTAGTCGCGGGTGGCGAATTCCATTTCGCTACAATCGCCCAAAACAATTTTGAGCGACTCAGGAGCGCGTTCTTGAATCTTTTCAAGCATTTCCGCATAACAACATAATTGGACTACAAAGTAGGGTTTCGTTTTTTTAGACAGCTTAGTGTCCCAAACCTCGTAGTGAAAATCACCAAGCTTGGATTTCCCGGGCACCTTAACTAGGAAATCAGATCGACCAGAAAACTCGCCTGAAGCTAATACGCCTTGATAGATGACACCTCGACCTGCCTGCATGGCAGCAATGGTGGCTAGTTCAGCACTTTCGTCCCGACCACTAATCTCGACAATGTCCTCGCCTCTCTCTCTCAATTGAGCAAGAAAAGCCGCCTCGTGCAAATTGCCGTGGTCTTGAAGAATCGCTACGCTCTCATCTTGTTCGTCTGCTTCAAACTCGTCAGGAAATTCAACCGACGAACGGTCCATCCAAGAATCGTAGACCGAATCCATGAAGGTAATAAGATCAGACGGTGAGAAAACTAATCGATTATCGACCTTACGCATCATTCCTTCTCCAGTGGCTAATATCAGAATAGTCAGTACAACTGCGAAATACATGCACTTGCTATACTAAAAGATTAAAATTGTTCAGGATGCGATTCTCCCGAAGTCGAGATGATATATCCATATATAAATCGAGTGGATATCAATGAGCACTAAACTTGAACGGGTATTGGCAATTGACAGCGAAATTTGTCGAGGGCGCTATCCCAGCGTCACAGACTTGTGCCAGCGCTTTGAGGTGTCAGAACGCACCCTGCACGAAGACATTCGATTTCTTCGCGAAAACCTGGCTCGCGAAATAGACTTTGATCATCTCAAAAATGGCTATTTCAACAGCAATCCAGAGAAAAGACTGCCGGCCTTTGAACTATCAAGCGGCGAGGTCTTCGCCTTAACACTGGGGAAAGAATTGCTATCGCAATACATCGGCACTTCGTTTGAGCCAACTCTAAGATCCGCATTAGAGAAGATATCGGAGCGTTTACCTGAAAAAGTTCAAGTCGATCCTGCAGACGTCCAGGCTATTATTCGTTTTCGCGGGAGCGCCATTATTCCAATCAGCGGCAAGCTTTTCACTGATATCAACAAGGCGTGTGATGCTCACAAACAAGTCGAGTTTACCTACTTTGCCGCGAGCAAAGGCGAAACCACGTCAAGGCAAGTAGACCCTCAGATACTTTTGCACGACCGCGGAGCATGGTATCTGGTTGCCTACTGTCATGCTCGAAAAGCCTTAAGGATGTTCGCGCTGCACAGAATGCGTGACTACAAAATATTGGACGCTACTTTTGAGCCGATGACACGTGATGTGATCAACAAGTGGATGGATGCTGCGTTTCAATTGGAGCACGGCGAGCGAGAACACAATGTCACCGTTCAATTTGCACCACATGCGGCGCGATACATACGTGAACGTGTCTGGCATCCTCAGCAGATTTTAAAAGACTCTGCAGATGGGTCTTGCACTCTGAGCTTTCCAGCGTCAAGCCTCGAAGAGGTCTTACGATGGCTAGGACAGTATGGATCAGATGCCCTCGTGGTAGAACCAGAGGAACTTCGTGTCATGCTAAAAGAATCACTCAAGGCAACGCTGGCAAAATACAATTAATTCGATCTGTTTGCCAATCAGTTTCACTTATAGTACGAGAAATAGAGACCACGGTTATCGATCAGAATTGAGACGATTGACACAAGTCTTATCCAGGGACACTTCTCGCGGTAGACCTTCGATTCGCCCACTCCAAACGCCTTTCTGGATTTCGTCTGACACTGGATCTATTTGGAATCTGGGGGTGAGAATCAGCATGACGGCGGAATCACTGGGAAGTTTTGGTGTCACGAACCAACTGCCGTCGCAGAGGTTGATATCCGTAATCAGAAACTCCCCTTTATTCAACACGTGCACACCCGGCAAGTTTTTCTTCCACACTCTCTCTCGTCTCTGAATTGTGTAGTGTTCCAGTTTATTATTCTTCTCAGTTGCGCTAAATGAGCGCGTTCCATGCCCCCAGGAATTTGATTCCGCAAATACCTTTACGTCATTCTGATCAGCAAAAAGTATGAAATGAATGTTGTTAGGCGCACCTTCGCTAAATAACATTGGAAAGCCGTCATTGCCTCGTACCTCACATCGCAGTCCAGGCTTAGTCATAGGCACATCCTTAGCTTGCAAAGATTGGCTCGTCAGCATCGTTAGCACTATCGCAAAGCCTATTCCAAATATATCGCGCTTATTCATCTAAAAATCCTGCCGAAAATGTAACTTCGCGCTTGAGAATCTGCTGCTTCCAATAGTCTAACACGATGCCAAAACTTGCCACCTCCAGAACTACAGTGATACCGCCAGCGATGCCTTTGTCTAGTATTTCTAAAACAATCAGGAGACGACTTTGTCGATCAATTTCTCAATCCTGTTGATAGAATTAAATCATTTAGTCACCCTAGAGCGGCTCCAATGCACACTGACACCATCCCCAAAATATCGATCGATAGTGCAGAGTATATGCGCAGTGACGCGATGCGCACCATCGAACTGCCATCGGGAGACAAACTGCGGGCTCTGGCATCGCACCTAAAGGTCGCCTTAAAAGGCGAAGAGAGAAAGGAAATACAGGCGGCGAGCCTTTCGCTGATCACTGAGCTTGCCACTGCGTACGAAATTGCGCCTCCGCCGTTAAAAGTGCTAAACGCTCGCCCTCGCAAGGTAACTGAAAATTACGCCACCGAAACATTCGGCGACTATGACTTTGAGTCAACTGCGATCAGGTTGTGGATGCGCACAGCAGTCCAAAAAAAGACTACTTCTTATGGAACGCTGCTCAGCACTCTCTGTCACGAGTTTTGTCATCATTTGGACGTCGTCGCACTCGGGCTGCCGCACACTTATCACACTCGCGGCTTCTATGAGCGCGCCGCCATTCTGTACCACTTCGTACAAGACACTCCAGTACGCTCAATCGTTTGGAGTCCTCATCGGAACGGTACGTTCAGCGTCGATTGGGCGCGCACGATGAGACGATGAAGTATCTATTGCCAGCGACGCGGGCCACTTTCAATTAATTCCGGGTGAACAAAAGGGCTGACTGTCTCGAGGAAGGGGACAGGAAAGATCTAAGCGTTCTTCCTGAAATTCAGAATGTCCGGAAAAGTCAGCCTGTTAAGGCTCGCCGGAACATCAACGGCCGTGATTACAATTTGTAGCCGCGCAACTACAAATTGTAATCACGTGATAGAGTGGAGTGTATAAAGCTCCAATATTGCTCGAAGTGACCTTATGACAACCTTTATTACTGCATTTTTCCTCTTTTATCTCTGGCACGCACTAGGTGTGACCCTTGGCTATCATCGGCTCCTAGCGCATCGAACCTTCAAGAGCACAAAGCTCGCCGAATACTTCTGGGTTCTAGGAGGCTATCTGTGCTTTGAGGGATCGCCTATTTGGTGGGCGACCGTGCACCGAGCGCATCATCGGTACACTGATGAAGAGCGCGATCCTCATGCGCCACGCTATAGCTGGCTAAATGCATACTACCGCTGGATTTACAAAAGAAAGAATTATCCCAGCTACATGGACCCAGCCACACAAGCCAAAGACTTGATCAACGATCCGATTTACAGATTGCTCGAACGCAGCGATTGGCACAAATCGCACGTGGTCGCATTGTCAATTGGCATACTGTTTCGAGTGCTTTTGTTAGTCTGTTTCGGCTGGACAATCGCTCTTGCCAGTCTAGCTGCAGGGGTTTTCGTACTTCAAATACCATTATTCCTGAATGTTGTCTGCCACATTCCCAAATTGGGATACAAGAACTTCGACCTGGCAGATGACAGCGTGAATGTCTGGTGGGTGGCTATCTTTACCAACGGAGAAGGATGGCACAACAACCACCACGCTTTTCCTGGGTCCGCTCGCAGCGGGCTAAGACCGCACGAGATTGATGTCACCTGGATGACCATCCGCCTGATGAAAGCGTTGGGCATGGCGAGTTCTGTGCATGAAGCTCTTCCAATCGGTTACGAGCCTAACCAACCGCAACTAAAACCAATTCCGATCACCATCTCTGCTACCAACTATCCAGAAGCTATCCAAAGAAACACCTTTTGACACCATCGTATATACTTTCGTACCACCAGAAACGGTTAGCAGTACGAAAGAACGTCACAAGCGGCGTTTACGTCATCTGTTGCACCGCAGATGGTGACGGGTAACGAATTTCCGATAACGCAAGCTTTTTGATGAATTTAATCTAGAAGAGAATAGACTGCAGATATTTCGCAGCCTAGCCTAGTATTCTCAGAGCATAAGGAACTCGAACAAGGAGCGGGCATGTACTTAACCCCAGAACAATTATTGGTTATTCAAGAAGCTCTCGAATTCACATATTCTGCAAAGCTTAGGGAATTCGAAGACAACCATAGCCGTTTCGATATACCGTCCCGCCAGTTGGCCACCAGAGCAGCACGTGACGTGAAAAAGCTGGCTGAAATTCTGGAATGCATAGATCCGCAAGAGGGCATGGCCAGCTAACGAATCTTTTGCTGGACATTCACGCGTTGCCCGCCCATGACCAATGAGTGCTCTCTCGGGCTATTAGTGTTGGTTGCTCAAAAACCCTAAAACATCCTTCGTCGGTATATCTTGCGTACCACCTATCTGCTCATTCAGAGCGGCATGCGATTTATTGAACGACTTTAGATCGGTGCTGACGCCAGCATTTCGAAGCGCATTGCTGAAAGCTTGGGCTTGAGCCCATCCGTCCAATCGGCCGGATTTATACAGAATCAAAAACGGCGGTATTCCTTTTCCTTCGCTGATGTTATTGAGAGGTGATGCCTGCCACCACACATGCGGATCTTTACCGAAGGCCGCGAACAGCATGTCATGCTTCTCTGAAAATCGAGCAGTAGAAGTCAGATCGTAGGTGCCACCATCGAGCAGCACAACCCCAGACAAACAAGTCAGTTTAAGTCCTTCAGCAGCAAGAAATCTTCCATCAGTTGATACCAACGCAGCCAGTTGAGCACCTGCTGAATGCCCCATTAAGTAGAGACGATTTGGATTGCCACCATAGCGATTTATATTTTTGCGCACCCATGCGATTGACTTGGCCACGTCCTGAGCGTGAGCGGGATACCTCACTTTAGGCGAAAGACGATAGTCAATGCTGACAAAGACAAAGCCTTTGGAAGTGAATGCAATCGGCTTATGGTAAACGCTGGTGCGTTTATCGCCAGAATTGTAGTTGCCCCCATGAACGAAAATTACAACAGGGTGCTTTTCACCAGATTTCGGTACGTAAATATCCAGAGTGTTCAACTCATTTCGCCCAGGTGCATAGACCAAATTGCGATAGACGTTGATGCGCGAAAAAGTACTGAGATGAACAAGTGTCGATTTGGCTAGCGCCGAAATGCTAAACCAAATCGACACAACTAAGAAAAGCGAGATTAACCGAATTTCTATTTCACGATCCTAATTGCAGGTGGATTCCAATCGTTATTGAGCACTTCTGCCTTCGGAGCATAAAGTCGCATGGTGACGCCAAGTTGTACTTTCGGTGCAGGAAGCCAATTAGCTTCTTTATCAGCACCTGGATTTTCATTCTGTATGTAAATATCTAATGATCCGTCGCTATTTTTTACTAGTGGCATCCACGAGCTGATTGCGAAACGGTTCAATGAATTAGCTGCCTGAAAGCCATCTTGGTCGTACATGGTGATTGACCAAAAAGCAAACACTGGTGGCAAATCGTTTTTGCCGAAGTGAAGAACATACTTGTTGTCACCATGCAATGGTTTGCCGTCAGCATCTGCAAAATTCAGGGGATAAACCGCATCCTCTGGCTGATTAGCTCCTAATCCAACCATTGCAACAACAGCACGCTTCAAATAATAGTTGCCATAAACGCCCATGGTATCAGTATTCATGTTCCAGCCATTAACAGGCCGTCCCATGATCTTCAACTTTTCATACATCAGTTTCAATGCGGCAGCGGCGCCCTTTGCCAGCGCTTTTTGATTATTAACATCCAAGTTTTCGATCTGAAAACTTTTCGTTGGTTCGATACCAATTCGCTTAATTCTGGAAAGCAGTGACCAGTCTGTAATATGGGGAGCATGTTTCTTCATCAGTTCGGCTGCGAGCGCGAAGTATTCAGCAACGGGCATCTGATTTACTTGCTCTAAAGGTGAAGTCTTCATATCAACACTGCTATCAATTTTTGCGGAGATTGGGGTGGCAGTTTTATTGTATTGGGATAACGGTGTCAGGGAGAGACCGTCCTGAAACTTATGAACCGCAGCGTAGTCATCAGGTCCATCAGTTTTTGTTCTGCCTATCACCCAGGCAAACAGCGTAGGTGCTTCAATTCGCCCGACTGAATCAGGAAGTTTGCCCGTCCACTTTGGTGGCACGATTGCCCATGTTTGCGCGCCCGTACCACTGGTCCGCCAACCGGGCGAGGCAAACACATCCGACCACATATCGAGCATGGGCATCAGATAATAACGGTCTTTTGCGTCTGGAATTGAAAGGATGATTGGCTCTGCCGTGAGGTCTAACCAAGCTACTGAATAGAGCGTATCGAAATTTGGTCTAACGACTGTTCTAAAGTCCGCATCAGGATAAGCGCGGACGTGAGAAAAAGTATTGGCTGGGCCAAATCCAGGCTTTTTACCAGACTCGAGATTTGTGCACTGGCGACGCGTAATCTCAAGGCTGAGCATCGGATAAAAGTAAGTGAACGCTTCAAGTCCAATTTGATAAGCATCATCTTCAGTAAGCAAAGGCGTTTTTGGTTGCGCTAAGGTCTGGCTCATTTTTTTCTCCTCAATTGATCAACAAAAATAGTAGTGCGTGATGCCAAACCGACTCATGAAAACCGGGTTCAACCCGGTTCGCTTGCCTGTCTACAAACCGGCGTCTTACTTGGACGCGAACTCGCCAAATACGATATCACACTGCTCATAAAAAGATATTTGTTAGCAGCCAAATCGATATTGATTTTCTTGGAATAATCAAACTAGACTTCCAAACAAATGAGAAATTTAGTGCCACTATATTTAGTATCACGGAGGAACATGCATAGGCAATAACGAGCAATGACTAGTGGTTGAACCTAGGCTTCGACATGATGGCTGCAAACCACATCTTCAAAATGTTTCAGCGCCTGAGAAAAGACCTTCCAGACACAGGAACCGAGACTAGCTGTTTGCAAGAAAATAGCTGAGGTGCATGACGGAAATATGTGGGACAAATCAGAACCCAGTCAGGATGCTAGTTTCTAGTTCACTATTTCAGCTTAATTCGAATCATCAGCGTCAAATTAATCTACGACGTCCGCAGCCGGGGCGATTTCGCCGAGAATGCTGCGACAAGACATCTCTGTGCTGATCGTAAAACGAGGGAATCTTTTCCGAGTGCGCTCAGGAGCATTCCTCATCGCACTTTGCTTGCATGAAAGATGCTCTTCCATTTCTTTCAGCTCTTGCATGAGATCTTCACGCGCCGGTAATAGTTTGATTGCCATGACGATTTTCGCCGCCTGTGCTTGTTAACGTAGTAAGTAAGAATCTTGGGAAACCTGCCGACCTAGACGTCCGGCTGTTGGCAACTATAATGCCAGCAACTTCTTCCAAGCAACAGATTCTTTAGCGTTACTTAATAATTTCAAGGCTAAATGACACACATTCAAAGTGTCACGAGGAGGCATTAGGTGGGTTGGGCACGGCCGCAATGCAAACAGAATTGAAACGCGGGATTCAAAGAGCTTTGGCAGTTTGGACACAAATTCTCAGCCGGTTGTTGAAAAGCTTCCGCGTCGGGGTCTGGTTGTGATTCTGGGACTGGTACTGGGGCTGGTGCTAGCATCCGAACTGGAGTTGGGACTTCGATCGGGATCTGGACTGCCACTGATTCTGTCACTGAGACCGGAACCGCTGCTGCAGTTCTCTCATCCTGTCTGTCACTGATCAATTGCCTGATTGGTTGCGAAAGAGAACTTGCACTAACTGTTGAGGAGGTAAGGATAGCTGACCACTCTACTGAAGATGCGTAGTTCGAACACGTACCGATAAATTTTCTTCCTGTAGCATCCAAGATACCGACAAATAAAACGTCCGTTCCATCAGCATTAGTCTTTTCGAACCGCAGAACAGGTGCATTGTAAGAGCCGGTGAACAAAGTCACGTCGTCACCTTGCTGGATATTGCCCTCGACAAAATGCCCCGTTTGCTGAAGGCAAAAATTGAATCGCTGACCAGCCATTAGCCCTTCCCAAACACCCTGGCAGTTTTTTTGATTGGGTGTTAGTTGGGGTTCGGCAGCGAGATTCTTTGCAGAATTCCCGATCTCGGTGGGACTATCGGAGGGGGTTGCTCGGAGCATTGAAGGAGGTGATGTGCCAGAGTAGTCCTCATTCTGCTGAATCGACAGTCCCTCAGGGTCAGCTAAGATCTTAGCCCTGAGTTCTGGATTTTCTGGTGGCATATAGGTGAGCGCTAGTTTGCTCAACACATCCAACTGCAGTTTGTTGGTATCAACAGGAAGAGATATTAGCCTCGCGGACCACTCATGTTCGACATCAAAATCCGAACATTGCCCAGAGATGCTCGCCCCGTCAAGCGCTACAGAACCAAAAAAAGACTTTGTCGAACCGTCTTCGCTCAATGTATCGAACGACAATTCAGGCGCTACGTAAGCACCGGAGAATAGCATTTGCTTGCCATTCTCAAAGTAAATGCCTTCAACGAACTGCCCAATCTCGTGGATACATAAGTAAAACGCAAAACCTTGTAGCTCGCCGACCCAGACTCCATGACAGCGCAATTGCTCGGAAGTAAGCTTGGCGCCCTCTTTGACCTTTTGATGAACCCAAAACTGAAATCGAAACCAAAGTGCGACAATGACCACAAACAGGACCATTGGAAGATAGGGATTGGCATCCATCGGCTCATATTCTCAAAATACTACGGGAGGTTCGCACTTCGCTTTTTCCCAATTTCACGAACTTTGTCACATCCCTAATAAGACAATTGTGAGTTCGGAACCAAATTACAGGGCTCGACTAGGCTAAATTGAATCAACAGATCAGGACTCGCGGCCGCACAGTTAGCCCAAGAAACCAAATGATAATATCCGCCTGCACTCCTACTATAGGTATCATTGGCGGTGCAAGAGTATTTGTAGTGAGCTCCGTAAAGCTAAGCCAACGAAGACTTCGGGGACGCGTCATTATCATATGCTCATCACCGATTATGAAGCGTAATTGGCGCAAATTTTGACATCGAAGGCCCAACAGTGACATAATTGCAGGCCTCTGATGAGTCCGATGCCGACTTTTAGTTCAGCATCGTGGATTGTGGGTTTCACCTTTTGGAAACAACAGATTGAGTCCCCGTCGCTTTTTAGGGAACCTACTGTTGTTTAAGCGGGCTAATTAGCCGGCTTCCATAAAGGACTGATAATGAATTTTACTGAACTTGGATTGACCAAGCGAGTTTCTGCTGCTCTTGAAGCGCTTGGGTTCGCGGAACCGACCGAAATCCAACAAAAAGCTATTCCCATCATTGTAGCTGGTCGCGACATCATGGCCTCGGCTGAAACCGGCTCCGGCAAGACCGCTGCATATGCTTTGCCGATTATTCAAAATTTGAAGGGCACCTCTGAACGCAAGCCTCGATGCCTCGTTCTTGTTCCCACACGTGAATTGGCGTTACAGGTACAGAGCCAATTCGAGCGTTTCTCAAACAATTCAGGAATGCGAACTGTCACCGTATACGGTGGCACTGGCTACGAGAAACAAACCCGACTTATGAGACGTGGAGTTGATGTTATCGTAGCAACACCAGGTCGTCTGTTTGACCACATCGAACGCGGCAATGCAGACCTAACCAACGTTACAATGCTAGTTCTTGACGAAGCTGACCGCATGTTGGACATGGGATTCTTGCCACAAGTGCGCAGAATCGTCACGGAGATGGGCAAACGTCGCCAAACCCTGATGTTCTCAGCAACGATCAGCAAAACTGTCGAGCGCATAGCCGCCGAATTTCTCACCAATCCAGTTACAGTGCAAGTCAACACCAGCCAGGTGGAGCCAAGCACAATCGAACAACGTATCTATCATATAGACGAAGCCGGTAAAGATGCGCTTCTAGTTCAACTGATCCAAGATGAACCAGAAATGCATTCGGTATTGGTTTTTGCAAAGACTCGACGTAAAGCTGCGAAGATTCGCAAGAGACTTTGTGCCTCGAACGTAACTGCTGAGGAAATACACGGCGATATCTCGCAAAGCCAACGTGAAAAAACTCTAGCTCGCTATCGTGAAGGCAGATTTGCT
The DNA here is from genome assembly GCA_003153555.1 of Candidatus Melainabacteria bacterium. Taxonomy (GTDB): domain Bacteria; phylum Cyanobacteriota; class Vampirovibrionia; order Obscuribacterales; family Obscuribacteraceae; genus PALSA-1081. The sequence goes on along the minus strand of PLZS01000143.1, from coordinate 16,798 downwards.
GTGCTTGTGGCAACAGACATTGCTGCCCGTGGTCTGGATATCCCAGCCATCAGTCACGTAGTCAACTACGACTTGCCGATGACAGCCGCTGATTATGTGCACCGCATTGGCAGAACCGGCAGAGCAGGTCGTTCAGGCATAGCACTTTCGTTTGTTTGCGCCGACCAGCGCCATCTCATGAGAGACATCGAAAAGATTACCGGTCGACCGATGGATCCGAATGCCCCTCAGCAAAATGATTCATCAGACCAGAACCGGTCCTCTAAACCAAGAAGTGGTGCCTCAAGAAGATTCCGCGCTCCACGACGCAGAACCGCAGGTTAAGCCGATCAATTGACTAAAAGCGCAAGGCAGCATCACATGCTACTTGCGCTTTTTTACGCCCATAACCTGAACGGCACGCATCGCCGTCGAGGTTCTCGCTGTCTGCAATCAACCCCGCTTCATGAACAACCGCATATGGTGTAGGAATCAATCAGTCCGTAATGACATAATCAACATAAATCGGCGATATTGTGAGAATAGTCATTTCGGCATCGGCTTGAACTGGAACCGGGCGCTTTTCTGGATTACGCTTTCCCGCACCGTCGAAGGTAACGTCTACCTTCATCAATGGGCAGCTCTTTAAGGCATATCGGGTTGGCAGCATTGCTTGCAAGCCTGCTTCTACCTCAAAGACCTTCAATAAATCCTTTCGAGACATTCCAGGCTTAACTGACTTTGCCTCTTTGATCCTTTCGCTAAGCCAGGCAACGTGGACATCAATGGACATTGGTGTCACACTTTCGCGAGCACCGCCCTGTAGCTGCATTGCAATGACGGAAACGGCAACCAGTCCAACAAATATCTGCGGAATTCTTTTCATAAACACCCATTCGAGCTCCTTTCAACATTTGATTCGCTTGATCTGCTGCGGCATTCTCTTCTATGGACTCTACTTCAACTGAACCTCATCCGCATCGGAAATCACAGGAACACCTGGCTTGTGGACGATGATGGCATACATTCGCCTCGCCAAATCGTCATCCAATCTTCTAAACTCATAAGTAATTCCCTTATGAACGTCATCATAATAATCAACTCGCCCGCTTTTTGCTTGATATTCGGTGAGTTTCAACTTGGGATGTTTAGACACGAGTTCACCAATGGTCGATTTCTTGCTGATACCATCTGCAGTGACAGGAGTCGAGGCAGCTGAACCGATTTGAATCGCTTTTCCGTCAGCTCCATAAAACACTTTAAGCACGATCGTAGTTAGTCCATCTTCCTTCCAGTCTGCCCGCTCCACCTTGATGCCAGAAGGAAGCGAGTAAGATGCATCAAAATTGCCCGCAGCCTTTTTCATTTCCATTTGCTTCATGCCAAGCTTAGCGATACCTATGCCAACTCCCGGTGTGACAAGAATGTCGCTTTTGACTGCAAGGCAGGGAGTAGCTATAAGAATCGACGCGATCCCGAGATGTAAGACGCGCAGTGAGTAGATCATTTTGTCTTTCTTGCCCCATTAAATTATTTCGAAGCTAATAGTACTATGCCATCGAACGCAAAATGCTCAGACAACATGTCCTTCATTGGTCCACACCAGTTCCAGACCGGGATGAGTTACAATGTCTTGAACGTCTGAAGAAGCACTGCCTCTCATCGAGTTATGTTTCGCCCGACTTATAACGCCAGACCCGAGCGAAGCATTTGCCAAAAGGAAATCCGTGAAAATCAAAACTGTCAAAGCCACTTGGCTTGCATTCATATTATGTTTGACTCTATCTGAAAAATCCGAGTCCCAAAAATCTACTTTGCCAATTGCTGCAGCAACCGAGGGTGCACCGCACGTGGTGCACAATGTGCCTTACAAGTTGGGCAATAAAGCATGGATGGCTGATTTATACTTACCAGCCGTAACTAAACCAACCTCAGCGGTGATTGTTCTGCATGAAGGTGGGTGGAGATCTGGTTCCAAGGCTGGCTCCTTTGAAGTAGGTTGCTCTCAGCTGCTAGCGAGACATGGCATTGCCGCATGTTCAATCGACTACCGACTGGAACCCGACGGTGGTGGTTTTCCAAATGACGTGGAAGACGTAGAAAATGCAGTCCAGTATCTTTTTCAAAACGCAAAGAGGTACAACATTAACCCGGCAAGGATTGGTGCTTTCGGAATTTCATCAGGAGCACACCTGGCACTCCTGGCGGGATACGCTCCTGCAAAAACGTTTTTGCCTGGTCGCGTCACAACGTCAAAAATAATCAAAGCCGTAGTCGCATTTTGTCCGGCCACAGATTTATCGAAGTTAGAGGGAGCTTATGTCGTGCAATATATGGGTGAATTGCCTGACAGCAAATCTCCCGCTTATATAAAATCATCACCTTTGACATATGTGAAAACCGGCATACCAACATTATTAGCGCATGGAATAAATGACACAACGATGCCCATCGAACAATCAGAAACTTTAGCATCGGCGCTAAAGTCCGCCAACGTTGAAGTGGAATTTCTTCCTCTTGAACACGCAAACCATTTTTTCGCATTGAAACAGTCACAAACATGCGAATTCGCAATGGGTAAAATGCTCTCCTTCTTTGATCAGCATCTCTAAATGATGATAAACCCTTATTCAGCGGAGCCGCCGAACAAGTCCATTCTCTAAGAGCATGATTTTGCTGGCAACCTGAATGCAGCGAGCGTACCGAAACTTACGGGTAACTTATTAGTAAATAAGTTACACCATGTGGAATTTACCCTGCGGAACTAATAGGATCGAAAAAAAATGAGCTCGGTCATCTAGTCGTACTGCCCTAGATCTACCCAGCTTTCCGAGCTGCAACCGGGCGCATAGCATAGAGCATAGCAATGGCTCCGAAGTGCTGTTAGAGTCAGTATGAACGACAATGAGTTCCAACGTGCGCAAGTTGAGGTAACAAGCATAATGTAGTGCGCCTCGATGCAATCCCAAGAAATCAACAAATGCAATTGTTAACATGAGTCATACACCACATTTAAAACCAACGCAACGAACGCATCTAGAGTTGTCCATTCTGTTCGCTTTGAACGCTCTGGCAGTGGTATATAGTTTGCCTTGCTATGTCAGCGCGACCACGACTCCCCATGTGCACAAAGCAGCAATTCGCAAGCACGAGCCTTTGTACCAAGTGAACGTGCATTATCCGGAAATTGAGGGGGTTCCGCACTCATCCGCAATAAACATCAAAATCGTGAAATTGATGAAAGCACGCATAAAGGAGTTTCTCACGGCTGGGCGACGTGAGACAATACAAAGTTCTTTTGACGGTGGCTACAAAGTATCCATAACGACTCCAGAAATCGTCAGCATCCGTTTTCAGTTTGAGAATCGCTGTCCTCCAGGCGGGAGACCGTTGGTAACAGTGCTGCCTTTCAACTACTGTCCCAAACGTTCGGAAATCATTACTCTCGGAAGTATCTTCCGGAAGTCAGTTCCATACGCTGACTTGCTATCAGTACTTTCGTTGAGCGAGTTGGTGCACCGCAGAGAATTCGTGGTGACTGAATCTGGAACGACTGCGAACAATGAGGACTTCACGCTATCAAAGACGGGTATAGATATTCACTTTGGATCGGAAGAAGTAGTGAATGCGTGCACACTTCCTGAGCAAACTGTGCATGTGCCATACGCCGCTGTATGCGATCTCTTGTCGCCATCTTCACCGATCTATGCGATTGCTTTGCAAAGCCAAGGTCGAAACAGTTTGCCAAAATTTACGCGAAGGAACCTTGAAAATCAGCTTGGCGCACTTGCCATAGCGGCGTATTCACACACAATAAACAAGACTCAGGACAATGCGGAGGCCTACCGAAAGAGGGGCAATTGGTACAAGAGATTGGGACAAAATGCACTAGCTGAAACTGATTTTAAACGAGCCGCGAAATTGGATGACCAGCAGAAAACGGCAACGACAATTACAGAAGGAACAAACAGTACTGAAGTACCTGCAGATCGGCAGCCAATTGTCGTACCTAAAAAGCAACCAGCGAGCACACGACCGAGTCCAATATCTCTACCACTGGCATTCTCGCTGTGTCTGATCATCGCATTGATGCTAACCGCAATTTTCATCGTCATCAAAACAATGAGGCGAAAATGAGGCGTTGAAATTTGGACGACATTGCGTTAACTTCGAGAGCAAACATAAACATTTTGTAGAGCGATTCTCTAGAATACTTGCAAGAAGCCAATATCGGCAATCCCATTGTTAGTCTTCCTCCCGCTGTGAAATGACCAAACTCGTGTTGTGCAGCAGAGAGTGCTATTCTTCTCAAGTTGGTAACGGTGGACGATGAATTATATTTCCGTACTTCTGATTATGGTTGGACTCGGCTTCGGACTGGTGTCCAGCGCGTTTGCGGCCGCAGCGCAAATGAGCAAAGATTATGTACTTGGTCCTGGCGATATACTATCCATAAAAAATAGCGATGGCTCCGAAACAAGTTCACCAGTTCTACCGAATGGAACTGCTGTGATTAATTATGCGGGAGTGATTGACGCAGCTGGTTTAACGGTTGATCAACTCAGCAAATTGGTTAATGAGTCAGCAAAAAAATGGTTTGTTAATCCACACATTGTAATTGAACTCAACCGAGCTAGACCGACGCAAGTTTATTTGCTCGGTGAGGTTACCCATCCTGGGCTTTACTCCACAACGAAGTCTAACGAAGAATCCCAGAGCGCCGGCTCATCGATTAGCAAGTCGCTGACCATTTCTGAGGCTCTTGAGATGGGTGGTGGATTGAAAGTCACCGCAGATCTTAGACACATTCATGTCACTAGACTTCATCCTAAACAAGTTATTGATGTCGATCTTTGGAAACTCATGTTTGACGGCGACAAAAAAGAGGACTTGGTTCTTATGCCAGGCGATGTCGTTTATGTGCCGACGGAAGGCACCGAATTTAGAACCAATGATTTCGGCAAAGTCACCACCACCAAAGACAAAGTGCGTGTAATGGGTGCAGTGAAACATCCAGGTCTATTTCCAATCCAAGACGATGGGGAGAAGCTATCAACCATCATCATGAAGGCTGGTGGACTCGCTAACGCAGCCAGTTCAATCATCGTTTCGACCATGAAGGAAGACGGATCTATAGGCAATCGTCGCATTAATGCTAAGAGCCTCGTCACTCCAGACACAGAGTTAGTAAAGCCTGGAGATATAGTCGTCGTGAAGAGCATCGACCAAAGCTTGAATCGCAATAACTGGTTTTACCAACCCGTAGGCAATTTCGGATCCGGCAAACCAGTCAATGGTTTCGGATCTGGCGCTCCAGTTGGAGACTTCGGACCCAGAGAGTTCCTACGATTCCCGCTACTGTCGAAATAGCAAAATCGCGAAATAGCCAAATCGATTTAAGACATGTCCAGAAGAAAACCTTGAAACGCTCCTGAAAGAGTGCGCTCTCATGGGGAGAATTACGCTGACCGTGCGTAAAAAAGCCATGGAACCAGAGAGGTTACAAGAGTATTTTAATCTTACTCCCTTCGCCCACTTCGCAAAATATAGGTTCTAAAAATGACTGCCACCGAGAAATCGAGCAAAAAAGGTCTCGTCATACTGTTTGTAGGAATGATGATCGGGATAGGTGTTGGTATCGCTGCATGCGTCACAGCGATGGCTCACTTCTCATCAGCGCCCGCCACATCTGTAGCATCACAAGTGTCACAATCCGCGCCGCATTCTCTTCCGAGTCTGCTACCGGCCCCAGCGCAAACCGTCACCTTAGATACGTACTCCGCTGGTGCGATAAGCACTCCATCGACCTACATTCCTGCGCCTCAACCTCAAATACAACAAGAGTCATATCAGCAGATCCCCGCAGTTACTCCCACAATTATTTCCCAGCAATACTCTCAAGATGGATCTGTTTTTCTGCCCGCAACCACAACAGTGGTAGACACTTCACCAATTGTGATAACAGCAGGAAATATAAATCCAAATTGGACAATGGGTAAAAACGGACTGATCCAAAATCCTTGCGTTGACCCTCCGTCAGCACACGGAAGAGCGACAGGTCAGTATTAGACTCGGGCGCCACCAAATCCCAAACTAAGTAAGCCGGCATCCCAAACGGATCGCACGTCCCGTCTTTGGTATCACTTCTTCAGGTACTAGAAGTTCGAGGCGGGACTGGAGTCCCGCGCTCCATTTCGATAATCCGCGAACTCGGAACCTAAAGCGACTTTTATCTACTTCCAACCTTATTTCACTTCCAACGAAGTTAGAAACTTATTTGCGCCATCTTGGTCTGGCTTGTCTTTCTTGCTGGAAAAAGTCAATTCGTACAGCGCATCCTTGATCCAATAAACTCTACCGAGCTCAAGTGTTCCGTCTTTGTCTTTGATTTCATAAGCTTTTCCTGGGGCACCACCCAAGTCGATGTCAGTTTTCTGAACCACCGTGCCCTGGTTTTGCCTCGACGCTAAATCAACGGCGTCATCAATATTCTTTTTCGGATCATCGAACCACTTTTTCAAAGTCTCAGGAGTGAAAGTGGTGCAAGCGGCCCTGTATGTTTCTTTGTTATTTGCGTCATTGACTCGTTTGCCTTCCTCGCCACATCTAGCCCAGCGCTGGGTCGTTTTGATATCGGCAGTATTCTTCACGACGCCGTAAGCGTCAGGATTATTCGCGGCATTTTTGCCAAATTGTTTCTCCAACGCTGCTTTGCCTGGTTCTGCTTCATTCGGCATCATCACAGACCATGTGCTTTGTGGGAGCGCAACTCGTTGCCAACCAAATCCATAGGCTGGAGTGTCACCAGGAGCAGGTTCAACGCCTACTTCATAGTAGATACCATCCTTGATACCAATTGGTATTGTCGTTGACATCGAATTATCTTTGGCAACAGCGCTAAGTTTTAGTAAGTGCGTTGGTTTCAAGTTGGCTTTATAAAACAATCCATCGGGACCCATGTTGGCCTTATCCATGTCAGGCTTTGGAGGGAGTATTTCAAACTTGGTAAACTTATTACCTTCGCTCATAGTACCTTCAGTGATACCATCAATCATTTCTTGCATAGCGGACTTGCCTTTCACAGGATAGCGAAGTTTGCGCAATCCGGGCAGATCTTTTGCATTGAAAGTTTTCATGTACAACTCCGCAAATTGCTCAGGAGTTGAGCGACCATCATCTGCGAAAGCCGCTATGTTTAGCGACACTGCGACGATAAGTGTTATTCCAGATCTAAGCCAATTGAATTTCGATTGTTCGGACGACATGTTCACTCCTTTGTTGGACGCACTAGCTTACACTGCTCAAATTCAATAATTTTAGGCGGTACATAGCAGCAGGGCAAAAAACGGAACCATGAGGGAAGCAATGTTTGAAAAACAGCGCACATTAGCGCTGATAAACCTCAAGCGGTAAATCATCAGGATCACTAAAGAAGAAAAACTTCTTGCCAGTGATCTCATCCACCCTTATTTCTTCAGTCGCCACTCCCTTTCGCTGTAGCTCTTCTCGAACACTTTCCACATCATCCACCTGAAAGGCAAGATGCCGCAGCCCGCAAGCTTCCGGCCGCGAGACTCTTGATGGAGGTGCGGGGAAGGAAAAGAGCTCAATTTGAGAATTGCTCCCGACCTTCAAGTCCAACTTGAACGAACCTCGCTCAATTCGATTGGTTTCTTTGATGATCGGAAATCCAAGAATTTCAGTGTAAAAACGTTTGGACCGCTCGTAGTTCGAACAGATGATTGCAACATGATGAATTTCGCTATTACCGAGCATATAAAACCAACTTAACTACTATCTAAGGATGCGCAAATTTAGTCTCCATCCAAGGAAATGCTCGAACCGCTAGTGGGCCTAGCCCCGCATCTCATGACAACCCGCGTTCAAGGTTCTGAATAAATCAGTAATATTTCTTGAAGTAAAGAAGCTCGGATGTATCATTGCATGTCTATTAGGTGCACTTTCCCAAAAGGCTTGCGACTCTATGATAAACACACTGTCATCAAATCCGGTTGTCAAGGTAAACGCGAGCTATTCAGTTCGACACATCAAGTTGGCAAGATGGGTGATAGAAGCCGCCTCGCTTTTCAAGCCGGACGAAATACAGTGGTGCGATGGGTCACCAGAAGAATACGACACTCTCTGTTCTGAGATGACGAAAAGCGGGATGCTGATTCGTTTAAACCCAGAATTGCGTCCAAATAGTTTTCTCGCTCGCACACACAGCTCCGATGTTGCACCAGCTGAAGATCACACCTTCATCTGTTCGCAGGCAAAGGATGATGCCGGTCCGACCAATAATTGGAAGGAGCCAAATGAAGCGAAAACAGTGATGAATAAACTGTTTGCCGGCTGCATGCGCGGACGCACAATGTACGTAGTGCCGTTCAGCATGGGACCGCTCGGCTCATCAATTTCTCAAATAGGCGTGCAAATTACAGACTCGCCTTACGTCGTCGCGAGCATGCGTCTTTTAAGTCGCATGGGCAAAAAGGTTGTGGACGCTCTTGGACTAAGCGGCGAATTCGTTCATTGTCTGCACAGTGTCGGTAAACCACTTGCAGAGGGCGAAACTGACGTTGCGTGGCCGTGCAATCCAGATAAAAAATACATCTGTCATTTTCCTGAAACGCGTGAGATCTGGTCCTACGGTTCTGGATATGGTGCCAATGCCTTGTTAGGCAAGAAAAGTCTGGCTTTGAGAATTGCCTCTACCATGGCTCGCGATGAGGGGTGGCTAGCAGAACATATGTTGATTCTTGGTCTTCAATCTCCCGAAGGCGTAAAGAAGTACATCGCAGCGGCTTTTCCAGGCGCATGCGGAAAAACCAGTTTTGCTATGTTAGTGCCTCCAGCTGATTTGAGTGGATGGAAAGTCACCACGGTCGGTGACGACATAGCCTGGATCAAACCAGCAGAAGACGGCAAGCTTTATGCCATCAATCCAGAGGCTGGCTATTTTGGGATTGTTTCTGGAATTTCCGAAACGACAAATCCAAATGCCATGCGCACCTTGCGCGAGAATTGCATTTTCACAAATGTGGCCCTCACTCAAGACGGGGACGTCTGGTGGGAAGGGCTAACCGACAAACCTCCCTCTCAGCTGACTGACTGGCAAGGTAATTCATGGACTGCCTATTGTGGTAGACCGGCTGCACAACAAAACGCGCGATTCACTGTTCCTGCAGCGAACTGCCCTTCGCTCGATTCAAGATGGAACGATCCAAAAGGCGTTCCAATCAGCGCATTTATTTTCGGGAACAGACGTGCCACAGCCGTTCCGCTCGTTACCGAATCTTTTAACTGGGACTACGGCGTTTACCTGGCCTCCACTGTCGGTTCTGAAACAACCGGCGCGCTCGGATCGGTCGGCGAGGTACGCCGGGATCCCATGGCCATGCTCTCTTATTGTGGTTACAACATGGGAGACTACTTCAGCCACTGGTTACAAATGGGACGCGAAGTAAAGTCGCCACCGCCAATATTTTCTGTTAATTGGTTCCGCATCGACGAAAACGGCAAAGTGATTTGGCCAGGCTTCAGTGAAAACTTCCGCGTCTTAAAATGGATTTTCGAGCGAACCCAAAGAAAAGCTGGCGCTGTTCAGTCAGAACTGGGTTGGATGCCGAGCTATGAAGACCTTGATTGGAATGGATGCGAAACAATCACGAAGAAAAAGTTCAACGTTCTGATGACAGTGGACAAAAAGGTATGGCTCAAAGAACTTGAGTCGCACAAAGGCTTGTTCGATACTTTCGGCACCAAAATTCCAAAGCAATTCGCCCTACTACGAGAATTACTTCAGTTGGGATTTAAGAGATGAACTTCTCTTTCTCGCAAACAGATTGATCAACTTCCAGCTCTCTTCAATCTCGCACTATATTCGGTGACCAAAAATCAGTATCAGTCCGGACATGCCTGGACCTTCCAAGCCAAGGTTTAGGCGGAAGCATTTCTTGGCATTAAAATGATTATGAACCGAGATCACCTAACTAAAAAGGTCTCCAATAAACACCGCGTACTCTTTGTCAGCGTGGTGATTCAGGCTTTCCTCCTCAACTCGCTTAATTGTCAGGCGGCAAACCTGACTACCTCGCAATTGAACGCCATGCTCAGAGACCTTGCTTTGAAGGTTTCGGCCACAAGCAGCACCGTGCTAGGCACCGGCCCTGCTGTCACTGTTCTTGCGGAAGAAGAGACTAAGAACTCGGATCAGAATCTGAAAATTGACGCTTTATTCATATCGAAAGCCTTGATGGAGGCTGCACCAGGTCAGATTGAAACAGTCAAAGTTCTATTTTCTCAAAGTGGGCGCGATGGACGCTACATTGTCATTGCCAACAAAGAAATTCAAGATTTCGGCAAAGGTAAAATCTCGCCGGATAAAATGCTTGCCTCGTTGCGCTTGATGGACGTCGAACCAGAACGCGCACCTGATGTTCAACCGGGAACGCAATTTGAGCGCCGGCTCTTAGTCTGGAACAGAATTAAGAGATTGCGCCAACAGGGAACAGGCGTTACTCCCTTCGAGAATATCTTTCGCGAAATCGAAGCCGCCGTGCAAGCTGGTGACACCTCTAAAGTTAGCGACAAAGTAAACTTTATTGAGTCAAAATTGACTGAGCAGGAAGAACAGGTTAAGCAAGCAAAGAAGTCAGCGAACGGACATGGCGTCCCCGCCACGGCCAGCTCTCAGCATGCTGCTCCATCAACACCAGCTGTTGCAGCTGCAACCACGTCAACAGCACCGGTAAATACTTATGTGCCCCCCAATGCAGACCGAATCAAACGAATCTATATGCAAGATAGCGACAACTGGATCAGGAGCGTCGAGTCGCGAAACCGGAGTCGCGGAGACAAATTGCGACTGCTCAAGCAGGAAGTTGAGGAAAAGTTTTCCGCTAGGCAAAACCCCGCTGCATTTGAGTTAATCGGACAGATGACGGCGGTGGTTAAACAAGACCTTGGCATTGATCCTTTTAAACCGGAAGACGGCGGGAACGGCGGGCGCGGACCTGGCGGACCTGGCGGACCTGGAGGACCTGGACAGGGACAGGGCGGAGGACAGGGGCCTGGTCCAGGTTTTCAAGGTCCATAAATCAGATTGCAATAGGTTGGTGCTAAAGGGAATATAGTGGGCGGGAGTACCGTGCCAGAGTACAGAAACGTTGTGACGTCCGAACCACCCAAAAGCCAAACGCCTCGGCCAAACCGTAAAAGAACTGACCCCCTTGTGGGAACAGTCTTGGACGGACGGTTTCAGATTGAGGAAGTGCTCGGCTCAGGCGGCATGAGTGTCGTCTATAAAGCAACCCAGTTGCGCGTCAACAGACACGTGGCGATTAAAACCCTGCGCATGCAGCTCGACGCTAAACCCATCTATAGAGAGCGTTTCCAAAACGAAATCAACCTTTTGTGCGCCCTCAGTCATCCAAATATAGTCACCGTCTACGATTGCGTTATAGGACCTGACGATCAACCTTACGTAGTAATGGATTATCTGCGTGGCCGCAGCCTTGAGTTGTTAATCGATCAAGACGGGCCAATGTCAGTCGATCGCTTTTCGCGCATTGCTGTGCAAGTCTGCGGCGCACTGGATCATGCTCATCGCAAAGGCGTGATTCATCGCGATTTGAAGCCAGGCAACATCGTTTTGATGGATGACGAAATGGATTTCGTGAAAGTTGTAGACTTCGGATTGGCCAAACTCAACGACGCTAATCGCAGACTGACACAGTCTGGTGAACTCTGGGGCAGCCCGCCATACATGAGTCCAGAGCATTGTCAGAGCAAGGCTGAAGATGAGCGCTCAGACCTGTATTCCTTTGGTGCAGTAATGTACGAGATGCTCACTGGCAAAGATCCGTTTCACTTCGCGACTACAGTTTACGAGCTGATCCAAATTCACATCAATACGCCACCACCTCCTCTCGCAGAGACTAATCCTCTCGTAAATATTCCGAAGGAAATAGAAGCAGTCATCTTCAAAACAATGGCGAAAAATCCTGATGACCGATATCAAACGGCATCCGAACTGCGAGACGCGATTATTGAGGCTAGTGGAGGAGCACATGGTCGACACTCTGGAGACCTGCTCTCGTTTCCAACACTAAGCAAAGGTAGGTCTCAATCAACCGGCGAAACTATTCCGGCACCCGAAAGTGGTGCGCCGAAATCGTCTACACCCAGCGAATTTTTTAGACGTGCTTTGGATCCAATGGAAGGAATAAATGTCGACGAACTTTTTGACGACACCACAGGCAATGGCAAAGTCAGTAAACCGCAACCACCCTCTGAACCATCAACGCTAGCACCTAAAACACCGACCACGACTAAACCTGTCCGCAGCAATATTAGAGACTTGGAACTTGAGGCCCGCAAACCACTTGTGACTCTGAATCGCATTGCTATGGTGGTGGCATTTTGCGTCATTGCTTTCGTGGTCAATGCCCTGCCGAATATCTTTCATCTGTCCTTATCGCCACCAGCACCAGTAGTAATACCGCAACAACCTCTACCAACTCAACAAGCACTGCCCACACAACCTGCCCCAGTAGCGGCTCAACCGTCCCAAGCGCCAAAGCCTAAAGAAACTATTGGTAGCGACAAGGCTGGAAAGGATCGGACAGTTTCTTCAACCTTGAAAAAACACATTCACACTGTATCTTCAGTACGCCATATTCCGAGCACCACAACACCTCCCATTCACTCGTCCACTGTCCATCCGAGTAACGCAGCTAAACCCAATCCGTGGGATACGCTACAAGGAATGAGAGCCAACAACAACAAGTAAGGTTCACTGGAGATGGCAGCTGTTAAGCGAACCGCCTAAAAAAAAGCCTTTGGTTGCAGTGATGGTCTTGCTCCTGACCTGTCTGCCGTGCGTGATTATCTGGTACGGACTGTACGTGTTAAAAAACACAGTATTAACCCTTGAGCTGTACCACGGAGTTTGCTTGGTGCCCGGCATTTTTTGGGGCTTCTCGCTTTGGCGCAATGACTTGATAATGCCAACCTTAAAGCAATGGCTGCTGCTCCTCGTGAGCGCAGTAATTTTCAGTGGTGCAGCGGTTTTGCTCTATGACAATCTCGGTTACATTTTCTTAGACAGTAGGCGCGTAATGTCACTGCTAAACGAACTAGGCTTTAACAAACAGCACCTCATTCCATTGAGTCTAGATTTAATTTTCGTGAATTCTGCCCTGGAAGAATTGTTTTGGCGTGGTGTCATCTTGAACAGACTGGATCAGATGCACACTCCATTTAAGCACTTCGGTATTATCAGTTCATCCGTGATGTATGCAGCCTTTCACTATTTCATTCTTCGTCTAGTTGTTTATCCTGGTTGGGCGGAATTTGGTTTTATCTTGTTGGCCATTTATGGTGCGTTTCTAGCGATCGTCTACAGAAAAACTGGTTCAATCGTGATGGCAAGTCTCGCTCACGGCTTCTTGACAGACTTGGCAGCGATCGTTCTTATCCTCGATCTACTTCAACATTATCCGTAAACTTGTTTCGAATGCCTATTGTCCAATCGATAAAGGGCCACACGCCGATCGTCCCACGTCTCCAAAGACAACAGAGTCAGTCTAAGTTGGTTCGCAATCTGCGCCCTTTCCTACAACATAAAAGGCTCAAAACAGCCACAGGTTGGCAAATTCCAAAATATCAATATTGATTGCATAAAAAGAGCGCAGACTGGGCATAGATAAACAAAAGTCAGCGAGGAACTATTCATGGTCAGCGATGTATCACAAGAGCTGGTACCTGGAGAAAAAGCAGACGATTTAATCGAATTGCTTAAAGCGGGCATGTACGAAGACTTCTTGCAGCTTTATCGGAGTTCGGCTACCGGCGTTAAAGACGGAGCTGTAGTCCTTGCAGAAATGGTAAACGAGCGCATGCGCCGTGACTTTCCTGACTGCGAAACCACCCTGGTCGTTTCACAACAAATGCAAGACAAGCATCTAGTCGTCATTCAAGATGGCTCAAGATTTTTTGGTGACAGCTGGACCGTCACACGAAACATGTTCGTCGTCTAGCGGACGTCTCTCGCCAATGAAATAACCGCACTGCATTTTCGTGCGCAGTCACTTCAAATTGCTGCTTTGACAACTGGGCTTGAAGCACATCGATCAATTGCTGATACTGCTCGTAGTGCTCGCACACGTGAAATTCCAGTTGCGCTTGCAGGATATTGAATTTGACTTCACTGGCATGCATGTCTACCATAAGCCAAGAGGAATCCAAATGCAGCAGTGTAACGAGGAAGAGGCTTACTCTTCGGCAATCGCTCCTGACTCATCGCAAGATGGCAAGCCACAAGATAAAAAGGCGCCTGCAAAGGTGCTATTGGCATACCTATTATGTGCTTCGATTTGGGGCACGACCTGGTATGGAATACGCGTGTGCATTGGACCAGGCGGTTTCCCTACCTATCCCGCGGCTGCACTGCGATTCACTCTTTCCGCATTACTATTGGCATTGCTTTGGCTTCCTCTGTCCAGAAAGATCAAGAAGCCAACATCTTTCGAATTAAAGTGGATTCTGTTTGCAGGCGGAATCAGTGGAATAGGATATGGCTTGCTCTATTCGGCAGAAGAGCAAATATCTGGTGGTTTAGCCGCTGTGCTTTCTGCGACCGGTCCATTGATCGCAGCAATGATCGCAATGGCAACTAGAACAGAAGCGACATCTAAAATCAAAATCATGGGATCAATCTTCGCGATTGCCGGAGTAGCTTTGGTTTTTCATGACCGCTTACAAGTATCATTTGCTCAAGCTTCAGCTGTAGGCATAGTGACCATCGTCTGTGTTCTCAACGCCTCGTCTAACGTGGTAATGAAAAAATATGCGCATGATGTTGCGGCTATCGCATGCAACACAATCTTTTTTGCGGCTGCATCAATCACTTTGTGGATCGCGTCACTATTGAGTGGCAAATATATGATCAGCACGTGGAACCTGGCACCAACACTAGCGCTCCTCTACTTGACGATTTTTGGAACACTAATCGCGTTTGCGTCTTTCTTTTATCTGCTCAAACACGTCCGACTTTCTACAGCCATGACCCTGGCATTTGTAACTCCGATTATCGCTCTCGGTGTCGACGCTGTGTTCGAGAAAAACACAGTGCTCACGTTGGAAAGTTATATCGGCATAGCAATCGTCTTGGTAAGCGTAGCAATTAGCATTCTTATAAAAGAACGCACCACCACCTAACAAAGCATTGGAAATGGTGCAATTTGTCGCTACAAAATGCGATCTGTTGCATACAAGAAATATACTCACGCGCGCAACCAGCTATCAAAAGTATATACAATCTAAGTTGTAGTCACCCAGCCAATTGATCCACTGCATGTTTATAATTGACGATTCAACAATTGGCATCACAGACTGCTTTCAGTGATGCCAAGCATCAAATCTTAAATAGTCTATGGGGTACTGGAACAGATTTTTTCGCTCGCTATACTAATTGCATAACCGGTGAGCACTCACATAAAAGTTGAGTACTTTGAGCCGAGGGGCATTGCGGAAACATCAGGTCGGCGCTGACCAGAAACCGTAGCAAGAAGCCCGATGCACGTGACGGACTGACTGAAGCGAGCATAAATACTGAGTCCAATCGAAAGGACAGTCAGGCAGTATCTTAAACACCACCGCGAAGCAATTCGGGTGGTGTTTTTGCTCGCGCAAATAATCGGATTATTTTCGAGAGATATCGCCGGAAATCCGCTAAAAGTCTTCAGATAATCTATCCGCCTCAACTTTATCCCGTTTGGCATCATCAACCTTGCCAGCTAACTGAAGATCTTTCGCGCGTTGATAGAGCAGCTGAATCTTTTCTCCTTTAACTCGGCTGATCATAATGGCATCGGCTTTGACGCCAACGATGGCGTCGACAGACTTTAGCCCTGTTGTTAAATCAGCAACGCTTTTGTTGTACTCATGCAGTTTTTCATAAGCTAACGATCGATCACGCATGAGGTTTACAACATCCCGTGGACTCTTTTGAAATCCGTCAACTGCAGAAAAATCGGCCACTGCCTTATCGTAATTTCCGTAGGCAAAATAGGCTTTTCCACGCCGCCAATAATGGTTTCTTAAAAACGTCGGATTCGATTTGCCAATCAGCGAAATCGCCTGATTCATAGCCTGGATAACAACTGGATATTGATGCAGCGCACCAGCTGCGTCGGCCATCATCGAAAGGCTTCCAATCTTGTCCGCAAGAGTTTTGGCTGAAGCAAACCCCTCTTTGGAGTGCGCAAGGGCTCCGGCAAAATCTTGCGCTTCCATACACGCCGCCGCCTGTTGATATGGCGAAGCGGCATTCGCGCCCAAAATCGCCCAAAGATATAAGGCAGTCAGCGCAAATAATTGTGCACCTTTATTCATGATTCCTGAGTAACTTGACATAGACACCCATCTTACCTTCACAGACATCATTCATGTATTCACAATAGTATTACTAGAACATCGTTAGTCGTACAGAAGATATATGCAACCAACTAGAGAATACCTGTCCGTTGCCCGAGGGCTTGTCAATCCAAAGGCTACCATCTAACACTGATGCTTAGCCATTCTTCAAGAAATCAAAATCAATTCTTAAATACTCTGTGGGGTACTAGAACATATTTCTCTGCTTGCTATACTAATTACATAACCGGTGAGCACACACTAAATGTTGAGTGCTTTGAGCCGAGGGGCATTGCGGAAACATCAGGTCGGCGCTGACCAGAAACCGTAGCAAGAAGCCCGATGCACGTGACGGACTGACTGAAGCGAGCATAAATACTGAGTCCAATCGAAAGGACAG
>PLZS01000072.1 GCA_003153555.1 Candidatus Melainabacteria bacterium | reverse complement strand
AGAAAATTTCTGCGAAGGTCGTGAATAATAAACGGGCATCGGGATTTCTCCGCTACTTGTGAAATCACATGTTTGGAGTCGATCATATGCCTGTCTTGCCCACGACCAGGAAAGACAAACTCTGAGTGAGAACATTCGAGTTTCCTTTTCATCAGAAGCGTATAGAGAAAATCACTGAGAGGTAGGCGATGCTCACGATGGTTTTTCGCAATCTCGGCTCGCACCGTAAGAACCTTTGCATCCAAGTCAATATCGCTCCATGTCAACGAAGCTGCTTCATTGCGACGCAAGCCGGTAAACAAAAGCAGCAATAAGTAGTCCCGGATCTTTTTGTTTCTTAGTGACACAACCGCTTGATACCAAAGCGCCAGTTTATGATCGGGGATTACAGTTTGTCGTCGCGGTATTCTGTGCCAAGGGCGGATCTGGGTCAATCTATCAACTGGATTGTTCTGAATGATCGAACGTCCATCGATTTCGTATGTATTTGCTGCGAAGTTGATGAGAATACTCAACCTTTCCATCGCCACATTTGCTTGAGCTTTCCCAGACGATCCTTGCCTGGTCACTTTTGTCAATTCCCGATGTCTCGATTCAACCATCTCTTTTGTAATACTTGTAATTGGCTTGTGCAGCCAGTCGCCGAGGCATCGTGTTAAAACTTGCTTAAAACTCCTAATTGAGTTAGGACGCAATGTTCTCATGGTGAGATATTTCTCGAGCACCTCCGCTAGTGTCACAGTCGCTAATCGTTGTTTCTCCGCCTCCAATACAGGATCGCGACCGGTAGTCATCATTGCCAGTAACTTTTGAGCCTCCTTCCTTGCCAACTCGGGCGTTAGTGGTCCATGAGGACCGATCGTTATACGGCGACTGATACCATTGACCCGACACTCCACGACGTACGACATAGATCCCGGAGTAACTCTCAAAGCGAATCCTCGCAAAAGACTATCGCGATAAATGATCTGTCCGCGTTGAGGTGGATGAATTTTGCTTTCAATAAACTTGATTGTCAGTCTTGGCATGAGCAGCCGCTCCTGATTTTTGGGGTAGGTCCGGCGAACCATGTAGGCGCTGTGTATATTTCAGGTCTAAAAACCGAGAAGGTACTTCGATTTCAGTCAGTGCAAAGAAATTCAAGTTCGGCGATATGCCGACCTTATGGCGCTGCAGCGCTCATTTACTATCTTCATCCAAGCGAGCAGGGACGTGTTCTTCAAGACAACACGATGTAAGACAGGAACATTCTGCCGCGTTGCACCAGGACCAGTACGTCGCGGGCTAAAGTGAGTTGACTCACCTCTTGCGCCGCAGCTGGCTGTCGTTCCAGTTTAGATTTTGCAAATCCATTGCTCGCCAAGAACTATCTAAAACGCAGTCGCTGTTCGGCTTTAGATCGTTCCACGGCTCGAAAGGAAAATGGAAAATTAATTGCAAAACGCATAACTAGAAAACCTGTATTACTAGTCTTGAGATGCAGAGGGTGCGGAGGCGATCAGGCTCGATGCGGATTTGGTTTAGACCGGGTGAACACTAGATTCCAGAGGGCGGTTGCTGCAATGCTTTCGGAGCGGGAGCGATCTGGCTCGCGTCGATATTTGCCATTGATTATTCAGACCAAACTGAGATGACACTCGCGTTGCCTTTCTCGGTCGGATTGTCGAGTTATGATTTCGAGATGAACCAGTTCGCATTTATCCGAGAGCACGCGTATAATTCGATTGTGAGGTGATGTTTTATGATCGAAAGATCTGCCGAAACTAGGAAATTTCGTCTTGAAACGTGGCAACTTGTTTTAATTTGTTCGATATTTTACGTGTGTCAAATCTGGCCCTGTATCACGGTCTTAATAGTGAACCACACAGGTCAAAACCTCACCAATTTGACTGTTACAGCTGCAAATGAAGTCACCAGAGAAGTCCGGATAGCTACAAACCAATCGGCAATTCTGTTCCCAAAAATCGAGTCAGATTCGGACCTGGCAATTTCGTTTAAAGATGGTAACGGACACATGAACAATCTCAAAGTTGATTGCTACATTGAAACAAGTTATGGCGGAATAGTGTTTCTGATTTTAAACCCTTCGGACACGCGCTGCTGGGATAACATACATCTGCCATTCATGATTGGTATACCTCATCCCAGTCGTATAGAACAACTCAACCACCAATAAATCATTTGTCGATGGCAAGGAGTTTGAATAACACAAAAGGGCTTTCTCGAAAGTACAGTTACTGTTTCATTGGCGTACCACCAAGTCCTGTTAAACCACCCGCTCCAAGACTTTTCTTGCATTGGTCCCAGCAGCTACCATTGCACTTTGCAGCTGCCTGACCAGCTGCATTATTTGCCATGTCCATAATATTCTCGTTTGAGGGGCCCCCTCCGGCGATTTCGTGATCATCTAAGGACATTTGTCCTTTTTGTAGACCCATCATTTTGGTTAGTGTGCATGCCCACAAGCAATGCCGAAATGCATCTTGAGGACCGTTGTGTGGCCCCGAAATACCCGAAGCTGCTGCTGCCGCTTGAGCCAGTGCTCCGCTGACGCCTGCTTGAAGAGCTTCAAGCGGACCAATCGTCATGGCATCCATATAACCTTCTGTCAAGGCGCTTTGCCAACTCGTTCCTTGCGGATCTGTGTAAGAGGTGGGGCTATTATGGACATAGTCGTAAAGATCGAGTCCGCCAGCTTCTCCAATGGGATCACGAGTAATAAATCTTCCTTGAGCACTGCTGTAGGTTCGTGTTCGAGTTAGATTCAGTCCGCTTCTGGAATGCAGGTAGTACTCGGCATAACCGAAATCTGACGCAACAATTTCCGAAATCTTTGTGACCTGTCCGAATGGGTCAAAGACATACTGAGCCTGGATCACACCAGAGTTGTCGTTCATCTCCCTCACCGATCCGAGGTGATCCTTATCATAGAAATACTTCGTAGCGCTGTTCATCTGTCCGCGACCGAAGAATTTCTTCGTCAAAACACCAGACGCGTCTCTCTCTTCCTTTCTATTATCTCCACACCAAACAAACTGCTTGGTACTCGTCACAGAACCTGCCGTTGTCTCCACAATCGAAACATTCCTGCTCAGTCCGTCATAAACAAATGTCGAGAAATTATTCGTCCCCGGATAAGTGATCTTAATCATCCGGTTCTCGGCGTCCCAAGAATAAGTGTTCGTACCGTCTGAGGTCATATTTCCAATAAGAACCTGACTGGCGATGGAACATGGACATTCGGTTATGACACCGAAAACCATCTTCTCACTGCAGTAAAATCAGGCGTAGGCGCAAGCTATGTCTATGACCCGCTGCATCGTCAGGTGCAATAGACAGTTGGCGCAACGAAAACCCGATTTGTCTATGCCGGCGTGAAAGAAATCGCTGATTACGACACAGCTGGTGCCCTGATCAACAGGTACGTGCATGGACCGTGGGATGATGAGCCATTAGTGCAAGTCACCTCTGCTGGTACTTTAACATTCTTCCACCAGGACAAACAAAAATCCGTAATTGCCATCACTAGCAATGCCGGTGCGGTAAATAGCAAATTCGTATACTCGCCGTTTGGCGAAAGCTCTTCTCTCATCGGCACTACATTTGGTTACACGGGGCAACGGTATGATTCAGAGTCAGGTTTGTACTACTACAAAGCCCGATACTACTCGCCTAACATTGGAAGATTCCTACAGCCTGATCAATTGGATATGTCGATGGGCTCAACCTTTACACCTATGCCAAAAACGATCCGCTGAATCGAAGCGATTCCTCGGGCCTTACAAGCGGTAATGGAAATGGACCTAATGCCAATGGAGGCAACAGTAATACCACTGAATGGGGTAATGGTCCAGGCGGCAACGGTCCTAGTGCGAATGGAGGTAACAGCAACAGCACTGGATGGGCCCCGGGTCTTTTGGCAGGAGCTGCTTTAGTCGCTCTAGCGGCGGTGATAGGATGGCCTGCGGCTTTGGCAGCAGCCTAGCTGTATGTAGAAAGTATTTGCTGGCTGAGCGAAAATCTCGCAAGTAAAACAAACATTGTCCAAGGTCATACGAGGCATTAGCCTTTTCGAGAGTAAATTTCTTCGAGCTCCCTACGTACTGGAGATACTTTCGTAAGAGTTTTTCGCAAGTTACGTAATCGCGTTGCGAAAAAGCGTTTTTAGAATCGGTTAGCAGTTGGCTGGCTGATCGCGAGTAGAGAAAGTGGTGCGCTGGCTAGAGATCTTATCGAAGAAACCTACAAACGTCTCGGCGGAATCATTGCCCTTTTCTTAACGCACAACCCACTTTCTGTGCCTGCCATTATCGGCTTCATCGCCTTGTTCGGAGTTGCGGTGCAAAACGGTGTAATTATGATCAGCTACATCATGCAGCTGCAGAAAAAAGGAGTTCCTGTTCTAGAAGCCACCATAGAAGGATCTGGTGTTCGCCTGAGACCGGTTTTGATGACGGCTCTGGTGGCAATCGTTGGATTGTTGCCGAAGATCGTTTCTACAGGAACAGGTGCTGAAATTCAACGTCCGCTAGCGCTTGTGGTGCTGGGAGGATTAGTCTCGGCTACATTTCTAACTCTGATAGTTCTTCCGACTGTTTATGCGTTGAGCAACAAACCTAATTCTAAGTCGCCGCTACCTATCGTCGAATCACCAGAAGCAAAGAAGAATGTCACAGAGACTTGATCGCAGGTTTCCTTCTACTTCACATCCTCGGAATCACAACGTATCTGACCATGATGCGCGTCAAGCCTCGCTCTTTAAGGCCATAGAGGATCCTTTAGGGAGGGGAGGACGCCTTATTATTTTTACTCTCACAAACCAATTTATGCCATGAAACTGAAAGAATTTTGAAAACTATTCAGCGGTTTTGTGTTAAGTAGAGGGGAAGTAACCAGGAGACTCACTATGTGGTTCATTGCACTTGCCACAGACTACGATGGAACACTCGCAGCGGACGGCGTTGTGGATGAAGCCACGCTCACAACTTTGCGCAAATTTAGTAAGACTGGCCGCAAGCTCATTCTAGTGACCGGGCGACAATTGAAAGATCTACTCCTGATTTTTCCGCAAGTGGACTTATTTGACTTAATAGTTGCAGAGAACGGAGGTGTGCTGTACTCCCCTTCCACTAAAGAGGAAAGACTGATTGCCGCCCAGCCGCCCCCTCAACTCGTAGCTGCTTTGGTTGAGCAAAAGGTACAACCATTAGACGTAGGCAAGTGCGTCGTAGCCACATGGCACCCTAATGAAACCATCGTGCTAGAAACTATTCGAGCGCTAGGGCTTGAGCATCAGGTGATTTTCAATAAAGGCGCGGTGATGGTGCTTCCTCCTGGCGTAAATAAGTCATTCGGATTGGAAGCGGCGCTCAAAGAGTTATCGTTGTCGCGACACAATGTGGTTGGTGCAGGCGATGCAGAGAACGACCTTGCTTTTCTCACCGCCTGCGAATGTTCAGCGGCAGTTGCCAACGCTTTACCATCCGTCAAAGAAATGGCTGACATAACGACCAACTCGTTTCGTGGGGCAGGAGTTAGTGAAGTGCTAGAAATGATCATGAACTCTGAGCTTGCGAGTGTCAATCTGAGCAGGCATGATATTTTGCTCGGAGTAAATGCAGATGGAAAAGAAGTTTTCTTGGACACACACGGCAAAGGAATGCTAATTGCTGGCACCTCCGGCAGTGGCAAATCTACAGCGGTTACTGGAATTATCGAACGCCTCGCCGAAAAGAACTATCAATTCTGCTTGATCGATCCTGAGGGTGATTTTGAAGTATTTGAGCATGCGATAACAACAGGAAACAGCCAGCACGCACCAACCGTCGATGAAACGGTCCAGCACTTCAAACTTCCAGAAACGAATATCATCATCAATCTTCTCGGCGTGCCATTGGCTGAACGCCCTCAATTCTTGGGCAACTTGCTACCTCGATTGAAGTCGATGCGAGACTCACTTGGTCGTCCCCACTGGATAATTATCGATGAAGCCCATCACATGATGCCCAAGAATGAAAATCACGTAGCAAAAGCATCGGCCAGCGACATGGTTGGAACAATTCTAATAACCGTTCATCCAGATGAACTTGCCTCTGAAGCTCTGTCTTCTTTAGATAAAGCGCTAATAGTTGGTAATCGTCCACAAGAGATGCTGGAAAAGTTCGCCACCGCATGCGGTGACAATACAACTTTTCAGATTGACAAGCCTCTTGAACCAGGTGAAGCATTTTTCTGGCAACGGAACAAAGAGTTGCAGCGGATCAAGGTTGCACCACCCCATACAGAGCGACGCAGGCATTTGAAAAAATATGCTGAAGGCGATGTCGGACAAGAGAAAAGCTTCTACTTCACAGGCTCCAATAAGCAATTGAATCTTCGCGTACAGAATCTGATTCTTTTCGTGCAGATCTCTGAAGGCGTAGATGATGATACCTGGTTACATCATTTAAGAAACGCGGAATATTCCAAATGGTTTGCCGAAGCAATTAAAGACGACGATTTAGCGAAAGAAACCGCATCAATTGAAGAAGACAGAAGTTTAACGGCTGCAGAAAGCAAGACGGCGATCCACGACTTGATCAAAAAACGCTACACAGCGTCTGCGACTGGACCACAACTGAATTCAACAAACATTTTAAAATAGAAAAAGTATTGGCGAATAACCAGGACTCTTCTTAGCCTCCGCATATATCGCCAAACCGACTACCGCTGTCGCGGCAAGACCCGTAATCGCCATTGCTTTTCTCATAGTGACGCCTCCGATACACTTCAAATCGTAGTCATCAAACGTGAACGCTATGTGACCAACTTAGCGCAGAAGTTTATGCTGAGCAATTTTTCCTGCATTTTTAAGAACAACAGTCTCTACCAATGCATCGTGATGAGCTTGTTTTCTCCTAGTCCACAAAATGCTGATTGGTCCGAGAATAAAAGCGGGGAGCAGAAATGATTTCGCCGCATTGCGGAGCAGAGCATGCCGAAATGAGAGCCGACTACCTTTAAGATCAGCCACATAAATCCGCATCAAGCGCTTGCCTAGAGTGGCTCTAGCTGGCGAACATTCGCAAATTGATCTGTAAAGCAAGTCAAGAACAAAGGGTGCGCAGCCTATCAAAAATAACGAATGCACGGCGGCGGTGTTGCTGCTAAAACCATAGGTTAAGGCAAAATGGACCCAAGTCGCTGCAAGGAAAAGAAAGGCACACAAAGCCAATCCTGGAACAAAGTCGCACGTGAACCATAACCACAACCCATAATATCCAAACAGCACAGCAACGTGCTGAACAGCAATTGCCGTAATAGGAAGGTTCACTCCTACCTGGATACACGCGAGCGCTCCGACGGAAGCCATAGCAAAACAGTCAATAAAATGTGCAGTGAGTCTTTTCCAAAATCCACAATATAAGGGAGACTGGTCAGATTTTTCAGGCAACTGCACAAATTCGCTAGACAACCTGACTTCTTCTGTGCGTCGCTTCCACGGACGCAATTCATGACCATCAAGCTTTAGCAGATTTTCTTCACTCATGAATTATTACCGAAACAAAGTTATATTTGGGGTTTAGTGATTCCCTTCGAAGTTCGAGTCGAATTAGCTGCAGCGCCCAGATAGCCACCACTAACAGCAAGCGTCAATGTGACCATAGTGGTCGTAAACAGAAAGAGCGCCTTGTCTGCGCCAAGAGATTTCCAGGCACCGGCAATTTGACTATCGAAATACATCATTTGCAATCCAGAAAAAGCTGAGTCCATGTGTGCTCCCGCAGTAGCTCCCACAGCCACGAGCGTTGCAACGCACAACCCCAACAGCAATGGAGTCTGAACGCACACAGCAAGAAGAGTGCAAGCGGCTCGCGATGTAGATTTCGATGCCCGAGCTATGGCATAGCCCTGACCAATCAAACAAAAAGCAAAGACTCCAAGAAAAATGCCGAGCGCACTCTCTGTTCCAGTTTCATAGCTAGTAGATTGATGTGTGGTAGTAATTGCCAGCTGAAGCACCCAGCCCATGAAGAATGCAGGGAGCATCAGCATTCCGATGCCAGACTGAGCTAGTTTAAATGCATTGAAGTTAGTGGGCAGTGATTGCCGGCAAAGATTTCCGATGTTCCCAATGCCCAAAATTATCACGATACTGAGAAGGCTGAGCACGATGCCTCCGCCGAGCCCGAGCAAAGTTGTACCACCAAGTACCAGGGTCAAGGCCATCAGCACAACCGAACCACCGCTAACAAATTCCCGGGTTGGGCGATGCTTAACCAGTAATGCGACCCAGAAACATATGCCAGCCAGCAGTGCAGTCAGCAGTCCTATGCCGTCCCCACCGGTCAGAGTTCGCAGAAAACTATCAACATCGACTCCCCTGAAAACCCAAGCGGACTGGGCGGCGATAAACATCGACAAACTGTAGTTCAAGAGCAGAGTGAGCATCGCAAAGACTGCGCCTGCACTTGTTTTGAAAACCAACCAAAACTTGGAATGCAATGTATGTTGAGGAGCGAGGGATTTGCCTCCTGCACCGATGCAGGCATTCATCCAAACACTCTCTTTCGTTGCTGGATTTCCAACCAGCTGAGACAGCTGCCACAGCTCTTTGGAAATAGATTTGCCCGAAAGCGTGTTGCAGTCGACCGACTCAGGATCGGAACAAGTAACCCTGACTTGCGGCCGCACTTCCTTGAAGCGTGCCCAAGCAGGCTCAGACTGAGATTGGTTCTGGGATAACTTCATCTAGACCGGTTTTATCGGGAGGTAAGATCGTTATGCCCAAGACAAGACGCCATTGGACGGCTATGAAAAAAGTCTCATATGACTCTGGGCTCAGATTGCTCCTTGCCATTGCACCACATATGATACCGTTTTGCACACAATTACAGCGGTCGTTTGAAGCGGGAACTCCAATCGCTCTGAGGAGGTTGTAGCGCATTACCAGTCACAACTTGTTCCGAAAAGCACAAGTTTTATTGACATGCCAGGCGTGACATTGTACGTATAGTTAGTCTCAGGTTGTGGTCAACATGAGATGAAAACTTTTCCTAACGTAAAAGGTGCTGAGGAGAGAATATGACATCTGAACTTGAGACCAATCGCCGTGCCAGTTCCGATACTCAGCAAGACTGGCTGGAACGGGGGAAAGCGGTATTCATGAATACCTACGCCTCATACCCGATCGTGTTCAAGAAAGGAAAAGGTACATACATTGAAGACGTCAACGGCAAGAAATATCTAGATTTCGTCTCAGGCATAGCGGTCAATTCATTGGGTCATTGCGATGAAGGCTACGTTGAAGCAATCACAGAACAGCTCAATCTTTTCAGTCACTGCTCAAACTTGTACTTGAATACGCCGGCAATTAAGCTAGCAGAAGCCTTGATTCGAAACGGTTCATTCGACCGTGCATTCTTCTGCAACAGTGGCACAGAGGCAATTGAAGCGGCACTAAAATTAAGCCGCAAGTATGCCAAACAGACTAAAGGGGAGCAGTGCACAACGATTTTGACGATGAGCAACTCTTTCCACGGAAGGACCTATGGAGCCTTATCTGCAACAGCACAGACCAAATATCATCAAGGCTTTCATCCGCTCGTTCCTGATTTCCAGACCGTGACTTTCAATGACATTCAATCAGTCCAGTCTATCGATCCGAAAACTGTCGCCGCATTGATCATCGAGCCAATTCAAGGTGAAGGAGGTATTCACGTTGTCGATGCCAATTTTCTCAAACAAGTGCGTGATTATTGTACAGAGCAAAATATAGTTTTGATATTTGATGAAATTCAATGCGGTGTCGGGCGTACCGGCAAGTTTTTTGCTCACCAAAATTTCGACATCGAGCCTGATCTCATCGCTCTGGCAAAGGGACTCGGAGGAGGGTTTCCGATTGGAGCGCTACTGGCAAAAGATAAATTCGCCTCCGCATTTCAACCTGGGGACCATGGCTCTACATTTGGTGGCAATGCTCTTGCCTGTGCCGCGGCGCTTTTCTGCGTCAATACAATTGAAAATTCAGAATTTCTAGGTTCGGTGGAACGAACAAGCAAACAATTAAGAGACGCGCTGAAAAAGATGCAGGACAGTGGAAATGGAATCATTGCAATTCGCGGACTAGGTCTAATGGTTGGCATAGAGTTGGAATTCTTGGCTAAACCGATTATTCAAAGCTGCATTGCGAATGGCATGCTGATTCTAGGCGCAGGCGATAAAGTGCTGCGCTTGCTTCCGCCACTAACTGTGCAGCCAGCCGAAGTCGATGAGGCGGTGACTATTTTGACTAAGGTTTTAGCGGAACAAAAGTCAAATCTTGAGAATGGCTAATCAGCGCCGACTCGATGCTATGGCAAATGCGAGTTATTAGTTGAAACAGGCCAAATGGTGTGATGGAAATAAGACAGTTCATCATCAGTCGCTCGCCTATAACTAACTGTAGTGCGCGATTGACCTGGTGTCGGAATTTGCATAATGTGTCCTTCTTTTAAAAGCTCTTCAAGTGCCTGCAGAAACACAGGGTCTCTGAACTCCTCACCGCTTGCGAACACGAAATCGTTGGAACAGGCTCTCTCAATCCGCTCATTATTTTCAGTAGATTTGAATAAAAAATCTTTTGCTACTTCCAGAGTCATCAGTTTCTCTTCTAGTTTAAATGCACAGAATTTGTTTAGCTCCAGACATTCACAGTCAGGAACTCAATCAGTTCGTCACGCTCGTCCATGGCATGGCTCGCCGCGATAAGACCCGCTTTGTATAGCTTTAATGCATCGGTTTTATATCCCTTGGTGTACGCAACCTTTGCTGCGAATAACAAGTTGGACCAACTTGGTTTGTTAGCAACCTGACGAGCAGAATCTGGTGATGACGCATCCAAACGTGTTCTCAAGTGGATCGGATCCAACTCAGCCTTAAAAGGGAATCTAATTGGGTTGCCGTTAACGTTGTTGAAACTGCTCATTATTGACCTTTAAATATCGAACTGCCTGAAACTGGGTCTGACGCAGCATCGGTGGCAAATCCGATTGACGCGTTTTCACTTCGAGCCATTAGAATAGCTGACTCGAAATCAATTGTAATCCAGCGATCCAGTTACCGCTTAGGTGAGGGATGTTAGAAAGCATATATCAGTCCAGAGTTAATGTGCCGTTGTGGAAGCGGCGCCCAATGCGCCTCTTCACCAGAGGGTCCAAGCATTTAGGAGACCGTTGTCAATGGATGTACCGATGTAAAGGTTTCCGAATATAAGCTAGCAGGACATTTTCGCAATTTCGTGAAAAAACGCATCCAGCGGTGCTGGCAGTAGTGGTGACCACGGCGCGGTGCTTGCAGTGGCGGCAAACCGATTGACCGATCTAGCCATCAGGAATCAGGGCACAATTTGGCTACATTTGAGGGATAAGATGCCTGAGCTTGGGTTCTAAGCAACGGAGCGCGGAAACAAATGGGCATTTTTTTTCATAGACGAGCTGAACGATCGAATTGCGTCAGTGAGCAAGGCTGCAACACCGAGCAAAGCTCATGTGTGCAGGAAGACCCACGCCGGCAGTATTCAGATCTGAAAAGTCAGAAAGCAGACGTCAATGCAAATTTACCAAATCTTCCGGGCCGAGATGAAATACCTGCGGCAGCGCCTCCTGCAGATGAGCCAAGCAAGAAGCAGTTAGATATGACACCACGACCTCGCGACCTCTACCAGTACAGCAACACAGACAAACCATCAGTACGTAAGAGCGATCCACCAAGAACCAACGACGAACATGTCCCCCCATCGCCCAGGCCAAACTTGTTAAATTTGCCTCCACTAACACTTACAGAATCGCTTCCGCCTGTGCCGATGCCGGATCGCCGTCCCATCGACTTGCAGGCTAAGCCTCGCGATCTTTATCAATATAGCAACGACAGCCAGGTGCCAGCTGGTCCTATCAATCGCGAAGTTCCTCCACCTCCAATTCCTGGTCTGTTCAATCGTGAAGTGCCACCACCGACACGTGACTTATATCAGTACAATGATCGCCAGGTGCCACTACCGTTACCGGGACTGGTGAACCGTGAAGTGCCACCACCGCTACCTGGACTTGGCGTTCGCGATGTGCCACCGCTTCCGGGCCCCCTGCATCGCGAATTTGAGAATGACCATCCCGGTCCTGGATCCAGACACAGGCGTACTCTGAGAGAACAACTAAATCTTCCTGAGCGTCATAACCCATATAATCAAAATCCAGTGGACACAAGACCGGATCGAAGACCGGAACCTAGTGACAGACCAGCGCCGCCAATTCCTCCCAAAGTGCGTGAGACGACAAATCGTCCTCTCGAAGCGCGTTCTAACGACGGAAAAGTCGTGGAACTGAATCCCCAAGATTTCGACAGGCTCGTGCGAAACTCGGACCGGCCAGTGATTCTCGATGTTTACGGGATTGGTTGCGGTCCGTGTAATCAATTAGCGCCAGTTTTAGATGGTGTGGCGGACCGGTACCGTGGTCAGGCTACGGTGTACAGAATGAACGCGGCCAACCTGGGGCGAAATCCAGAACTTGCAGCACAGCTAGGGGTTCATTCTGTTCCTGCCGTATTCATGTTCAACCAGGGAAGGCAGGTTAGCAATGATGTTGGCTTCCACCAAGCTGGGTTCTACACATCTAAGTTAGACGGATTGGTCGCCCAGAGCAGACAGAACGAGAACAACGAGAACAGATACGTTCCTAGCTTTCCTTCTCAAAATCCGCATCGTGTGCGAGAAGAGCGAGAATCTATAAGTCCTGACGACGGTCGACCAAGAAATCTAGGACCTCGTCTCGAAAGAATCAAAGACGATCTCGCAAGATTGACGCATTTGTCGGCTCAGGAAAAAGAACAAGCCTTTCACCCGAGTTCCGACGAACAAATAACCATGAAATTGATCAACAATGAACGACGCAAACACGGACTTCCCGACGTCGTTCAAGATCCGCGATTACAAATCATTGCAAGCAGGCATACAGATTATCAAATTTCTCACGGCATGACTCACAACGAAAACACGCCCGGCTGGCAAAATGTTGCACAAAGAATGAAGCAGGTGGGTCTGCAGGGCTGGCGTGAGAACGCCGCTTCAGGAAGTTTCACGCCTGTGTCACTGGTGCAAATGTGGATGAATTCACCCGGACATAGAGCGGCAATTCTCGGTGAAGGAAATATCGCCGCTGTTTCAATCCGTGGTGGAAAGGCTACCTTCAACCTGACCACTGACCCAGAGCTGGGGCGAGCGCGCTCGTAGGGTTAGGCGACACTTTGATCACAATTGACAAGTAAATTGGTGGAATCGAATCGGTTTCACCCCTGACCTTGGCGGAATTAAGAACATGAGAAGAGAAAGCGGATCAGTCACCTCACTGGTGGCAGCAGTTGCGTTTGGTTTACTGGCCATTGGAATGTGCGCATTCTTTTTGAGCAGAGTTATAGGCGGCACGCGCGAACTTTGGAACGCGTCAGACGCCGGCGTCATGAACGCTGCAAAACAGGCGCTAATAACGCCGTCAATCGTGCCGAACAACAACTCGCTGCCGACCGCGGCAAAAGACTTCTTCGCTCTCAGCGATCCACCTGGCATTCAACCAAACCAACCCGGGCAACCAATTGATTACAAGCCAATTAGCTTGATCACATACAACCGGCTAGTGGCACAAGCAATGCTCGTCTGTGCCAACGCCGAAGCTGAAGGAAACACGACCGCGATCAATAATGCAAAAACCGTTGTTGGTGCAGTTAAAGCGATAGGCGGATATTTGCAAAACGAATTTGCGCAAAAAGGACCAGTCGACAATGCCTTCCTTGCACTGACAAGCGTCAATAATATCCGCATGCTGGATAACAGCGAGATCAAATTGACCAAGAAGTTAGAATCAGGGTTTATGAACAGGGGCGGCTCGGCAAACATTTGGTTTGACCCTGATATCCTCTCAGCCAATGTTCCGACCAATCCAAATGCACAGCTGAAACCAGAGCAATCTGTGGTGAAGCAACTTTATGGTGGCACATTACCAACCACATATACTGCCACCAAATTCGTGGCCGGCTATGAACCGATCAAATTGTTAGGAGGAACAGAGACACTATATGCGGTACCGACAATGCCCACAACCGGTAGTCACCTTGTAGACCTAACGCGGTTTAAAGCAAGCACCGGAGTTATCGACCTAACCACACCGCAGAACGCATTCCGGGCCGATTGCAATGCTATAAACAAGAAGGGCTCTTCTACTTTCGTGAACACAGTTTCCTGCGCGATCGTCGGTTCCTTGAGCAAATACTACGTAGGTGAGATACCAGCTGGATACATCCGCGTCGTTAATGCACCATTCAATGCCAACGGAAATGTACCAGGAGACTTCAATCAAGCGATGTCACAAGCCAATCAAGCCCTTGCCGAAAATGTAATGTATGACGGCACGCAGGATATCTTCAACACCGCTCTTGTTTTTGGCAGCAGCTATGTTCAAGTCGCTTCACCAAATTCTGGAAATCCAGAAACGACACCGTTTGCAGTTGGTTCTAATGGATTGGCGGCGATGAAAATCTGGGCCAACTACAACAAGTCGGTTGGCAATGATGGTTTGGGACACAATCCGGATCTCGATCCAACTAAAGGAACGTTCCCAGGTGGCACACCACAACAAATGAAAGTAAATCCGAACGTACCTTCGCAGACTATCCGAATCGGATCTGGACTAAACCAAAAGGCTAAGCTGAAAGATCTAATCACCATCAAGGGGGTTAATCAAATTAGCGACGAAAACTTCAACGGTTCCGAACCAGCATGGCTGGACGCCATGATTCCTGTAATGGAGAGCAACTTCAACCTGGGAACAGTATTATCCAGCATCGGCATCAATAACGGTTTCACAGCAATCGAGTGGTTGAAAGCGCGGATTATGCAATTGCGTGCTGCAGGCAATACCAAAATCACGATCTCTTTGCCCGTTCAACACTCCGGAATGAAAGCATTCAAACACTACAAAGGAGGCAGCGCTACGCTCATTCACTACGCATCTCCTCCGGCGCACGCTCAGTTTGAACAAGTGGGCACGCCGCTTAGCTTGATCGAAGGAATCAACGCAGTTAATGAACCAAGTCACGTGATCAATCAAGAGCAAGCTGCATATGTCGGTTTCATCAACAAGATTGCACAAAGAACACGTCAGATAAATCCTAAGTTCAACGAAGCCGCTGTAATAGCAGCATTGAATAGCGCACCAATAGGATTAGGTCAAACTCTGTACCTACATGCTGATCGTTCCGGCAATAACTTGGTGATGGATAAGGAATTGCACTACGATGATTCGTCGCTCAAAGCGGATGGGAGCAATACCCTGGTCAGCTATAGCACGGCACCGTATGACATAGGACTATCATTGATCGACACACAAAAGGACGGTTCTGCAACCGCACCAAGAGGTGACATGAGCTATCACAACGTTCCATACAAGGCGATTTCAGCAGGTGGATACTTGAACGCACCACCGACTGCAGCCGGTTCCA
The DNA here is from genome assembly GCA_003153555.1 of Candidatus Melainabacteria bacterium. Classification (GTDB taxonomy): domain Bacteria; phylum Cyanobacteriota; class Vampirovibrionia; order Obscuribacterales; family Obscuribacteraceae; genus PALSA-1081. The sequence continues at coordinate 58,669 of PLZS01000072.1, read as the reverse complement.
AGAAAGCCCTGAACTCTGCAGCAACATCCGTAACTGCCACAGAAGCAGCAGTATTTGTCCCTTCATCGGGTTTTGGAAACCTGCTTGGCGAGCTGCATTACGATAACGCATTGCAAGCAAGCAATGGTGGCAACGAGTTGTACTTCAGTATTCCAAATTAGGAGTTAGTGCACCAACCGCGCAAGTTGCCTCGCAGCTTGATCACGAAAATACTGCACAGATTTAAAGGGTCAAAAAAATGAAAGGCAAATTTCTTCTCCTGAACACCGTAATCTCATGCATCATGTTAAACACACATCCTGTGAATGCACAGCACACAAAACCCTTACAGCACAACCCCGAACTGCCGAATATAAAGGTCTCCGAGCCAAAAGCACTAGCAAGTAAAGTCGATCTACCCGACCTTCCTGATTTTACGGGGCAAGTAAAACTAGAAAGAGGGCTTTTATATCCAGCCAACGAACAAGTCGAGCAGACCTACGCTTTCATTTACCAGGCCAAAGAAGATCCAACGCGAATCATTGATTGGTATCGCACAGCTCTCAATATGTACAAATGGGATTTGGACGGCTCGACCAGCAAGGCAATCTTGGGCACCAATCCTCGCACCGGAAACAGCTGCAGCATCTACTGTGACAATGAGGGCACGGCTGGCTGCAAACTGCACATCTCGTATACGTTCATGAGGAAATCTACCGAAAAATCGGGCTCAGTAAATTATTGACCTAGGGTTTTACCGATTCCTTTGCTCACTCCGCTGACTGCATAACGAAGAAAACATATCCATAAAAGTCAGAATATTTTCTGTACATATCCACTTCCGATTGGCTCTCGTCAAGTTCTTTCAACGCATCTGCGTTGCCAATGTACTTCGTCCTCAGCATTTTGATGCGCTCTTCCTTAGGCGTGTAATAATTATCCATCCATGACGATGACGGCAGTATAAAGTGGTCTAAGGATTTGTAACCGCTGAGCGTGATCGCTTCTAGACTATTTTCGATTGTTGTAATTCCGGGATAGTCGCTCTCCCACATCTTGCGCACCGCGTCGGGTATTTCAGACTTTAAATAACAAGCATTTGTCACGGCCAGGTAACCTTTGTTTTTGAGTAAAGGTCTCCACTGGGTCAATCCCTCTTCAAAACCCAGTATGTAGATCGCTCCTTCGCACCAGATCAGGTCGAAACTGTCTTCATCAAAGGGTAATTCAAACATAGAGGCATTAACTGTGGTGACTCTATCTTCAACCTTCGCAGCAACAGCGCGGCGATCCAATTCATCTAAAAACTCTTGATGCGTGTCTAAAGCAACTATGTCACCATTGCACAGCCGTGCCAACTCCATTGTTTGCATTCCGGGACCACATGCAATATCCAAAATAAAAGGGGCGTCTGGCAAATCAGTAAGCATCGAAAAAGCTTTGCTTGTGGATGCGTTATCGCCTGGACCTTCACGTGGCAATCCGCTGTGGATCTCCCAAAATATTCCTTCTTTGAGTGGGCTAGACATTGTGCTTATTCTCGCTCATTAGAGTCGCTACTACCATTTTTTGCATCCTGAATCGCGCTTTGTTTGGCAGCCTGTTTAGTCCACTCCTTAACTGCATAAGGCAAACTTTTGAGAGAGCTAATGTCTGCCTCAGACCACTTCGATAGATCCAGCGAGATATATGAATTAGAATCTTTCATTTTAATTCTGCGAAGGAATTTCAGAGCCTTAGGGCTTATGTTACAACCATCGAGAGCTAATCGTTGCAAATTGGGAAGATTGACCAAATATTTTAGACCTTCATCAGTTATTCTCGGGTTGTTTCTAAGTACAATTTTTTCGAGCGTGGTCAATTCTGACAAGTTCTTCAAATCACTATCTTGAAGATTGCTGGATATCAAAGATATTTCCACAAGCTTTTTTGAATGCTTAAGAATTGGAAGGAAGACACCAGCATCTTTGATACCATTAGCCTTGAGCGTGCGAAGGTTTGATAAGGTTTTTAACTCTTTCAAACCAGCGCCAGTTATTTTCGTACTGGAAACATCCAGATAAACCAGTTTGGCTAATTTAGACAAGTGCTGAATACTCTTGTCAGTGACTGGTCCAGGTAATACAACGGAATAAGTTCCCTTCCAATCATCGATGAAAGATAAGGCATTATCGTAGATGCTGTCGTCGGCCATGCCCCTTCGCCAGCTGGACTCATCAAACAATAGACAGCCGATTTCATCCGGTCTAAATTTGCCCAGCAACTGAGGTGTTGTGTTGCACATGGTCCAGTTGGCTCGCAATGTAATCGTTGCACGTCCGGCAACAAACGGAATAAACACATTACCGACGGCGGGCACTTCTATGTTTGTATTCGTCTTATAATCGTAGTAAGTCAATTGGCCCAAAGAAGCTTTTTTGGGGAATGCAAATCTGCGGCCGGGCATGCCAGCTAGCTGCGTCTCAGTGGAAAAAAAACGATCAGGAGAAATGATGTCTTCGTAATCAGTATCCTCAGGAGCTTCTTTCGTAGTAGATGCCTCCACTTTCGGTGGGGACGGCACCACTCCTGGTGCTGAAGGATACATGCTTTTGGACAGCAAATAAGCGGAAACAAACAAAAGAATTGTCAGCGCCACTGCAACATAAGTCAAAACAGGACTGGACTTATTGCGATTGGAAACAGTTTTTTGTACGGGCTTACTAATGATGGCAACGGGAATCTTGCCTTGTTGAAACTCAATCAGTTCGTGAGCCGTATCGATTAAACGCTGATACCGATCGTTAGGACTCTTTGCTAACATCTTGCGAACAATTGCTTCCAGCGTCTCTGCGAATTTGCCACCAACCGAAGCTTCTTTCAAACTTGGGGGAGTTTCCGATTGGTGCTGCATCATTGTAGATAAGGCATTTTCGCTCGTAAACGGAGGGGCACCAGTCAGCGCCTCAAAAAAAACGCATCCAAGTGAATAAATATCAGATCTGTTATCAACCGAATGTCCCATGCACTGTTCGGGACTCATATAGAAAGGGGTACCGAACACGGAACCCACTTTAGTCAAACTCGTTGTATCCACACCCATTAACTTAGCGATGCCAAAATCAAGAATCTTTATTTGCTCACCTTCAGTCCCGTCGATTTCCGTAATAGCGATGTTGCTTGGTTTAACATCCCTATGGATAACGCCTTTGGAGTGAGCATAATCAAGGGCGAAACACAGTTGAATAAATATGGGTAAGGCATCACCGACTGATAAAGGTCCAAGTTTACGGAGACGTGCCGAAAGAGTCTCTCCGGTTACCAAATCCATGACGAAAAAAGGAATTGTATTATCGATCAAACCAAAATCATGCACTTTAACGAAGCCAGGATGATCGAGACGCCCAGCGGCTTGAGCTTCTTTTTGAAAGCGGCGCCACGCCTCATCATGAACTTGTACTGGGTCCAAAACCTTTAAAGCGTATTGTTGCTTAAGCAGAATTTGTTCGACCTGGTAAACCGTGCCCGTACCGCCACGCCCCAACTCGCGAATAATTCGAAAGCGATTCTCGATCAACTGGCCGGGCGGAATCGACTGGCGGTGATCACCCGACAAAACAAACTCGGCGTCTCCAGTAAGCGCTTGATGATCCAGAAACCGTGACTTTGGTTCTATTTGATCGTCCACAATGATAAATCCCATCCATATATAAAGGAATATACCCTCCAAACCTGGATTTTTGGTGCCCTTGTTAGCCCCATCTTGACGCTACTTTTACTAGTTTCGACCTGTAGTTTGGTTGTTTATGCGCGTCCCGCTCAAGCAGACCAAAAGATGTATTAATCGAATGACGTTAACACTGCCAGATTTCTAAACGCTTCATGCATATTCGGACCATCTGTATATGCAGTCGATATCGGCAATCGCGTAAGATCAATCCAGAAAAATATACACGCGCGAAACGATTGAATCCGTCAATTGATCCAGCGCTTGTTAATCAAATCAACTATGGAAGAATCTGATGACAGGCTGATTTAAGCCCTGCCAAAAATGTGATCCTTAAAAAATCAATGGGGTACTAGCGCATTGTTTTCAGCGCGCTATAATAAATACATCAACGGTGAGCACTCACTTAAGTGTTAAGTGCTTTGAGCCGAGGGGCTTTGCGGAAACATCAGGTCGGCGCTGACCAGAAACCGTAGCAAGTAGCCCGATGCACATGACGGACTGACTGAAGTGTGCATAAATACTGAGTCCAATCGAACGGACAGTCAGGCAGTAGCTTAAACACCACCGCGAAGCGATTCGGGTGGTGTTTTTGTATTTTCCAAAACGAATTTAAGCGCGTTTTAAATCGCCTAATTTCGCTTAAGTGTTATGGTGACTTGATGGTACTAGATACGGTGCCACGTTATTGAGGTAAATTCGAAGATGTTCAAAAACAAAGAAGCAGCTTTCGAGTTGCATGAGTTGCTCAAAGAAATTTGCCAGATCATTGATGAAGGAAGAGAGTTAGTAATGGACGGAGACTATTCCAAAGAAGAACAAGATTTGTATTGCAAGAATATGGAAGGCGTACTTGGAAAAGAAATAGGCGAATTATTGAACGCTATTTGGGCTGAGAATCCGGAATTAGAACCGTCGTGATTTCATTTTGGCGTATATCGACATGAGGGTAACCCCGATTTATCTCAGCAATTTATGCCTCTCAAGTTACGTTTGCTGGGGAATTGCTACCGGTAAACGTCGAAAAAGGCAATCTTGGCTGGGAAGTTTTTTTAAAGCCAGCTCGGCGTTTATAAACTTTCCGGGTCCGGTCGGTCTCATTCGTGATTTCACGATTGCCCAATAGCGTGGCTTAAACTAGCATGCACATGTGACGATCGCATAGTGCGCGCACGCTCTGACTTTCAGCGAGACGTGTGGATCACCCAACCTTCCTTCCCGCAGGAGGTCAAATGCTTCTCACAAAGCATTCGCCTGAAGACGCGCACGCACCACAACAAGTTTCAGAAGATCATTCGCATGAGGTTGTTCCGCTCAGCGAGCGCCGCGGAGCAGGAACAATGGGTCTTCTTTGGATAACGATGGTAACAGCGTTCCCGTCAGTATTGATTGGCTTTCAATGGTACAAAGAAGGGCTAACGCTTTCTCAAGTAATTATGTGCACAGCACTTAGCTGTTTGATTTTGTTGGCGTACTCTGTGCCAGCTGCATATTTAGGATCAGTAAGTGGTCAAACTTATGGGCTCTTGAGTCGACAGGTATTTGGGCGCTGGGGCTCAAGACTCGTGTCTTGCAACCTATTGTGGATCTTCATCGCCTGGTACTCCCTGACTTCGTTGTTACTTGCCGATGGATTGAACGGATTATTTCATTGGAATATTCCTGTTATGTTTCTAGCGGCCGGTTTAGCAGTAGTCATGGCCTTCAATAACTTTTTTGGCTTCAGTGGCGTGGCAAACTTTGCTCGCTATCTGGCTGCACCACTTTTGCTCGGCATGGTCGGTTACACATTTTTCAAAGTAGTGCCAACCTGCCCTGTTACTGCACTGACTGCGGTACCTCATGTTCCACTGATGACCGCGTTAACTTCAGTGTCTGGATTTGTCATTGGCTTTGCTGTTTGGGGCAATGAACCAGACTACTGGCGCTATGGCAAACCTAATAAGTGGCTTGCGGCATTGCCGATTACGATCGCTCTTTCAATTGGACAAATGGTCTTCCCTGTAACGGGTTGGATGATATCAAGACTTTCCGGCATCACCGAATATGGTGCTGCCACAAGTTACATGAATATGTATGCCTTTGGTGGTATTGCTGCCATCGCCGCGATCGTTCTATCAGTTGCATATTGCGCCTGTAACGATTCCAATTTATATGGCATGATCAACGCGATCGAGAATTTGAAAAAGCTTCCACACCACGGTGTCTGTGCCGTGCTCGCACTAATATGCGCTTGCTTTGCTGCGTGGCTTTCCACTGCTGGTATTGCCAAGTCGCTCGAATCGATTGCTTCACTTAACTGCGTGTTCCTGCCTACAGTAACTGTGATCATGATTGCCGAGTTTTTCATGATCAGGCGCTTGCTAGGACAAGAAAACGATTTTTCAAGTATTCCTGAAGTTGCCGGTTTGCCGGCTGTTCGATACCCGGCCTTTATAGCGCTCGTTATCGGATGCGGGGTCGGTGTGCTCACCTCAGGCGTGATACCGGGAACGGAATCAATGCACGTCGGCGTCTGTTCAGTTCAAGCCTGGTTAGCTGCTGGGCTTTCGTACATCCCACTGCGCATGATTGAGCACAAGCAGTCCGTGAAGACTGCCAGACAAAACCTGCAAAAGCGATTCCAACTAAAACCGCGCTTAGCAAAATTAAAAACTTTCGATTAACCTTTAAACCACCATATCCGGATTGCTTTAAGGCACCATATCCCGCTTGGTCTAATGCACCATTCTCCGATTGCCGTTTAGAAAGACTTTCAACCTTCAGGCGAGATTGATTGACCGTTTTAACAATCGATTCTTGAGGAACGATTGCACCACTCAAAAACTGCTGCAAGTCTTGTTTTAGACCGGAAATGTTCTGGTACCTCGTAGACGGATCTCGCTCAAGCGCCTTCATTACGACTGCCTCAAGCAACGGCGAAATTTGCAAGTCTGGTCTGGTTTGCTTGAAAGTAGGTGGATCCTCTGTCGCACGTTTGAAGATCGTTTGCATGGCGTTGGTGCCAACATGCGGTGGTTGACCGGTCAAGCACTCGTACATAGAAACACCGAGCGAATAAATGTCAGAACGCAAATCGGTATTATTGCCAGCGCATTGCTCGGGACTCATGTACAAAGGTGAACCAAATATTTCACCAGTCTTAGTCAATGCTTGACCTTGCTCATCGCCTAGAATTTTGGCTATTCCAAAGTCGAGAACCTTGACTGTAAACGGTACCCATGCCGCCCTGTCCGATCACGGACAAAACTATGAATTGATCGGGCAATCCGTCAATTGAGATGGGTGCCTCATGGTTTCTGGGCCCGGGTGCCTCATGGCTGCTGGACACTTCGCCAGTGGACTTGCCCAGATGCAATGTGATTTTCTTTCTAAGTGACTGTTCGTCGAACACTGGCGCCCGCCAAGCTAGAATGCCTTTGTCTCTATACCACGAGACAATCATTTGTCCTCGTTGCTCTTCAATTCTAGGCGTTGGATCCTACTTCGGCGAGCCAATGCGGTCGGGAACTTTCAGCCTTTGTGAACCGCCACAGGCCATATGCATGACTTTTTACCGCCAATCGACAATCCCTTCGTAGTTATCCTTGCGAAGCTGCTACTTCCGTTGGCGAAAAGTCAGAATGGTTTGGAAATCAACGTCTCCCAAACTTGCAAAGCTCACGTCAAATCTCTAGCAAAAAGTCACGCCGTACTGATGATTAATCATTCCGACAGATTCGATCCTCTTTGCGCCTGTGCTCTTTCAAAAGAGTGCAATGAGAACTTCTACTTTCTGGCATCACGCGAGCAATTCGATCGACAACTTGGGTTTGCGGGCTGGGTTCTGCAGAACTTAGGCACATACTCTGTTATCCGTGGGCGTAGAGTTGAAGCGGCTTCAGCTAAGAAAACAGTGTCAGTCCTTGTGCAAGGCAAGCATCGACTGGTTGAATTTCCTGAAGGCGATGTAACGGGACGAAACGACGAGATACTGCCGCTCAAAGAAGACGGCATTCGAAATTTATTCGAGGCTCAAAGACAGCTCCTTGAATTAACCGAAGAGCCCCTTTTAGTGCTGCCAGTAGCAATGTATTACGAAGTCAGGCATGATTCAGTTAAACCGATGATCAGCTGCCTTGAAAGCCTGGAACGGTTACTCAATCTCTCCACGGTGGGCACCACTGAGCTGTCTTTCGAACAAAAGATCAAAAGGCTTATTTCACATTACTTAGAACATCTTTCAAATTACTACGGAATTGTGCTGCACGAGAAGCGGTCGCTTTCCGCCGAACTACAAGAATTGAGCAGAAAAATATCCGTAACCACGGCGAACGCAAATGGATGTCAATTCGATCCAAATGAAAAAACAGACGTCTTACTCTACGGAGTTCGCGCTGACTTAAGAAAGCGAATTGATACTTGCAACGACATCGACTGCAAGTTCAGCGGACTATTGACGAAGTCTGCTAATGCAAAAAGAAAGCTTTTTACTAAAGATTTAGATCGTGCCGAACAATTGCTGATTTTAGCTAGCACACTAGAAAACCGCGAATTCTCACCGGAAGTCGCATGGCGCATATTGGATCGACTTGAACTGGAACTTACTGGTAAAACAACAGCCAAAGGTCACCGAACAGCCTGGATCGATGCTTCTGAACCTATCGATCTGAGCACACTTTATTCTGAATTCGAAATAAACGAAAAAAGCGCGATCACTAAAGTAGATACACTGGTCCGAGCAGCCCTTTTTAATTCAATGCAAAACTCGTCCAGAACCTTGTCGGCGTTTAAACCCTGATTTCACCACCTTCACTGCAGCGTCAGCAGACAGGGTAAAATATGGTACCAAACCTCTTTACCTCTGCAGAGCGACAATGCATTCTTCTGAAACCACTCTTCAACAGTTCCGCGGTTTTACATGCCAAGGACATTATTTTGACGTCCCCCTCGACTACAACTCACCTGACTCACAGCGCATCAAAATATACGCTCGCGAGGTCACTTCTACACAAAATGCCTCTGTCCAGAACCTGCCCTGGCTAGTATTTCTCCAGGGCGGTCCAGGATTCGCCGCTCCCCGTCCTGAATCCCTGGACGGCTGGCTCAAAAGAGCCCTCAAGGATCACCGCGTTCTTCTTCTTGACCAACGTGGAACAGGTCTCAGCACTCCTGTCACTCACGAAACTCTGGCTGCAATTCCAACAGCGCAGAGTCAAGCGGACTACCTGAAGCATTTTCGCGCCGACAATATTGTTCGCGACTGCGAAACCATCCGTGCCACCATAACCGATGGCGCACCATGGGCGGTACTTGGACAAAGCTACGGTGGATTTTGTATAACCACCTATTTATCCATTGCGCCAGAGGGACTGAGCAAGGCGATTATTTTAGGTGGGTTGCCACCACTAGTTAATAGTCCGGATGAAGTGTACCGATCAACTTACAAGCGGGTGATCGAGAAAAACAATCTCTTCTATCAACGGTTTCCCGCTGACGTACACGCAATCGACAAAATTGTTACTCACTTGCGTTCTCACCATGTTGAATTGCCAACCACGGAGGTCCTCAGTGCGCACCGCTTCCTACAACTTGGAATTTCATTTGGCATGACTTGCGCCGGCAACAATATGAATGCAATCCATTACTTACTGGAAGGAGCATTTGTTTCTCCTAGCGAAAAGGATAAACTTTCCTACAATTTCTTACGCAACGTTGAACGAATGCTCAGCTACAATACCAATCCTATTTATTCGCTTTTGCATGAGGCGATTTATTGCCAAAACAACGCATCAAAATGGTCGGCCGAAAGAATCGCAAACCAATTTCCGGAGTTCCAATCAGATCATCGTCCAACTTTCTTCACCGGCGAAATGATTTATCCTTGGATGTTTGATGAGTATGAATGTCTAAAACCTCTCAAAGAGGCAGCCCAGATCCTGGCAGCATATGATCAATGGCCGAAGTTATACGACGTTGCAGTGCTGCGAAAAAATACTGTTCCCTGCGTCGCCACTATTTATTACAACGACATGTATGTTGAGCGCAGGTTTGCCGAAGAGACAGCAGACAACATTCGCGGCATTAAAATCTGGGTTACAAACGAATACGAGCATGACGCGATCCGGCAAGACGGCGAAAATGTGTTAGATCGCTTGTTACATCTGCTCAACGATCCCACCAAATAACTGAACGCTACAAAGACAACAAAGATGAGCGACAAGAGGTACGCAATGAGACTACGAACTTTAGCGGTTGTTTTGGCTTGGTCCACTTGCTTCTCACTATCACAGCCGATCGCGAACGCTCAGGACATGGAACCAACATATGTGCAGGGCTCACCTTCTGAAGGGCGTCGAGAAAAGCTCATTAAAATCATGAGAGCAAGGTCCGCGGCCCGAAGAGGCAACACCGCAACATCGGCCACTGCAGTCTCGGTCGCCAGTGCCGATGTTAAAGTAACTAGCGACATAGCGTACGGCACCGATCCTCTTCAGCGTTTAGACATTTACGCACCAAAAGTCGCCAAAGATCCGCTGCCTACATGCCTCCGAGTTTGGTGGCGATCCAAACCGTCTTTATTTGATGGGACACTCAGCTGGTGCTCATTTGGTTGATTTGCGAGCCACGAACGATCGCTACCTTATAGAAAAGGGCATGACCCTAAAGGACATAAAGGGTGTGATCAGCCTTGATACTGCAAGCCTAAACCTTGCAGAAAGAAAAGCAGAGGACAGACGTGAAGCGAACATTGTCGGTGGAATGATCGATGCGGCATTCGGCTCCGATCCAAAAACACTTGCCGATGCCTCATCAACTCTTGCCATACATCCCGGAAAACAATATCCACCTTTTCTTATGTTCTGCGGCGCAAAGCGCGCTTCCTGTCAGGTTCAACATAAGAAATTTGCCGACGCTTTGACGAAGGCCGGCGGACAAGTTTCCATTAAGGTAGTTCCCCTTTCGCACTCTGAAATCAATCAAGCCGCAGGTCAAACTGACTCGAGTATTTTCAAGGACTCTTTGAACTTTATTAGAGGATGACGTCTGTGGCATTACAAAATAGCCGTTTGCACAGTCCGCGGACTCCATGTGTTCAACTTCCTTATGCTCGTAACAGCGAATTCGTGGCATTTTAAACATTGTCACGCGGTTATAACAATCGGTCACTTAACATGACCGCACGTTGAATTTGAAACCGCTCTAACCCCGAGAGCTCCAATAATCACCTTACTATCCCACCTTCATCGGTTGCGGGACAACCGTTGTTTTGCAAGGAGTTATTACTATGGCAAGAGATCACGAAATCGGCAGAGGCCCCGAACACCAACAAAATCCTGGAGAGCATTTTGAACGCGGCAGACCTGAATTAGCCGGGCATGACTTTATGCACGGGATGAAGGATGTGATGCACCACGAACAGCGCATGTTTAGACAAATGGAGCAAAATTTGATTCGCGATGGCATTCTTCCTCCAAATCCATTTCTCAACAATCAAGATCAGGATTGTGCCGATGACCAACAACAACAACAACCGCAGAAAGAAAAAAGCGGTGGCGGTATCTTCGGGTTTGTGAAAGATGTCGTTAAAGAAGTCGCTCCGATTGCAGCGCTCCTCTAGTTACTAACATATCAGCGACGGACCCGAGCCAATTGCAGCTCCGGCATATAAGTTAGACTGAACAGTTTTGAACACTGAATCAGGATCGTGTCCCGGGTAGTCGCGGTGGTAAGGCATCGGTCAGTAAAACAGGAAGTGAACCAGCTATGAACAGAAACGTATTGTACATGCCACTATTGATGGCTCTCTCTCTATCTGCACTTTCGCCAGCATTAGCTGCTGGATCGCAGTGGCGCAATGGTCTCCCACCAACAACAATGGACAGCTTCGTACTTCAAGCAAAGAGCGATGCCGAAATAATTTACGGTGATGAAGGCACCACAAGCATACCGCCATACTTCGGCTTTGAGAAATGCAGTCGCATAAATGCGGGCATCATGGACGGACGCGATCAAGGACTCACAACCGGACACGGCAGCTACATGCCAGATGCCGCTGGACGCGATGAGTTTTTGGGCCAAGAATGGACCAAATCAGGTGCTAGAGGCAGAGAGGCAGCACTCGGATTTCAAGACGGGAAGCCAGTAGTTGTCGCGCCCCGCAATGCATTAAGCCCATTAAACGATGATACGTTTGATCTTAGCTTCGTGGGCGAGAATGATCCTGCTTGGGAAAAAAGATAAGGACAGTCAAACCATAGTTCAGATAAACTAGGAGAGCCTTCCTCTTTGTCTGAGAACATGCATTTCAAGCTGAAGTTACCTCAGAAATTGATGATCCTGGTCTCAGTGCCACTTGTGTTCGGATTGGTGTTCACTGGCACACTTGCAATTTTGCTCAAACAAGCTGATATCCAGCTTCGTCAAGAACAGCGGGCAAAAGCACTGATCTCCCAGTCCAAGCTAATGGCAATGTTCATGGATGATGCCGTGCTTGGCATAGGTGGATACAGCGTCGGACATGAGCCTGCATTTCTGAACCGATATGAGAAAGCCTGCAAAGAAGCGTTAAAAATTCAAGCCGACTTGCGAGCGCTCATTGGTGACGATCCTGAAGGGATCAAGATTCTTTCCAGAGTCGACGAAATTATTGCAAAGTTATTCAAGATTCTCACTCTCTGCAAGCTGGCCATCGAACGTCCTCAAGTTGATGAAGGCAATCGATTGGCCATGCAGCTTTATGGGCATCTTCAAGAATCGCACAACAAGTTGAAAGAAGAACTTGATGCTCTAACTTACGACGCACGTAAGTTGCAAGAATCAACAAGCGATGATGGCAATTCAGTAATCAACATTGCCTTGCTTGTCGGAACAATCCTAAACATTCTACTCACTATTATTTTGGCCACATATGTGGGCAAGAGTTTCGGAAAGCGGCTCAATTTATTAGCGGATAATGCATTCCGCCTAGCCGCTGGAGAGGAACTCAATCCAAAAACTAGCGGGAACGATGAGATTGCCAAGCTCGATTCAGTCTTTCACACAATGGCGTCCGCTCTGGCAGAGGCTTCAAGGAAAGAGCGTGCCACCATAGCGAACGCACTAGATGTGATTTGCTCTGTCGATTCTGACGGACGCTTTTCCGCAGTCAGTGCGGCTGCTAAAACAGTATGGGGCTACGCTCCAGACGAACTAATTGGACGTCGATACATCGATATCTTGCCGATTACAGATGCTGACAGAGTGCGCCAAATTGTTGAGAGCACGATCGCCGAACATGGAGTGTGTACGTTCGAAACATCAGTGATGAAAAAGGAGACTGACCAAGTAGAAATGCTGTGGACTGGGCAATGGTCAGAAATCGAGAAATCGCTATTCTGTGTCGCACATGATATAACCGAACGCAAGCGTGCGGAGAATTTGAGAAGCGAAATAGAACAGATGAAACAAGATTTTGTAGCTATGGTCAGCCACGATCTTAGAACGCCACTGGGAGCGATTCAAGCCACACTCTCCCTGGTTGAGGAAGGCGTCTACGGAAATCTAAACGACAAAGGTATGGCGAGAATCACAAGCGCACAACAGAGTGTGCAACGTCTCACAGGGCTGGTAAATAATCTTCTTGATTTAGAAAAAATGGAGTCTGGTAAACTCACAGTTGTAATGGAGCCAGTCGGACTAAAATCGATCATCAATCAATCTATCGAGTCAGTGCGCCCATATGCAGACCAACAGAAAATTGCAATTGAAACGCAGTGCGAAGACGCAGAGTTGATGGCAGACTCCGACCGACTGATACAAGTGGTGATAAACCTTCTGTCCAATGCGATCAAATTTTCCAGCAAGGACACATCGATCAAAATCTCTGCCTCTACCAAAAACGATCACGCTGAAATACGAATTGCGGACCACGGACGCGGAATTCCAGCTAGCATGTGGGACAGTGTGTTCGAGAAATTCAAACAGGTTGAAAGCGCCGACGGCAAGCGGGGCAGAGGCACCGGACTCGGACTGCCAATTTGCAAAGCGATTGTTGAGGCTCACGGTGGGCAAATTGGGGTAGAAAGTGAGGAAGGCAAAGGCAGCACGTTCTGGTTTCGTATTCCCCTGCAAACGCGAGTATAACTAGCAATCATGGCTAAGGTTCTTGTTGTTGAAGACGATCTGGAAATGGCTGGCATCATTGATGACTGGCTGACCCACGAAAATTACACCGTCGAAATCCTGCACAGCGGATTAGAGGCGGAGTACTTTCTTCAGACATACAAGTGCGACGCCGTTGTATTGGACTGGGATTTGCCGGACAAAAACGGCGTAGATGTTTGCCGAGACTACCGAAAAAAAGGCGGCAAAACACCAATTTTGATCCTGACTGGTAGGAGTCACATTGATGAGAAGACAGAGGGATTGGATTCAGGCGCCGAAGATTATTTGACAAAGCCATTTGAATTGAAAGAGTTTTCCGCACGCATCCGCGCTCTGCTCAGAAGAAGCCCTCAACTGTCCGATAACGAACTTCGCGTTGGTAACATCGTGCTCAGCCCACAAGAACACACAGTCATGCAGGGCAGCAAAGAAATAAAACTGTTTCCAAAAGAATTTTCGCTGCTCGAATTCCTGATGCGAAATAGCAAAGAGATTTTCGACAGCCCTGCGCTTTTGGATCACGTCTGGACTGCCGAAGCCGGTGTCGGACCAGAAACAGTGAGACAATCAATACACCGTTTGCGCCAGCAGCTAGACATCGCCGGTGAGCCATCTATCATCGAAAATGTGCGTGGCGTCGGTTACAGAATTCGACCTAGTTAATCTCTATGACTTCTGTTGCTGTTCGGCCGAATGTTTCAGGAGAATACATTTCCTCAACTTTACATGGTGGCACGATGAAGGTACCAGGAGTGGTGGCATGCGCGAAATAGGAGTATTCGCATTGTCCACTATTTAGAAGAGCGCTGAAAGCCTCCGCTTGATCATTCCTGAAGTTCTGATGATCGAACCATACTTCGGATGAACCGCGTTCGCGATCAACTGACGCGCTTTTTCAGGATCCGAATCATTCATTTGTAGTCGAACATTCAAAGCATATGCTGCCAGCGAAATTCGTTCAGGAATGGCCGCACCATGAGCGGTAAGCGATTAAGCCAATTCCTGGGACCTAAAGTGTTCGACTAAGGCACCATATATGGTGCGCAACCTGACTCCACCATTGCAAAGAAAAACGCCGCCCTCTCGGACAGCGTCGTAGCTTTTGATAGTCATGCAATGAACTAGGATGCGAAAACAAGAAGATAAAATATCCGCGCTTCACTACCTTATGTCTGTCAGATAGAAGATCCGAGCATTCTTTTTTCAAGCGACTTCTATTTTGCTGCCTTCTTAGCTGGCTTATTCAAACCAGCCTGTTTATCCAATCTGGCTTCGAAAGCAGTCAACTGCTTGAGGATGTCTTTCTTTCCAGAAGCGTTCATACCGTTGCCTCTGTTTCTAAGATCATCTTCTCTTGTCATAATGCCATCGAAATCTCTTTGCATCTGTGACAACTGATCTGCATCAATAAGACCTTTCTTAAAGTCTTCCTTTAATTTGGCTTGAATTCGGGTAGCGTCCTTGTCCATGGACCCTTTGACAGGCTGTTTATTTTGAATTTCGGTCTGGCTATAGCTTGGGGTAAAGGGCATCAACGCAGTCAATGCGAGCACGGTTAAACACAATTTTTTAAACATTTGCAACTCCATAATCAACGACGAGGGCCATTTTAATACATTGTCGAGTCAGATGTTAGTAATAAACCTCCAAAACAACGCCAGAACTCTGGTTTCAGGATTTCGATTGTCAGATTAACTCAGTGTCGAGGCGATTGGACGCACCGAAAGCCCAGGTGATTAGCAGCGGTAGTCGCCTCACCTTTCCCACGCGTACCTACCATGTAGCGGGTACAGTACTGGTCTGTGCACAGAAAAGAACCGCCTCTGTGCACCCTTTTCTTTTCATTAGGCTCGGCGGGATCCCAAGGAGTATCCGGTCCTTGCGGATTACGCACCACTCCTTTACCTTGCTTCGCAATTTGTGCGTAGTAATCGGCTCGATACCAGTCACTGCACCACTCCCAGACGTTGCCAGCGACGTCATATAAACCGTATTTGTTAGGTGGAAACTGAGCAACGGGTGCGATGCCGACAAAGCGATCATCGCCCGTATCTTTGACCGGAAATTTACCTTCGTAAATGTTGGCCATCCATTTGCCGCCTGGCTTAAGTTCGTTGCCCCAAGCATAGGCAGCTCCAGTACGCCCGCCGCGTGCCGCAAATTCCCATTCGGCTTCCGTCGGTAGCCGCTTTCCAGCCCACTGAGCATATGCCTCGGCATCTGGAAAGGCGACCTGAACAACAGGATAGTTCTCCCGCCCTTTCAAATTGCTATTTGGACCCTCTGGGTGCCGCCAATCTGCTCCGTGTTGGTAGCGCCACCACTGAAACATATTTTGCAGCGGCACCGCTTTTGGTGTCGGAGTGAATACCGTTGAACCAGCGACGAGATTTTCTTTAGGAGCGGTGGGAAATTCCTCTTGCGTTGGTGCGATCTCTGCAATGGTTCGATACCCAGTCGCCTTTATGAATTTTTCAAATTGCTCATTTGTTACTTCTGTTTTGTCCATCCAAAAGCCATCCACATAAACGCGGTGAATTGGCCGCGAGTCGCGCATGGGCTCGTGACCTCCGCAGACCGCGTCGGTGGTTGGGTCTTCGCTGCCCATGGAAAATTCACCGCCTGGAATCCAGACCATGCCTGGGGGTGAATGACCAGGTGGAGCCGCCTTGTTTGGCTTCGTCGGAGCGAAGAAGGATGAGACACTGGCAGCCACTGCCAGTGATACCACACCTGAGCTTAAAACAAACGCGACAAACAGAGCGAAGACTCGATTGCATTCGCGACTTTTCATCAGGGCCTTTACTTGCCCTGAGCGTTCATTTTTTCCATGATCGCTTGTTTCACAGACTCCATGTTGAAACTTGCACCCTTCTGCATTGGTGGGAATTCGATGAAGGTTTCCGCAGTCTTAGCCACTGCTTGTTGGGCGAACTGAAAGCGCCAGAACTCATAAGCAAACCAGTTGTAGTAGCCCAGTGAACCAGTCTTGCCGTTGGATATTCCCGTTCGTTCGTAAGGGTCCAAACGGAGATTGGTCAAAATTGGCCAATCAACTTTCTCAGTTGCTCCAAGCCAACCATTTGGTTGATCAGTAAAGCGATATTTGTAGTCGTTGATCCGCACGGCACTGAGCGTGCCCTCAGTAAAGTAGAAGATCTCATGGCGTTTGGAAGGACCTTTGCCGGTGATCAAATCCGTTTGATCGTAACCATCCAAATGCACTTTATAGTTTTGACCATTTATTTGTTTACCAGTTAGAAGTTCACTCGCGATATTGGAGTCACCTGCTACAGACACCAGAGTAGGGAACCAGTCGAGACCGGAGATGATGCTGTTTTCTACCTTGCCAGCAGGCACATGCCCTGGCCAACGAATGATGGACGGTACACGAAAACCACCTTCAAGGGCAGTTCCCTTGCCACCGGCAAACGGGGTTTGTCCGCCGTCTGGCCAGGTGAAATTCTCAGCACCATTATCGGTAGTGAAAGCAATTATGGTGTTGTCATCAAGTCCATTGTCTTTTACATACTTCATGACGGACCCGACGATATCATCGAGTTGAGCCATGCCAGCTTCTTGGATGCTCCATCCATTTTCAGCAGTACGCATTGATTCGTATTTGTCGGAAAGATGAGTGACAACGTGCATGCGAGTCGGATTCAACCACACGAAAAATGGTTTGCCATCTTTCTTTGCTTTATCCATAAATTGCAGGCTGTCAGCAAGAATTTCATCATCGACTGTTTCCATGCGTTTTGGATAAAGCTCACCGGCGTCTTCAACTTTCTGTTTGCCAATTTTGCCCCAGCGCGGCTGCACAGTCTGGTCATCGGTGTCAGTAGCCCAGCTGTGAACCATATTGCGCGGTCCAACAGTGTTCTTTAGCGACTGTGGGTAATTATGATGTGCCGTATCTTCCATCGCATCAAGGTGATAGAGGTAACCGAAAAATTCGTCGAAACCGTGAACTGTTGGAAGGAATTTATTCAAGTCACCCAAATGATTTTTACCGAACTGTCCGGTGGCATAGCCCTGTCCTTTGAGTGCGGTAGCGATCGTAATCGCTTGGTCAGGAATTCCGATAGAAGAGCCTGCCTGTCCGACTGTTGTCATGCCAGTGCGGATCGGAAGCTCACCTGTGATGAAGTTGGCTCGCCCCGCGGTGCAGCTTGCCTCAGCGTAGTAATCGGTAAACCGCATTCCCTCTGATGCCAACCTGTCAAGGTTGGGTGTGCGCCCAGACATAATGCCCTGATTGTAGGCACCGATGTTGGACCAACCGATGTCATCACCCATGATAAAGATGATGTTAGGCTGTTTAGTGCTCGCACACATGCCTGCTGTAGGTAGAAGCATCGCTCCTACTGCTAAAACAACAGAACAAAATTTCTTTGCGTAATGATTCACGCCGTTTCTCCCTAACGATGATCTGCAAGGCCTTAATACCATGTCAAGAAGAGTGGACTTAAAGCTCAGCGACTAAGATAGCAGACACAAAGGTAGTTGATCTTAGCTACCCTGTCTAAAAACTCTCTCTGGGCACATAGCGCCGGTGGGGGCAAAATTTTCAGATCGTGTTTTTAGCGCATCCTCAGATTTGTTAGAAGACTGACCTTAGGCAAAATTCTGATTACAGTTTCGCAATAACTAATCAAGCCAAGATTGAAGAACCGACCGTGGTCATACCGATAATCTAGAAATCTAGTACCATTCAACTCCTAACAACACCGCACGAGAATTGGAAATATGAAACGTCTGAATGTCTGGTGGAATTTCCATCTTGCCATAGTAGTCACTCTGCTGCTGTATTTCCAATCCAGTGCAAGCGCGGCCGAAAACACATCCGCGGATCCACTTATTAGGATTCCAGTCTTTTTCATAACCGACAGAAATCTTCAACCAAGTAAATTGGGAAACATCGACTTTGGTCCACATCGTAAGTACATAGGCGACTGCAAACATGACCCTTTTATGGGATCGGCATATTATGTAGTTGAAAACGTTGACCACAAAACAGTAAGCAGTCATCTGCAAGATCTGGGATGGGCGAAAGCCGAGGCAAAAGACAAATTGGGTGCTTTTGAAGCCATACCGCTAACCGACGACAATTTTGACAAAATCCAGAAGGATTTTTACGACAAAGTGCAAACAAAAGCGCTTCTGTGCCCTGACAGAAATATTTTGCTTTTTGCCCATGGCTACAACAATAGTTTCCACGCAGGCTTGTTCACAGCCGCCAAGCTTGCCTACAATGCCGAAAGGCCGTTGATCTTATATTCGTGGCCATCAGTGGGCAAATTGCGTTCATACGACACTGACGAAACCAACGTCGAATGGAGTCAGGATCATTTCAACGATGTAATCACACACCTGGAAAAAATTTGTACGACAGACCCAACCATAAAAGTTCGGCTGTACGCTCACAGTATGGGAACGAGGCTTGCCGTCAGGGCCACTCCACTTTTGCGTGAAAAACCTTATTTAGTCGAGGCGGCGCTGATTTGCCCAGATATTGATGATGGCTTAGTTCAACACTACATTCGACGATATTTAAGTGCCAACGGTACGGCGGAACTTCGTGTCTACATGTCTCGCCGAGATAAAGCTTTAGCATTTTCCCAATTGGTTCATGGCGGCTACACCCGGCTTGGAGAGCAAGCAGATGCACTTGGCGGATGGATAACTAAAACACTGACGGCACAGAATGCTAATACAGATGCGGCCATGACAAAGGCCGAACACGATGAGTTAACCGAAAAGTTAGCAGCAAATAAAAACCGAATGCAAACTATCGATTTTACAAATATAGATAAAGGTTTCATCGGCCATAATGTGCCTGCGAAATTAGTCTGCGATATGTCTTTCACGAATAGCCCTAGTCCAGGGCTGCAGCTAATTTCACAACAATCAGGATTGAGAAGTGGGTTGAGCAACTTCTTCACGAAATTGACTAAACTGAAATCTACCAATGAGAGTTCTCTTATGGGTGATGTTTTGCACGTCATAAAGATAAGCGAGTCGGAGACAAGCAACTCGAAGACACTGAAGTCGAAAACCAGCAAATCAATATCTAGTGATTCAAAAATAACCGAATTGAAGACTAGCGATCCGAAATCCACTGAGTTGAAAACAAGCGATCCGATATCTAGTTATTCGAAATCTACCGATGCGAATCTGGAAAAGTCTGACTTAAAAACAGTCGACTCTCACTGATAACGTTTTCCGTTAAATTCAATCCAACCACTTTGGTGCCTTGGTTCATCTGAACGATGAGTCCTTCTTGAAAGTGGGGATTCTTCGCAAGTTTGTCACCAGCCATATACGCAGAGGGAGAGTGTATATTACCGAGGCCAGCCATATCAAGGGCATCGGCGACTCCCTTCAAGCAAAGACCTTTTGTATTGATCTGCTCCGCGGATTTAATCGCATCTCTCACTAACTCACTTGCTATTTTGGTATCTCCTTTGGTGCCATCCAAAAGCTTATTGAAAGCTGGGTGCACGATTGTTGGAGATGGACCGTGGTCAGAGGGCTTTGGGCAAAAGGCTCTGGACTGTCAACTAACAGAGCTAATGTAACTTTCAATAGTGGCCAAAAGGTGGACGTTATCGACGTAATAGATGAATGACTTTCTTATCGTAGTCGACAGTGTATTGCCATCCCTCGAAAATTTCATGCCCGAGCAGAGGCTCCTCATTACCAAAACCATTAATCATATGAGCTGCAACCGTTACGTCATTACAATCGATCGGACCTATGCGCAAATGATTGATGTTGTACACGTAAGCGGAGCCAGATCCGGAGATTCCCGAAAATGAACGTATACTCGCACCCTCCGGAACTGGGGCACCATATTTGGCGGCTTGCTCAGGACTATGAAAAGAGATACCGGTTCCAGAATTACCGGTATCCATCATAAAATTACTTCTGCGACCGTTAATTTCACCTTCAACGATAATGCGATTACCTTGTTCTCTGAAAGTGAATGGCATGCTAATACCTTGGCCTTGCGATCCGCCGCTACCCTTCTTATTGAACCTTATACGATGTGCAGATTGATCCACCTGATATTCAAAGTGTTTGATGAACGCTTGTCCAAGCAAAGCGTTATTATCGTCTGCTTGCAGAACCTGTAACATGCAGTTTGGATCGGTAAATGGACCTACTTTTAAGGAGGTTCGCATACCCCACGTGCCGACTCTACTGGAATTGGAAGAGCCACCTGCTTGGCCTGTTGGCGCACCCGCAGGTGGGGTGATGCCTATTGACCTAAGTTGCTCTCTTCCAATACAGATTACCGGAGCGCCCGTATCAAGCATCATTTCAACCGGATGTCCGTTAATTTCAACGGTCAGCATCATCTGTTTACCGTTCGGTCTGTAATAGACATCGGCTTGATCGGGACCTTGTATCGCGCTAGATTCAGATGGTGCGCTCGATGCAGCAAAATTGCTGTGCGTGCTCTGGCTAGGCGGAGCAGCGACGCCGGATGAAGATGGTCTATATGAAGGATCGAGTTTGACCAGAATTGATTCTGCATAAGACGCGACCTGACTACCCGGACTCGCTTGCACAACCTGGCGATATAAGCTCTTAGCGCGAAGCATATTACCGAGCTGTTGATGGCACAGGGCATCGTAATAGATCGCGTTTGCGTCATGCGGGTTTGTCAAAATATATTGGTCGAAAGCAACAGTCGCTTCCTTAAATCTATGTGCCTGGTAATGCAAATAGGCTTCTTGAATTTTAGTAGCAGAAAACGCCGCACCAACAGCTGAAAACGTAATTGCGACTGCACATAGCGACGCAAAACTTAAGTCGAGCAGCTTGCTGCATAGGCCCTCCTCGGATAGACTATCCTCGGATAAATCTGCCAGCCTTCGCGTAAGAATTTCAGCCACTGCTATTCCCTTAAATTCCAAGCATAACATCTGTACCAAACACATCCGCCAGGCGAACATCTCTCCCAGGCACCACTTGTCATCTTTGATAAAATGCGCTTTTGTAAATTGTAAGTGATGTGAACGGCACCTAAAGTCCCTAAATACGGGGAAATCAGGTTTGCCAGCTGCGAATTTTTGGCTTTAGGTCGCAATCTGTTATGGGCCGGGTATATAGAATCCAGACCGGGCTCAAATGGAGAACATTAAGTAGGCAGGGGCGACCTGTCGCCGCCGCCTTGGTCAATTTGCTTAGTAACAAGGATAGGAGAACGAGTCGAAATGAGCATTGATAATGAAAATGACGCCATGGACACCGAGAATCCAGGCAATGCTGGAGTGGCAACGGCGCCATCGCTAGACGATCTCGACGCAGCTATGGCAGCCCTGATCCGGGCTGCAAGTCCATCCGAAAGTACACAAGCCCAAAGTTCGCAAGAGCCTGCTCGATCTGGACCAGCCATGGCTCTGGTAAATTCCGTATCTATTATTGATGAAGATGATGACGACTTCTTCGATGATGAAGAGGAAGACGAGCAAGAAGCTCCACCAGCACCAGTTGCCCAGCAACGTCCATCAGCTCCACCAGCTCCCATTCCGTTTCGCGCCCCTCAAGCCCAAGTTCAAGAGCAACCTGCTCCTGCACCAGCCCAATACACACCACCTCCGCAGGCACCGGCGGCGGCTCCCGCCCCAGTAGAGTATTCTGCGCCTCAACAATACGCTCCACAACCAGCTGCCCAACCGGAGTATGTAGCGCCTCAGCCCACCGCTCAACCTGATTACAGCGCCCAAGCTATGGCTGCGCCGCAACCGGCTCCTCAGCCTCAATTGGCTCCGCAACAACCTATGACACCGCAGCCGGTGCCATATCAACAGCCCGCACCTGCGCCCCAAACTTTTCCCCCTCCACAATCTTCTGTATCCCAGCACGCCAGAGCGACACTGATGCACGAAAATAATCAAGAAAAACACTTACACGATGCGAGCAAATACATTCGTACCTGGCTTGAAGAAAATGCAAACGATGAAGAGGTAATCGAAGCGGCGATGGACTGGGCGAGAAAGCACAAAACATCCGAGCACAATGGTCATGTGATTGCTAGCTTGCTCGTCCTTGAAGGAGCCGATAATGAGGTGACTGTGATGGCTGTGCGCTGGCTAACGCATCACTCAATGCATACATTAGCTCCGGAAATTGTCGCAGGGTTAACCCGCAGACAATAAAGTTCTAGCTCTAGTTAACTGAACGGACGGGAGGTACTTTGGTGCCACCCGTCCGTCTCACATTAAGCCAACTTTCCGATTCATAATTGCCACATCTCTACTCACTCATGAGCACACTGTGCCTCTTCATTGTTGTTGCCACTTCTCCGTCATACCTCAAAATAACTGTGAAAGACTATCCTCAGCCCGATGCTCAATCCGGGAATAAAGACATCATGAAGGCAGTAAAAGATTTCAGAAATTGTCACAACCAAAGCAAAAATTCAATGAGGAAACCGACTTAACTGAAGACCACGATGGTTCAGGTCAATACGAACCCGGGCACATGTTAGGTGGGCGATATCAAGTCATTGCTTGCCTTGGCAGAGGCGGAATGGGCGTCGTATACAAAGTCAACCAATTTTTCCTAAACAAAGAAATGGCGCTTAAGACGATTAATAAGCACTGCATCACGGAAACCGCGATGCGGAGATTCCAGCAAGAAGCTCGAACAGCGTTCGCAATCGATCATCCGAACGTAATAACGGTCAATGATTTTGGACTGCTGGACGACGACACACCATTTCTAGTCATGGAGCTGCTCGAAGGGGAAACACTTGGAGATCGGCTAAAACGCTGCACGCGTCTGAGTGTTGATGAAGCGGTGGCAATCTTCGTTCAAGTCTGCTTCGGGATGGCTTACGCACATGAACTCGGCATTGTTCATCGCGACATCAAACCAAATAATATTATGCTATTGAACCAACTTCCTGAAGGCACCGAAGGTAGTGTCAAGATAGTCGACTTTGGTATCGCTAAATATTCCGCTCGGGAAGGCGGAGAAGTGCAGGCACTAACGCGGACAGGCGAAATTTTTGGTAGCCCTCTATACATGAGTCCCGAGCAATGTCTCGGTGGAGCAGTTGATCATCGATCAGACATTTACTCGCTAGGATGTGTACTTTTTGAGGCGCTCACAGGCACGCCACCATGCGTGGGTGAGAACGCTCTTGCAACAATGATGAAGCATCAAACCGAGGTTGCACCGACTCTCAAGGAAGCCTCGCTCGGTGTGGAGTTCCCGAAAGCTCTTGAAGAAATCGTGGCGACCATGTTAGCCAAGTCGCCAGGTAAGAGGTATCAAAACTTAGGGGTCGTCGCGCATGATCTCGCTGCCACCAAGAATGGTGGTCTCGTCTCAAAGAAAACAAAGGCAAATCTGGTTGATGCAAAACGACGAGAAGAACAAAAGATTTCGATTACAAAGGTCAAATTTTGTGGTTTGCTTTGTGCCGTAGCATTAGCCTCAGCTACTATTGCGTTTTGGGCTGTCGAACTGATTGTGAATAATGCCAACGCAAGATCGAGCAACAAGGTAATCCTACCCGAGAAAAAAAACGAATTCTACAAAATCGTGCCGAGTGAATACAACATGATGATGGAGACTCCGGCCTTACTAAGGAAGAAGTTAGAAAGCCCAACCCCGAAACATAAATTTATAGATCGGAATATGACGCTATCACCGGAGTGCTTAGAGACAATAGCTAGCTATCCCTGGATAACAAACTTAGATCTAATGGGCTCCACAGTGCCAAATGAAAAACTTTCCATTCTAACAAAGCTCCCCCTCGAAGTACTTCAGCTCACGGATTCCGAACTGAGTGATGATGGAGCGATTGGTCTTTGCTCAAGTAAATCGTTGAAATGTCTTTATGCTGCTTGGAATAAACTGACTGACAAGTCAGTGAGCCAACTTGCCAAAATCAGAAATCTGCATATGCTTAACATCAGTGGATCCGATATTACGGATGCCAGCCTTCGCGAATTGGCGAAATCAAAACAGTTAACATTGCTGGTGCTGAAAAACTGTAAAAAAATCACAGGCGCTGGAATATCTTCACTACAAGCCGCTCCTTTACAAGTTTTGGATATGAAGGACACTGCTGTAACCGATTCGGCGTTGAAAGATTTATCAAAAAACAAAACTTTGGTCAGTGTCGACCTTGGACAAACATCTGTAACACCTGCGGGAATCGCCATATTGTGCAGAAATAGTAATGTGAGTAGCGTCTCGCTGAGTGATTGCCCAAACGTAGGAAATGATGAGATTCAAACACTGAGAAGTGAATTTCCACAAGTAAAATTTTTTGGCAACGAAAAGAGCGTAAAGAAAGTGGAAGAAGTAATTTCCAATGAACAGCAATAATTCACAAAAGCAAAACAGCGAGCCTGTGCCAAAGAAAGCCAAATCAGAGGCGCTGGATTCTAGCAATCTCTTCCATCCGGGACAAACACTGGGCGGACGCTATCAGGTTATTTCGTGCCTCGGAAAGGGCGGCATGGGCGTTGTATATCACGTGAACCAAGTTTTCGTGAATAAGGAAATGGCCCTGAAGACTATAGAACAGCATGGAATGTCAGACATTGCTATGCGCCGATTTCAAAAGGAGGCTCGCACCGCATTCGCAGTTCAACATCCTAATGTCGTAGCAGTAAACGACTTCGGTGTGCTGGATGACCAGACCCCATTCCTCGTCATGGAATTGATTAAGGGCGAGACACTTGGTGAGCGACAACGGAGAACGACCTGCCTGCCCGTGAACGAAGCCATTCCCATCTTTGTGCAAATATGCTTTGGATTGGACTATGCACACAACCTCGGTGTTGTTCATCGTGATATCAAACCAAGCAATATCATGATTTTAGACGACCTTCCACTTGGCACCGAGGGCAGTGTCAAAATTGTTGACTTCGGTATCGCCAAATTTGCGGCAGTTGAAGGTGAAGAGAAACAGAGCTTGACTCGCACTGGCGAAATTTTCGGCAGTCCTTTGTATATGAGTCCCGAGCAATGTGCGGGTGACCCTATAGACAATCGCACCGACATTTACTCACTCGGATGTGTGTTGTTTGAGGCATTGACAGGCACTCCTCCGTTTATCGGAGAAAATGCCTTGGCGACAATGATCAAACATCAGAGCGAGACTCCGCCAACATTAAAGGAAGCTTCTCTGGGCAAAGAGTTCCCAATAGATTTAGAGCATATAGTTGCCACCATGCTCGCAAAATCACCGGAGTCCAGATATCAAAATTTAGGCATCGTCGCTCACGATCTTGCTGCCACTATGCGTGGTGATGCAATCCTAAAACCTATCGCCGCTCGAACTAAAACTGGTAGTTCATTACCAAAAAACATATCCATGTCTCGTTTTATGTTTTACGGATCGCTCCTGATCACCGCCCTACTTTCGGCGTCCCTTGCTGGTTTAGCTAGGTACAATATCAAAAGTGATCATCTTGAAAAATCAATCGTAGCATCAGTACCGGTAATATCCAAAGATAGAATCAAAAGGGAACAGTCGACACTACCGGTGAATGATGAAGACATTGACAAAGTCCAAATATTGACACCACAAAACCTGACCGCGCGTCTAGCAAAAAAAGATCCTGACGGTCATCTGGCCTTGCACTTTAGGCATTTAACAAAGGAGTGTCTTAAATTAATTGGCAACGCTCACTGGATTCGATTTTTGGACTTGGAAGAATCTGACTTTGACAATCGCGATCTTGCTTGGCTGCAAAAACTTCCTCTTTATTATCTGTGTCTGAAAGGCACAAGCTTGAACGACGAAGGAGCGGCGGCACTGTCACAATTAAAAACTCTAGTCGCTCTTGCAACATCAGGAACCAACCTCACTAACGATGGTATGTCGAAATTAGCACAAATAAAGTCATTAGAGCAATTAGACATAACGTCCACAAAAGTTAGCGACGAAGGGTTGAAAGCAATTGGAAAACTACCAAAACTGAACAATCTCATCTTAAGAGACGATGAGGGCATCACCGATAAGGGATTGTTGACCTTGCGAAATTGTCCTCTCCAATCAATAGATCTATCACACACTAGCGCTGACGATTCTAGCTTGAAAGCATTATCTCAAATTCCCACTTTGTGCACGGTTACTTTAACCGGTACTCAAGTCACGCTTGCAGGGCTCACCGACCTCTGCTCCCACAAGAACATATCGAAGGTCGACGTGTACAAATGCCGAGAAATATCGTTAAAAGATATCGCCACATTGAAGGCTAGGGCACCATGGGTGACAGTTAACGACAAGCCTGAGCCGCCGGACAAAAACGATGAATACGAATAGTTAGGCGCCTGTCAGATTCGGCCACCTTTTGGCCACGGTCAATAGGTATAAAATCCTGATGCGGTTGAAAACATGATCAAAGACAATGACCATGGCACATACACGGTCACGTTTCCCGGCGATAAGAGGCATCCAGTCACCATTCAAGCTCCAACAGATCCTGAGCTTGGCGAATACGCTTCCGAACACAACGGAACATGGGCAGCAGTGATAGAAAAGGCCCATCGCTACCAGACGGGGCGAGTCGACTTCGACCCCAGCGAAGGATCAGACGTAGCGCTTAAATTACTAACCGGCAAGGATACGAGCGGTATGTCGTTGTTGCCGTCCACTTGGGCGCACGATAAATGGGTCTTTGGAGGTTCTCAATTCATTTAAGGACTTAGGCGACGGAACCTTCACGCTCTCGTTAGACAATTTCAAGAACCATTACAATAATATCCAGTATCAGACCTAAGTCCACACCGATTTCACGTCATTGATCTAAAGTGAATATAGGCAATGAGCACATTGCAACCACGAAAGTAAAGCGACACCGACTCATTGTCAATCTGGATTGAGGCTATTGGTGATTAACAGGAACTATGAAAACAAATAAGGCGCTGGCTCGGCTCTTTGTAGCCGTGACCTGCTTAATAGCGACTACAACTGCCTTGCACGCGGCAGAAAAGAGTTTGGTCGACAAAAAACCGGAAGCAAAAGTGGAGCGAGCGTTATTCTCCGAAGGCTGTTTCTGGAAAGTGCAGTACGTATTTAGCAAGGTGCCCGGCATAGTGCGAACGCAAGTTGGCTACTCGGGTGGCAACGTGCCGAACCCGTCTTACAAGCAGGTGTGTACAGACAAGACTGGTCACGCCGAGACTTGTTTAGTTGAATATGATCCGACAAAAACGAGTTATCACAAGTTGCTTGAGACTTTTTTCTCAAGTCACAATCCCACCACACTGAACCGACAAGGTCCGGACGTTGGTGCGCAGTACCGTTCAGTGATTTTTTACACAACACCAGAACAGCAGAAAGAAGCTCTGGAAATGAAAGAGCAACTGAACAACGAACATAAATTCAACGCTCCGATCGTGACCGAAATCGAAGCGGCGAAGCCTTTCTACTCGGCGGAGGAATATCACCAAAACTATTTCGCAAAGAATGGAGAAGTATGTTACTGATGAACAAAATTGCAGGAACAAATGGGCTAATGGTGGCACTTTTATTAGGTGGATTGTTCATGTTGTATGGCTGCAGTGGACAAGCGAAGGAAAACGAAATCGTGAAAAAAGATGATGCGAAGACAAAACAGAGCGCGACTAAAATGCCCGACAGCTACTGGAAGAAAAAGCTCAAACCAGAAGTTTATCAAGTGACTCGATGCAGCACTACGGAGCCGGCATTTAGCGGTAAGTACTGGGATAACCACGATCCTGGCACATACAGATGCAGCAACTGCGGAGAACTATTATTTGACGCAAAAGACAAGTTTGATTCTGGAACAGGTTGGCCTAGTTTCACAAGCGCTGAAAAGAATTCCGTTGATACAGCTCCTGATAATTCGCTCGGCATCTCTAGAACGGAAGTTGTCTGCAAACATTGTGGAGCCCACCTCGGACATGTCTTTGATGACGGTCCGATGCCAACCGGCAAAAGGTTTTGTATCAACTCTGCTTCACTCGATTTCAATAAAGCAAAGTAACAGATTACTTAGTCAACTCACACTCGCGGTATGCGAAGTACGTGAATTAGACTGGGGTCTGAAGTAGATGGCAATAGACAGTCAAGCCGCATCAGCTGTATGCGAAAGCAGACCAGCACTAGGAGCTGGTCTGCGATGTGTGATCAAACCCACAGCCACTGCATGCGCGAAGGAACATTCACATGCAACGCTGCCAATGCCTCATCCAATCCAAACCCATTGTCTTGAGAATATTGCAAAGCGTTTACTGCTTCCTGGGAAGAGAAAAACCCTTGCCGAAACAATGATTGACAGCGTAGCGCGTTGTAGAGCATTGACTCCTTAACTGCACCGGCGGCAAGAAGCACTTTGCCGACCTTCAAAGGAGTGTCCTGATTTTCATCGATCAATTTCTCGATCACTTCCCGTGAACAGACCTTCGCTTCAAATAACAGATCACCAAGGCGCCATTCTTCTTCCGACTTTTGGGCATTAGCTTGTGCTTCTGCCATCGCCTGGTAAACATTGATATCATCTGCGGTGGCGCGACGCAATGCGTCAGAGGCTTGAAAAGGTTTCAAGGTTCCACTGGCAACAGAATTCTGCAATACAAAAGCCGTTTCGAGATAAGTTTGGGAAATTAGTGCCTGCTCTAACAGAATTTGTCCGAACTGTTTTTGTTTGAAGAGTTCCAATTCCAAACATTCGACCAAATCTGGCTCAGACAGCAAACCAGCCATGTGAATCAATTCACTCAATCGCATAGAATCCGGCGTCGGAGATGAAAAGAACCCCAGTTCGAACAAGGCATGTTCCAGCGCAATTTCTCTCTGATTGGCATAACGCAAGCCTTGCGCAGCTTTATCATTGTCCAACACTTTTTGACGCACCATGAGCACTGCATGAAGAGCAGAAGCCAACACAGATGATGAGATAACACCCATCAGAAGTAATGTATGTCCCATCAGTGTCTTGGTGTCTTGTGAGCGCTTCACCGCATTACCGAGTTGCTCACTTGTAATCAGCTTGGCTGCAAGTAACAGGGCAGTTAGCTCGTTGGTAAGAGAGACAACTTGCTGCGTCTTTTGGTGCAGACCGGCCAGTGTGTTGATCGCTTTGTCCAATTCAATCTTGTTGTGCACCGCAAGTCTGATTGCCCTGATAGCAAGATCAAGCGAGATGTTTTTTTTCCCAATCATCGACTGCGCTTGCAAGACAACGTTGATTTCGTCCTCTGTAGCCATTCCAGACATAATTAGAGCCTTCGAAAGCGAAATATTGAGATCCTTGGCTATGCCTTGAGCATCAGCAAGGTCCGACGACTTCACAATATTCCCATGCTGCAAAAGAGTTGAGAACGTATCAAAGACTTGTTGTTCGCCGATCATAATGCCATTTTTGAGAATCCTTCACTCATTGATGCTATCACGCTATACACGCATCGGGTAAGATATCGGCTAACAAGCCTGGAATACCCAAGAACAGTCGGACCGCCTTCGACTTGTGAACTCATTGAGTGTTTTGCGGCATTTCTGCAAAACTTGGCATAGACTACATCGCAGAAAAATTAAATGATGCTTGATGATCCCAGTACATTACATGGTCATTTTTCCATCTCACGAACTGAACCGCTCCATCCTGCGAAATGACGATCACCAAGGCGTCTTGCAACTTATAACAGAGCCGATAAGCAGCACGGTGACGTGTTCCTACACTCTGAGTCGACTCAAGCCGACTGCGTTCGCCTTCCAAATCCAAGGCACGAGCAACAGTTTCAACCTCTATTGTGTGACAGTGTATTTCCGCACCGAAACCAAGCAGTTCAAATCTCTTCGTCAGCAGCACGGCACCATCGCAGGTTGAAAGCGCGGCAATGAGATGCGACACTTCAAAAATGGCTTCGTCAAGACTAGCGATACGAGGGTCCGTCGACTCTTGATAGTCATTCCAGCCAATTGTCGTTTTAGTATCGTTTTGAGCGCCTATTTCAGCTAACGTGTTCATCACCGAGATAATCAACGTTCTGAATCGAGCCCGAGGCTCACCTTCAACGAACTGATATTTCACTGATAACAATTCAGGTTGTAGACAAATTTCCCGAGCCTCTTCCGGTGGAAGCATGATCAGAGTGCCACCATGATGGAATGCTCGCACCGCGGCGATCATCCTCTTCATCATGTGCTTGTCGATAACCCGAGTTAAATCAGGGTCTAGGTGGGCCCATTGAGAGTTGGCCTTTTCTCTGGACAACTGATGGATTTCCAAACGTTCAGCTCTCACAGAACTGAACGTTTCTTGTAACCAGCGAGATTGGAACACGTTCATAGATGGCCCAAAAACGCGTCCATCACTTAATTGGCCAAGATCAATCCCACCAAGGCTGACCTCCAGATTACCAGCTCCGGTAACGTTTACTACAAGCACCCCGGGAAGCTGCGGCGCCGACGCCCTACCACCTTGTAATGATTGTAGCCATCTCGGTCCAGAATGAATAATTCCCCAAATTTCCGCACCTGGATCATCATTGATACGCACTCCAATCAGGGCACGCGGGAAATTCGCGGCAGTTGAAAGACGCCTCAATACCTGCGCAGAAAATGGTAAAGACGTGCTGAACTCAAGGCGATGAAACCCTTCAGGCGGTCCCTGGTTAGCAGGGAACAGCTCGGGATCAGCAAACAAAATCCTGAATGTTACTGGCAGTGCCTCTTCTCTTAAGAGACTAGCCTGGTAGCAGGTAGATAAAAGGTTCTCTAATTGCGCCGGATCAGGCAGTGCATTGATTGTGCCAAGCTCTCGATGCGTGTACTCGTTCCATGTTTTGGTGACCAGCAACGCCAAGTCTTTTGGATACGAATGAATCATTGTTCCTAGCGATTGCGGACTTGCCCTGTTGATACTATACTACAACCATGATTCCGCTTTTATTTGAGGCGTCAATACTTCCCTACAGAATGGACAGCTGGAACAATGTCGCCAAATCACATCCGCGCTAAAAAGATTGTTGCTCTCGCCAGAAACAATAATTTGATGGGCGATAAATTGGTCAATTTTAAAGCCGAGTTCTTTAAGGCGTTGGCCAACCCAATTCGAATCAAAATACTGGACGAATTGCGCACAGAAGAGCTAACGGTTTCGGAAATTAGAGATCGACTAGAAGTGGAGCTTCCAAATGTCTCTCAACAGCTAGCCGTTTTGAAGGGAAAGAAACTAGTGATTGCTCGAAAACAGGGCAACAACATCTATTATTCATGCGTCGATCCAACCGTCTTTAAATTGCTAGACGTAGCCAAGAAAATCTTCAATAATCATCTCGTCGACGTTCAAGAGACGCTTAGCCAACTGTAAAAAAGTTGAAGCTTCAAGCTCGTAGCTTCGCTATGGTGCGAGACGTCCGGTCGAATCCGCCAATCAACGGTTTATAGATATGAGTCTCCAATAGTGATACCATATGTGGTTCGGCGCGAATCTTTTCAGGAAAGTGCCTCCGGTCAGCTCCAGAAATATCAACGACCAGTTCCTGACGAAATAACGGCGCATGCGGGCGATAGGTTCAGCAAAACTATCCGATGTTGCTTGGGTGTAGCGGGTAACTGCTAAATCCCCCACGCATGCAAGGATGCCTATTGCAACCAAGCAAACCGCTCAGTTCGCCAGAACACCGCCCCCCCGAACGCCGAGTGCAGCAAGGCTTGATACGGGTGCTACAGGCAAGCAGCCTCTTAGGTCAAGAGAATCATCGGCAAAACCCAAATAGATTAAAGGATTTTTTTTGTTTTTGAGTAGTTTCAACGGGGCTTACAGAAAGCAAACGTCCTTTAAACTCGGCGTTGTGCATTCGAGCGATAGCGTGCTCAATGTGCTCTTTTTTAGCCATCGTAACAAACGCGAACCCTCTGCCCCGACCAGTTTTATCCTTAAGGATGTCAATGCTAGATATTTTGCCCACAGTCGAGAAAAATGCCTCTAGATCGCTCTCGCTTACGTCCAACGGCAGATTGCCAATTAACATTAAAAACGCCCCACTGCTTGCAAAGTTGCGCAATTGCTAATATTATACTTACCACATCTTACCGACTTGGTCAAGCGATGCTTGGTATTGCTTTGATGATGACCAGTGTAAATGCGAAGTTTGAATCTTGCTTCCTGCATGTCGATTTGATTCCCGGAATTTTCAGATGACAGTTTTTCCAGCGTGCATTTACTGCTGTGCATATGGCATGAAAACACAAGGCTTATCTTTTCTTGAAGAACTGCATCAGACGGGCCAATTGCGCTTCAAAGGCTACTTGTTCCGCACCCTCCAAAGGACATAGCGCAAGTTCTGAAAATTCAAAAAGTTTGGACGCCTTCTTACCGCCTTTACCTTCAATTTGCATGACAAACAAATTTTCTTGCGTACTCCATTCGATCGAGAGAACGCCCACTTTGGATGATTCAGCTAGATGACGAACGAGACCTGTGACCCAGGAAGTAGCTCGTTCAATATCAATATCATTTTTGCTCTTTGCCATTATATGTACACAGCAGGCATTCTTATAGGCTTGGACAGCGAACCAGCTCCGGTAGAAGTTGATGCAGAAGGCAAATATGCTCCACAACAGGCAATCTTCCATCAAAACAATTGCACAATTGCGCAACTCCTTCATTCTATCCTTCTCCATCACCTTTTAGCAAGTAACTGCTAATAACTAAGTGGTCAACACCGGGTGGTGACAAAGATTACGTATGATTATCAAATGCCAAAAGATCAAGCAATTGCGGAGTTTCGCAATTGCTATTATACTGCAAACATGAACACCTTAAAATTGAGGTTGAGTCGTCTTTCCCACAGACCCTATAGCTGGCACAATGTCTTCAAATCATCTCCGCACGAAGAAGGTTACGCTCTCAGGAACCAGCACAGTAATGAGCGACAAATTGGTCAATTTCAAAGCCGAGTTCTTCAAGGCCCTAGCAAATCCAACACGCATCGAGATATTAGATGAGCTACGAACTGAGGAGCTCACTGTTTCAAACATTGGAGATCGGCTAGAAATCGAACTGCCAAATGTCTCACAACAGCTAGCTGTCTTAAAAGGGAAGAAGCTGGTCATCGCCAGAAAGCAAGGCAATAACATCTATTACTCATGCAACGATTCCACTGTTTTTAAATTGTTGGATGTTGCAAAAGAAATCTTCAATAACCACCTCATAGATGTTCAGGAAACCCTCAGCCATCTCTAAAGCAGAAGCAATCCCGCTGCAAAATCGCATGGGTAGCCGGAACCAAATGCCAAATCTAGCCGCGGTGATAGAAGCACCATATCAAGTTATGCCCGAAGATTTCTTTCAATAGCACTTGTTCAGAGCTCCTATGCCAATCACCAGTGCAAAAGTGCACGTCGCCTTTCACGAGTTCAGTTTTAAACTAATTGCGAACATTCGCATATGTGCAATTATTATAATTGCCAACCGATCTGCGGCAATACAAGCTATTTCGATGCTAGAATAAAGAAGAATTTTTGCAATTGCTAGGATATTCAGCATGGATAGCTCTGAAATTAAGACCGGCAAAAGTCTGGTCCAAAACACCTTAAAAGCGTCAGCCCTCCAATTAGGATTACCAATCCCCATCGTAAATTGGCAAACCCAATACTTTAGGGGATCGACCATCTATACGGCCTATATCTTCCTTGGAACGAAACAAAAGCGGCTAACCTTCTTTGATCAGGAACTTCGATCGTGGTCCGAGAATCACCAACAACCAGTGATAAAAAATCGAATTTCCGATGCGCTAGCCAAATGAGCGCAACCCAGCCTACGCTTATAAAGGTTGGTGAGTCATCACCAGAGGCCGTGATGATTCAATTTCAGCAAAGTATGCTGCAGATGACTCAAGCAATTTTATTGACACAACAGCAGGTCATGCTCTGCTATTTACAGAGCATACGCTTCGCGCCTGGCACCACATCGTCATTAGAACACCCAAGTCGTGTGGCACCCTTTCAAACGATTACTGCTCAAACACTGCAAGTAAGCGAAGTTCCACCGATCTGCTCAATAGTGGCACCGCTTCGCACTCACTATAACGAACAAACCATTGCATCATCGGCAGAGCCTTCATTCGTTGACGAACCATCGCCGGCACCAAGCCTTCACAGCCAATCCATGATCGACGACACTGATGAACTCAAGCTAGAACTTGATAATGATGGATTAGTAACTGCCTTGTTGAACCTAATTAGTGAGAGGACCGGCTATCCAACAGACATGCTTGAACCAGATCTGGATCTGGAATCCGATTTGGGAATAGATTCTATAAAACGCATTGAAATTCTCAACAACTTCCAGAAGTTGCTCCCTGAAGCAAAAAAGGCTCAGTTCAACGAGGGTTCTATAGAAGAGTTAGCTGGTGCTAGAACATTAAACCAGCTCATAGATTGGATCAAGCAACCAGCTCCTATTGCAGTCGCATCAAAGTGAGCCGCTCAACACTCTCTCAACACGGAAAACAGCTTCTGCGCCTAACAAATTGCGAAGATTCGCAATTGCGAATCTTCATACAAAAATCGTAGCAAATGCTGACCCGTTTTTGCCGCTCCGCTAATATGTATGTTGATCAGTTGAACCGAAGGAATTTGAACATGAAGACGACAACAAAAGCAAAAGAGCAAAAACTCGTAGCAAAAGAAAAGCACACCAGCATTGGTGCAAAGAATCTTGGTGCCAAAAATCTTGATGCAAAGAAGGCACCACCGGTGTCCCAAGAACAGATACGCGAACGAGCACATTATCTCTGGCAGCAACAGGGATCTACTAACGGCAATGCGTTTGAACATTGGCTCCGAGCGGAAAAGGAACTTCTGCAAGAGAACTCAGGAACTTAGGAGTGCGCATTTAAAGTGTAGTCGGCTCGAACAAGGCACTAAATTCCGATATGCATCTCTCCTTCAGGCGAGGGCAGCGAACTAGTTCCCTTCGTATAAGTTGGTGCAGCCGTTGTTTTTGCAAAGACAACTGGCGATGACATCGTCGAGTGACGATGCCCATATCCTCCAATCGTTTTATCGCTTCACCATGTTCGACTGGCATGCCCAGGCGTTCTACAGGCTGGTTACTCTCAATCCAGCGAAGAGTCGAGGACATGTTGATTAAAACCTCAAGTACTTTGCTCTCATACATTCGGCTGGTCTCTCTAAGTTTGGGACAGTATATTTGTAGCATCAATGAGGTCGATCTCATTTCGACGCAGCAGACTCTGCAACCGCAACGCTTCAATAATTGTGGCGGATGAAACAATTCCAGCCTGCAACAGTACGCGTCCTAAGCGCAGACCGTGTGATCTGGCCAAATCTAAAGTGCGCGACAGTTGATCGGCGCCAAGCTTCTTGGCGTCCACAAGAAGTTCGCCCAATTTGTGATTTGCAGCAGGACGGCAACTTATGTGTAATTCCTCGACCTTTCGTTCGAGGTCAATGGCATTTAAAGCATGGAGCGACTGTGCAGCCAAATACGGATTTCTGTGAGCTAACAATGCTCTTAAAATCTCCTCGGAAACATCGAGTTGCGTGGCAAGACCTAAACGAATTGACCAATCAGAGTCAACGGACAAGCTCTCCAATACATCCAACGGACAAGTGGGATTTAACGCTGTAGCCATTTTCACGGAGGTGTCTTGGTCTCTGGCCAACAATCGAAGCACGTCCGGGGGCGTTTTATCGCTTGCTGCCAGGACTGCACGAACACGACTGGAGGAATGGCGAGCCAGTAACTCTATATCAATCGAGATTCCCATCAATTCAACTTGGTAAGCTGAGTCTATCTTGCCATGCTCCAAAATTGTGCATTCTCCCCTGAGGTAATTGCACAATTGCGCAACTCCTTCATTGTATCTCTCTGCAACACTTTTTAGCAAGTCCTAAAGTCGTTAATAGCGCACTCGTTCGAAGTGCGAATTTCTAAATGAATCTTTTAAGATCCACTTCTTGCATCTGGCACCACAGTCAGTTGAGAATAAAGAGTTTCGATTTTATTTAAGCAAGCAACTTCCAGCTGCTGCTGTTTATGCCTAACTAGACAATGGCAATTATGACAATAAACGGGTTTGCATCCCGAAGGCTTAAAAGGAACAATTGCTTTGATATTGCACCTGGCGCATGAAATTGAAAAAGGCTGCTTCTCGTTACCATCTCTTCGTAGTTTTGCCATGAGACGACAATTGGCACACCGTTTAGGGGCATTCTTAAATCCCTTTATGGCCCAGAATACTTGTTCTCCAGAGGTGAATACAAATGGCGCAATGCAAACATTACAGGTTAGTTCTTGATCCTTGAAAACTGTATAAGGCTCTTCACTGTTAACTGATCCACCACTCATAATCCCTCCCGGAGAGAGAAGCCGCCTCAACAAAGAGCGACCAAGCCTCGATTGAGCAGATAAGCAATTGCGAGTTTGCGCAACTGTTAGTATGATACTACAAACCTAAATAGCGATCCACAACTGCAATGTTCCCTGGCCTTAGCTAAATTGACTCTTGCCGCAACAATTCCTGGCTAGTGCAAACTGAAAAATAAGAGATAAACACGTCCACGGTAATCCTAAAAGATTTGATATCAAATTCATGTTTTCAGTTCCGAACATATTCCACATTTTGTGCCGTCAAAAGAAGTTGGCACCGAATGTGGTGCAAAGGTAATTATGTCAAAGTAGAATGCTGATCGGGATTCAGACAAATGAACTGTTAGTCTAGTATCTTCAAAGCAATCCACACTCTTTAGATGTTGGAAATTTTCCAGAGCTGGGCACAAAAAGAAGCAAGACGACCCGTGAGAGTCCAACTGTGCAGCCGGTCACGAAAACGCCTAAGTTTGATCCAGAGCTCGACTTCGAGGCTCTTAAGCTGGCTGCACAAAATAAAGACCCAGCCGCCCAATTTGAACTCGCAAAAGCGTTCAAAGAAGGCAAGGGCGTTGAGGCTGACATGGACGAAGCCGTCCACTGGTATCGCCTCGCTGCAAATGCCGGTAACCCAGACGCTCAATGTGATCTAGGAGAGCTGTACGAACTTGGCACTCACTTCGACTTGGAGCCGCTGGAGGCAGTGCGCTGGTATTCACAGGCGGCTGAAAACGGGCATACACGGGCACAGATTTCGCTTGGGAATTTATTGGAAGCTGGCGCAGAAGGAGTCGCGTCAGACCCCATAGCGGCAGTGCGCTGGTACAAAAAAGCGGCTCAGCAAGGTCTGTCAATGGGACAGCTCAACTATGGGCGGTGTCTTCTTTATGGTATCGGAATTGGCTTTAACGGCTTTGACGCTTTTAAGTGGTTGAACGCCGCCCTTCAATCTGATCCAACCAATCGCGATGCCCAATACCACTTGGGAGTCTGCTGTTTTTATGGATCACAAGGTGAACCACCGGATCACGTCAAAGCGTGCGAATGGTATCAAAAAGCAGCAGACAATAAACAGTGTTATGCGCAACATGATCTTGCTCGTTGTTACGAGAATGGTGAAGGCGTGGAGAAAAGCCTGGACAAGGCGCTGCGCTTGTACAAAGCCGCTGCCGAGAACGGCTCGGCAGAGGCGAAACTAAGAGCGGTTGAACTGGCTGATAAAGTCGAATCCGCAGCCGGGCTACTTACCGAGCGCGAGAAAGAAGACTGGCTCTGGGAATCGGCAAATACAGGTAATGCAGAAGCAAGTTATCGCTATGCCATTTTGTTAAAGAACAAACCTGATCCTGTTTGGACTGATGTGATCGCCTGGCTCAAATACGCTGGCGAACAAGGACAAGAGCAAGCCTATATCGACCTGGCCAAGTGCTACGAGGAAGGCATAGGTGTTGAAAAATCTCTGATAGACGCCGCCTCAATCTACATGAGCGCGCATGATCGCGGAGTCGATGTCGAGAACGATGTTCTGCGCTGTTTGACGTTGTGTTTTGAAGATCAGTTATTTCCTGATGGCGCCGAACAGTGGCTGGAAAAGCAAGCTCGACGCAACAACCCGAAAGTGATGATTGCATTTGCCACATATTGGCGATCTGACAGACCTGGAGGACGAAATTTCCAGGAATCGTTAAAGTGGTATCGAAAAGCGAGCAACTTGGGCGACCGAGATGCACAGTATCTTTTGGGTCGGTTCTTGACGATGAAAAACCTGCTCAATCGTGAGCGCCTAAGCGTTGTTAGATGGTGGGAAAATAAACTCGAGAAAGGCATGGGTGAAGCGGCAACGACAGCAGATTTCGATGTAGACACAGAGCGCGGAGACGATAAAGCTTATGAGCAACGATCAGAAGCGCTGAAATGGCTGCACAGTGCTGCGGATGAAGGATCAACTGACGCACTTAGATTTTTGTCGGCTATGTACAATCGCGGTATCCTCCTCTTGCCTAATCCGGAAACAGCGATCCAATATCTTCGCAAGGCAGCGGAGTTAGACGATGCGAAAGCGCAGGGATTGCTTGGCGCGGCTTTGCTTGAAGGAATCGGCGTAAACAAAAATGAGAAGGAAGCTGTAACTTGGCTTAGAAAAGCTGCGGACAGTGGTGACTCCTTTGCTCAGTGGAACTTAGCCATGTGTCTAGTCGATGGAGTCGGTCTTGAACAAGATCGTCAAAGCGCACGCCAGATGTTGGAGAACTCCGCCAAGGGTCAGTTTGAACAAGACCGATTTTGGACTGAGGAGACATTTGCGCTTCGATTTGACAAAGTCATAGCGCTATTTCGAACCCTCGAAGCGCATAAGCAAAGGGAAGCCCAATATTGGCTGGGTATTTGCTACGAATTTGGTATTGGCACTGATCGAGACCGTGACAAATCCATCGAACTCTATTATCTCTCCAGCAAACAAGGATACGAGCCGGCCCGGCAAGTATTTTCGCGAGTGCCAGAAAATATGCAAGCGCTGATTAAAAAGCGCTTGGGAGATTAACACCGCTCTTCACGACACTAAATGCGGTGCCTATATCTTGGCTGCGGAAAAACACACTGCATTAAATGTAAATGCCCCAGACGACGAAACTCCGCATCTTCAATCGACCATATCCTCGATTCGATCTTCACCGGAAACCCACTTTGCTGTTCGTTCGAGCGGCTCTACCGCTTGTGTGTCTTGGAAATGAATGATGGCATCAAACTGATCAGATAATTTCGAAAAGAAATAATGGCTGCTCCGCTCTGTTTCTGGCTTATAGATTACTCCAATCGCTCGCTCCAATCGTGGATGCCGTAATGCGGATGCAAGTTCTGGTGAATCGAGAAGCAAAAGAAAAGATGGCAAATCAATTTTATGAAAAAGATTCTCATAGCTTCCTAGCAAGGCAGGGCGAACAATTTTGCGTTCGGCTAATCCACCCCAAGTTGACGCAGCCGTGACTGTACCTGTATAGGCCGAAAAACCAATTAACTTGCAATCTTTTTCAAAGCGCTCGCGTACCAGCTGGCCTACATTGAGTTCGCCGCTTTCACCCATTTGAGTAGCGCGAGCATCGCCTAGATGTGAATTGTGAGCCCAAACGACGGCTTTCATTTGCTGACCATTTCGTTTTTGGTACTGATGTAAAGCATTCAGAGTCTCAACCATGTGGGTATCTCTAAGATTCCACGTGCTCATTCGCCCTCTGAACATCTCACGATAGTATGCCTGCGCCGTTGCAACCAGCAAAGCATTTTGTTCAGCGAAGAAATATTCGTCCAACGCAACACGACCGTCTCTCTGCAAAAATTCTGCTTCTCTCCGTCTCAGTTCGACAAGTTCCTCCACCACTTTTTCTTCGCAGGCTCTTGTGAGCCCAAGAGAGGCAGCATAACCATAAGCCTGCTCGTCGACGCCAAAAGCTGATAGGCATGAATATCGCTCTCTCGCTCGTTGTGCAGCGGCTGGATTGATCGGTTGAAGATAATCAATGACTGCCGCTGCTGAACGATAAAGACTGTATAAATCCAAGCCATAGAAGCCGACTTTGCAGTCGTATTCAGCGATATTAGTGTTGTGCTGCTTTAACCACTCAACGAACGACAACACATCCGCATTTCGCCACAGCCAAGTAGGGAATCGTTGAAACCCAGATAGTGCATCAAAAGCATTTTTCCCTGTCCCTCGTCCTTTGACAAAGCGATTCACCATCAATGCATCTGGCCAATCGGCTTCGACTGCAACAACGTTAAAGCCCCTTTCTTCGATTAGACGTTTAGTCAAATCAATACGTGTTTTGTAGAATTCGTGCGTTCCATGCGACGCCTCGCCGATCAATACGAATGAGCTATCGCCGATCATGTTCAGCAGAGAATCAAAATCGTGCCGTTCACCTGAAAAAGGCTGGGCATTACGACGAATAAGTTGACTCACTTGGGCGTCTGGTGCGAAACGATCGCCGGATGTTCGAACTCTCATGTCATTCCTCCATGCGTTGTTTCAGCTGTCCAAGTGTGCAGAGCTAGTTCGTCCGGCAAATTTCACGATACCTCGACAAATAATCTCTATTAAAGCTTAGTATTATGCAGATGTGAGAGCCTCCACCTGCAGGTTGACTTTGAAAGATATTAGTCGAGACAGGTCCACCGAAAGATTGATGGAGCAGCAATCAATTAATTTAAAAGGCGACAAGGCGCTTTCAAGTGTAACCTATATTTAGAGTTCGAATGGTACGCGTATAGTGGGCGGATTAGGGCGCGCTCTCTGGAACAATTTTAAGGGGTCCGAACATGTCAATTAAAGTGTTGATTTTGTCTGCTTCAATTGGCATGGGACATGTGAGAGCAGCACAGGCATTGGAGCAGGCATTCATCTTTCGGAATGAAAATATCGAAGTGCGGCACGAAGATGCCATGGACTTTGCCAATCCTGCTTTTCGAAATTTGTGTCGTAAATCCTACGTCGATCTGGCTAATACAGCACCTGAATTACTTGGTTGGCTTTACGAGTATTCAGACAAGACATTTTCACACGACAGTCATGGCAACGCCTTTGAGCGTCTAAACGCGCAGCGATTGATCAGGCTAGTGAAAGATTTTGGTCCCGATATTATTGTTTGCACTCACTCTTTGCCGGCCGACATGATTTCATGGTTGATATGCAAGCACATGATTTCTGCTGTGCATGGCGTAGTTATTACGGACTTCGATGTTCATCAAATATGGTTGTGTCATCACTATTCACGATACTTTGTCGCACTCGACGAAACAAAAGAACATCTGATTCAGTTAGGATTCGAGCCTGACCGGATTACAGTTAGTGGAATTCCTGTTGCTCCAATCTTTGCAAAAAACAAGGGTAGAAGCAAAATGAGGATCAAACATGGACTTGCGCAGGATTTCGCTACCATCCTGATCTCGTCCGGTGGTATGGGGTTGGGTCCGATGGTAGAAACACTTTCTTCTTTGCTAAAACTGCAAGGAAATAATCAAATTGTGGCAGCTTGTGGCTCAAATGATGAGCTCAAAGAGCGAATGGAACAATTTTGCGAAGAGCGAACCGATCAATCGAACAATATAGTCAAGGTTATCGGTTTTACTTCTGAGATGGATGAATACATGGAAGCGGCCGATCTCATTCTGGGCAAACCAGGTGGACTGATGTCTTCGGAAGCGTTGATTAAAGGACTTGTGTTTGTCATTGTCTCTCCTATTCCAGGACAGGAAGAACGCAATGCCGATCATCTGGTTGAAGAGGGCGCAGCGATTCGGTGTAATAACTTGCCGACATTAGCATTTAAGGTCAATCGACTGCTGAGCAATCCTAAGCGACTTGATTCGATGAGAAAAAATGCTCTAGCCCTTGCACATCCT
Organism: Candidatus Melainabacteria bacterium; assembly: GCA_003153555.1. Lineage (GTDB taxonomy): Bacteria > Cyanobacteriota > Vampirovibrionia > Obscuribacterales > Obscuribacteraceae > PALSA-1081. Next base: position 16,114 of record PLZS01000072.1, on the reverse strand, counting down.
CATGCAGCTGAACAGATCGCGCGCGAACTAATCGATCTCCACAAGTCGCAAGTGGGTCTTGCAACTCATCCAGCTGAGCATCAATGTAATCAAATGTTTGCCTTTAGTGAGTGACGAAAGCGAAGGCGAATATAGAGTAGTGCTGCCTAAATGGTGCATTCAATATGTTTCCATAAATGTTCGCAAGATCGGTGCTGCCCGCAGTAGCCACTATTTTAAGCCACGTCAGTCTTGGGATCGGTTGAGATTTACCAGGCGGTTGAACCAATACTGAGCACAGGGCGTAAATTCTTTTTGGGGGCACCACACTTTGGACAGCGGTAGGTTTGAGGTAAGTCGTCAACTAAAGTGCCCGGGACGATGTGTTGATCATCGTCTCCGTGTTCTTCGTCATAAAAGTGTTCGCGACAATCGTCGCACACGAACATCTCAAATTGCTGGATACGTTTGGTGTGCATAGAATTACCTCAAGTACTTACTGAACCACTCCTGTGCTAATCTTGCGGCATCCTCAAGTGTTCCTGGTTCCTCGAACAAATGTGTTGCTCCGCGCACAACCGAAAGTTGCTTTTGACACTGAATCAAAGCTAATGCTTGTTGATTCAATTCTAAAACTTGGAAATCATCACTACCGACGATAAGCAAAGTTGGTGTATCCAGTTCGCTTAACGCAGTATTGGCCAAATCAGGTCGGCCGCCTCGCGATACTACAGCATTTATCCATTTTTCGCGGCGTGTTGCTGCCACGATGGCAGCTGCTGCGCCGGTGCTTGCTCCAAACAAGCCAATCTTAAGCCCCTCTGTCTGCGGATTGATCACTAACCAGTCAATAATTTCCACCAGCCGATTGCTTAAAGCCTCTATATCAAAACGTAGCGCTGCTGTTCGAGCGTCGATCTGTTCTTCCGTTTCGCTGAGCAAATCGATTAATAAAGTAGCCAAACCGGCTGACTGAAGTACTTTCGCTACAAATTTATTTCTCGGGCTATGTCTGCTGCTGCCACTTCCATGAGCAAATAGAACAATTCCGGTTGCCATTTTCGGCACTACAAGGTCACCGGACAAGGAAGTACCGCTGACTGCTATCGATATTGGCACGCTAATATCAACATTTGTAGAATTTGCTGGCACGATCAATTTCCTCATTGCTAACTCCAGTTATCAAAGTCAATTTTAGAGGATCAATTGGTGATCTAGCCTCGACCTAAAGGACTACGCTAAAAATCAAGATCTACCCTCAGCGCTTGAAGGGTGAAACCACATGTTACTAAGCAAATGACCCCATCCCAGATGCAAAAACATGGACGTGAAGATCGTGCACAGACCGATACTCATTTCTGCCATGAATGATGAGGGCACCACAGCACAGGTTCGGAGCACTGAATCGAGCGTTTTCGGTGGCAATGTAATTTCGGCGATAAAAACACAACAGTTGAGAATAATGATCATCCAAGTTACAAACGGTAGCGTTTTAACTGGAACAGAATCTCTTATTGGAAACATGGTGCTGCTTGATGTATTCGAGTGCGGTCTTTATGCTCAATGACTCACTTGCTTTATCTGATGCTAGAAGTTCCACAACTAGCGTCCACATGTGGATTAGAGATTTCTTGGTCAACACCTGCAGCCGGAGAATTGTCAGCATTCGCAAGTAGCTCGTCATTTTTTTGATCTAGAGAAACTTTGATGGAAATGAGCTCGTCTTGCGTCAGTGTCTCCTTCGTTAGCAACTGTTGAGCACTGTGCTTAAGAATGCCTATGTGTGTTTCTAGAATTTTTAAAGCTCGCTCCAAGGCATTGTTAACCAACTCCTTGACGGCACAGTCAATTTGATAAGATGTTTCCTCACTAAAGCGATGGGGATCGCTATAAGCATTGATTGGGTACCCGCTCAAAAATTGTGCCGGTTCGCATTCGTACGCTATTGGGCCCAGAGTTTTGGTCATGCCATAACGAGTGACCATACTTCGTGCGATGTCGGTTGCTTTACTTAAATCGTCAGCAGCACCAGTTGAGATGTCTTCAAAAACCAACATTTCCGCTGCTCGTCCACCAAGTAAAGTAGTCAACTTATCTTGAAGCTCCTGCCGAGACATCAAAAAACGGTCCTCTGTCGGTCGTTGCATCGTAAAACCAAGGGCACTAATGCCTCTGGGAATGATCGAAACTTTTTGTAGTGGATCTGCACCAGGTAGAGTCATAGAAACTAATGCATGACCCATTTCATGATGTGCCACCACTTCTCGCTCATGTAAATTCAGGAGCCGATTCTTTTTTTCAAGTCCTGCTAAAACCCGTTCCAACGCGGCATTAAAATCATCAATCTGAACACATTCGGCATTGCGACGAGTAGCAAGCAACACAGCTTCGTTGACTAGGTTAGCTAGATCTGCTCCTGTAAACCCAGGTGTTGATGATGCTATATATTCGACACTCATTGATGGGTCGAAATTGACACCACGTAAATGCACCTCCAATATTTGCACTCGCCCAAGCTTATCGGGACGATCGACGAGAACATGCCTATCAAAACGACCTGCTCTCAACAATGCTGAATCAAGTATTTCTGGACGATTGGTGGCCGCAAGTAACACTACACCCTGACGAGGATCGAAACCATCAAGCTCTACAAGCAACTGATTCAGAGTCTGCTCTTTTTCATCCAGCCCGCCTCCAGGGTTGAGCCCACGGGCCCGACCCAGAGCATCAAGTTCATCAATGAAAATAATGCATGGAGCGCTTTTTCTCGCTTGAGAAAATAAATCCCGTACACGTGCAGCCCCAACACCAACGAATAACTCAACAAATTCCGAACCGCTGATTGAGTAAAATGGTACTCCAGCTTCACCTGCAACCGCGCGTGCTAAAAGCGTCTTGCCGGTACCCGGTGGACCGACCAATAAAATGCCTTTCGGTAAATGACCGCCCAAGCGTGAATACTTTTCGGCATCTCTTAAAAACCCGATGACTTCCTGAAGTTCCTCTTTAGCTTCATCCACTCCTGCAACATCTCGGAAGGTAATTTTGACTTTGTCTTCCTTGTAAATGCGAGCAGGATTTTTTTCAATGGACATTAAGCCAGTTCCGAGTCCATCCTTTGCGGCGCGGCTAAAGACATAGCTCAAAATGCAGATGAATAAAAGTCCCGGGACAACCCATGATGCAAGCGCCTTGAGAAAATCATTTTCTGGAATCGCCTCGAATGTGACTTTTTGAGCAGTTAGTTTCGCTGCAAGCTGAGGATCGTCAACACGCAAGGTTATGAAATGCTTTTTCTGCCCTTTGTATATGCCAGTTAATTCGTGCGCGGCGACAGCAACTGATTCGATCTGTCCCGCGTCCAAGCATGACAAAAATTTGCTGTAAGAAATCGTTTCACTATTTACAAAAATTGAACTTGCGAAACTGAACAATACCCATATCGAAATGAGAATGAACCAGGCATTCATCTCCGATCTCGCTTCCTTGTTTTGCGTCGGCATCAATTTTTCTCAATAGGACTCATGAAGAAGTGTCCCACGTAAGGGGTCAAGACACCTCGGCCAAGCAGATGATTCAAATAGTCCGCTAGATTGATCAGACAAACATCAATGGCTGCCTCCAGCACAATATCTAAGTTTTTGCTGTTTGATCGAGAAGAGGAGTTTCAATCGCGAACTTTGGCGAAGAATCGAAGAAAATAGCGTTAGCTGAAGAAGGTAGTAGCGAGTTAATAGCCGATCCGCTTAACTTCCTGATCGAAGTGACGACTGACAGACGAGAAGGCGTCCGACGACACCTTCACGTCACCTGAATATGGGTAGCCAAACAAGGCAATGATCACCAAATTAATTGCCAGAACAATCGTCACAAGACCTGTCATCAGTGCCTGCACAGCAAACTTTTCGACACCGAAGAAGTAAGTGAAGACAATTAGGATGAAGCCTCCAGAGATTATGGCGCCCCAAATGTAAGGGTCGAATTCTGGTTTGGCGTCTAGCAAACGCGTATGCCGAAAGTCGCCCAATTCATCAAGTTGACTGAGCAGCGCCGACTGCACATTCGTTTCACCGTCATCGCTTGGCTTAAACTTTGTAATTCGATTCCAGAAGTCGGTCATAACCTCATGAGCGTTTTCGCTTTGTCCGCCCAATTCCATAGCCTTCCACTCTTCATTGACAACAAATGTGGCATAGGAACGGCAATCAGAGCGAATCTTCACTTGCAGATCCTTTGGCAGCCCTTGTGCTAGATGAAACATGTCGTGTAGCGTATTTGCCTCATTCTCTACGTCGAGACGCGCTTGCTGAAATCGCGTTAACGCTCCTACCACTATAAGTCCGAGAACTACAGCATAAAGCGTTCCCACGATTGAAAGCATGTAGCCGGTTACATCGTGATGCGACATGAGAGTCTTGTGGTCCACATAGTGCCTGACTATCCAAAGTCCACCAATAGCAAGACATAACCCCAATCCACTCAGCGCGAGTAAAACTACAAATGATCCAAGCATTAACCCACCCTTAAAAGGCGCAGCACTTAAATAATATCCTCATGAAAAGCCATGTTTGTGAATAGCCGTTAGAAAAGAATGGTGCAAGCATGAGTACCTTTCAATTCATAGTTAACTATAATGATGCAAGGTCTCCTAAGATTCAGCTCTACATTTACACAGTCAGCAAAATCACATAGAGGTAAGTACCCTGTCTGATTTCGAAGAATCGATCGAGCATGATCTGATGATAGGTCAGGTGTTTGAGGGCCGATTCCAAATTCTATCGGTTCTCGGCAAGGGTGGCGCCGGCGTAGTCTACAAAGCCAAACAGACGCATATGGATAGGCTCGTCGCGATCAAAATGCTAATGTCGTCCTTGGTGCCTAACGATTTGAGCTTTCTTCGGTTTGAGCAAGAAGCCCGTGCTGCAGCGGCTCTAGAACACGCGAACATCATCACCATTCACGATTTCGGACGGAGCGCAGCCGGGCATGCCTATCTCGTCATGGAGTACTTAGGGGGTAAAAGTCTTGACGATCTTCTCAAACTTGAAGGTCGGCTGGGACCAGACCAATTTTTGCAAGTATTCAGTCAGATTTGCGACGGGTTGCAGCACGCCCATAAGAGGGGCATCGTTCATCGCGACATCAAGCCAAGCAATATCATGCTCGTTAACAAAGACAATGCGATCACCGTTGCCAAAATAGTCGATTTCGGTCTGGCTAAACTGACCGCGCAAGAATCTGAACAACATCTGACCAAAACTGGAATGGTCATGGGCACTCCATTATTCATGAGTCCTGAACAATGTCGTGGAGCAGAACTCGACTATCGTTCAGACGTGTATTCGCTTGGTTGCGTGATGTATGCAGCCTTGACAGGGCAGGTGCCACTCAAGGGGGACAGCACGCTAAATACGCTCTACAAGCATATGGCGGAGGCACCGCAACCATTTTGTGTGACTGCACCGGAACTAAATTTGCCGCCAGCCTTGGAACAAGTAATTCTGAAAGCATTGGAGAAAGATCCAAACTGTCGGCAGCAGTCGATGTCCGAGCTACGAAATGAAATGTCCGACGCGATCTATACGCGAAACCTGGCGAGCAAATCTGCAGATGGTGGCACAGCCAAAATAAAGGGTACGGAAAGTCTCGGCAAACAAAGATCGGTCGGCGAGGAACTGTCAACCACAATTGACATCTCTCACCAAGCGAAGGATATAGGGTCCATTACACCTCCGCGGCATGCACCGGTTGAGACCGGACAGACCTTCGCCAACAAAACTGCTACACGGGCACATTTTCCTTTATCCGAAAACGTCAAAAGCAGAACTGATGATGGTCCTAAGTTCCTTGGCATTTCGCTCCTCGGCGCGATTGTAGTCACCGCAGGGTTATGTCTATTTGCCTGGCTAAACCTAAAAAAAACTGAAGAAAAACCACAGCTAACACAGAACCAGAATGGAAATATTAGAGCCAATGCGTTGCAAAATGGTCCGCACCCAACTACTCTTATCACGCCATCAACTATAGTGGCAGCGACTGTCCCAGCTAATTCATCGTCATCGCATATAGTATCTACGAATAGGGCACCAGGGGTGGTGGACTCAGTCACACCTTCAGCCGACCCAATTTCAACAACTAAGGCCAACTTAACACCAAAGCACACAGCTCTGGATAGCAGCCTCACTCGACATTCGCCGCCACACAAGTCACCTCAATTGATCAGAAAAGAAATTCTTGATCGTGCCCTTGAGGATAAGAGACAAGCAGCCAAAGAGCTTCAAGAGGCGCATTACAGCGTGGCCTTGTCACTCCTTCGAAAATGCTTGAGCAGTGAGCAGAGTGTTTATGGTTCAGGAGACCCTCTTTTGTTTCCAACGTATGCACGCATTCTTGGGTGTTTGCTGGTTAGCAAAAACGAGTCTCAGATCAAACCATACTTGGAGGCAGCGTGTGAAATCTTCAGCAAAAGAGGTAGGCAGGTGGTGCCGCTAGTCAATCAAATGGAGAATCCGCTGTCTGTATGGAAGCCGATGGCGAGAAGTAGTCGGGCAGTTGCCAGACAATCGACAGGGGCTTATGTGGATCTGTTTAATGGTTACTCCGCCGATTTCTTTGAACTTGCTCTGAAGGCATGGGAAGGTTCGACCAATGACCCAGAGTACAAAAAATTAGCAGCAGAACGTACTGAATTGGCTATCGAAAGGCGCTTGAAATCGGGTCCGCTTAGGCAGGTGGTGGAACACTTCAAAGCAGATCCACTGTCACGAGCACCGCAAGCCCGACCGAAACACCGCCGCTTGGGCAGAGGCATTCGGGAATATTAGTGATTAGATATACTGTCCTTTCGCTGACAACGCGAGATGTAATTCACTAACTATGCCAGACATGAGCGGGTCCGGAATCTGGTGACTGTTGGTTACCCCAAAAGCGCGACATGCTGTTCCGAGGGCTAGTGTCTTCCTGGTTACCGATGTCCCGGATGACCGATACATGGCACCTTTCAAGTCATTTGATGTCACTATATTGCAACACTCATTATAAATGGCGTTTGAGCCGGCCAGCGTGCAAAAATAAGCTGGTTATCAGTCAAATGGACACTTATATGAACCAAAAAACATTTTCTTTGCTCTTTGCAGTTGCTTGCGGATTGATGTCGGCTGCCAGTGCGCTGGCGCAAACACCGAAGCTAGAATTTCCCGCGGCAAGTCCGGGTTGCACAATAAAACAACGCGTCGGATTGACTGACATCGAATTCAATTATTCACGACCTGGCGTAAAAGGCCGTGAAATTTTTGGTAACGTCGTTCCTTACGGCAAGGTATGGCGCACGGGTGCAAATCAGGCGACGAAATTGATTTTGAGCACGCCTGTAAAATTGAATGGAACTGAAGTTCCTGCGGGCACTTACGCGTTCCTGACGATTCCCGGCAAAGATGAATGGACAATTATCATCAACAAGGGAGCCGAAGACTGGGGCGCCTATAAATACGACGAGAAAGCGGATGTAGCTCGCTTCAAGGCCACTCCGATCAAGCTGGTCCGTCCAACCGACAACTTCACAATTGAATTCGATAAAATGGGCGACGAGTCGTCGTTCATCAATCTCGTCTGGGACAAAACAGAAGTGCCGATAAAGGTGGAAGTTGATTATGTAGACAAGCTCGTTTCGCAAATAGAAGCGGTGATGGCTTCTGACGAAAAGAAAAAACCGTACTTTCAATCGGCGCTGTTTTATTACAACCATGGGAAGGATTTGCAGAAAGCCAGCAAGTGGGTAGACACCGCGATTGCCGAGCGTGATGCATTTTACATGGTTTATTTGAAAGCCGAAATTCTCGCCAAGCAAGGCGATAAGGCAGGAGCAATAGCGGCCGCAAAGCATTCAACTGAACTAGCAGAGAAAGCCAATGACGCCGCCTATGTAAGAATGAACGCAGAATTGATCAAAAGTTTGAAGTGATAACGTCCGCTGCTGCCAAACTAAGGTCGCCACTTTTCAGGAAATGGCGAAGCGCTATCGCTTGCCTCCTGGTTTGCACAGCAGCGGTTTTTTCCATTTCGGTTTCTGGAGCGGAAATGAAACTTGATTCGCCGTCTGCGATTCTGCACGAACTTCAAAGCTTTCGCCAAATGGGCAGTGCGCTCTACATCGCTGCGCATCCTGATGACGAGAACACAGAGCTGCTTACTTATCTTGCGCGGGGACGAGCATACCGCACGGCATACCTTTCACTGACGCGTGGCGACGGCGGTCAGAACGTTCTCGGCCCTGACATCGGTGCCAAGTTGGGCGTGGCGCGCACGCAGGAATTGCTCGCTGCAAGGCGAACTGACGGTGCGCAACAGTTCTTTTCTCGCGCTGTTGATTTTGGTTTCTCCAAAAGTTATCAAGAAACGTTGAACAACTGGAATAAGCAGGAAGTTTTGTCTGACATGGTTCGCGTCATTCGCGCATTTCGCCCCGATGTGTTGATCACGCGTTTTTCACCGAGTCCAGGCGGAACACACGGGCACCACACGGCATCGGCGGTGTTAGCGATGGAGGCATTCAAACTCGCCGGTGATCCAAAAGCATTTCCCGAACAAGACTTGGCACCATGGCAACCAAAACGTATTTTTTGGAACATCTCCACCTTTCAACGCGACAAGGCTGTCGGCGTAACCGCCTTAAAGATTGACGCTGGCGGCAAAGATAGCGTATCCGGCGAAGCCTTCACAGACATCGCTGAAAAAAGTCGAGCCATGCACAAGACGCAAGGCTTCGATACTTTTCACTTCCCGGGAGCCCATGGCGGTCCGAGAATTGAATCGTTTCAATTTTTAGATGGTTCGCCTGCAACGAATGATATTTTGGATGGCGTGGACACGACTTGGAATCGCGTGCCAGGCGGCGCGACAATCGAAAAATCAGTCGATGCCATCATCGCCCAGTTCAATCCGCATGATACCGCTGCTAGTGTACCTGCAATATTGCAATTACGATGCGAACTGACAACCTTGGAGGCAAAAGATCGCGATGATCCTGTGATTAAAGAAAAACAAGCGCAACTCGATCGTATTTTGCAAGCGTGTCTTGGGCTCAAAGTAGAGACTACAATCGGGCATTCCGAAGTTGTGCCTGGCGAGTCAATGAAGCTTTATCATTCAGCGACCATTCAATCCAAAATTCCGGTTCGCTGGCTCGCGGTGCGTTATCCGGAGATCAAAAAAGAAGTCAGCAGAGGAACGGTTCTTCACGTCAATGAAGCCAATGCCTGGGAGTCAGTTGAAAAATTACCAACCACAACTCCGCTGACGCAGCCATTTTGGCTGCGAGTTGAAGGCACAGAGGGAATGTTTCACGTGGATGATCCCCACTTGATCGGCAAGACAGAAAATTCACCATCGTTTCCAATTGAAGATGTTTTCGAAGTAGCTGGACAGAAACTTGTGATTCAAGATGAGCCGCTTCAAGTCACGACCAATTTATCCGGAACTCCGATCCGCCGTCGGCTAGATGTGATTCCGCCTGTCTCACTTCGATTCATTCCCCAGATCGCATTATTGACTCCGAAGCATTCGCGCTCAATTCATGTCGAAATCACTGCCTCACGCGCCAATTCGTCCGGTACCTTGCAACTAGAGGCGCCAGCTAATTGGAAAGTGGTGCCCCTCAAACAATCGTTCCGTTTAACTGAAGTCGGACAATCTGCACAGTTCAAATTCACTATCACTGCGCCCTTGCAAGCAGCGACGGCCAAAATCTTTGCCAGCGCTGAAATGAATGGGGTGCGTTATCGCAATCAGCGTGAGGTAATCAACTACCCGCACATACCTCAGCAATTGCTCCAACCAGTGGCCACATTGAAAGCAGTAAGCTTCGATCTCGTCACGCGTGGTCATTCCATCGGCTATCTTCCAGGTGCAGGAGACAGCCTGGTTGAGAACCTGCAACAAATGGGATATGCCGTGACAATTTTGGATGACGCAAATCTGACATCCGAACAACTGAATAGATTCGATGCCATCGTCATTGGTGTGCGCGCGTTCAATGTTAGAAAGAACATTGCGACTGCGTTGCCGACACTTTTTTCCTACGTCAATAATGGTGGCACCATCATCGCCCAATACAATAATTCAGAAGGTTTAAAAACCAAGGAAATTGCACCTTACGATTTGCAGCTATCTCGTGACCGAGTTACAGACGAAACAGCAAAAGTCACTTTTCTCGCGCCGGAAAACTCCGTGTTGAACACGCCGAACAAAATTACGCATGCGGATTTCGATAATTGGGTGCAGGAACGCGGACTCTATTTTCCTAATAAATGGGACCAGCATTTCACGCCGATCCTTGCCTTTAATGATCCTGACGAAAAGCCGCACGAAGGCGGTCTGCTCGTGGCGAAATACGGCAAAGGACATTTTGTTTATACAGGACTTTCCTTTTTTCGTCAGCTTCCCGCCGGCGTGCCTGGAGCTTATCGACTTCTCGCCAATCTGATTTCCTTAGGCAAATGAAAGATATTACCGACTCCAAGCCGTCCGTGAGTGAATCTGATCAGACCGGACTGCCCTGGCCGAAAACATGGAAAGGTACCTATCTTTTCGTGATTAGCAGTTTTATTCTCTGGCTTGGATTGCTAATTGCTTTGACGGAGTTCTGTGCATGAACTGGCTGGATTTCATCGTACTCTTAGGCTCCATACTCGGCATCGCCATTTACGGCATCTGGTACACGCGCAATCGCCGTGACTTGAATACTTACTTGAAAGGCACTGCGCATACGCCGTGGTTAGCCATCGGACTCTCCGTGATGGCTACGCAAGCCAGCGCCATAACTTTCCTCTCAACTCCGGGTCAAGGGTATCGCGACGGACTAGGTTTCGTGCAAATTTATTTCGGCGTGCCCATTGCACTGCTCATCATTGCGATCTTTTTTCTGCCGATTTTCCACAAGTTAAATGTATATACCGCGTATGAATTTCTCGGGAAACGATTCGACAGCAAAACTCGTTTGCTCGGTGCCGCACTCTTTCTCGTGCAACGTGGACTTGGTGCCGGGCTGACGATTTATGCGCCTGCAATAGTTCTAACCACAGTCATCGGCTGGCCGCTCAACGTCACGATCGTAAGTTGTGGACTGCTTGTTATAATTTACACCGCTATGGGCGGTAGTGACGCGGTAACCGTCACGCAGAAATATCAACTGGCGATAATTTTCGCCGGCATGGTTACTGCCACATTTTTGTTGATCGGAAAACTTCCTGCTGCGCTGACTCTGGATGACACGCTAAAGTTGGCTGGTGGATTTCAAAAAATGAACGCCGTAAATTTTTCGACCAACATCCACGAGCGCTATACACTTTGGTCGGGGCTGCTGGGCGGAACATTTCTTATGCTTTCTTATTTCGGCACAGACCAATCGCAAGTTCAACGTTACATCTCCGGTTCGTCGCTGCGCGAAAGCCGCCTTGGACTTATGTTCAATGCCATCTGCAAAATTCCGATGCAATTCAGCATTTTGCTTCTCGGAGTTTTGATTTTTGTTTTCTATCAATTTGAACAACCACCGCTGTTTTTTGATTCAGCCTCCAGTAAATATTTTTCGGAACACACAGCTGATCCGAAAGTGCTCGCCTACAACACTGATTTCAATTGTGCTCACCAACAAACTCGGCAAGAACTTGAGCATTGGCTGCAAGCCAGACACAAAGGTGATCAGCCTGCGGCCACAGCTGCATTCGCTGCTGCCACAATGGCCCACCAAAAGAGCGAGACAATTCGCGTCGCGGCGAGCAAAGAATTAGCGGCGAAAAACCCTGACGCGAAGGCGAACGATGCAGATTACGTGTTCATCACCTTCATTCTTCGCGAATTGCCGCACGGAGTAATCGGTTTGCTGATAGCTGCGTTTTTTGCTGCGGCCTTATCGTCGAAAGCAGCGGAACTCAATGCACTTGCAACATGCACGACCATTGATTTTTACCGCCATATCATCAAACGCGACGCAAGCGACACGAACTGTCTGACTGCAACAAAGTGGTTCACAGTCGTGTGGGGCATAGTAGCAATCAGCTTCGCACTCTCTGCGCGACTCGCGGAAAACTTAATTCAAGCGGTGAACATTCTTGGTTCCATTTTTTATGGGGTAATGCTAGGCCTTTTTGTAGTGGCATTTTTCATTCGGCGTGTAGGCGGCACGGCGATTTTTTGGTCAGCTCTGACGGCCCAAGCGTTAGTGTTCGTCCTTTACTTCAACCTGACGATTTCTTACCTCTGGTACCCGCTGATCGGCTGCACCTCTTGTGTGGTTTTTAGCCTGCTCCTGCAATTAGCGCTGAGTAACAATCAGAAAATAGCCAAGGAATCCGACGCATGAATTCGCCGATCATATGTTTTGGTCAGCAGCCTTGCGGATTTTTTCCGAAGCGGTTTCTGGTTGCAAAAATCAACACTGCCCGAAATTTGCAAAAGGAAATTGGTGGTGAAATTGTTTTCTTCTACCACGACAGCGATCATGACCCGCGCGAAACCAGAACAATTTTGCGTCATCGCAGCACCAACGAACCGGCGCAACTCAACTTCACTTTTCAGAACAAAATTCAGCGCAAATTTTCGCCACTCTACCTTAAAAGAATTCCCGCCGATTGGCAAGAAAAAACCACATCGCAATTGCCTAATTACGTCGGTCATCCGTTGATTGAAATTTTCAAAAATACTTCCGCTTCCACTGTCGCGGATTTTTGTCTGGGCATGTATCGCGACATGGGTCTGTTTGAGGGAATAAAGATCTTGCGTTCGAGCGATCCAGATTTTCGCCGCACCGCGTGTGATGTTTCTGAGTTTTTTGTGGATATTCCGCATGACGGCGAAATTGTTCGAGCGCGTTTTTCAGAAGACGGATTTAAGTTACACGAAGGCGGCGATGTGTTTGTCACCATACCACTAACATCTTTTACTAAGGAACAGATCAGCCCAACGCGCGATAGCCGACTGCTCTGGATGCAATCTGTTGTGCATTGCACACATTATGTAGCCGGCGCTGGCGAGAAAGGATATCTTCGTGAAACAGAAGCGCCGGAAATCAATTTTCTAACCCGTGACACCATTGACAAATCCGATGAGGCTTACATTGAACTCACTTGAAACTCTACCATTGCTGATCTTTGGCGCACATCCAGACGATATCGAATTTGGCTGTGGCGGAGTCGTTGCACGCGAAACGCGTGATGGTCGCAAGGTACACTTTGTCGTTTGTTCACTCGGTGAAGCCGGAACGCACGGAACGGCTGAACAGCGAGCCTCCGAAACAAAAGAAGCAGCCGCGATGCTCGGTGCGACGATTGAATTTATTGACCTGGACGGAGACGGGAAATTGGAGATTCGCGCCGAACACGCTTTTAAGTTGGCAAAAATCATCCGACGGATTCGTCCCGCAAAAATACTCGCACCCACGGTGGTCGAAAACCAGCATCCCGATCATACCCGACTAGGAAAGCTTGTTCGCGACTCTGCGCGATTGGCTCGATATGGTGGCTTGACCGAGTTACTCGACGAAAAGGCACATGCAATCGAACAGTTATTCTTTTACGCGATCACACCTGAAGGAGAACCTCACGACATCACACCGATATTGATCGATGTATCGTTGCCAGAAGTTATTTCGGCGTGGACTGCCGCGATGAACGCGCACAAGTCACAGGCTTCAACGCGCAACTATGTTGAATTGCAACTGACGCGCGCCCGAGTGCTCGGTGCACGTGCGGGAATTGAATATGCAATTGCGCTCTTTCCAAATGAGCCGCCGGTCTTCAAGTCGCTTGCACATACAGGCAGGGGAGCGCGAAATTTCTAGGATGAATGCCGAACGTCTACTGAAAATTGGTATCACTTGTTATCCCTCCATTGGTGGCAGCGGTGTGATTGCTACAACGCTAGGCAAAGAACTTGCACAGCGAGGGCACGAAGTCCACTTCATCAGCTACGAGCGTCCGTTTCGTCTGCCCACAAACACGCCGCGCATTCATTTCCATCCGGTTGCGATCAACGATTATGGGCTCTTTAAATATCCCGACTACACTTTGCCTCTTTCGGTCAAGATGGCGGAGGTTAGTCGGAACCATCAACTCGACATTTTGCATGTGCATTACGCGGTTCCACACGCCACCGCGGCAATTCTTTCTCGCTGCATGTTGCTGCCAGAACAGCAGCCAAAAATCGTCACCACTTTGCATGGCACAGACACCACATTGCTCGGTCGAGATCCTGGTTATGGCCCTGCAATTCTCCACGCTTTGACCCAATCTGATGCTGTTACAACTGTGTCGGACTATTTGAAAATCGAAACCCGGCGCGTTATCGGTTTTGAAGGGCCGATAGAAGTGATCCACAATTTTTATGACCCTGGGTCTCCATCGCGTTCACGCGCAGAAATGCGCCGTGAGTTAGGCGTCGGCGATGAAGTGATGATCTTGCATTCCTCAAATTTACGACCGACAAAACGGATTGATCTGTTGCTTGAGACTGTTGCGCGCATTCGCCCGCGTCAGTCGTTCAAACTGGTAATTTTAGCGGGCGGAAGTTTTGAGCCCTTCTCTGACGATGTCCACCGCTTGGGACTGGAAGATAACATCATTGTGCGCGAGAGTGTTTTTGACATGGATGATTATCTACAAGCCGCCGATATTGGATTAATTACTTCCGAAAATGAAAGTTTTTGTTTGAGCATTCTTGAAGCAATGTCCTTTGGACATCCGAGCGTTGCGACGCGTGTGGGGGGAATTCCTGAAGTCGTTAAAGATGGAGTGACTGGCTTGCTTGTTCCATTCGGAGATCCTGACCAGTTAGCCCGTGCCGTTGAAAAGCTGATTCAAAATGTCACCTTGCGTGAAGTGCTTGGCCTCAGTGCTAAGTCACAAGCTCAAGAGAAATTTTCAGCGGATGTAATCGTTCCACGCTACGAAAAACTTTACCGAGCACAATTTACGAATTGATGAGACCAACGGTGCTTAATGAGGATCGTAGCACTACATGCACAGTGGATCAGTACTCCCTGATGTCCCTTCCAAATGAATTTTGATTATTCCATGTATTCAGCCATGGAAATGTTACCCAATGGAACCCGCCACGGTAGTCGTAATATCCGTAAGCTTGCGCGTTTGGATCCCAAGCTGCATTGTAATAAAACGTCTCGTCGTGATAGCCAATGATGTTGCCGTAAGCATCATACTCAGGCACCACTTCATCGATGGCGATTGACATAGGCTGATTGTATCCATACGGTAAAGAGTCGGCGTAACCTACTCCCGGCTGCCAGAATGTTCCATAATTTGAAAGGAATAAATAAGGAGTGGGGCAATATCCGGAGGGCGCATAATAACTGAAGGGATAATTAGTGCCATTCCATGAATAGCCTGGATAATAGCCGAGGACTGCCGAACCTGGACCTGGGTTCCAGTGACTCGACCACCGACTATGATCAGATATGCGCAACCTGTTGTTGTTGGAAAAGTTACTTTCATAGTTCGGAAGAGCTGCTAACTGCTGTTGTATGTGGTTGCGCTCGAGTCTGGCTGTGCCTTTTTCTGCAGTTCTGATATATCCGCCTGGATCGATAATGCCGGCACGCCCTCTTCCAGCACGTCCTGCGCGTGGAATATTGCCTGCTCCTCTTCGATATGCCAATTTTTGTGGTCTAGCAGAAGTAATCTGTGGTTTGCTACCTGATCTCACCTGAAGAGCCTTACGAGGATTTGCAAACGAACTCGGTCTTGATACAGCACCGCGCGTCTGCTTGATTCCTGCCACTGAAGCCAGCATGCGTCCATTCGCAGAAGGCTTACCTTTATTTGCACTTAGGGATCTTGCTGATGCCAGTTTAGCTGAAGACTGTGCTCTTGCAGTTCTCTGATCTCGTTGCGCTATTTGCCTGGCTCGTGTGACATTGCCGAAGTTCTTTTCGGACTGTCGTGCAACAGAATTTTTTCCTGTCGAATTAACCTGGCGCGCTGAAATATTTCTTGCTCTTGTATTCGACACCGACGTTCTGTTCGATCCACGAGCCTGAATTCGTGATTGCGATGCGGAGGAAGACATTCTCTGCTGGCGAGTTGAGGACATACGCTGCTGGGACGGCGCGAAAGATCTCTGCATTTGC
>PLZS01000204.1:244-16969 GCA_003153555.1 Candidatus Melainabacteria bacterium | reverse complement strand
GAAGTTGGGTGCCTGCATATTTTTGGACGATGTATACCGGCGTTCCAACAGGCACGAGGCTAAAAAGTTTTTTGATGTCTTCGTTTTTGTGTCTGACGCATCCGTGGCTGGCGTTGCGTCCGATCATCGCTGGTGCGTTGGTGCCGTGCAATCCGACGAATCCAGTGTTCAGTCCAAGCCAGGCAACTCCTAAGGGATTCTTGTGATTCTTGCTCCAGCTTTCGACTTTTGTTTGCTTTGGATCGATGCTTACGGGTGGCTTCCACTCAGGATCCCAGCGCTTGTTGGCGATCATCATTCTGCCGTTTGGAGTTGGTGTGGATTTTTTTCCTGTAGTGTTAGCTGCACTGAAAACCTCTTTGAGCGTACCGTCATGATTTTGCAGAACATGAGTGATGTGTCTCTCTTTCTCAACAACAACAATCATCGGTCCTTTTGCCGGAGGCTCAACCTTTATCGTATTGGATAGAACAATCACTTCTTGAGAGGGCATAGCTTCTTTTGATTCTGGTTGATCCTGCGGAGTTTCTTCAACTGCTTTCGCCTCATCTTTAGGAGCTTCAATATGTGTTGGAGTCAGAGGAGCACGTAGAATTTCAGCCGCTTTGGCTGGAGCATCCCAACCCATCGTCACTGAAAGAATCGCAACACAAAACAGACTTCTCGTTTGCATAGAAGCACCCTTCCTTTTTTAGATACACATAAAAGCCGCGGCTCGACCAGACATCTGGCGATCGCGTTATTTCTTTCTCTCTACTAACTTACCTGAGACTCGTTACCGGCAAATGTTCCAGCTGTTAGTCGGTTGTCACGCTATTGTTAAATTGCTGCTAACCATCTTTCCCGCCAGGTATTCATGTCACCAAGTTGTCAGGGTTATAGACTAGGTCTAGTAACTCTGCGTGTTACGGTCTCAATTTTTGCCGTAGGAGGCACATCCAATGCGCGTACAACGCGGACTGGCTTTGATATTACTTTCGCTTTGCCTGGTTTTAGGAGGGGCGAGCACCCCCACTTTTGCCGATGCCAGCAGTGTCGCTGAGATAAAGCTCGCGCCCGAACACCCTGGCATCGTTTTCCATCAATATTATTTGGGCTGCCTTTCTCACGCCTCATATTTGATTGGTGACGAAGCTACCAAAACCGCGGTCGTCATCGATCCCCAACGGGATGTGGAGCAGTACATCGCGGACGCGCAGAAAAACGGTTTGAAGATTACGCACGTGTTTTTGACGCATGTTCACGCTGACTTTGTCGCAGGGCATTTGGAGCTGCAAAGGAAAACAGGCGCGAAAATCTGTTTGGGTGCGAAAACCAATGCAAGCTACAAGTTCACTGGATTCCACGACGGTGATACGCTCGACCTGGGTAACGCCCGTCTGAAAGTTCTTGAAACACCTGGTCATACACCGGAAGCAATTTCTATCCTCGTATATGACGTTAAAAAGGATGCTTCCAAGCCGTACGCAGTTTTGACTGGCGACTGCCTTTTCATTGGGGACGTGGGTCGTCCTGATTTGTTATCCTCGCAAGGCATCACATCCTCGCAATTGGCTGGAATGATGTATGACTCGTTGCACAACAAGCTAATGACTTTGCCTGACGAGACATTGGTTTATCCCGCTCATGGTGCCGGCTCGTTATGCGGAAAAAATTTGAGCAAAGAAACTGTTTCGACAATAGGTGAACAGAAACGCACGAATTATGCATTGCAGCCAATGAGCAAAGCGAAATTCGTGGAGTTGTTGACCAAGGATCTGCCTCCGGCTCCGAAGTATTTTGCTTATGATGCCGCATTCAATTGCAAATCACACAAGTCGCTTGAGGATGTGCTAAACAATCTGAAGCCACTGACGGTTGACGAAGCATTGAAGTTGAAAAATTCTGGTGCCTATTTGTTGGATGGGAGAGAGTCTGATGCTTATGCTAAGCATCATGTGCTGGATAGTGTCAACATCCCATTGAAAGGAAAGTATGCGACGTGGGCCGGTACATTTATTGATCACGACAAACCAGTCGTTGTAATTGCTGAGCCCGGTCAGGAGCGCGAAGCTGCGATGCGACTCGGGCGCATTGGCTTGGATTCCGTCGCCGGTTATGTTGGTGGTGGCATGAAGGCTTTCGCTGGCAGAGAAGACTTGGTGCGCAGCAATGAACGTCAAACTCCGCAATCATTGGCGAAGAGCATGCAATCGGACAAGCCGCCTTACGTTATAGATGTTAGAAGCGATGGAGAATGGCAGACTGTGCACGTTGACAAAACACATCATTTGCCTCTGAACGACATCCTCGACCATATCGACACGTTGCCTAAAGATCAAGATCTTGTCATTATGTGTGCGTCTGGAAATCGTTCGTCAACCGCAGCGAGTTTGCTCAGCCAAAGGGGAGTGACTAGACTCACTGATTTGGCGGGTGGTATTGAAGGATGGCAGCAAGAAAAATTGCCCGTCATATCAGAGGTAACTTGTCCAGCAAAACCACTCAACGCGGAACAATCTGGTACGACAAAACCTCAATGATAAGCGTCGATTTTGTCTGATGAATTTGGAGCCAGGAGAGCAGCGCATTATAAGCTCGTTTAACGATGCCGTTAGCCGTCGGCGCTTTCTTCAATTGGCTTCAGCAGCTGCGCTTTCAGGTGTTGTTAGTGCATGTCATTCAGAATCGAACAGCATTCTATCTGTTCCTCCGGGTCAAAGTGTTGCGCGCTTTCCGGAGAAGACAGAATTGATCCTTTTAACCGATCGGCCTCCGCTATTGGAGACGCCGCTCTATTATTTCAGGCAAGATCTGACACCAAATGAAGCCTTCTTCGTACGCTGGCACTATGAGGGAATCCCCACCTATGTAGACATGCGAACTTTTAGATTGGATGTGGGTGGACACGTTCAAAAGCCGCTTAGCCTCAGCTTGACGGACTTGAAAAAACAATTTGAGCCGGTGTCGATAGTGGCTGTGAATCAATGTTCTGGAAACTCTCGCAGTTACTTTGAGCCGCGAGTGCCTGGTGGACAGTGGGGACATGGTGCGATGGGTAATGCACGTTGGACTGGCGTGCGCCTGAAAGATTTGCTCCAACGCGCCAGTGTCAAATCTGGTGCTGTCGATGTAAGTGTTGGTGGACTGGACGAAGCGCCGCTCTTCAATATGCATAAATTCGTCAAGTCGCTAGATATTGAACATGCTCTTAGCGACGAAGTTTTAGTCGCCTACGAGATGAACGGAAAATCGTTGCCGATGCTGAACGGCTTTCCACTGCGACTTGTGGTGCCAGGATGGTACGCGACATACTGGGTCAAGTCACTTGCGTCGATTCAAGTATTACCAGATAAATTTCACGGTTTCTGGATGGACAAGGCGTATCTCATACCTAAAAACTCCGACGCAACTGAGACACCTGAGCACCTTGCGACAGACACCGTTCCGATCAATTTATTGAATGTGAGATCTGTTATTGTCCGACCAGATTTGACAGACGTAGTTAAGGCGGGGACATCACACGAAGTAGAAGGCATCGCTTTTGATTCTGGCTCCGGCATCAGTAAAGTTGAAGTCTCCGTTGATGGAGGCAATAATTGGCAGTTAGCTAGACTTGATGACGCCTTGGGTCGGTTCTCATTCTGCAGATGGCGGCTGCCTTGGACTCCGCAAAGTTCTGGAACTTATAAGGTCATGTCTCGTGCTTATGACAAGGCTGGGCAGTTTCAACGCTCATTCGATCAATGGAACAAGGGCGGCTACATGCGCAATGTAATAGAACACCGCGAAGTGACGGTGATCTAGATGTCGAAGAAAAATCAGATTTTGGCGTTGTTGATTTTATTCATTTTGGGCGCACTAGTCTTAGTGGCAGGAAGGGACAATTCGTATAAAACAGTCGGCAACGAAATTGCAACGCCACCACCAATAAAAATATCTCAAACCGATTCCGAGATCCACAAAATCACTTTGCCTCATGATGAACCAGACTTCCCTCCTGGTCCAGGTCGAGAAATATTTATGGCTAGATGCACCGTTTGTCATTCGCTGAGATACATCACAATGCAGCCAGATTTTCCCAAAAAAACTTGGGGAAAAGAAGTTGCAAAAATGATCAACACCTATGGCGCACACATCACAGGAGCGGAAGCTCGCGAAATCACCGAGTATTTGTCCACAATAAAAGGTCTTGAACCGAACCAAAAGACAACATCAGAGCATTGAACAAATGATTGAACCCACGGATTCAACTGTCAAAAAACGACTAATTCTTTGGACCATATATTCTTGCGGAGCAACTAAATAATCCGATGAGCGAATCATTGCCAAACGTCGAAGTTACTCCCAAGCCAGAGCTTTTATACGGCTTGATTAAAGCGCATGGTTTGGCTGCACTGGTAACTCTTCTTATCTCTGCACTCTTTGGATTGCTTGTTTCAATCAAAATGCATCATCCTGACTTTGCCGGCAACGAGGACTGGCTGACCTGGGGACGGTTGCGTTACAACCATACGCAAGGAATATTTTTCGGCTGGCTCGGCAACGCCTTTTTCATGTTCCTTTATTATGCCGTTCCCAAATTGGCATTGCGTCCGGTAATGAACCGGCACCTGGGATGGTGCTTGTTCGCGATTTGGAATTTTGCTGTCGTCCTCCCTGGTTGGCTTTTGGTGCTGGCAGGATTCAGCCAGCCGCTTGAATGGGGTGAGTTTCCGCTGATCGTTGACGCTTTTGTGGTGTTAGCTTTTGTTCTCTCAATTGCGCAGTTCGCAGTGCCTTTGTTAAGAACCAAACTTTCACACTTGTATGTTTCTGGTTGGTACATCCTTGGCTCGCTGATCTTCACCACGCTGGCTTACCCGGTAGGCAACATTGTTCCTCAACTTGTTCCAGGCGCTCAGGGAGCTGCGTTTAGCGGACTCTGGATCCACGATGCGATTGGATTGTATGTTACGCCTTTGGCCGTTGCAGTCGCCTACTTTGTGATTCCGATGGCCACTCGCCGTCCAATTCACAGTCATTTCATTTCTATGATCGGCTTCTGGCTTCTGTTTTTCGTCTATCCACTAAATGGTACTCACCACTACATCTTTTCGGCCATTCCCATGGATGCTCAGAAGGGAGCGATCGTCGCTTCTGTTTATTTGGGAATAGACGTCATCATCGTGGTCACTAATCTGCTTCTTTCTCTGCGCGGTACATCGCAATTAAGGAAGCAGGATGTATCGTTGCGATTTGTCTGGATGGGAATTATTCTTTACTTGATTGTCAGCTTGCAGGGCTCACTGCAAGCCTTAATGCCGCTAAATAAGTTGACGCATTTTAGCGATTGGGTAATCGGGCATTCTCACCTCGCTATGCTAGGTTTCGCTTCTTTCATTGCTGTTGGCGGAATCACTCATGTTTGGCAACGTGTGCCTGGTTTTCGCTTTAATGCCAAGGCCCTGACTTGGTGTTATTGGCTCATGCTGACTGGAATGATCGCCATGGTGTCAGTGCTGACTATCGCCGGTCTGGTTGAATCTCATATGTGGCAAAGCTCGCTGCCTTGGCTCGATTCCGTTCGCACCGCCCGTGATTACTGGCTGGCTCGCACGTTCGCTGCTATCCCGGTGCTGGCAGGTTTTGTTTGCCTTTGGCTGACGTTGACCACCGGCAAGGTCACTACAGAGGAGCATGTACAGACCGTAGGCGGTTTTTCTACAGAGCAACCCATATATGGGGATGCCGTAGCTGGCGATGCCGTAGCGGCCAATTCAGGTTCGACTAAAGATGCTGCGGTGACTGGGACTGCCCTCGTCGCTAGCTCGAGTCCATGGCTGAACATGGCCTACCTCTCAGCTTCAGTTGCCGGGGTTGGCTTCTTTATATTCTCTTTTGCTGTTCTCGGTGTTATTCCAGGAATGGCGCTTGATAAAGAAGTTGCTAGAACGAAGCCGGCGGCGATGCTTCCTCCTACGGCGCAAGAAGAGCAAGGCCGATTAGTATACGCGCGCGAAGGATGCGCTTATTGTCACACTCAGCAAGTGCGAGTGGTGCCATCTGATGTCCAACGTTTCGGCGCGCCGACTAAAGCTTGGGAAACGCAATATGAGTATCCACAGTTATGGGGCACGAGGAGAATCGGTCCTGACCTCGCTCGCGAAGCGGGTATCAGATCCGATGATTGGCAGCTAACGCATTTATACAACCCCAGGTTAGTGGTGGCAGATTCTGCAATGCCTGGTTACCCCTGGCTGTTTAGCGGGGCACCATCTAAGCCCGGCAAAGAGGCGAGTGCTCTTCTTGCCTACGTTAAATCATTGGGAAGAGCCCGGCAGCTTGCTGGTTCGGACCCTTTGCAATTTTCGCTGGCAATTAATTGCGCTTGCCCGCCAGACGTGCAGAAACTGGAAACCGCACCAACTGCAAATAGTGCTAGTCCATCTGAACGCAGACGATCCAACTCTTCATTATCTGTTGAGTTGCCGACCGATCCGATTCAATTGGCGACCGATGCTCGCCGCGGACAATTCATTTTTGCTCAGAATTGCGCAACTTGCCATGGAGCCTCTGGCGCAGGAGATGGTGTTGCGGCTGCGAGCCTATTGCCGCACCCTGCTGATTTGACTGCAAGCCGTATTTCCGTAGCTGGACTAAGTGCCATCATCATGAATGGATTGCCCGGCACAGCGATGCCAGCTTGGCGGGATATGCCTCAGCGTGATGTTGAGGGATTGGTTGCCTTTTTGACGACTCTGCCTAAAGCTGAGGCTGGTGCCGCCAGCTCAGTAGGAGATTTGGAAAGCGGAAAGCGCTTGTTCGCGAGTCAATGTGGGTCTTGTCATGGCACCACGGGCAGTGGCGATGGACCGGCTTCAGGTGCGCTTGCTCGCTGTCCCACAAACTTTACTGAAGAACAACCCTCTACAGCGGATGCGATGAACGTGCTCGAGAATGGCGTCGCCGGAACGTCCATGCCGCCGTGGCGGTACCAACTTTCTCCGGATGAAAGAAAGCAGCTGACAGCATATGTGCGCTCTCTGTACCGTGGAGGCATTTAGATGTTGTTATACGTAGCACTTGCTGTGATGACTGCCCTGATCGCGATATTTATTGTTGCCTGGTTTCGTTCACCCAAACTGCGTCGAATTTTGGAAGAGCCAAAATATCGTCTATTGGACGACGAGGCATCCTTTACGAATTTAACTTCTAAAAAACGGTAATCGGCTTCTAGACCGCTTTCTCAATCATCTCTTCTTTGATTTTAGTTGCAGCTAATATGGATACCACTGTGAGTATGACCAAAGCGCAGAAATTTAAATCAATCGTGAAAGGCTGATAGTAGTGTATGAAAGCATAGATTGGATCCAAGAACGTTATGATGCTAACCACGACACAGGCAAACAGCAACTTACGTTTCTGTTGCGCCAATATTTGCAGCAGAGAGCAGATACCGGGAATTAGGATCACAAGATCGTATGTGTATATGTACGGCAAAAGACAAGCCATAGACACAATTCCAACCAGATTTCCTTTTAGCCACCACTGCCTGACTTGTCTCTGTCTTCGACCGAAAATGAATAAACCAAGCAATAGCACTGCATAGATCCCATTACACAATTTTATCGCCGTGGCCTGCGGCATAATAGACATTCTCAGAAGTTGTCCGACCAAGATAGGCATCGCGTCAGTACCTGCTAACTCTGGATGCGTACTTAAATAACCGAGCCGGGTAAGGTAATTCGTGTACCCCTGTACGCCGAACAGAGGAAATGTCACCGCTGACATAAGTAAGACCACTGCCGCGCACCCTAAGACGAAACGTATGCGCATTGCCCCTAGAGCAAAGATAAAAAATGGAAGAATTTCCTGTGGCTTGATCAGGCATAATGCAGCCCAGGCACCGGCTTTGAATTCTTGTCCTTTCTGCAAGCAGGCGATACAGCACGCAATTCCAAGAAAAAGTACTGCACCTGGTTTGGAGACTCTTAGAATTTCGAAGGCCGGTCCAGTAGCCGCAATAAGTCCAATAAGCACTAGTGTCTGGCGATTAGTCAGTTTGGCACTCTTCGCTAGTATGATTGCTGAACTCGCCACTAAAATGGACATTACGCCGTCAAAACAAAATTTGGCTGCCGCATACGGCAACAAACCTAGAGGTGCCACCACCCATAGCAAAAAAGGCGGCTCGTTGAGTCCGGCTCCTATCTTTCCCTGCTCAAGATGTAGCGCGTAAACATCAGCGCCGTTGCCAGCACAGAAGCGTTTGGCACAATCGTAATAGACGGGGAAATCATTAGATTGCATCGTTTCAAACGGTGCCATTGCGATGGCTATCGAAGCCAGGAGCAATAGAGCAAACGCAAAATTGATGAAGGTGCGAGCCAACTGTGAGTGTGCTTTAGAGGGAAAGTGTCAAGATCAATAACAGATTTAGCGCGTGAAAATTGCTACATCGATGTTGAAGCAGGAAAAGGTCATGAAAACGATTCCTTATTCAGGCGCCCGCCAGGCTGCTACAGTAACAGAATAGCGGAGAACAATAAAGCACTTGATAATACTTGTCCTAGGATAGTCTATGCACACTAGTGGGGTCTATGCAGCAAGCTGCTCGACTTAAGAGGCGTTTGCCCCAGCGTCACACGCAAGGATACGGTGAGGGACGTGCACGAACGATAGCGTCTATGATACTGTAAGACATCATCGTAGCGTCGCGCCTATCGGTTTTTGAATAGAAGTTTCCACAGTGCAGACAGCCTGTCAATGAGCAAGACTGACCCATCGCCCGGAAAGATCAGTGGGCAAGTCAACATATTTGTAAAATGCTTCGAGCTTATGCAGCGAGCGGGGATCATCGAGCATCCATTGTGTCAAGAGGCTGTTCGAAAATTCTATTTCGTCTACAAGCGTTATTTTGAAGATCCATTCCACGCTCTGACCAGGCGTTATCCAGCTATGTTTCACAATGGGCATGTCCTGGACATTGGTGCCAACGTAGGGTACACCGCTTGCACCTTTGCAGAATGTATTTCCCCCGGGTTTTCGGTATTTGCTTTCGAGCCGGAAGAGAACAGCTTTGCTTTGCTTCTGACCAGCATTCGCAAGCAACAGTTGGACGGAGTCGTCTCTGCTACACGATCTGCGGTCGGCGATCTAAATGGCACGGTAAACATTTGGAGAAATATTCACCACAGTGGGGATCATCGAACGGTCACAAATGAATTCATGAAATTACTGGAAACAAGCGACTGTGCGGTTCAATCTGTGCCCATAGTTAGCATCGACCATTTCTTGGAATCAAACCATATCACTGAGCCAATCAGTTTCATTAAGATCGATGTTCAAGGCTATGAGCTACCTGTATGTCGGGGGATGGAGAAAACTTTGATAGACAATCCCAGGGCGACTGTAGCTTTCGAGTATTGCCCAAACCAAACTCAACAGATGGGATTTAGTGAAAACGAACTGCTAGGTTTTTTTCAATCGCGTGGCTTTCAGCTCAACATCATTGAACGTTCTGGAAAACTTGTGCCTGTCAGTGAGACTGCCCTTAGCACTGAACTGCCAAAACGTGGCTATGTGGATATTCTGGCTACTCGGCAAGAGTTATCTTAGGATAGTCTATGCAGCAAGCTGCTCGACTTATGTTAAAGTCTTGTCTTAGGCTGATTTGAGCTGCGGAGCCAATAGATCTGGTATCGAGCTGGTGCAAAAAGATTCTCAGAGAACCAGGGAGCGGAGATCTATCCATAGACTCTCCAGAAGCTACAATTGGCCGATGGGAAATAATTCGACGTAAGTCATTCTTGCGGCAGATTTACGTTGAGTGGTATCAAGCGATTGCTGCGTCCATTAAGCAAGGCGACATGCCTGCTTTAGAGATCGGCTCTGGCGCAGGCTTTATGTCTGAATTCGTTCCTCATCTAATTACTTCCGATGTCCTCGCTGTACCCTCAGTTGATCTCGTGCTCGACGCATGTAAGACCTTGCCTTTCGAATCGGAGAGCTTGAGAGCCATAGCGATGGTCAATGTTCTGCATCATTTGCCAAGTAGCGAGGCGTTCCTTAGTGAAGCGCAACGGTGTCTTGCCCCAGGTGGCTCTTTAAGCCTAGTTGAGCCCTGGATAACTGGTTGGTCATCCGTAGTCTATCGCCACCTGCACCATGAGCCCTGCGAACCTGAGGTCGCCCAATGGTCTTTCGATTCCACCGGTCCACTTTCGGGCGCGAATCAAGCGCTGCCATGGATCATATTTTGTCGTGATCGGGCCAGGTTTGAAGCTCTATTTCCCAAATTGCGCATCGAAAGTATCCAACTTATAATGCCAATAAGATATCTTGTTTCAGGTGGAGTCTCATTTAGAGCGTTTGCACCTTCCTGGTCTTACAGATTTTGGGTTGTATTGGAAAAGTTTTTTCAGAATCAAATGCCTCATATGGCGATGTTCGCACATATCTCCGTGAAAAAAATTGATTAGTACAGCGCCTTACGATTTGATCTTGGCGGCAATATGAGTCACGTTGTTCTCGGCCGATGTCGCAATTGCATAAAGATTGGGCACACCTCTGTTTGAGAAACATTCCTCGATTTTGCCGGTCTGGTGCAAATTGTGCGACTGCAAGCCCATCAATTCTTTGTTGTATATTGGTCTTGTATTACTAAAAGTTCGGTTGGTTGGTTGTTTGAAAAATTCGGGAACTGAAAAATGAAGGCGCTGATCACCGGTTCGGGTGGATTGATTGGTTCTGAATGCACTCGGTTGTTGTGCGAACAAGGATGGGACGTCATCGGTTTGGACAACGATATGCGCAGGCAATTCTTTGGCCCTGGTGGCACTACCAAGCCAATTGTCGAGGAGCTATGCAATACCCTTAAATCGTATCATCATCTTGAGCTTGATATAAGAGACAGGCAGGCGATGCGTGACTTGCTGAAGAATGAGCGCCCGAACTTGATCATTCACACGGCGGCCCAACCGTCACACGATAAGGCCGCGTCTATTCCGTATGATGATTTTGATGTCAATGCCGTTGGCACTATGAATATCCTGGTGGCAGCGAGAGACTATTGCCCAGAGTCTCCATTTTGCTTCACGAGTACGAATAAAGTTTATGGTGACCGCCCGAACGCACTGCCCCTTGTGGAACTCGAAAAGCGTTTCGATTATGCCGAAAACGTAAATGGTATCGATGAAACAATGTCCATTGATGCTTGTACGCACTCGCTGTTTGGTGCTTCCAAAGTGGCGGCGGATGTAATGTGCCAGGAATTCGGTCGTTACTTCAACATGCCGGTTGGCATATTTCGAGGAGGTTGCCTCACTGGCTCGCAACACTCGGCCGTAGCGCTGCACGGCTATCTAGCGTACATCGTGCTATGCGCAGTTGAGGGTCAGGAATACAAAATTATTGGATACAAGGGCAAGCAAGTTCGCGATCAGATTCACTGTCGCGATGTGGCAAATTTGTTCTTAGAGTTCTACAAGAATCCAACGAACGGTGAAGTCTATAACCTTGGAGGGGGACGTAGCAACAGTATTTCAATTCTGGAAACAGTCGATCTCCTGCAGGAGATGGGCTACAAGTTGAATTACAGTTACGAGCCTGTTAATCGCACTGGCGATCATATTTGCTATATATCGGACCTGAGCAAGATCAAAAAACAATTTCCGAATTGGAAGCTGGAGTATGGACTCGAAAGAATAATTACTGGCATTGTCGACCGGCGCCTCACGCTGGTAAAGACAAAGAGTGCTAGTTCGTTGTTCACCGATACAAGGGCCAGCCTTAGCGACCAAGGTGCACGAACAGCACCAGAAAGTGCTCTGGCGCCAGCACAACAAGATGGTTCACCGACGGCACAACAACAACAAGATGCTCCGCCATCACCACTCAATGCTCAACCTGCCCCCGAGGATTGGGGAATGGCCTTGGACTTGATGCGCAAAGCCAGGAGTGCCCAGCAGGAAAGCACCGCTGCGCGTCGCAATGAATTGATTATCGCCAATCGGTATTACTACGATCGATTAAAGAGATTGCTTCGATTTATTGTTGAGCCAGGCAAGCGCGTCCTCGAATTGCGCTGCGAGACTGGCCATTTGCTGAAATCAGTCGAGCCATCATATGGCGTTGGCATTGACATTTGTACAACCACTTTGAACATAGCGCGTCAGGAAAACCCGGATCTTCACTTTTTTCAATCCGATGAAAAAGATTTCGAAATAGATGAAAAGTTCGACTACATATTATTTAGCCATATTTTCGATACTATCGACATCTTGAGCGCGCTGCGTCGAGTTCGCAAAAACTGTACGCCGCAAACACGGCTGATTGTAATCAACTATAACTATCTCTGGCAGCCGGCTCTGGAACTTGCCAGCGAGATTGGGTTGCGCTCACGCTTTGTCGAGCCAAATTGGCTGAGCGAGGATGATCTTCGCGGATTTCTTCAACTGTCAGGATTCCATCCAATCAGAACGCATCATCTGATTTTGTTTCCAAAGTGGATTCCTCTATTTTCCGACTTCCTGAATAACCTTGGCCGCTTACCGGGTTTCCGAAACTTGTGCATGATGGAAGTAACCGTCGCTCGGCCTATGCCTGAGCCACTGAATGAAAACGATATGACCGTCTCTGTGATTGTCCCGTGTCGCAATGAAAGAGGTAATGTGCAACCAGCAGTAGAGCGAATACCGCAGATGGGTAAGCATACCGAGATTATCTTCTGTGACGATCACTCGACTGACGGAACGGCTGAAGAAGTCTGTCGAATGCAAGCGTTATACCCAGAACGTGATATCAGGCTAGTCACTGGACCGGGCATTTGCAAATCAGAAAATGTTTGGACCGGTTTCCGTGCCGCTCGAGGTGACGTACTGATGATTCTCGATGGAGATTTGGCAGTCATGCCTGAAGAGTTACCAGAATTTTTTCGCGCTATTGTTGCCGGACATGGCGAGTTCATCAACGGTAGTAGGCTTGTCTATCCAATGCGGCAAGGTGCTATGAAATTTCTCAACATCTTGGGCAATATGGTCTTCGGCCAACTGTTTTCTTTCTTATTAGATCAACGTATAAAGGATACGCTTTGTGGTACCAAAGTTCTCTGGCGCAAGGATTGGCAGCGGTTTGAGCGACTCTTAGGGAGCTGGGGCATGCAGGATTTGTGGGGTGATTATGAGCTTCTTTTCGGGGCTACAAGATTGCATTTAGAGATCGTCGAACTACCGGTTCACTATCAAGAGCGCATTTATGGCATCTCGAAGATGACCAAAGTTTTTGCCAACGGTATGCGAATGTTGCGAATTTGCTGGCATGCCTGGATGCGCATCAGTGGATAAGAGTTATTCGAGCAGCTCACGCTACATTCTCTGAAAGTTGGATCACACCTTCGTGGCGGCAAAAAAATGCAGTTGACCTGGTCGAGATATTGCACCGAATATGGTGCATGAAATATATGTAATCTTGAGGTGGTTTGTGGTTCTTCCTTAGGGTTAACCCGCTAGCGCAAAACTGGATATCGTGCATAATGAAAATAGCCTCTAACTGATGACAGCGGGAAAGCGAACCGAGCCATCGTGAAACAACAACGGGTCGTAATCAGCACACATAATCCCACTATGCGAACAGCGCTTCGCCTCGTCGCTTTGTTTGCGCCTTTTTGGGCTGTATACATACCGGGGTTGTTCCTCGGCATTTTTGGCTTCTTTCTGGTACCGGTGTTCTTCGACGTTAATGAACGTGTTTACTGGTTGCTGGGCACCTTTTGTCTTGGCCTGATCAGCTCAGCGGCCTTGCTCGTGAACACGCTCATCTTGTCCAAAAGCGACATTTTTTTTCCACCTCTCAAAGCCGTCAACTTGCCAATTAATCAAGTGGAGCGCGTTTTCTGGCATTGGGACGCATACGAGAAAGAAGCTTATGTGAGATTCTCACTGGCAACAGGAGAACATGTTGATATTCATCACTCAAGACTGTCGCCCAGCAAAGTGGCAAATCTCAAAAGCGCCTTACGAGAATGGTCACCGAAGTGCGACATAACAATCGATCCTGAAGATCTCGAAGACTTAGTAGCGCTGCGCGAACGTTTCTACCAGCCCAAGCGATTATCCTTGCAGCAATCTCAGACAACTACAGCGGCTGCATCCATCGATATCCCCTATGACCCTCATGAACAATTCGCAAAGTTCAAAAAGTCTCTCGGTGCTAATGAAAAGTATTTTTGGTATTGCTGGGTATCAGTGCTGTTGATTCCATGCGTGATGAGAATTCCAGATGTGGTCTGGGGTTTCATGGCAGATTTTAAACAACAGGAACGCTTCGTTAATGTGCCTCCGTTTGTAAGAGCTGTGGATGACTTCGCTGACTTCTTTTGGCAGCTTGGCACGGGCGGATTCACCACTGCCACGAATTTTTATTATTCCGCCGCTGCCAATCCGTTTTTCATCTGCATTCTCGTGGGAATGGCGCTGCTCTCTGCGATTGCACTGGCAATGTTTATCTTCCAGCCCAATGGCATCAAGTTAACTTTGATTGGTTTGGAGACTATCTATCAGTGGCACTGGTTGGAGGTGCATCGGTACGAGTATGCATGGAAAGATATGATCGCCTTTCAGCTTGATCAATTTGGTGATGTCGTCAACCCCGAGAAATGGCGGATGCAGATAAAGATGCGTGATGGACTCACCTTGAATTTGCGTCTGGAAGCGATTAAAGGTTCGGATGCACGCGAAACTCTTCTCAAGACTATGACTCAGATGGCACCGGATGCGGTGCAGGATCCAGCACTGATTCGCGCTTTGATGCCCGCTCAAAGAGAGAGCTACACCGAACTTTGGTTGCAATCTCTGACGACTCCACCAAAGCGCAATCGCCTCACGCCGCTTAACGACGGACAGAGGCTGAAATCGGGAAAGTACATTGTTGAGCGGCAGCTTGCCAGCGGCGGACAAGGTGTTGCCTATTTGGCCAATGAAGTCAATGCTGTTGAGGGAGCGCTGGCGTCCAGAGTGAACCGGCCGGAGCATGTTGTTCTCAAGGAATTTGTTTTGCCTGTCTACACCAGCAGATCGGTTAGGAAACAAGCCTTGGAACGATTTGAGAATGAGGCGAAAATCTTGGAGGAACTCGACCATCCTCAGATTGTTAAACTGATCGATTTTTTCTTAGAAGATCACAGAGCTTATCTTGTTCTCGAGCACATTGACGGACTATCGCTGCGTCAGCTAGTTCAGAAAAATGGTCGATTGCCCGTTGAACAGATCATGAATTTGTCGATGCAAATGTGCAATGTACTTCAGTATCTCCATTCGCTTTCACCGGCAGTGGTGCACCGGGATTTCACACCAGACAATTTGATCCTTGATTCTGACGGTAGGCTGGTGCTCATCGATTTCAATGTTGCTCAGCAAAAACAGTGGACCACCACGAGTACTGTTGTAGGCAAACATGCTTACTTGCCTGCCGAGCAATTCAGAGGTAAGCCTACAACGCAAAGCGATTTGTATGCTATGGGTGCCACATTGTACTTCCTTTGCACCGGAAAGGATCCCGAGCCGATCACCTGTTCTCACCCGCGTTCCGTCAACGATAATGTGGGAGTTGAGCTCGATAGCGTGGTGGCTATACTGACCGCTGCCGAACCTGAAGATCGCTACAAGTCGGCCGCTGATGTGCGAAGAGCCCTGCAATCGATAGAAAAAGAACTTGTGATATCAATCTTGCAAGATGACACGATCGAACTTCGCGATTCGGATTCCGCCAAGGAAAAAGTGGTCCATTCTACGAGGTTAAGGGTCTAACATGGCTGATCTTGAAATCATAGTTCGATATAACAGTCGCCCAGCCAAGATTGGACTTTCTGTCATGGTGCTCCTGCTTCCGTTTTGGGGCATATTACTCCCCGGTCTTGTGCTCTGGTTAGGATTCATGCTTCTTACGAATAGTGATTACGTCTCGACGTTGTACACCGGGCATGAAATGCAATTGATTGGTTGTGTGCTTGGCCTGCTTTTGATCACAGTCTTAGGGGTCAAGACTGTATTGAATTTGTCAGACAATAGGATCGTGTTGAGCAAACTCGGTATTGAATTGCCATTTTTTCTAGGCAGTACTTTTGGGTTGCGGCGAAACTTTGCCTGGGCTGCGATTAAGTCCGCACAGCTTGTAGAGACAGACCGTATGCGCGAGATCGTCATCCACACAACAGATGGATTTCCGATGTATTTGAACGTCAAGTGTTTTGCTCCAGAGGAGTTGGAGCAATTTCTTGTCGCTTTGAATGTTTGGGCAATCAACTGCACCAAAAGTCCAGCCTTAGAAATGTTGCAAGACGAACTGCAAAAAAATTCAGATGAGCGTTTACTGCCAAGCTACACGGCGATGTGGGACGACGAATTGTCACGGCGCTTCACCGCGACAGCCTACGTGCCTTTGGAGCCGGGGCAAACGTTGCAAGATGGTCGTATTAAGGTGGTCAGTCAACTTTCTTTCGGTGGACTGTCAGCGGTTTACCTATGCCAGTACAAGGATAGAGATTTGGTTGTTTTGAAGGAAGCGGTGGTGCCTCAAGACAGTGATGACGAACTCAAGCAAAAAGCGATGGAACTGTTCGAGCGTGAAGCTCGGCTGCTGATGAAAATTGATCATCCGTCAATCGTAAAGGTGTTGGACTGTTTCGTTGAATCGGGGCGGCAGTACTTACTAATCGAGTATCGAAGCGGACAAGATCTCAGCCAATTCATTAAGCAAAATGGAGCGCAA
>PLZS01000204.1:0-125 GCA_003153555.1 Candidatus Melainabacteria bacterium | reverse complement strand
TATCGGTGTCTCACCCTAAGTTAATAGATGCAAACATTTCCGAAAGTATGGATGCGTTTGTTGCCGCGCTTACGGCGATGACTCTAGATGAGAGAATTATGTCCGCGATAGATGCTAAGTCTCGC
>PLZS01000203.1 GCA_003153555.1 Candidatus Melainabacteria bacterium | reverse complement strand
TTGCCGGCGGAAAATACGTAACCGTAAGCTCAATCGTGGAACATTCCCCGGCTAAAAAATTGTCCGCTGGGATACTGAAGACCGCTGTTTAATTGTCGTGCATAGGCATAAAAGTGATTGCCAATCTGAGCCTAGGCAGCGGTTAATTTGCCGTCTTTCAGTGTTTCCTTAACGGGCTTGACACTTATGGCACGTTGAATCGCCGATGCTACTTCATCGGTCGCTTGCTGTAGTGACGACGCTTTCGAGTTTGCCCAGAAATACACCTCAAGCGTCGAGCTGATCGAAGTTTGGTAGATAGCTGGCGTCGGATCTTTTTGCACCAAACTCGATTTGCTCAATACATCTATAATAGTCTTGCGAGTCTCATCAAGCGACTTACCTTCCGGGGCAGCTACAGTCACTTTCAGGCGTCGACTTGTGTAACCAGTCAGCACCACTATCGGGCTCGACAACATGGCACCATTTGGCACCACGACAAGTTCACCATCGCTCGTTTTCATTCGCGTTGATCTAATGTCGATGTCTTCAACCGTTCCTTCAAAACCGTTTGTGCGAATCTCATCGCCAATACGAAATGGCTTTTGCCATAATAAAAGAATTCCGGCAAAGAAGTTTTGGAGGATGTCTTTGAAAGCAAATCCTACTGCAACCGATGTTATGCCTAACCCAGCCACCAAATTACCGGGGCTGAAGCTCGGGAAGACAATAGTAGCTGCCACCAATGCGCCAAGCAAATTGACGAAGAAAATCACCATTGTGCCAAATGCATGACAAAGAGTGTCATCGAGTCGAGTGCGCTTGCATAGATTGACCACTATCTTCTTCGCTAGACGCGCTGCGAACATAAAAGCAGTTAGCGTTGCCAGTGCAACTAGTATATTTGGCAGGTTTGCAAAGAAGCCGTCAGTCATGTGAACCATGCTAGCCCACGCGAGTGATAATGCTCGTTCCATTGAATCCTCCAAATTGACTCTCTTACCGAGTCCTAAATGTGAAAGGTGTGGCAGCCTTTTGGTGTGAGTAAAGTTATTCGCTAAATGCCAATCCAATAGCGAACATCCAGATCGATATCCAGATTGCTCAGCATCAAGAAACAGATTGAGTGTTTTTTGTTCCCTGACTCGGTCTTAACATCAAAATACGTAAAGCCGGCGTTTTTACCAGCAACTAGATTGCTACAGACGTTGCCAATAGCCGGCCACGGAATGTGCCGTGGTCGGGACAAAGTATGAGTTGGTCAAGGGACCTGCCTTATGGGCGATCCTATCTCACAAACCGATCCCAACTGCCATACTTTTCTGCTATAGCTCCGCGAGGAATTGAAGTTAATATTAGAACTACGCCGGCGAAGACTTCGCTGATTAGAACAGCCGGGACTTCCCTTGAAAATATTACCCCGCAAACGACCAGTGCAGCGCCGAAAAGCACATTAGCGAATCTGATTATTCGAGTCACTTCCGCGGTAGAAATTGCTGCTACTGTGACGACTAGCGCACCAAATAGGTGATCCACGGTCGCAGAGCTTGTATTGTTTGGATAGGACAAGAGATCTGGCCCTGCCATAAGGTAGGCGCCGATGCCAATTTGCACCAGCAGTGTCCAGGGCATATTAACACCTTGAACACTGGCAGCACAGCGCTGTACAAACGAGTAATCCATTCTATTTGGATCTTTGTTGCCTGAACCTAGGACCGTGCCGCCCATCCAAAATATTTGCCACATGTTTTTGTTCTGTCGTTTGGCATCGACGAGGAATTGTCCGACTGCAATTGCTTCGTGAACCGAAAGCGGCACTGAAGTCATCAAAGCCGCGGCTGCGACAAGGCATAATCCACACCAGGCTCCTACAAAAATAGGCTGTGTGATAACGAGAACTATGCTGGTCACGCCTAACGGCAAAACCAGACATGCAAACATTACCACTATCCATGGTGCGGTTCGCCAACGAGCTCGGTCGCCCATGAACCCGATCAACACTTCTAGGATGTATGCGACGCTGCCGAAACCAGCGTCAGAAATTGGGAAAGCTTTGGATATGCTCGAACCTGTGACTTTGTCAGTGCCATCGCCGAAAAATGGATCCCAGGCGTGCGGAATGTAGCCGAGTTGGTGCGCGGCTAAGTAGCGGGAGATGAAGAATCCGGCGAGCGCTAAAGCTATGCCTGCCCATCGCCTGATCCAGGACGAGGGATTGTAAGTCCAGCCTGGCGGTTGATCAGGGCCAACTAACTCAATGCCACCTGAACCCGGTGTTCCTGGAATCAAGATGGACATCGCAATGAGCATACAAGCGACAAGCGTATCTAAAAGATACACGGCTGGTGTGGGTGACCAGAATACAAGCGGCGCAAACAATAGCCAAACAGCGATTGCAGCGGTGTTCCACCTCATTCCCGCGAAGCGAGGAATAAAAGATATCGCTTCGCAGATGATTATCAAGGCACCGGAAATGGTATCACTAACAACCAGGGGCTGACTCTTGTAGTCAAAGAGGTGAGGGTTGGCGATCAACCAAAGCGCCAAAATACAATTTATTGCGTAGGTCCACAATGTCGCATAGTTGCGAGTGGCAACAAGATTTTGAATCTCCGGCGCAGTTTTTCCTGTCGTTTCCGCGAAATCTAGTACTCGATACTTCAGAGAGTTTGGCTCTCTTGGCTTAGAGTTTTGAGCGACATCTTCAAGATTTTGCATGGTTAGTGGTCGAAATCGCAGGTACTGGTCCTGGCGGATCGAGTAGCTCACTACATGATTGATGCTCGATTGCTTCAATCGGATCGATTTCGCCGTGAGTTGGATGAGGACCGGACCAGCGCAGTTTATTGATTTTGTACCATTTCTCGGGATCTACTTTGAGACCTTCGAGCATCATTGGTAGTGTCTCACGCAGTGTATGTTTGGTGGTCCAGCCTAGCAATCTGCGCGCCTTTGCACCATTCAACTCGTAATTGTCATCGGACCGATCGATCATCCATGGTTTGATAAACGGTTTTTCCGGCAGTGGCAGTTTCTCTTCTACCCATGCGCCAGCCTTAGCAATTGGTTTTGGCACATCGAGTGTCGGCCATGGTTCGTCGAAAAGCTGCCTAGCGATAATTCTCTGCGTCTCGTCGTAGCTGAGAGCATCTTCCTCACCGATGTTGATTGTCTCGAAATCCGAGAGTTTTTCAGCATTATTCACGCACGCTTCAAATGCAACAACCAGATCGTCTATATGCACGAAAGATTGTCTTACATCGACGTTACCGGAATACAAGTGTCCTTCCAACCGATGTTCGTAGATGCGCTGAATCTGATGGGCAAGCGGAATAGATTGGCATACGTCACTGTAGACTCCCGCGATTCGCAAGTTAACTACGGGAATTTTTCCTCGTGCCTCTTGCATAAGTTTCTCAGTTTCCACTTTTGACTGAGGATATGCCCATGTTGGCTCTACAGGTGACTCTTCTGTCAGCTTTTCACTTTTCTCATTAGGCTTGTAGACTAACATCGAGCTGCTAAAAATAAACTGCCCTACGTCGAATTTCTGAAGCTCGCGCAGCATTCTCTTGGTTCCTTCCACAGTCAAATCTTTATATAAGTGACTTTCCTTTCCGGAGAACGAATAGTACGCCGCAAGGTGAAACACTGCTTTGATTTTGTTACCGTAGAGAGTCTGCACCATAAAAAGTGTTTTTTGTACAGATTCGTCTGACGTTAGGTCGCAGAACAAACAATCCGTATTTGGAGGCGGGTACGGCGGACCAGCCTGATCGAAACCGATGATCTGGTGTTCTTTAGATCCAAAATGATGAGCCAGGGCGTGTCCCAGCAACCCGCTGCTGCCAGTGATCAGGTAACAGTCCCGTTCCGAACGCATAATTCTTCCCCCCAATAAGCGATATATTGGTGACGCGAAGCGAGGCTCTAAGTTCCAAAATGATTTATTTGGTCAGCGCGGCTCGGGCGCAGATTTCAGGATTTTGGGTTGAGTTCGATTGATTGTTTATTTTCCAAATCATCTATCAAGCATCGCGCCAATTCCTCCTACCAGCTGTCGCCATATTTTTTGCTTTCTCGGCGCCTTGTTTATCACCTTTAGCTAACATCAAGTCACGCAAGTTGTACCAGGAATTAGGAAAATCTGGAGCGATTTCTATAGCCTCGCAATCATCAGAGTCTTCCCGCTCGAGCTGCTCACGCTTCCGAGTCAACACGTGTTAGACATTTACCTCATTTTGTCTAATCAAGAGGAACC
>PLZS01000150.1 GCA_003153555.1 Candidatus Melainabacteria bacterium | reverse complement strand
TCGACACTGGTATGCATCGACTGGGTGCGTCACCAGCTGATGTCATCGATCTGGTAACTGCGGTGCAGGCAAACCGAAACTTAGAATTGATCAGCATTTTTAGCCACCTGGCAAAAGCCGATCAAGGCGATTTTTCAAAGAAGCAAGATGATTGCTTTCGAGCCACACTGTCCAATCTGTCAAAGCAATATCCAAATCTGTTGCTTGAGACAAACGGTAGCGTCTTCACCCACCTGGCTTCCGGTGATGGTGCTCATTTCCATCCTTTCACACACCATGACATGGTGCGTGTCGGTCTGAATTTGTATGGGTTGGAATCGCGCACCGTATCTGATGTCCTCAAGCCGGCGTTGTCCATACGCGGACGCATTAATCAGCTGCGCGAGATTGAGGCTGGTGAGCCTGTCGGCTACAACTTGACCTGGAGCGGATCAGCCAAGACACGCATCGCTTCGATTCCGATTGGATACGCTGACGGAATCGATCGTGGATTGTCTAATAGATTGACGGCCTTATTGCATGGTCAAGAAATCAAGCANNTAATCAGCATGGATCAAATGTTGTTCGACGTCACCCCGGTGCCGGAGGCCAAATTAGGTGATGTTCTCACTTTGATTGGCTCGGACGGGCCGAAATCAATCCAGCTAGCCACCTGGGCAAACATGCTTGACACCATCACTTATGAGCTAGCATGTAGGATGCGCTTGAGACTGCCGCGAATTTATACCCCGCAGGGTTTAGAAATGCCAACTTAGATGGGAGAGAATGTGCGCAAGCTTGGATTGTTCTGCNNTTGCCGAATGCGCCAGAGATCAATTTTCCCTGGACCGAGTCATTTTTGTCACCAGTCCCAGCCCGCCACACAGGCAAGAGCAACACCTACTTGATGCCAAAGCACGTCACGGCATGGTGATCGCGGCCATCTCCGGAAATTCGAAATTCGAGGCTTCCACAGTCGAAATTGACAGACCCGGACTTTCTTATACGATCGACACNNGTGGCGATAACGTCAAATTTTTAAAAGATTGGCACTGCTCCGATGAGCTATTCAAACACTGTCATTTTCTCGTCGCACCACGCTTGGTATCAACTGCTGTGGACCCAATCATCTCCGAAGTCACTCCCGGAACGCCAGTCAAGCGTGATAAGTTTGATCCGCACGGGGCACGCATCAGCGTGATAGATTTTCCTGGCAACGCAATTTCTGCGTCTTACANNTGGTGCCTCCGGCAGTCAATGAAATCTTGGTTAATAACAAATATTACTGCGACAAATAAACGAGGAGCCTCAAAGGCAAACAATACTTTACGACTGACTAGCACCGCATGCGGTGCCCGCTCCGGGATACCATGATGCCAACCCACAAGACCTACGACGGAATTCCTGCAGATCTGACGCTCGAAAAAGCGCNNTGCACGATGCCTGCAAAGAAACAAAAGACAGAGATCTGGTCATACAAGCCCTGCAATTTGGATTGCAATTAAGTGCACTAGATAAAGTGAATGGGAATTTATTGCACGGACCTGTGGGGGCAGAGACAATCAAAAGAGACTTGAACGTGACCAATCTGTTAGTTCTTGATGCCATTCGCGAACATACTCTCGGTGCGGTCCAAATGACTGTCATGTCAAAAGTTGTTTTTCTCGCTGATTGCTTAGAGGCTAGCAGACCGACCGACTATACGGACCCGATCTGGGAAGCCCTGAATCGCTCAGCTTCCAAAAAATCAGAGAAGAAGGCGAAGAAAGGCAGCGAGGCATTAGATCTCGATCTGGCAATACTGACAGCATGCGATCTCGGCTTAAGACAACTGCTTGANNTCTAGCGATTTTTCTGACGAGCTCGACGTGCCATCTGTCCATGACCTCTTTGCGAGCGCACCGTCACTGGTACCAACTCTGAAGCCATATTACCGGCCATTGCTAGCACCGGTCTAGGAGCAGGTTCTGTAGCCAGCTCCAGCTCTGCAGGCATGCCCTGAGGTTTGAATGGCGTATTGATGTTGGCTTCATTCAACCAGCTGACCAAACCGATCGCTCGCATGGCTCTGATGATCAGCCATGAAGGATCGATTTCACTAGGTTTCATGCCGTGTCTGGCAGAACCAGGAAAAGCATGGTGATTGTTGTNNTTGTTGTGCCAGCCTTCGCCCAAGGTAAGAAATGCTACCCAGCCAACGTTGACACTTTCATCCGGAGTGTTGAAATTCTTGTAGCCAGCTTTAGGGAGGTGGCAAACGACATTGAGCAGAAGCGGCATCTGTTGAACGATCAATGCGGCAACAAGACTGACTGCCGCAAGCTGCCAGCCCCAAATAAGAGCCANNCACCCTGGTCGAGAAATTTGTAGAGCGGATCATTGATCATGTCCCGCGACTGCTTCTCAGGGTTTATGTGATCAGGATAGCCCTTATGCAAAAACCAGCCGATGTAGGCTTCATAAATGCCGAAGCGCGGTGCGTGCGGGTCCAACCTGGTCTCGGTGTAGCGGTGATGAGCCCGATGCAATGTCGCCCACCACATCG
>PLZS01000046.1 GCA_003153555.1 Candidatus Melainabacteria bacterium | reverse complement strand
CATTACGCTGAAAAAGGGAGTGCCAGTTATTTTGTCATTGACCAGCGAAGATCGCTCACACGGATTCAGTATTCCAGCAATGAACGTAAGAGCCGACATTGCGCCCGGAAAAGTTACTGAACTAAAAGTAACTCCACAAAAGGCTGGAGAACTCGACTTCTACTGCGATGTTTTCTGTGGCAATGGACATGACGATATGAGCGGCAAGATAATGGTTACAGATTGAAGTTATAAAGAAAAGGCTCTGTCGTAAAAATAACACTGCAAACAAACTTGTGTGATTGCAATGCAGGCTTGAGGACGATTTCTGCCGCTAACACTTGTCTCGAACCTCTGCGCAGAGCAACTTTCATCAAACATCCATACCCGGATGCTTAGGTCGGGGTGTCGACTTTTTTCTGTTCAATAAACTGCTTGAAGTTATTCATCCACTGCGGAAGCTTTTCGCCAAAAGTGGCCATGAGAGCAAGATTGAAGACGTCGGACAGATAACCTTCGGCGCTGATTCGAAATGTTACAAGAGTAAATTGGGCAGCGCTTTCGAGATGATGATCAAATTCGTAACGTGACCCAAAGAGCTTGAATTCGCTTTTATAAGAAACACCCTCTATAAACTCGGTTACCACTAATGTGCCGCTAACGCCCTTCCCTAAACCGATTTTGCCCTTAGAGTCGAGTGCAAGTGGTCCCTTAAACCGAATCGACTGCATAGCCTTATCCCACTCAGTCCAATGCTGCCAATCGACAAGCTTCGCCCACACCACTTCGACTGGTGCGTTTATTAATACCTTGTGAACTGCCAATTTCTTCATATCTACTCGATTTCGGATAATATTTTGCATTGTGCGAAGACCATTAGTCAATGAAAAGCGCTGATCGTGAAGCTGAATAGCAATCAATGGCAGGAGAATCAATGAAAGTAATAGACTTACGCAGTGATACCGTGACTCTGCCTTCACCGGAAATGCGCCAGGCGATTTTCAATGCCGAGCTAGGCGACGACGTTTACGACGAAGAC
Organism: Candidatus Melainabacteria bacterium; assembly: GCA_003153555.1. Taxonomy (GTDB): domain Bacteria; phylum Cyanobacteriota; class Vampirovibrionia; order Obscuribacterales; family Obscuribacteraceae; genus PALSA-1081. Next base: position 55,872 of record PLZS01000046.1, on the reverse strand, counting down.
CCTACAGTTAATTCTCTGCAAGAACGAGTAGCGGAAGTACTAGAAAAGGAGGCTTCTCTGTTTGTCAGTAGTGGCACAATGGGAAACTTGATATCACTCCTGGTGCACTGCGGACGGGGGGATCAGGCAATCATTGGTGATGCAAGTCACATCAATTTGTGGGAGCAGAACGGCGCATCGAGTTTGGGCGGAATTAGCCTGAGAACAATACCTAACCTTTCAGACGGAACCTTATCCCCAGCATCCATCTTATCCGCAATCAACCCAGACAATATTCATTGCGCGAAGACACGACTTATATGTTTAGAAAATACCTGGAACGGACACCCATTGTCACTGAATTACATTCACGAGATTAGGGAGCTGGCTGACAAACATCATTTAGGAATGCACTTAGATGGAGCGAGAATGTTCAACGCTTGTATTGCACTAAATGTAACACCACGAGATCTAGCGCGTGACTTTGAATCCGTTCAGTTTTGTTTCTCCAAAGGTCTTTCGGCACCAGTTGGATCAATGGTTTGTGGCAGCAGTGACTTCGTAAACAAAGCCAAACGAATGAGAAAAGTCCTCGGTGGGGCAATGCGTCAAATCGGTATCATCGCTGCAGCATGTCATGTTTCTTTGGATAAAATGATTGATCGGCTGCATGAGGATCACGAAAGTGCAAAGCGCTTGGCTGAGGGATTGGCAAGAATCCCACAGATTAAAGTCGACCCGTTTCAGACTAAAACCAACATGGTCTTCTTTGATAGTGGATCTGACCAGTTGAGCAGAACTCAGTTGGTTCAACAATTGCAAAAAAGTGGCATACTCGTTGGCATAGAACAGCGGCTTGGCATAAGAGCAGTAACGCATTATGGTATCTCAAATAATGACATAGACGACACGCTCGAACGAGTACAAAAGTTGTTCGCATTAAGCCATCATGAAGTAGAAGTGTAGTTCCATTTTTCGCAATATATGGCGCATTAACGTTTCCGAGTTGTACATTTCGGGAATGTGACTAGAGTAATGTGCAGCAATTAACTTTTCAGGTTATGTCTAGCGAGCAACTTTCCGAAGCAGATTCTCAATTTCGAAACGGAAATTTTGATACCGCCGTTGCACTTTACGCACGACTATTGTCAGAAATTGAGTTGCTAGGTGATAATGCTGATTTGGGCTCAGTAGTCCTGAAAGTAGCGGAATGTCATTACGCCGCTGGAAATTTTGATTTAGCGAAACAATCATATGAAAAGCTACTGGCTCTTCAAGACAGCAAAATGGATTTTTCTAGTAAAGACAGAATATTCACCCTAGTCAAAGCAGCAAAGAATTATGAAAAATGCGATGACCAAATCGACGCTCAGCTGCGATATGAGCAAGCATATGAACTGGCCAAAACTGCGTTGTCAGCGAAGCACTTTCTTCGAAGAACAGTAATCGAATGCTACGCGCAATGGTTACGTTTACAAAAAACTGATCCACTGCTGTTGTCTATTTTGGAGAGTGAACTGGGAGTGATCCAACAGCACCAAGCCGCACAAACTGAAGAAGTTGTTCAGTCTGAAAAAGCCCAAAAGAGATCCGGAAGAAACGAACGTCGACAGGGACAGCAAGACTTTGCGGATATTAAAAGCAAGCTTGGCAATAAGAAAAAAGTATCTACCGATGACCAAACACCTTCCCCAAAATTACCCCAAAAGAAACTCCAAAAGTCAGTGGGTCAACTGGTCACTGAAAGAAAATTTCTTTCGTTTTCCAACGCACCGAAGATAGCGAAAACTGATAGGTCAAGACTGAAAGATGCTTTGGTTGAGGGGCTCAAACCGAAGCCCGACCTGCAATCCGAACTCGGATCGTCCCCCCTGCAACCGGAACAGCAAGACCAGTCTAACCTTGAGCTGCTCGCAGAAGCAGCAAGTCTTTTGAACAGTCTTGAACAAGCCAAGTCAGAACCAGTAACGAGTCCCAGTCGCAATTCCAACAGCGCTCGTGAAATTCTAAAGGCAGAAAAACTTAAAAGGCAGGTCAGCGATGAATCAGACATTGAGCGCCTTTTAGAAGAATCAGCGAGGTTGATTTACAGCCTAGAGAATTTAAGTATTGAAGAACATGAACCAGTTGAATTGCCGACGGCTGCTGTAGATGATGCAGAAGAAAAATCGGGATTGGCGCTGAAGGGAGCACCAAGCGTCGCAATGCGCCAGTCCTCGCGATCATTCTTTGGTCAAGAAGAAGACAGTGAAGGTGAGCAAGTCGAGGAAGTAGAAGAGGAGAGTGTCGCTGATACGATAGAGAAAGCGCTACCGACTAGCGACGCGATAAAACATTGGCTAAAAATAGCTGTTCCAATCGCCGCGCTACTGACCACCGTATGGTTTACATTGCTAACTATCTCGAACTCGAAACCAGAACAACTTACGAACGCACCAAAGTTTGTTCACGCATTAATGGGCAAAGATTTTGATACCGCTAATGGTGCCGTAACAATCGCCTTTACTCCTGACGGTCTAGAGTTGAGAGGGCACAATCTGCGTCGGAAACCAAATGTGTACTTCTGGCAAGGAACAGTTAATGACGACTGGAGGCTATTGCAAGGCACCTTCAACAAATGCGTTTGGCTTAGCCCCTCACCTGAAGGAATAAAGAGCAGCATTGGACAAATTTTTTATAGAGCGGACGCCCCGGAGAAAAAGGTGATCGACGTCATGAATTCAATCAAGAATTCTGCGCTTGTTTTTTATCAGGCATCAGGTCGTTATCCGAATCCAGATGGAATTCAGCCGAGCAAATTCATCAATCCCGTGTCGGGCAAGTATGAGGACGTCAATATATGTTCCATGAACGTTGGCAAAGATCGTCCGATTGACGCTGATACTCGTCTCGATTCGGATCTAGAAAGGGGGCAGTTTTTTAACAATGAACCACCAGCAAAACCTGGCAGCGTTAGTGTGTTCTGCGTAGTTAACAGTGTTCCCATACAAAATGTAGGAGACACTGATCAAAGTTCAACTCAAAATTTGTACATTCATGGTTTTGATAAGAACGGTGAGATGATTAAAAGCGGCGATGAAAGAAAAGTTTTACTGGTGACACTGAAGCCGACCGGCCCCAAAAATTACGATACGCAGCCAACTGTCCGAGCCTATGAACAATGCGACATATGTCTCTCCAATTCTGAGGTGCCAAGCATAGCTGCCGTCGCCTTCAAATATATTCTCGTCGCACTCTTGATATCCGGAATTGTCGGATTTATAGCGTGGGCCCGCAAATCGGGACCACACTAATTTTCCTCCACCTTCCGTAGTTAAATATGTATCGATGGAACTTGGAGGGACTTATGAACGCGCGTCTAACATATTTATACGCAGGAATCGTTTTTCAACTCACCGCTGCTATGTGCAGCGCTCAATCGTCAGCAACCGCGACGTATTTAGAATTGCATAAGAAGGAGTTAGCGGCAACTAGCTATGCAGACATATTGCCACTACGCTCGAAAACGTCAATTGCACACGACAAACCTATGTCAAACGAAGAAAAGAAATTCCTTTTTCCTCTTTTCAAATCAACGTTGCCAAAGCAAGTGACAATAGTCAACGAGCAGATCAACGGCACAAGCGCAATTTTGACAGCAACTGCCAAACCAGAGACTCAAAATGCCAATACCACTGAAAAGACAACTGGCGTCATCGAACTGACGTTGGAAGACGGTCAGTGGAAGATCGAACGCGAAAAATGGGATTCTAAAGTGGTCATGAAATAGACGCCAATCAAGCTTTAGCTTTAGTGGCGATGGGCGCTATTTTGGGTGCAACAACTGGCGCCGCTTGAATCACAAGTGGTATCAAATTTCGCACCGCAGGGGGTGGCGTCGATGATGATGATGATGATGAAGGAACAGGTGGCACCACTTCAGTCTTGGGCGCGTATTCACCTTGTGCCAATGAATTACTTAGGTGCGAGCGGATATTGGCGGCCATTTGTTGAAAGTAAACTTGCTCAGTAGAGTTTCGACTCTTTGCCAAACAATCATTGCATAAATAGGTTGCACCTTGATAATCACTTGCCAAAATGAATAGCTCTATTATTCCAGCTCGCGCCGCTGCCATGTCGGGTTCGAGAATCAACGCAGAACGATACTGTTGAAGTGCTTGATCGTTTTTGCCAAGACGCACCTGCACATTGCCTGAAAGGCAATAGTCGACGGCTGATGGTTGAGACATTTTTGAAATCAGCTGAAGCTGTTTTACTGCCGCTGCGTGATCACCCAATTGAATCAAAGCGTAGGTCAGGTATCTTCTGGAGTTTGCATCGTTTGGATTTATGCTGATGGCGTTTCTTAAAACGGAAACAGCTGAGCGATATGATCCGCTTTGAACCAAAACGTAACCTCGTCTCGTCAATGCATCCGCCGAAATACTTTGCATAGACACCGCAGCGCCAACCGAGCCAACTGACAGAAACATTGCAAAAGAAGCGGCAGTCGCAAGCTGAGAAAATCTAGTCAGTAGTTTCCTCATATCAACGCTCAAGGTTAACTAGAGAACGAGCTACGTTCTCGAATACTTGATTTAGCTGGCTGGAGTTAGTCGCCTGATAAAATTGCGCATTATTACCTGAGATTCCGGCAATTCCTCCTGATGAAGGATTACTATTTGTGTCATTCAATATCGCAGTTTGATTAGCTTGCAAACTCGGCACAAGACAGAGTCCAATACAGTAGATCGGGATACCTGCGCCGTTCGCAATGACAGCTTGGGCACGTGAATCCGCGCTTGGATCGCCACCGAGGCTGGACACTGTAGGCAATCCATCGGTGAACAAGACAATGGCTTTCGTAGCCCCTGGTCGATTGAGCCCTTGCCCGCCCTGAGCGGTTGGCTGCAATTGCGAAATTGACGCTTGCAATGCACCGGCGATGTTTGTGCCACCATATGCGATCAGGGTCTGAACCGCACTGTTGACTTGGCTGTAGTTACTATAAGCCGGTCCGTTTGTCACTACCAAGGGTATACCAGGGTTAGGCGGCAGTGGTGACAACGGGTCAACCGGATAGCTGTTCGAAACGTAGGTTGATGGATTGTCGGTGATATTGCCCAAAGTTGCATAATCTGGTACGCACAACTGTTTCGCAGTAGTGCCGGCATTAGATCCAAAACTAACAAGGCCGAAATGCACATCGCAGTCGTTGTTCATGATGGTGAAGAAATTCATGGCAGCGGCGATGGCATCGGATATGGGATGTCTCATGGTTTGAGCGGTCTGTTGGTAAGCAGCATAGTAGCCAGCTTTAGGAGTGACACCCCATGTGCTGTAGTCAACCCCCGCATCAGTCGCAACGGCCACAGATTCAAAATTTCCTCGTGCGGCCTCAACAAGCAGTCCGATGTTGCCCGACGGGAAAACGCATCCATTCACCGTAACACCTTTCGAAAAGGTGTTAGTTCCATCAATGTTTACAACTACGTCAGTAAATGTTGCGGCAGCTGTTGATGGTGCCGGATTGTCATTGTTCGCACCTCGTCCAGCAGCACTGAAATTATAAGCTCCTCCTCCAGCATCGAGTTCTTGAGGATAGGTAGCATTCAATGCCGTACCTGTTGCACTCGTGCATTGGAACGCTGTGTATAATGGGCCTTGTGCTAACACGCTGTAAGCATTGTTGTCGAACTTTTGGTTTTTATTTTTGACTTTGGCCTTACCTACTACGTTGTAGCGGTCGACAATGCTCACTAGAGTAAAGTCATCCATTGAGGCCGATATGTCGAAACACAGCACCACATCAAGTTGCGGAAGCCCGCCGTTAGACATCTCCACGACTGGATACGTGCCCACGAAATTAAGAAACTGGGCAAAAAACGGCTGATATCCATAAGCGCCAGTGACTTGAATTATCTTTCCGTTGGTGCTACCCAACGGTACAGGCTGTCTAGAGATCGGGTCGAGAAATTGGAAATACAACTGCGATTTGGTTGCAGCTGGTGTCATTGGTATAGTGCTCGATTCTGTGGCATCGGCTAGCGAGTTCGACAAGATCGTATTCTTTTGGAACATCTGCATTGCCGTCGCTTTGGCCCCTAATTGGGTAGTGGAGTCATCAACAGTGTTCGAAGAGGCAACTGTCGCTCCAGCAGCCAAAGCAGCGCTGTCAACGCATGCCTTAAGTTGCTGCTTAGCCAGATTGTACAAACACATTTCATAGGCTACAAAGCAGATGGGAGCAACCATGAATGAAGCAATAAATATCATCAGCACGGTCACAGCTTGTCCGCGCGGCTTCCTCATGTGCCGAATCTGTGTAACTTTTCTACCCGCCATAGTATTGTTCCTTGATGATCGGAAAAGTGTATGTTCGCTTCATCACCAGCGTGCCGTTCTTCGCGTAGAATCGGGCCCCAAAAAACACAATCGGAGCAGGTACTCTCACAGTCACACTCGTCGTCACAGTCACGTACGGCGATATGTTCGCCGGTGGGTTGCCTCCATAATCGTTGTAATCAAAGTCTGGGGTGCTTGTCGAGGTCAGCACAGGTTGGGAAACAAAAACACCGTCGGTCGAGTGCAGTTTCAGTTGTGCCGTAGCAGCTAGAATCGCTGCTGCCTTAGTGCTCGTCTGAGCTGCTGACCGCGCAGCATCCCGACAGACTGCATCGTTGAGACACATGGCAAAGTTAAGCAGAATGATATCCATCGCGATAGCGGACAAAGTAATCATCAAAATTGCACCAACAGCCAATTCCATCGATGCGACGCCGCGATAGTTTCTCAGTACATTGGCGTTGAGTTTATGCGTAGGCTTCACTGATTCAGTCCTTGTGGGTTTTCAGCATACACAGACGATCGTGCGCTGGTCATGATAGGTGCGGTGAGCCCCGGTATAGTGCCCAAGATGGACTTGCTGGGAAGCTGAATTAAAGGATTTATCTGCCCAGTGATCAAAACTTCAATGTTGTAGTTGTTAACGGTTGTGTCCGCTGGTTTAGAAAGCGCCGTGGTCTGCCGCGTCACGGTTGTGCCTGCCAGTGGACAGATGGCGATTTGGGTTGTGATGCCAGTCATTGTTATTCCCGAAAATCCCTTAACTGACTGTGTAGCCACAGTATTCGCGATGTTTACAGCCGAAATTTGCGTCGCGGAAAAATTGGTCAAAAACGATTTGCATTGCGAGGCGGAAGTCGCCGCTAGGCGGGCAGCATTGAGGAAAAATGCGTATCTCACTCCCAACGTTCCAAACGCTATTAGTGGAAAAGTGAACAGCATCAGTAACAGCCACATAGTTGGCGCAAACTCGGCAATGGTAGTGCCGTAGTTGGATCTAATTCGTGCACAACGATTCACTACGATTCTTCCGCAACAACAGACCCTCCCATCATATGAGCTAACTAGTCTTCCCACATCACTCGCAAGGTGTCCGCTGAAGAGTAATACTTTAGGATGACTATGACACTAAAGGTGAACACAGCGTGAACGAGCATGCCAGTCTCCTTACTGAGCTGCTGCGGATGTGAGATGCGATGCTAGGACTTTTTCTGCATCTGGGTATGTAGTACTAGGTTTTTGGAGACCGCGTATGGAAATATCGGCAGAGATGATTGCACAGGTGCTCACAGCCGCCGGGGACATCGCAGCACGCAATGAGCGCTATCAAGAAGCGGAGAAGCTCTATCTAGACGCCTTGACCTATGTCGACGAGGCTTACGGACCTAAGAGTTACCAGGCGGCTTCACTCTACACATGGCTGTCGGAAGTTTCTAGCAAACAAGGCAAGGCTGCAGCATCAACGCTGTTCTTGGGGCGTGTTGAGGAAATTAATCGGGCCTATCGAAAAGCCCATGCCGAACCCGGCATTTCGGATTTGCTGCATACCTTGTAGATTTTGGCACTTTCCTCTCATTTCCTCGCTCTTTGACTTTTTCTAAGCGCTTGCTTTGCTCTCTCTATTGCACTTGTCCGACGAAGACTCCGTATGGCGGCAACGTCAGGTTGCGCAGATTTGCACTGCTCGGAGTATTGTGGGGCGAGGCCAGAAGCGTCTTGGCCGAATTTGAATTGATACCATACGGCTTCAGGTCATATTGCACTGTCTTGCTCTCTGGAGTCATATTCAAAGCGACGAGAACGCTCTTCTTCTCGCCTTTGCGCACATATGACAAAACATCCTTGTTTTGAACGTCCACTGCCTGGTAGGAACCGTTGACCAGAGCGTCATCTGTGCGGCGCAAGCGAATCAATTCTTTGTAGAAATTGAGAATCGAATTCTTATCAGCTTCCTCGGCAACCACGTTGTACTTCTTGTAGCTGGGTGTGACTGGCAGCCACGGTTTGTCGGCAGCGGTGAATCCGGCGTTCAGTTCGGAATTCCACTGCATCGGAGTTCTTTCACCATCGCGACCAATCTCATCCGGCCAACCAGTCTTGCCTATTGGATCTTGCACATCTTCTTTGGATTTTGGATCGTTGTTCTCCATGCCCAGCTCCTCCCCGTAATACAACAAGGGCGTGCCGCGCAGTGTGAGCAATATGGTGGCTGTTAACTTTGCAATCTGATCATTGTGAGTTTTATCGCCATACCGTATGTAGTGGCGAATCTGATCGTGATTACTGAACAGATAAAGAGGCCATCCTCCAGCCGGATTCTTGTCCCACTCTCCAATCCTGGTTCGAAACTCCGGAGCAGAAAGCTTATTAACAAACGCAAAGAAGAAGTTCATCGGTAACTGAAATTCATCCAGTTTCTTTCCGTACGTCAAACTCAATTCATTGATGTCGCGAGCGCTTGTTTCACCAACAAGGACGCGATTATCTGGATATGAATCGACCACCGTGCGCAGCTCACGAACCACATCGTGCACTTCATTGAGCTTCTCGTTATGCACATTATCCATGTTCGGATCGCCGAACTTGTTTTTACCAGCTAAGACAGGATTGTCAGGCAAATCGGCTTCTTCAAACAGAGTCCCAATAGCGTCTAGCCTGAAGCCAGCCACGCCACGATCTAGCCAGAATTTCGCGACATCGTACATGGCTTTGCGCACTTCCGGATTGCGCCAATTTAAATCGGGCTGCTCCGCGTAAAAGAAGTGGTAATAGTATTGATTCGTTTTGGGATCAAGCTTCCATGCCGAATGACCAAAAAGTGAAAGCCAATTGTTTGGTGGCATGGTATCGCCACCACCATCCCGCCAAATGTACCAATCACGTTTGGGATTATCTTTGGACGAGCTAGACTCAACAAACCACAGATGTTTGTCTGATGTGTGATTCATGACGAGATCCATAATGATGCGAATGTTGCGCTTCTTCGCCTCCGCTACCAACTCGTCAAAATCAGCAAGCGTGCCGTACTCTGGCGCGATCGCTGTGTAATCTGCAATGTCATATCCGAAGTCAACTTGTGGTGAGGGGTAACAGGGAGTAAGCCAAAGAGCATCAACACCAAGATTCTTCAGATAATCAAGTTTGGATGTGATGCCCTTGATGTCTCCCATGCCATTGTTGTCTGAATCGGCAAAACTTCTTGGGTAAATCTCATAGATCACCGCATGCTTCCACCAGGGCTCGGCTGCGGACTTAATACTAGTGGCAGGCTCGACTGCAATTGACTGAGATCCAAGGCTGCCAATTAAAACGAGCGCAAGTAGTCCTGCCCAAATCGTGCGTTTCATCAAACGATTTCTCCCTGACAAGTATCTCCGAAGCCACTCAAGCGGAGCCGCAAAGCCGCGCCGCTAAGCTAGATTGAGAGAGATGATCTTAGCAGTATTAACTTTCGCAGTCCTCAGGGCTTCTCGAACCAAACGCCATGTCGGTTGAACTTAGGCAGTGAGCTGTTGCAGATGAGAATTCGGTGCTCAGGGTATTTCCTGTTGACAATGCCCGTGGCTGAATCTAGGCTAGATGAACTAAGGTTTTACCATCAATCTCATGAAAACGGGCGGCTTAAAAAGGCTCTGGCAGTTTTCGCAGGGTCGAACGACAAACCGAAACTGCATCATTATCTGGTGCATCATTTTGTTCGTCCTGTTACCTCCATATACTAGCGTTGCATTTCCGACCCTGATTTTTGGCGCACTTTTCTTTGCGACCAAATGGCCCCAGGCTTGGCAGGCAATTATGGCTAATCCACCGGCGCGCCTCAGTGTCCAAATCGGTTTTCCGTCTGCATTACTCTGGTCTGCAATCATCTCTCCCGGAGAATTTTTGTATTGGGGAGCAATCATTTGCGCTGTTGTCTGGGCAAAGAAATCGTTCTGGACAAACTGCAAAGATGAGCTGCTCAATAAATTGGAAGAGCACTTTTACGACCCTAAAGCGCTGCGCTTCATTTGCCTGGCACTGGCTCTAGCAACATTGAGTCTGTGTTTTCGAGTAGATGGCATGCACAGCATAATATTTTTGTCCCGCTTTTTCGCGCCATTACTTCTTGTTCCAGCTGTATTGATAATATCGGTGGCGAGCAAGAGATTTTTGCTAAGAACTGGATCAAATAGGCAAGCTCGAATCCTGAAAAAGTTTTGGTACGACCTGACTATAGCTGGCTTTTTGGTCTCCTTTTTGCTTGTACTTAGCTGCATCTTTTTCTCGCCAAATGGATTGGGCGACTGGCTTGCAAATTGGCTCAATTTCTCCGCCACAAGTGCAAACATGGGTCCGAAGGCTACACTAATATGGTACGAAGCAGATGCGCAGGCGAACCCGCCACCTAATTGGCGTACGCCGCGCGCGATGGAAAATGTGGATGGTTCGGCTTTACCAATGTCGTTCGACTTTGCCTTGGCTATGCAAGCATTTTCTTTCATTCTATGCTCGTTTTTCTTTCGCTCTCATATTATTAGATGGTCAGTCTATCTCACCACTTTTGCAAGAAGACTGACCCTGTCTTCTCCTTTGAGCGTGTGGATTGCCTCTTTTCTGGAGGTGCATCGGCAGCCTGTCAAAAAGCTGGTCGTAAAAGAAGCGGTGCCCTTGTTGCATAACGTAAGCAAAACATTCTGGTGGCTTACAGGCTGCTATCTTGCCTTGTTTGCTCTGGTCGCTTTCTGCCCCGGTCCAGTCGGAGTTGCAATTTTAAATTGGATTCAATTCGCTTTGCGTGACGCAGGTTTTACGCATCTGTCGATATTCGACCATCCCCAACTGCGTCTGTTTTTCGCTGCCATCGTCGCGATGATTGGCGCCGGTCCGCTTGCCGTCACTGCTTGCGTTTTTTTGCCGAACTTAAAACCAACCGAGCTCATCTTGAGTTCAGAAGGATTGTTGACGCCTAGTGACCAATTCCAATTGTGGAGTGATGTCAAATCAGTGGAAGTTGCACCTCTCGGCAAGAAGACACCCTGGCTAAAGCAAACGCTTGTCGTATCTTTTTTCAAGGGGCCACGTTTGCGGCTGAAGCATTCACAACTGTCAAAACAAGATCTGTGTGAGCTGCTCAGTGCAATCGACGAGCATGCACAGAGCTGCTCGTTTAGCGAAGAAGCGCTGGAGATAAGAAGGAATCTTGGCAATGAAAATAACACCGTGCCCGAGCAAAGTCAGTTCAGAGGATTGCCGGCAGAGGACTTCAGATCTACAGTTTTTGTGCCTATCAGAGCCGGTGAATGCATAGCCGACAAAAACATAAGGGTGATCAGGCAATTGGCCAGTAAACAACTTTCAGCCGTGTATCTGGTGCGCATGCCGGATGGTCAACTCGCGATCACGAAGCAGTTCTGCTTTCCCACAGACTCGGAAGACTCAGCAAGATTGCTCAAAATCTTTCAGCGCGAATATGAACTGCTGAGCAAGTTAGATCATCCTCGGATCGCCAAAGTTCTCGATGTGTTTCAGGAAGAAGCTTCAAGCTATCTGATCTTGGAATTTTCCAAAGGCCGCGATCTGCGTGACATTGTGGAGAAGGATGGTGCGCGTTCGGAGGGAGTTGCACTCGAGATTGCCGAGCAGTTGTGTGATGCCATGCTGCATCTGCATGGACAAGCGATTCCGATCTTACACCGCGACCTGACACCAGACAACATCATTGTCGACGAAGACAGACAGATTCGGTTGATTGATTTTGGCGCTGCTCACCAATTTCTCGAAGGTATTACCGGCACTTTAATCGGCAAACAGTGCTACGTCGCACCTGAACAACTAAGAGGCGAGGCCAGCCCAAGCAGCGACATTTACAGCTTCGGATGCACTCTTCATTTTCTTTTGACAGGAGAAGACCCGATCGCCTTAAGCCAGTGCGATCCATCCTTGCTCACAAATGTTTCTGCAGCGATGCGCACCCTGATCATGGCTTGCACAGAATTCGACCAAGAAAATCGACCGAGGTCCTTTCAAGAAATTCGAGAAGAACTTCTGCACAACAAAAGAGGTGGCTCGATTCGAGTTAGTCCAGACAAACAGCCAGTCCCGCTCCAAAAGCAAGAGTCGGGGGTGGCAAAATGACAGATCGAGAGAAGTTATTTTCCAAATGCAAGAATTCGATAATTTCGGATTTACAAGAGCTGAAAAGATATGGGTTTGAGTTTGCCCAAGAGTTGATCAAACTGCTGATCAGCATGCGAATTCCGCTCTTTGTGCTTGCACTTTTTTTGATTACTCCCAAACTCATCCCAATTTGGCTTCTGATTATATTCTCGGTTCTTGCGCTACAAGCAGTGTTCCGCTACAGTCCGACAAGCTGGCAACAGAGGTTCACTCCCATTGCCAATCCACATGTGAGTGGCGTTTGGCGCGAACTCAAAGAAGGCGCGAGGTACATGAAGCCATTTCTTTATGTGGCTGTGTTTTTTACTGCCGCACCATTATCGGTTCTGATCATGATCGGACATTGGCTTCGCCAGCTCTGCGGCGGCAAGAAAGAACAAACTCCATGCCTGACCAGCAGTGCCGATTCCTTGATTCTGCGCCAGAATATTCCACGACAGAAAGACTCCGACCAATCTAGTTTCTTTCAGTCTCCGGCCTTCGCCGCAACTATCCTTGTTGTTTTCAGTCTGGGAATTCCGGCTGCCATCGCAATGATTCTTTATCAACAATTAGATATCGGAAACCTTTTGAGGGCACCGAGCTTTGCTATCCACCAGAACCTGCTAGATTTTCGAAGTAATTTTGAGACAGGTATTGTGCTTAGTCACGGCCATCGGCTAATCCTGTACCAACAGATGCCAACCGTCAGCTGGCCTCAAATAACGGCTGCTGCCAGCGAATGGCATCTTGCTCTGTATATGTATCTAATGAGCCTGGCATGGTGCGTGACGACACTTTTCTTTCGTGCCTACTTTACCTTTCCCCTCAATTTTGCCAGCACCGAATATGATATCGAAGTAAATGAAAAAGGCGTCCAAAAACATCCCATCAAGGGTTGGTTCGCGGAAGTGCTTTGGTACTGCTGGCCTGAATACTTGCCGCGTGTCATGCCGTGGACAGAAATTGAGCACGTCCAATACATTCAAGGCGGCGTCGGTCGCCTCAATCCTTTACCAGACAATCTCTTCTCCAAACAAAGTCTGGTATACCAGGTGCTCAATCAGATCGCCGCTTACACTGACGCGACAATCGATAAGCTTGGGCGCACCGATTATATCAATTTTGTCTCAGGCGGTTTCGCCAATGGTATCAAAGTGCATCTGTGGGAATTGAGCACCGAAGAGCGAGTTCGCCTCTTTTATGCCATTCGCAAATGGGCACCGTCGATATATTTGGACCAAACTCTTCAACAAAAATTGCTGGGCTCTACAGTGATGAGAGAACCCAAATACACTGAGATCTGGTTCGATCTGCTCGTATCGCAAAGAGAACGCAATAGACAGGTGAGCCTGCAACCTGGCGATACGCTTCGTGATGGCATGTTCACGATCATAAAAAAAATTGGTGCTGGCGGACAGGCGGTAGTTTTTCTTGCCAAAACAAGCACAAATGAACTAGTTGTTCTCAAAGAATTTGTTCTCTCTGGTGGCGAAGCAATTGGCGCACTCGTCGAGTCAGGCTGTGACTTCGAAAACGAAAGCAGTGTGTTGAGCAGATTATTGCATCCAGGTATCGTCGAGATGCGTGGCATTTTTGCCGAAGATCAACGCGCCTATGTAGTTCTGGAGTACATCGACGGCTCTTCTTTGCGTCAGAAGGTAACGGCCGGAGCAGCGCTCAGCGAGGGTTTGGTAATTGAGCTAGCTTTAAAATTATGTGATGTGCTTCAATACTTGCACAGCATGGTACCACCTGTAGTACACCGCGACTTCACGCCGGAAAACATTATTTTCCAAAGAAATGGTCAACTGAAACTGATTGACTTCAGTGTCGCAAGCCGCACTGGACCGCATAAATCCGGCGACTGTGTCGGCAAGCACTCATATACGCCACCGGAACAGTTTCGCTCGGCCGCCTGCCCGCAAAGCGACATCTACGCCCTGGGTGCCACCATGTATTTCTTGCTCACGGGTTCAGATCCCAGGCCGATCAGCAAATCCAATCCCAGGCAAAAGGGCTTTGAGGTCTCCGAAGAAATCGCCTCGATCGTAGAACGCGCCACCGAGCTTGATCTAAACAAACGATATGACTCTGTACAATGGCTCAAGCTCGACCTTGAAACACTACGTGATGCGACTGCACATTCCAGCGATGTCACCGCGCATACTTTGGCTCCCCTTCCAGCACCTGCGGCGGCGGCAAGGGCAATGCTGAGACAACCAACCCATTCAATCCACGTCGATGTCACTGTAGACCGTGCCGATAGACGGTACACCTCTTGGCCGTATTCCACGGCAGACTCGAGCCTGGTATCTCTCAAAATAGACAAAAAGCAACATACAAGGATATTACGAAGATAGGACTGGACGGCTTCATCTCAGCAATGCTCACATGTGGACCATGGAGGTATAGCCTTATCCGCCTCAGAAAGAGCACTGGCACTAAACGCAAACGACAGTGAAGCGCTTTCAAACAAAGCCTGGGCCGAAGACTCTTTAGGTCAGCACGAATCGGCAGTCAAATCCGCGTTAGCCGCGACAGCACTTGGTCGACTTCAATCTCACGCTACCTAGGGATCGTTTGTCAAAAGCGCGCGCCCTGCCAGAAACAGCTTCATCTCAGCACTGATTGATGTGGACCTAAGGGGTATAGAATGGTGATACGCAGAGGTTATGTGTGATGACTTCAGAACCGACAAAAGAACGCCAATTTGCCGAAGCAGTGCCGGCCGACTCGATTAATCTCGTCGAGTCTGAGGAAGCCATGGGTACTAAAACTCCCGGTCAAACCTCGTCCGATGGACAGGCTGAGCCTAGAGGCGAGGCCGCTGCAGACGAGCAATTACTTGAGCCCTCGACACAGGCCAGCGAGCAAGCTGAGTCCGCTGCTCAGTCAACCTCACTACCAGCGGGCGAGCAAACGGAGCAGGCAGCGCAGACCAGCTCAGCGTCGTTCAGTGAGCCTATTGTGACGAAGAAGCCGCTTGCCCCGACAAGTACTTTCACCCCCTCTTATAGCCCTTCGCCCTACTTAAACGAGCCATTCAAGAAGCGCTCGATAATTTCAAAGTACCTGCCTGACCTGAAGCAAACATTTAACACGATCTATTTTTCGCTCGCGGCAGTGTCAGTTTTATCCTTAAGCGGTTTGTGGAACTTACCGCCTCTGGCGCTTCTGGGGGCTATATTTTTGACCTTCACATTGGCTTCCCTTTATTTCTCAATTAGCAAAAGCGCCCATGAAGACGATTTTGCGGTGACTATTCCCACCAAATTACGCAAGCAAATGCGTCTTTTCGCTGTACTCACTCCGCTGCCATTGATCATCGTTGCTGCAGTCTTATGTCCGGCAAATTTCGAGATGCAGCGCGGATTGGAGCTAAACGGACAAAATAAATTCCATGATGCAATTGAGCATTTGATCATCGCCAGTGTCTTAAATCCTAAATCCGAAAAGACACTGAATGCATTGTCTCTTTCCTATAACAGAACAGCCGATCGAAGAAGCGCTCTTTCAGCCGCAGATGCAGCTTTGGCGTTGAATCCTCATGATAGCGAGGCTCTTGCAAACAAAGGCTGGGCTCTGGAGTCTCAAGGGCAGCACGAATTAGCAGTGCAAACCGCACAAGAAGCAATAGCCCTGGACCCTAAAAGTGGCATAGCCTTTGGCACTTTGGCCTATGCTTACTACAACTCTGGGCAATTTGATCTGGCGCAGGATGCGGCGACAACACACATTCAACTGCACGATAACGAGGCTAGTGCTTACGAGTTGCGGGCAAAGATTCTTGACGCGCTAGGACGCTCAGAAGAAGCCGCTGCCGACCGCAGTAAAGCAGCAGAACTCTGGCCGGCATTTGCCACATCAAAGTTACCTGAGCATTAAGACTCGCTAGACCTGGGAGCGCCGGCATCCTTGCCGGCATCGAGTGACAGCGGTCTGCCTGGTCCCAGCCTTGGCTACAAATCTATCGAAAGAGTAGCTGTCGAGAGTCACTATTCGAACACAATTGTGATTTATCCTAGGATAGTCTAGGCAGCAAGCTGCTCGACTTACCATCTAAATAGCAACTCAAAGTTGTGAGGCGTGAGCAGACAAACTCAGGTAATTTTGCAATGGAATCAATCATTTCCGCCGAATCACCAAGATATAGAGATACAGATGACCAGCTGATCGGCGACGGTATGGTCTTCACTGGATATAAGAACCGACATATAGGTGCTATCCACACGATTCAATTACCGCCAGCATGGCGTGTCGCCAGCACGTCCTTTGCGCATGGTGGCGAATGGATGCTCACTACATTTAGCCCTCTAAAAAATCCCAAGATCGAATTGCGTATTTTTTGTCGAGGCGACAAAGTAACAATCAGCGATGCGACATACTTTAGCGAACTGCTAAAACAAGCAACAAGAGAAGTGATTGAACTGAAGCCTGAACACATTTTATCGCTGAAAAACGTGCTTGGACCTACTGTCGGAGACAATCAATACATCAATCAGAATCCACCAAACAGTAGATATTCTGCTCGCTGTAATCTGTTAAAAGGGCGGATCATAAATGTACAGCAAAGACCAGTAATGATGATCGAGGGATTGTTCACCGCAGGTGGTGTCGATGTGACCAAATTCTTGAACGTCTACATCAACATAAACCGAGATGGACAGGACATTCAGGAAGTATTCTTTCAAGCACCATTGCTGGCCTATCCCGTCTATTACAGACAAGTTCGGATGGCGCTAGAAAGCATAAAGTGGCTTTAAAGTTCTTTTTTCGTATCGTCTTTGCCTTTGCCAGCGCCAGCTTTGACGGGCTTTTCAGGCTCCGGGAAAGGATTGTTGGCTTGTAGCTCTGCCAGTCGCCTCTCGCCTATCTCTTTGATGATCTTGCCTTTCTTATAATCTTTATGAGAAGTGTTACCTTTGGCGGTCTTCATCATCGAGTCGCCCTTTTCGATCAACCCTTTTGCGTAATTGACGTTATCTTTGTACTTTCTTTGCATCCGTTTTTCATCGGAGGTATAATCGCCACCCGAATTACTGCCCGAAGCCATGCCAGGTGAAGGTTTTTCCTTGGAAACGGGCTCCGTCTCGAGGCTGCCCATGGCGCCCGGTGGTGTCATTGGACCCTGACCGCCGAAGTTGCCTTGAGCTATAGCCGGTGCGAATGTGGCTAGTAAAGCCAAGAACCCAAGCAATTCGATTTTTCTCTTCATTGGTTTTCTCCCGGAAATTACTTATGCATCGCAGTGAGCAGCATGGGTGTCTGCTTATTGTGGAACTCGGTACTCTTCTCAAAAGCAGCTGCGGCTCGAAGCACCTTTGCGTCTGATAAAGTATTACCCAAAATTTGGATTCCTATGGGCAAACCTTCAGCAGCAAAACCGGCTGGAATCGAAATGCCTGGCAAACCGGCTAGGTTGGCCGGAATAGTGGCAATATCAGTTAAGTACATAGTTAGTGGATCAGATGTCTTTTCACCAACTTTGAACGCCACAGACGGTGACGTCGGACAAATGACTAGGTCATATGTGCTGAAAATTCTATCGAAGTCGTCTTTCATCAATCTGCGAACTTGTTGTGCTTTCTTATAATAAGCGTCATAGTAGCCCGAGCTTAATGCATACGTGCCAAGCATGATTCTTCGCTTTACCTCAGGACCAAAGCCCTGAGCGCGAGTAGCCATATACATGGATAGAGTGTCTTCCGCTTCTTCGTCTCGAAAACCATACCTGACACCATCATAGCGTGACAAGTTGGCGCTCGCCTCCGCAGTGGCGATGACGTAGTAAACAGCAAGAACGTGTCCGGCCGTTGGAATGGATACTTCCTCAACGTTTGCGCCAAGCTTTTTAAAAATTTCGGCTGTCGCCATCACCGCTTTTCTTATGTCGAGGTCAATCCCTTCACCGTTCAATTCTTTGATGACGCCGATCTTTAGGCCACCTGCCAACTCCTCAGCAGAGCTGTCCTTGAGACCTTTGGCGTAATTGATTTGACCAGCCGAAAAATCAGGCAACGATGTTGAATCGCGTTTGTCGTGACCGGCTATGACACTAAGGGTAATGGCAGCGTCTTCAACGTTTCTGGCCATCGGACCGATTTGATCTAAACTCGATGCAAATGCCACCAAGCCAAACCGGGGTACAGTGCCATATGTGGGTTTCATTCCAACAACACCGCATAATGCGGACGGTTGGCGAATCGATCCACCGGTGTCAGAGCCCAGAGAAATAACCGAAAAGCCGGCTGAAACTGCTGCTGCAGATCCGCCAGAGGAGCCGCCCGGCACATATTTTTTATCCCACGGATTGTAGGTCAGCTGAAAGGCTGAGTTTTCTGTTGACGAACCCATTGCGAATTCATCCATATTCGTTTTGCCAAGACAAACTGCACCAGCATCAAAAAGCCTGGTCACTGCTGTCGATTGATATGGAGAATGGAAGCCTTTCAATATTTTGCTTGCGCACGTAGTTGGATACCCGGGCACACACATGTTGTCTTTGAGAGCGACAGGAATGCCGGCCAGTGCTGGAAGCTGATCACCACGAGCGATCATCTGATCAACATTTTTCGCTTGCTGCTCTGCCAACTCGGGAGTCAAACAAAGAAATGCTTGAACGTTCGCCTCATTCTGTTTGATGTGCTCTTGGTGAGCACGAAGAATTTCGACACTCGAAACTTCTTTGTTTTTGAGAAGAGTGCGTAACTCGCTGGTGCTTCTGCCGACTAATGCATTCGTTGTCGCAGTCATCAGATTCGCTAGCTCTTAAACTTTTTGAACAGCAAACAAGCGTTATGTCCACCGAATCCGAAACTGTTGGACAGTGCAACGTCGATATTGACGCCTTTGCGCGCCACTTTCGCAACGTAATCCAAATCGCATTCAGGATCGGGATTGTCCAAATTGATCGTTGGTGGCAAAATCGAATCATTGATTGCCATGATGCAAACTGCCGCTTCGAGCGCACCGGCTGCACCTAACAAGTGACCGGTCATGGACTTGCTTGAGCTAACTGCCACTTTGTGATTGGTGGCATGCTCTCCAAATACTGTTTTAATTGCGGTCGTCTCGGCCCTGTCGCCGAGCGGCGTTGAGGTTCCGTGCGCATTGATGTATTGCACATCCTCAGGCTTCATGCCGGCTTGCTTTAATGCAGCTTGCATTGCTCGTGCTGCGCCATTGCCATCTGCGCAAGGCTGGACAATATCCCAGGCATCGCCGGTCATACCATAGCCAACCAGCTCAGCTAGAATTTTTGCACCACGTTTTTGAGCATGCGGTAAAGACTCGAGAATGAGGATCGCACCTCCTTCTCCCATGACAAAACCGTCGCGGTCTTTATCAAATGGGCGGCTGGCCTTTTCCGGTTCCGCGTTGCGCGTCGACAGAGTGCGAGCCGAAGAAAATCCTGCCATGCATAAAGCTGTAATTGGTGCTTCACTGCCGCCAGCAAACATCACATCAGCATCGCCACGCTGGATCATCATGTAAGCGTCGCCGATTGAATTGGCAGAAGTGGCGCAGGCCGTAACGGTGCAAGAGTTCGGACCCTTGGCGTTGTGCAGAATCGAAACCCATCCAGCCGCCATGTTGACGATCAACATAGGCACCGTAAATGGTGAACAACGATCTGGACCGCGCTCCATCAAAACACGATACTGGTTTTCGATTGTCTCGAAACCACCGGCAGCTGAACCAACAACAACGCCGACGCGGGTCGGATCTTCTTGCTTCATATCCAGCTTAGCGTCGTCCACAGCCAATTGAGCTGCTGCGACCGCGAACTGGATGAAACGATCCGTGCGTCGAACTTGTTTTGGTTCTAGATATTTTGACGGGTCAAAGTCAACGATTTCGGCTGCAATTTTGCATGCCGATTGCATCTTCTCAACCACTCTGGCAGTGGTGACACGTTTAACTCCGGAACGGCCTTCTACAATGCCATTCCAAAATTCTTGTCTGCCAGTCCCCACTGAGGAGACTGTGCCAATGCCTGTCACAACGACGCGTTCTTTTGTCATCTCGTAGCTTGCTTAAGTTCCCGGAGCCATCTAAATATGTGCCGCATTCCGGCCAGTTCCACATCGATAGCGAAGTTCACTTGCGGGAACGTTGGCCACCCTAGATGTGCGAAGAGATATATTTGACGGCTTCACCGACGGTGGTAATTTTTTCAGCGTCTTCATCCGGTATTTCCATACCGAATTCTTCTTCCAGAGCCATGACCAGTTCCACTGTGTCGAGTGAATCTGCACCAAGGTCTTTGGTGAAGCTCGCTTCCATGGTAACCTCATCGGCATTTACATTCAATTGGGCCACGGCCACCTTCTTTACTCGCTCGAAGGCTTCCTTCTCATCCATATTTGTTCTAACCCCCTTAACCATAACGCTACCAATAAGAAGCGCTGGCCACTCTTGTGTGCCAAGGGCAACTAGGATAACACGTCGCATCAAGAACAATCATTCCCGCGCTACTTTCTTTGAATAAAGGATGACCAATGCGAAAAACCGCCAATCATGCAGGCTCTCGCCAAGTAACGAAACGCAACCACTTGTGAATCAGGATATCGCCACGATATATGGAGCGCCGCCTACCTGGGAGCGCCGGCTTCCAGCCGGCACCGAGAATTCTTCAATAGAACTACGACTTAGAATCTAGGTGCCGCCAAGGATGGCGGCGCTCCCAGGTTAGGCGCTCCCAGCTAGGTATAGAGCCCGCCGTTGACCTCTAGGACAGTCCCAGTCACATACGGAGCGTAGGCAGCGAAGAAGACCACTGCTGCGGCAATATCCTCAGGAGTGCCCATTCTCCCGAGCGGAATTCGCTCCAGATACTTCTTTATGTTTTCCTCACCCAAGGCCGCGGTCATCGGAGTGTCGATGAAGCCTGGTGCGACGGCATTCGATGTAATTTGGCGGGAGGCGTATTCAAGAGCAATTGTCTTTGTGAAACCAATCAGACCTGCTTTGGCTGCAGCGTAATTGCATTGACCGAAATTTCCGTGCACGCCAGTCGTGCTTGCAATGTTGACGATGCGACCCGAACGTTGCTTCGACATCACCTTCAAAACAGGCTTGGTAACTTTAAAAGCCGAAGTCAAGTTTGTATCGATGACAGCTTGCCACTTGTCTTCGCTCATGCGCATGAAAAGATCGTCGCGCGTGATCCCAGCATTATTTACAAGAACGTCTATGCGTCCCCATTTTTCCATGACCGCAGCGACCATTTTTTCGATACTTGCGGTATCCGTGACATTGCAAGCAACAGCAATCACTTCTCCGGATTTGGAAAGTTCTTCGCTTGTTTCTTTGCAAGCCTCCTCATTAATGTCGCTAATGACAATCTTGGCTCCCTCGCTTTGCAGCGCGGCGGCAATTGCTTTGCCTATGCCTCTTCCAGAACCAGTCACAATAGCGACCTTATCAGCCAGCTTACTCATCTGCTATTTCACCTTTTCGTTTTCGTTTTTCGTACAACAACAACTAAGACCAAAGCGCAGACAGCTGCTGCGCAATATCTTCCAATCTTTGCTTTTCTGCAATTTTGCTTGTCCACCGTTCAGGCAGTTTCGAAGCGCCATGATACGCACCCGACAATGCGCCGACGATCGTGGCCACAGTATCTGTATCTCCCCCAGATCTTGCCGCCGCACAAATCGCCTCTTCCGGATTGTGCCGGAAGATAAGGAATATGCCAACTGCAGTCGGCACAAGTTCTGTGACGCTCGATTCTACATTTATAAGTGAATAAGGGAGATCTTCGGGCGGATTGGCGTAATCGAGGTCGGGTGCCACGTCATCCCAAGACTCTGCAAATCGTTCATCTAACTTTTCGGCAATGGCAAATTGATGTCTGACGTACTCGCGAACGTCATCTACGGTTTCCATTTTGCCGCCGGCAATGAAATACCTGATGCTGTCGGCTATCACCGCGGCTGCGGCGACCGCACGACCATCACCATGACTCAGTTTGGCTTGCTTGACGGCCACGTCAACAGCTTGGTCAGACTTAGAGCCGCCAGGCAATGCGCCTGCCGCGAAAACGCGCGCTGCCACGTTCGCGTGCAGAGCCTCTATACCTTCCTCGGCGGGCGTTATTCCGTCCACCAATTTTCTCAAACCAGCCAAACAAGTTGCACCTGGCGACGACCTGAGAAACTCGTCGTTTTCAAGCAAGGCGCCATAACGGCTTTTCAGGTCCTTTTCGTCTAGCCGTCCTCGCGTCCCTATTAATGAATCGGCGAGGGCCAATCCCAAAAGTGAGTCTGCCAAAAGCTCTCCAGCCCGATGCTCAGGCACCGAGCTTCGCTTCAAGGCGTCGGCAAAGTCCCGTAAACCTGAAATACCAGTCGTACCCGCGATATCTCGATAGTTCAAACCAACGCTGGCACCCCCAAGCGAGTTTCCACAAGCAGCGCCGAAGATTAAACCTCGAATTCGATCATTAACTTGATCGTCCGCGTTGACGGCATTCGACGCCGTTTTCGTCCCTTTTTCTTCCAAAGTGCGCGCCCACCAGTGCTGAAGGTTCCCAATTATCTCAGAGGTGCATGGGACTTTCACCACTGAACACGTATTCCCCCCAAGTGACGCGCCCTAAATTCTAAGTTAAATTCATGACATCGGTTCCGACTTGCAGCGAAGGCGGAAAAACGTAAGAAGCAGTTGAGGCTTAACCCCTTAATCCTGCGTTACATAAGGAACCACAGGGAATTTCTGGAGGAAGTCAAATGGGCGAGAATGTTTTACTCAAGCAAGAAGTACCAAACAAACCAAATGCCACGCCCGACACGACGGATGCCAGTCACAGACTAAGCGCAGACGCGACAAATGACATGGGTTTCGGAACCAAGGCCCTGCGAGTCGGTCAAGTGACCCTCGAAGGTGCCGCCTACGCAATTCCTGGGGCAATCAACGCAGTTAAGCATGATCTTGACCCTGCTAACTGGCAAGAAACCGGAGTCAAAGTATTAAGCGCAGGCGTACTCGGCGTCGCCTTGCGAGTGGCCTTACCTGAGTCTGGCGCAATCAAAGCGATCGCCGGAACCGCGATGGCACTCTATTTCGCTAAGGATGCGGCAATTCCAGTTTTCGATGCTTGGAAGAACGTTGCCACCAATAGTAGCGGCGACGTTATGGATAAGTCCGCCCAAACCATGGGTAATGGTTTAGGGCAATTTGCAGTTGATGGATATTTAACCAGCAAAATCGCCGGATACACAGGCAGAATGACGCCCGTGATGGGTGAAAGATTTGCCCCCAAACAATGGGGCGCTTTAGAAACTTGGAAGACCGATCACCTCGGCACCAGTTCAACAATCGGCGTCGGGCTCAACACCTTCATCGGCAAAGTTGACGGTACCATGAAGAGCTTTGGCGATAAACTCAATCCACCAAAACCTGAAGTAGCCAACATGCCGCCAGGCGAGTTGCTGAAGACTTTGGTCAGCAGCGACGCTGAGCACGGTCGGCATGACTACAGCGATAAAATATACTCGCAAGGAATCACCGGTAGCGATGGCAGAGCACATGGCTTAGATGGAACGGTTGAACTGCTTCTCTCTGGACAGCGTCCTAGCGAAGTTCCGGGAGTCAACTCTATTATGACTGCTGCGGGCGCAGAAGCAACGTCCACCGCAGGAGCCATGGGGCAGTTGAAGGGCTGGACGGAACAACGCGGTATCTTCGTTCCAGATTACGTCGCCGAAAAGGCACCAGGCACTGCTACTCCTGAAATCATCGTCCCAGCTGGCGACGCTGCAGCGATTAAGTCTGGCCACACTGACAGCACCGGTGGCGGTGGCAAGAAAGTCTTCACAACAGCTGAAGTTATGACCGCTGAAAATATGGGCAAATTAGCGGGCGTGATCAAGGCTGAAATCGGCAGCGTTAGCGATGTTGCAAGCGCAGTCAGAGACGGGGTCGGCAGAACAACTAGCGTGGTTCACACAACCACAGAACAAAATTTCAAGCCACTTGATCCTGGCTACCTGCTCGCTAGAAATTCGATGATAGATTTAGCCAATCAAGTTGGTGACAATCCACGCAACTTCATGCAAGTCGATGGATTATTCAAGAGATTGGCAGATACGACAAGCCAAGCGCATAACTCCAATAATGGAGCTGATGGACAACACGTTGGACGGATGAACGTCTACGCTGCAGAAAATCAAACCACTTATGTACGTAACATGATTCAAGCAGGCATCGATCCGAAAGAAGCGTTGGCGCAGAAACCACTCCCAGCCCTGGTCCAACTCGTTGACGACCAAATGGTTGTTGGTCGCGATCCTAAGACCGGCAAAGTAGTTACATCGCACCAAGGTCCACATACAGTGCGAGCAATCTTTGGACCAAATGGCGAACCAGTTTGGCCAATCGACACAGTCACAAATCCCATCCGCGATCTGGGCACAAGAGCGTACCTCACCTCTGGTATCTACGGACATGAGTACATGCACAACCAGTATGGACAAATGGGTAAATTAGACCCGCTGATTCGTGACGCCAAGTTGACTGCTGCAGCTGAGAAAGCTCTCGGTGCAGACGCCAACAAAATGATCGATATCCCTAAGCCAGCACCGGTTGAACCAACAGCTGACGGTCAACCAGCAGCACCACCGGTAGAATCAGACATGCCACCATTGCCAGATAAGATGGCGATGAAAGATATCATGGTTAATGTGGCTAAGGCTTGGGCAGACGAAACCTTCGCAGACTGGGGCGCTGCTTCAGAATCAGGTCAATCGGCAGCTCCATACTTCCAAGCATTGAGAAAAAATGGACAGCTCTATAACGGCACAGTCATATCAGAGGAAATGAGAGCGCCAGATAATCCACTTGGCGTTGAAGCTCACCCAGTCGACAAAGTCAGACCGCTGATTCAAGCAGCATTGATTCGCAAGATGGCTGTCAATCCAGATGGCACCGCGGACCCAGCGCTGATGGCTCACGCCCAAGCTCTCGAAAATTATTCCAGAGATGCGTCGAAACCTGGCGACATTGTTCTCGCAAGTGAAGATGCGCCTGGTCAGTCAATCACGATTCCAATCGAGGCATTCAAAAAATTCCTTCCAGAATTGGTCAATCTGCAAGTCGACACACCATTGCCTCGCTTGCAAGGACACACCTTGTTCGAGATTCTGCCTGACTTGAGAAAGAACTACGCCAAGATTGAGAACGTATCCAATCAATGGACAGATGCAATCAACAATGGCAAGGGACCAGAAACGCTTCCATTCGATATCAACTCAACCAAGATGACGCATGTGTATGGTGCTGGACAACCAGCGATGTTGAAATTGATCGCCGGCGGCATGGATCCGATGCAGGCTAAAGTCAAAGTGACCGAGTTCTCCGACTTCTTCGGCAACAAGTTCCTGGGCGGCGACCCACACGTTGACCCAGTACAAACTCCGCTTCTCAAGCAATTGCAATTGGCACCAGGTGCCACCATCGCTCGCATGCCAGAGATGGCCGCTAACCAATTCGGCAAAGCTATTGCTCAGCAATATCAAGTGCGCGACTGGTTAGGAAGAAATTCTCTCCCAGTAAGCGGTGCCGGTGGCAGTCTAGTGATCCAAGACTTGATGGGCTTGCAAAAGAAGAAAGAAGAAATTCTCAACACCGGTCACTAGTTCATGACCGAGCAATCGGACATAACTGCTCATCGATAAGGAATCCTAAAGCATCAAAAATGTCCGCCCTTACCAGGCGGACATTTTGTGGTCGGCAGTTGTTTAAAGACACTTTGGATCTCTGGACTACAGACGTCGGGCGACTCAGGTACAATTCCACGAATCCTGATGGGCCAGGCGTTCAATGTCGTCCTATAATCTAGGTAGATAAGCTGGCAGCTTGAAAAGTCCAAAAGCTTGCTGCATATAGACCCACCAGAGTGGATCGGCTACCCAGGAAAACCTCACAAGAGCATCCGCCAATGATTCTCGTGGTTCGCGCAAAAAAAGATATTCGACCGGGAACGGTCATCTCTTTGGACGTGCTTGAAGAGTACAAAGTCCCAGATTCTGCCTACGATCCTGACGGCGTAAAGAACACTGCTATGGTAATTGGCAAGACCGCTCTAAAGCTGATTCCGCAAGGGCAGCAGATTAGGATCTCCGACATAGAAGCTGGAACAGAAAATCGGTTTGTCACCAGTAAATGGGAACAGCTCAAAACGAGCGCAGAAAAAGCAGTTGAACTTCGAGTTTATCAAGACGCTGAACGATATTGGCAATTAGCCCTGGAAGAGTCCGAACTCCAGCTTAGCAAGCCGATGTCAGTTATTTGTTTGGATGGGCTGGGCGACCTATATTGTTTGCAAAAGCGATACACCGATGCCGAAGCCGTTTACACAGAATCGCTGATTGCCAAGATAGAGCTTGTCGGTGAGGATCATCCGGCGATCGCGCTTGGACTCAGCAAGCTAAGCAATTCCATGTACTATCAAGGAAAGATTCAAGAAGTCGAGTCTCTTCTAGCCAGAGCTCTGCCCATTTTCATGCAGCACTTTGGTCCCTGGCACCAGGAAACGGAGTACACAATCAGTAAGCTTGAGCGCATATACGCTGACCAGGGTAAGCGTTTCGAGCGCCCGGCCGATCCCGAAAAGTGGTTGACCGAAGCTAAAAAAATAATCGCTGTGGCGGAGTTGGAAAGCGAGCCGCAGCCTACCCAACTCATCTGCGCAATTTGCCACCGTCCGTACAAAGGCACGCAATGTCTGAGATGTACTCAATTTGGCTCGCTGGCCATGATACCCGTCCCTCCTCCTGTTCAGTAAAGTGAGCACTTATCTTTGCTTCTCATCAACCATTCTTGATATCAGTTTTCTCAATGGGCTGAGATCAGTATCGAGTCAAAGGTCATCTGTGGAAGAAATACGAGCGTTCAGGTTATTATGAAATTCAGCTCGGATTTTGGAGTTAATAAATGACGCGCAAGATATTGCCAACCCTGGCTCTATTGTTCTCGATGGGTTTGGTTGCATCTCCGGCATTCGCTCAACAAGGTGAGTGGTACCGCCCTACCGAGCCACCAGCGCAGCTAAGGCAGGCGCATTCTATCTACCAGCAGGCGTTGCAAGCGTTCGCCATGGGCGACGACAACGCTGCAATTCAGCTGTGTCGTCAAGCCGAGAATTTTTCCCACGGCGACAAGAACATCTGTCACCTCATGGCATTGTCCTACGCTCGATCAGGTGACAACTACAATGCGATGATCAAGTTTCGTGCTGCACTTCAACTTGATTACAACTTTGTGCCTTGCCGAAATAATTACGGCATCTTCTTGAAGAAGACTGGCAAAGACACAGAAGCGATGCGCATGTTCGAGGAATGCAACAAGATTGATCCAAATTATCCTGATGCTTATTATCACCTCGGTGAAATCTATCGGGACAAAGGTGATCTCGATAAAGCGATTGATTTTTTCGAGACAGCAACCAGGAAGAATCCCAATTTTGTAGATGCGCAAAAAGACTTAGGTTTGGCAATCTATGAACGATACACCTCAGGTCAGGGTGGCACCATTGGCGACTCTATTGAGAAGCTACAAATCGCTGAAAAGCTGATGCCGAATAATCCGATTATTCACTATCATTTGGGCAACATTTACTGCTCGGATGGAAAGTTAGATGAGGGCGAAGCCGAGTTCAGAACTGCTCTCAGCAATGATGTGAAGTGCGCGCCCGCTCACTGGGAGTTGGCTAGGGTTCGCTACTACAGAGGCGATCCAAACCGCTGCTTAGACGAGATCAAGCAAGCATCCAAAGTCAATCCGTTGTACACGGACACAAAAAAGTATCCTCATGTAGACCCGCTTGCGATGCGGACGATGGCCGCTAAGTGTTATGAATTCGAAGGCAGAAATATCGATAGTGTCGAAGCATGGAAAGACGTCGCTGGTATGCAGCGAAACAATTCGGACGTGCTAAAGCACATAGCTGAGATGGAAAGCGCGTTGCGAGCAGGAGTAAAAAAGAAGAAGGGCAAAGGTGTAATCGTTGATCCCGAAGAGATCGCAGCTCTGATTCGCAAAGGACTGAGTCAAGTCGACGACGGCGACATGGATGGTGCCAAACAGACTTTCAACCGCGCTTTAGAACTCGACCCGCAAAACTTCGACGCTACTCAGAACCTGGGAGCTGTGCTTGAGGCGCAAGGCGACTTGAACGGCGCGTCTGCAAAGTACCAAGCTGCGATGTTGTTGCAGCCCAAGTATGACGGCTGTGTTTACAACTTCGCCTACTTGCTTGAAAAGATGGGACTGCCTGCTGACGCCGGTTTGAAGTATCAAGATTTTCACGAAATCTCGGGTAGGTACCCATACGATCCTAAGCACATTGTCTCCCTGCAACAGGAAGAAGCACGAAAACGCGCCAGAGCTGAGCAGATCAAGAAGCGCGGCTATTGAAATGGAGCGCAGCTGTCCAAAGCCGCCCATGACCCATTCTACCGTTAGCCCCACATCCTGCTATGATCTGCCTGACTACTTTCAGTTACCCACTTAGGTTGAAGGCATCATGAGCAAAGTTGTTTCCACGTTAACATTGCAAAAGTACAAGTCTGAGGGGCGCAAAATCGTTGCTTTGACTGCTTACGATTATTCGACAGCGCAAATTCTTGAC
This sequence comes from Candidatus Melainabacteria bacterium, assembly GCA_003153555.1. Lineage (GTDB taxonomy): Bacteria > Cyanobacteriota > Vampirovibrionia > Obscuribacterales > Obscuribacteraceae > PALSA-1081. The sequence continues at coordinate 26,798 of PLZS01000046.1, read as the reverse complement.
CGAGCCGGTGTCGACCTAATCCTTGTTGGTGACAGTTTGGCAATGGTGGCACTTGGTCACCGCACCACACACGCAGTCACGATGGACGAGATGTTGCATCACACTAAAGCGGTAACGCGAGGCGCACAGTCAGCGCTGGTGGTGGCGGACTTGCCTTTCATGAGCTATCAAGTCGACGTCACTCAAGCAATCACGAACGCCGGCAGATTTGTTAAAGAAGCGCAAGCGCAGGCGGTCAAGCTGGAAGGTGCCACGAAGCTCAACCTGGAAATTGTCGAGCGTTTAGTGGGAATGGGCATCCCAGTTATGGGACATTTGGGCTTCACACCCCAGTCAGTGCATGGTCTGGGCGGTACTCGCGTTCAAGGCAGAACAGCTGAAGAAGGCGCGCGCCTGTTTCACAATGCCATGGCTCTCCAACAAGCTGGTGTGTTTAGTCTGGTTTTGGAGATGGTACCGTCAATAGTGGCAAAGATGATCTCCCAGCGACTGACAATTCCGACAATTGGCATCGGTGCAGGGAATGATTGTGACGGACAAATTTTGGTAACTGATGACTTGTTGGGTAAGTATACTGACTTCAAACCGCGCTTTGTGCGCCGTTATGCGAACCTGGCAGAAAGCTGCCAGGAAGCAATCAAGAATTACGCAAAAGATGTAACCAATAGAGAATTCCCTGATAGCTCAGAGTCATTCGCATTTCCTCCTGATGAGGAAGCCGAGCTGAGAAATTTAATTGATGAAGAAGAAGTAGTACGCGGCGAGCTAACTTGTTAATTATTGGCCGATCCGATCGCGCAAAGACAGAGAACTGGCGTCACTAAATTGCTGCAAGAACAGTTGATTCAAACTACCAGCCGCGTTCGCAATGGTGGTGGTGGTGGTGTCCGAAATAGCTGTTGCCTGGATAGTTCCTGTTGCCTCCGAGGTTGCCAACGAATCGACTGAAACCGTTACCGCCATAGCCACCATAGCCGTTGCCGTAGCCACCATAGCCGTTGCCATAGCCACCATAGCCATTGCCATAGCCACCATAGCCGCTGCCATAGCCACCATAGCCGCTGCCGTAGCCACCATAGCCATTGCCATAGCCACCATAGCCATTGCCGAGGAGTCGATCGATGAATGTACCACCTGCGCCATAACCATTATTGTTTCCGTATCCATAGAAATTGCGATGATGGTGGCAATGATGCGCCTCTGACTGAAGCGCTGCAGGCCCGACCAAGCAGACTGCAACAAATATAGCGGCAAGAATAAATTTAGACATCGTCATATCTCCAAGTTTTTCATAGAATTCTAGAGCCCGTGCACGAACAAACCCGTCGCTATGCCGGCTGCTGCACCAACGAGAGTGCCTCTAGCTGCGCTTCCGTGGTTTCTGCCCCCGGCGTAACCGAGACCCCAACCAACCAAAGAACCTGTCGCAACGTCTTTAAGAATAGGATGCCTATGCATGAGATGAGACGAACGAACCAGACCCACTCCGGCTCCCGCTCCCGCGCCCACGAGCGCCCCTCGCACAACACCGCGTCCTGTTACTAAACCCGTAACGGCACCGGCGGCGGTGCCAACACCAGCGCCGATCGTTGCTGCTCTTACTTTCGGATGGTCCGCAAAATACTGATGCAATGTGACCGGGCGTCCGTGATAAGTCTGCGCCTGAACTCGTCCTGGATAAATTGCAGCTGCGTGCACGCTGGAGCACGCTGACACAGTGCATAGCCCTAACGTAGCCAGAGCGAGCGTGCCGAATGTGATTCTGTTCTGATACACGTGAATGTAACTCCCATCGCTGTCGATTGCCACATTAGACCGACAGTGTGGGAAATTTGTGAAGCTGGCAAAGCTCTCTTACAGACCAACTTAGCAGCCTATTCAGTCTATGCCACTACCGGTCGCACTGGCGAGGTCAAGGTCGGCAAAAGCACCATTCGTTTTCGTCACGTTGCTCCTCGCAAGATGCAACATGCGGGGACACCAGTTGGCACTGCAATTGCAGCACTGCGCTATCTCGGCAAGGAACAAGTGACACCACAGGTGATTGCAGCGCTGGAGCAGGCACTGACAAAGGAAGATTTCCAAACGCTCAGGCAGGCAACAACAGCACTACCAGGCTGGGCCATAGACAAGTTCTATGAATACGAGGTTCGCCTTGGCCGACGAGTTCCTTAAACTGCCTCCAGTGGTTCAACGAGAAGTCATAAACGCTGCCGCTCCGCAGCTAGGAATTCTACCTGCGGTGGCAGAAAAGGACGTTTGGGTATGCTTCATCCTGAACGCCCTTTTTTCAATTCCGGATCGCAGACCAATGGTCTTTAAAGGTGGCACATCCCTATCTAAAGTTCTTTCCAGAAGCGACCATAGATGCTCTTTTGGCAGAGCGCACATTTTGGGAAAAGGTGACATTGATCCATGCTGGACTAAATTCCGGACCCTTGCGGACTAGCTCCTAAGGCTAGCGCGTCTACGCTTAATGGCAGGTGCCGCAAGAGTGACTGCTGCATGATCCACAGCCACCGCCGCCACCACTACTGGTGCTAGAAGATTTAGTGGATCCCTGACCGACATCTGGTGTGACTCCACCGGCGCGGATGTAAGCGTTCCAAATCCGATTCACTGAGGACGATCCGCAGGCTGAACAATTAGGTTGAGAAGTTTCGTTCATTGAACGTTCTTCACCGAAAACTTCTCGACATTCCTGACATCTGTATTCATATAACGGCATTCGCGTAACTCCTATCGAGACGTGCGTTAGCGTACTGGGGGAGTCGCTGGAGTTTTGTCCGAGCTACCAGTTGCATCTGACTTATTCGTATCCGTCGGAGCCTTCTCCGGGCTACCAGTTGGATCCAGCTTCGTCGCATCCGTCGGAGTTTTGCCCGAGCTACCAGTTGCATCTGACTTATTCGAATCGATCGAAGATTTCTCCGCATCATTGGCTGCGGGTTTGGTTTTATCCGTAGGTTTTGATGGGGCTGCTTTATCTTCTTGCTGTTTGTCTTTCTTGTAGTCCAGTTGACCGGTGACTAGGGCTCGCACATCATTGACCATGATCACAACCATCAAGACGATTAAGCTGACGAAGCCCCACTTCACGATCTCACCTTGCGCTCGCTCTCCCATTGGGCGACCACGCACAGCCTCAAATGTCATAAAGGCAAGATGACCACCGTCAAGAGCTGGCCATGGCACCAGATTGATGATCGCCAAATCCATACTGATCAAAATTGTGAACAGAAAAAGTTGGCTCCAATCTTGTTGGGCAATGTCCGCGCCAATCTTCACTACGGCTAGCACACCGTGCAAATCTCCGAAACCGATCTTCGGATGGCCTGGAGATGCTTTGCCACCACCGCCTCCCAATCCTTCAACCATCTGACCAAGGGCGCTCAGCATGCTGGCAGTCAAGTTCCATAAGCGAACTGCAGCTTGCCTGGCAATCTCAAAAAAGTTTCCATCAATCTTTTTGTAAGTGACTGGACCTTTGCCTTCCAACTTCATGCCGACTTTGCCGGCATCATTGGTGGTCATATCAATCGTCATTGGTTTTGCATCACGCAAGATCTGCACGTGAACCAATTCGTGTTTGTGCACACTTAGCAAAGAGACAGTCTCGTCAGTTGTGTTTACCGGTTTATCGTTAATCGAAACAACGATGTCGTCCTTTTTGATCCCGGCTTGCATAGCAATCGGATTCTCAGGCACCAGGTCCGACACAACTGTTGGCTGGGACTGAGTGCCTAAAGTCAAGAACATCACCAACATGACGAGATAGGCAAAGAGGATGTTGAAGCCAACTCCGGCAAATGCAACGAGAGCTCTTTGCCAAATCGGGAATTTCTTAAACGGTTTGAGCTCCACACCAAAGGCATCTTGAGTAGCCGCAGTCTCGTCGCCAAGCTCAGGTATAGCGACGTAGCCTCCCAGCAAACAGGCGTGGACGCGGAACTCGGTGCCCCACTTCTTACCGACCACCCAATGCGGTCCGAATGGCAATCCAAAGCCGAACACCGGTGTCTGAAATCCAAAAAACCTAGCTACTGAAAAGTGCCCGCATTCGTGCACGATAATCAGCACGCTAAGAATCGCGAGCATTACAAATATTGCGAAAACCTGGACCAAAAGAAGTACCTCAAATGCCGGCTTAATCGGCTAAATAATCAACGGATACGTCTTTATAGTAATACGTCAGTATCTGGGCTGCATTATATCCATGTTCAGCCAATGCTCGAGCTCCCCACTGAGACAGCCCAAGACCGTGTCCCGATCCCCGTCCGGCGAACTCATAGGTGTTCTCTTTGCAAACGACATTAAAATTGGTGCTTGGAAGCTTGAAAAGCTTTCGCAGACTGTCTCCTGAGACATAACGGGACCCGACTGTGCCAACTGCAAGTGCGTCTCTGACCCGATTGGACGGGGTGCGCGAAATCACCATAAACGAGGTCAGGTGACCGAGTTCTGGTCCAAAAGCGCGTTCAAGATCTTCGACTTTGAATTTGCGATTCCAGGCAAAATGCGGTGACAAATCGTCATAATCGGGGACCATGCGCAGATAGGGAACTGAACTTCCCCAAACATTCTCCGCCACTTCTGTACTACCACCGCTGGTGCTATGAAAGAAGGCTGAGACAGGCTTGCCCTGGTGCTTCAAAATGATGCCTTCGGTTTCGGCAACGGCGCGATTCGACTTTGGATGTTCGTTGGCGATACCCAAATAGACCTGATCATCGACAGTGGCGCGCAAGTCATAACCGTCTTTGGAATGTTTGCCAATATTGGCTACGGCATACGATCGCGCTGCTACAGCCTGAGCCTTGAGCGCTTCAAGCGGCCAATTGGCTGGCATTTCGCTAGGTAAAACAGATAGTAAATAGTCTTCTAAGTCGACGATATTAATAGCGGTGATTCCGCTCGTTTCGGTCGCACCATCCTGACTACAAGGTTTGAGCCAGACCGCTCCTCTGTATAGTTTTCCATTTACGGCGACAACCTGATTTCCTTTGTTGTCATTCTCTGGAACAACAATGTAACCGCTTACACCCTCGGCAGCATCTGTCTTTAGTTGCTCCGGCAGTTGAAACTTGTTCAGTTCAGGCCTTGGTGCAGATGGGAAGTATGCAACTTTGCTAATGGTCGAGATCGGCTGACCATCTGGTATATGAGCGCCGTCTACGTTATTTTTTCCCGTAAAAGACAAACTTTTTGAGCTACCAATGTTTAAAGTCCATTGAGTCTGAGCCGGCAAGGAAGCGACTACTTCGCCGTTTCTGGCATCTCGGACTTCCGCACCATCGAGCGCTTCGATGTCAACTCGATTGGTTCGAACTAGCAAACCGACTTTGATGTAGGTGTGCTTCGAGGCAGTTTGCACAGGCACAAAGCGAGGAGTGGATGACTTGTTGATGGCAATCTGTTCAGGTTCGGAAGAATAGGGGTCAGCAAACGAAGGAGCTGCTAGAGATAGGCAAAACGCGACCATGACTGCCAATCCGCTGAAACGCCAGAGATTTCCTTCGACTGAGCGTTTTTTCTTGATTCCTGCCGCTTCCAGCCTTGCTATTTTCTGCCAGTTGCCACTACCGCAGTCTTCAGATTGGAGTTCAACCGCTTGAGCTTGAGCTTCAGACTCCATAAAAGCGAATACCGCGGCGATGCATGCCGCGACTTCCGCCTCGTCCATTGACTCAACGGTCCGCACATTTTGTTTTAGGGATTTGATGTTCAAGCCGCTCTGCAACATAACGACATTATAGCTACTAGTATGTGATCACTAAAATGATACCTGTGTAAGTCCCAGGCTACCAGCCCCTGTTCCCTGTGGACTGTTGATTAAATGTTTTGCTATCAGACACTGTGGCATGTCCAGGCAATATCGAACGGACAGTTCAACTGCTGAATCGCCCGCACCATTTTGGGACGCATTACTCCTGCTCGAACATCTTCGGCAGATCCCTAGCACCATGCAAAACGTGTATGACAACCAACTTTTCGCCCTGCACTCGGTAGAAAATCAGGTAATCGCCTACCCGCGAACTTCTCATTCCCTCTGCCAAATAGTCCCGCTTGCGTCCAATACCGGGCGACTCCATCAACTCGGCAAACCTCTCTGTTAGCCGCTGTACAAACACTGCAGCTTCTTTCGCATTGTCTTTGCCAATGTATTCTTCGATCTCTAGCAGGTCTTGCCGCGCCTGCGCCGTTACCGCTAGCTTCACGCCTGGCTCTTTCTTAACCTGTCGTCTGCACGCTGTCTCAGTTCTTCAAGCACAAGCTCGCCGTCTATCAGCTCATCTCGGTCTGCTTGCTCGATCCCGACCTGGATCGCTCGGCGTAAATCGTCCGTCTTCAGTTGATCCAATATCTGTTCACGCTCGTCCGGCGTTAGCTGATCCACCAACTTCATTATTTGTTCAACTGTCGGTTTTTCTTGCGGATGTCCCATGCCTATATTCTACGACACCTAGCCAACGTGACACCGCCATCAAAGTCTCCCACTTACTGCGTACAAACACTCTTCAATAAACAGAAGGTTTGTCCTAATGTAGCCGTATGCGCAGATACATCATGCTTACATTAGTTTCCGTATTCGTCCTGGGTATGTTCCCTGGGAATTGGCACCATATTGAAGAACTCCAGTGGGAAATTTTGTGCCTGGATCAGGTCCCGATGAAACTCAACCGAATGACTGAAGACTTGGTTGAACTAGCCGCAGACCATCCAACCTTTGAACGCCTCTGCGCCAGGTTCTATGTCGGTCGCGCATTGGATTCCTGTGATTTTGCTTTCGCGGCCCAACCCAAGGACATCGACGACTTCAGCAAGGGGATTGAACTTGATCCCAAATATGCGCGGGCTTATGTCTATCGGGGTCAGGTGAACAACGGTCGGAGCGAGAGGGAAAGAGCGGCTGATTTAGTCCGAGCCATTGAGCTTGATCCAAAAGGCAAAGCGACTCATGCCGCCTATTTGGAATTAGCTTATTTGGAATCAGGCGTATACGCAAAGTCAACGCAATACGAGAAAGCAATTAAAATCTACGACAAAATGATTTTGAACTCGTCGCCCTCATCTTCAGAAGAGGACTTGATGAATTGTTATTTGTGCCGCGCATGTATGTATGAAAAATTAGGGCGATATCAAATGGCAATCGACGATTACAGCAAGGCGATCAGTATAGATCCCAAGAATTATGGACAGCACAAGTCTCGCGGATTAGCCTACGGACACTTGGAAATCACCAACAAGAGCTAATAGACTGCAATACAGCAATTAAACTCGAAGCAGAGTATCGAGCACAAACGGATAAAATGCCAATGTGTCAGCTCGGCTTCAGTGGATTATTCATGCTGACGCTTTTGCCGCTGTGCTTGTGGATAGCACTGCGTTTAGCCCGGATAATCCGCCTAACCTAACCGCGCAGAGCTTCGGCACCGCCGACGATTTCGAGCAATTCTTGGGTGATGCTCGATTGACGCGCTTTGTTGTAGACGAGACTGAGTGAACTGATCAGATCGCGTGCGTTGTTGGACGCATCCGTCATCGCCTTCATTCTCGCTGCCAGTTCCGCGGCTGATGCTTCAAGCATTGCCTGATAGATTACGTTCTGCAGATACTTCGGTAGAAGTTCTTTCTGCATCACTTCGTCGATCGAAGGTTCGAACAATCTTTCAGGTCGCAGCATTGTGTGCTTCGCCTGTTCAGGCAATGCAACTGGAATAAACTTCGTGTCGATAATTTCAGACCGCATCATGGAGATGAACTTGGTACCTATAATTTCTACAGAGTCCACTTCTTTATTGGTAAAAAACTCAACTACCGTGTCGGCAATCAACTTACCTTCCTGAGGAGTTGGAATCGCAGGCAACAAAGAGTAAGTCTTTATCTTGTCGACTTTGACATGTTTGAAAAAGCCAGCCGCTTTCAATCCGATCAAAATCAGTTTTACTTTTTTGCCTTCGGATTCGAGTTTCATGATACGTTGCATCACTTCTCGGAACACTACGGTGTTGTACGACCCGCACAATCCTCTGTCTGACGAGATCACGATGATGCCGACAGTTTTCACATCTCGATGCTGAAGAATAGTCATTCCCTGCAGATCGATCGGAGCCAAACCCGAAAGCGCTTCTTGCAACATCTTCACGACAGCACCTGTGAATGGTCGTGCCGCCTCAACACGCAGTTGAGCGCGTCTGACCTTCGCCGCGGCAACAAGCCTCATCGCTCTGGTTATTTTTTGCGTAGCCTGAACACTTTTGATCCTGCTACGAATCGCCTTAAGATTTGCCATTTAACTGCTCACCTATTTAGCGCCGAAGAAGGTTTCTTTGAACTTCATCAAGGCGTCGTAAATTGCCTGCTCTTCTTCTTTAGTTGGCTTGTCACCAGCGTTGAGCTTAGCTTCAACATCTTTCGCCTGCGCTGAAAGATACTTGAACCACTCTTCTTTAAAGCGTGGGATATCTTTCTGTTCGACATCATCTAATACGCCTCTGTTGGCAGCGTAGAGAATCGAAACTTGCTGAGCGAGAAGAAGCGGGCGGTATTGAGGCTGCTTCAGTACCTCAGTAAGTTTTTGTCCACGACGAATTTGATCTTGAGTGGCCTTGTCCAAGTCTGACGCGAATTGAGCGAATGCCTCCAACTCACGGAATTGAGCAAGGTCGAGTCTCAGTTTACCTGCCACCATTTTCATGGCTTTAGTTTGGGCAGCACCACCAACTCGGCTTACCGAAATACCTGCGTTAATAGCTGGTCGAACGCCGGCGTAGAACAAGTCTGTTTCCAGGAAGATCTGTCCGTCAGTAATCGAAATTACGTTTGTCGGAATGTAAGCGGAAACGTCACCGGCTTGAGTTTCAATAATCGGAAGTGCGGTCATAGAGCCGGCACCAAGCTTGTCACTCAGCTTAGCAGCACGTTCCAACAAGCGGCTGTGGAGATAGAAAACGTCTCCAGGATAAGCTTCACGACCTGGTGGTCTTCTCAACAGCAAACTCATGGCGCGGTATGCAGCAGCGTGTTTCGATAAGTCATCGTATACGCAAAGTGCATGTTGACCACGGTTCATAAAGTATTCGCCGATGGAGGCTCCGGCATATGGTGCCAAGAACTGCATGGCTGGCGAAGAAGTAGCAGGAGCATCAACAATAACTGTGTACTCCATAGCGCCGTTGTCTTCGAGAATTTTTTGAATACGTCCGATGTTGCTTTCTCTCTGTCCAATCGCGACGTAGATGCAGATCGGTCGATTTGGTTGGGTCTTTTGATTGATGATGGCATCAATGGCAATGGCCGTCTTTCCGGTTTGACGGTCGCCGATGATTAACTCGCGCTGTCCGCGACCGATTGGAATCATTCCGTCAATAGCGGCGATGCCGGTCATCAAAGGTTCGTGAACTGACTTACGTTGAACAATACCAGGAGCCTTAACTTCAATTGGACTGAACTCAGTTGCGGCAATTGGTCCTTTACCATCAAGTGGTTGACCGATTGGGCTGACGACTCGACCGAGCATGCATTCGCCGACTGGAGTCGATGCGATTTTGCCTGTCGTTTTGACAGTCATGCCTTCGTAGATTTTTCTGCCTTCACCGAGAATTACAACCCCAACGTTATCTTCTTCGAGGTTGAGCACCATTCCGGCAGTGCGCTCTTCGTCTTCGAACTCAACGAGTTCACCGGCCATGGCTTTCTCCATGCCGTAGATGCGAGCGATACCGTCGCCAACACTGAGAACGCTTCCGACGTTCGATACGTTCAGCGTCGACCGATATTTGTCGAGCTGCTCTTTTAGGATGGAAGTGATTTCATCGGGGCGGATTGCCATTTTGTTCTAACCTCTTGTATTGATGCGGTCTCAGTTGCGGATTGGGGAAAGATTTAGACGGATAAAAGTACTCGTTCGAGGCTTTGCAGTTTGCCTTTTAAACTGCCATCGATGACTTGGTCACCAAGTCTCAAAACAACGCCACCAATCAATGATGAGTCGACTTTGACTTCCAGCTCAAGGCGTTTTCCGAGATGCTCTGTCAATCTCGCTTTGATATCTGCGATTGCGGAATCACTTAATTTGTCTGCGCAAACCAGGCTTGCACCGACAATATTCTTACGAACATTCAAAGATTCGCGATACTGACGTTCGATTTGGGGCAGCAAACTCAAGCGTCTTTTATCGAGCAAGAGCTCCAAAAGTCGCAGAGTCAGGTCGTTTACCAATCTGCTGAAAAGCGATGTGATTATTTCTCTCTTCTGCACGCTTTGGATTGCAGGATGACCAAGAATCAAATCAAGTTCAGGAACATCACGCGTCACTTTATTAATGGCACCAAGTTCCGAAAGAACTTTGTCGGCTAAAGCATCGCCGCCATCTTTAATGGCCAATTCCAAGACTGCATCTGCGTATTGGCCGGCAACTGTGGCGTTTCCTGTTTTCATTCCTTTTCCTGCTTCCTAGTGGGTTTTCATTTCAAGACGATCTTCATTCGACAAAGTGGAGGCTTGCGAAGTCGAGCTATCGAGTTGTTCCATAAACTGATTGAGTAACTTTCCTCTGATACTTTCATTCATCATCGAAGGAAGAATTTGCTCAGTCAGGTGGATCGCTGCTTTGGCTGCGCTGCTCCGCAAGTCAGTGATTGCTACTGCTCGCTCGGTAGCGATTTGATTTTGCAATTTCTGACCCAAATCAGCCATGTCCTTTTGAGTTTGCGCTGCGCGTTGTACTCTCAATTCCTCGGCCAATACTTTTGCGTCAGCTTGCTTCTGAGCGACTTCTTCTTCAACATTGGCAACTTTTGCTTGTTGCTCTTTAAGCAAAAGCTCGCTCTGAGTTCGTGCTTCAGCCGCCTCGCGCAAAGAAGTTTCAATTTTTTCTGCCCGTGAGGCAAACATTGGTGGCGTCACTTTCTGCCAAAGAATAACCAGCAAGACAACTAATATCAGCCAGTTAATCAAATTGTTTTCGAACCAACTTGATACCAGTGGGTATCCACTCAATTGCTCAGCCGTTTCAACTGCAAACAAAAACATTATCTAGCTTCCTCCAACGCACGTTTTACCGTGCCAGAATCCAGGCTAACAGTGGCGTTATCGCCGATCAGTTTTTTAGTAATGCTTTCAACCAGAGATTTCTCTTGGTCAACGAGTTGATCGATGAGACCGCCTCGCTCAGCCAACAATTTTTCTCTAGCTGCTTGAATTTCTGCCTGACCCTTATCTTGCACCTTCTTCAATTCAACGACACGAGCCTTTTCAGCTGTGGTTGTCACCTCATTTATCAGTGACTGAGCCTCAGCGTTAGCGGCATGGATCCGAGCTTGGTATTGCGTAACCACTTCGTTGGCTTGCGCACGAGCCGCAGCTGCTCTATCGGTATTGTCCCGGATGATCGCTTGCCGCTGCTCGATTACTTTTCCTACCGGCTTCAAAACCAGCTCATCGAGCAGCTTTACGAAGAGCAGGAACATGCCGATGAATATTAAACAGGTGAGATTTAAGTCAAACATATCTTGGATTCTACTGTTTTAGGTGAGAAAACTACACTTTGGTGCCGTTCAAGTAAAGAAGAATGGCGACAACGAAAGCGAGCAATCCGAGAGCTTCCATCAAGGCGGCGATAATGATGGCATTTGCCAACAACTTGCCGGCCATTTCTGGCTGACGTGCCATACCTTCAAGAGCGCGTGCGCCTGCTACTCCGATCCCGATACCAGGTCCGAATACGCCGACAACCGCAATACCTGAACCGACCAAAGACGCGCATCTCACCAGTGTTTGGCTATCAACGGTGGTTGCAGCTTGCGCTGCTTGGGCAATAAGTTGGTGTTCCACAACGTTCTCCTCTGAACTCACATAGTGCTTCGGCTCAGTTCAACGCAACATGCGTTTTACTCTAGAGACAATTCGCTTGCGTTTTGACGCAAGACTGAGAGCCTCCCCTCAAGCCGAGTCAAATTATATCAAGTCGAATCAGCGCTCCGGCCTTGTTTGAAGCGCATGTTGCCTTAATAAAACCTGTATTTACCTTAAGGGCAAAGTGGTGGCGCTTTGCAACAACAACCAGCCTAAAGGCAAGCTGCATAAAGGTTCTGGACTATCTAACAAAATTGTTTAGTGATGTTCAGCGACAGTCAGTCCGATATAAATCGAAGTCAACAAGGCGAACACGAAGGCTTGGATAACGCCGATGAACAGCTCAAATCCCATGATCGCAGTAGGCAAAAGAATCGGGCACATGAGCAAGAACGCTCCGCGCATTAGTTCGTCAGCCGTGATTACCACCATCAAACGAAGAGCCAGGGTTGAAGGACGAACAACCATGTCCATAATTTCAATCGGTGCCATGGGCGTCAGGAACAAGGTCTTGGCATACTTGCCACCATGCTTCCAGAAGCCAGAACATATATACACAACCAAGGCAACTGCGGCCAATCCTACCGTTACGTTGAAGTCAGTAGTTGGCGAGGCGATTTCAAAAGCCTCAGCGTGAGGACCAGTTGCGCCGTTCAACATAGGCCAGCCGGGCATATGCTCGAACACCTTCCACGGACCAACGCCGAGAAAGTTACCGGTTAACACAAAAATAAAGATTGCTGCAATCAGCGGAAAGAAGGTCTTGTAATGCTCTCCAATTTGTCCGTGCGCTAAATCATCAGCAAACAAATAGATGCTTTCAACAATCGCCTGCATTTTGCCGCCAGGTCCGTCAACTTTCATATTGTTGGCGACTACCGAACCCACTGCCAGTATGCCCAACATACAGACTGCACTGAGTGCGATTGTATCGGCGTGTATGACGCCAATAGCGTCGGTCGGAGTGCCTACACCCAACTGATACAGAAAGAGATTCTTGCCTAACATCTAGAAGTGGTCCCGTCAAAAATAGTCGCCGATATATGCACGCCTTCGCCCTTGGCGGCCTTGATTTGGCATGATACCAGATGAAAGGCGCAGCAAATAAAGGCTATCAGAATCTATTTCTTTTCTGTCGCATACGAAGAAACGTATCCAAGCATTGCTCACAGCAAGGATGGTAAGCAAATGAAACCAAGCGTCTATTTCCCGAGCTTATCGGACTGCAAAGCCTTCATAACCATGCGCGCTAAGCCAAAGCTCATTCCAAGCAGCGACAAGCCAATAGCAAGCCAAGGCGCCGTATGCAATTTCCCATCCAGCCAAAAGCCGCCCCAGGCGCCAAGTCCAACCAATACTCCGATTGCCAGTACGGATTCGCCCGCTCCAGCCAGTTGATCTGCCATATCTTTGGGTATCGCCATAATTACTATCCTAGCTAATTTCTTTACCAAAGTACGTTATTCGTGACGCATTGCGCTTTACAAGCATACCTTCGCCACGGTTGGGCACTTCCGGCGATCGCCTCTTTATTTTGAATACCTAAAAGAGGATCGGAGCGCTCAATCCTGGGCATAAGAGAAGTTAGGGTTTGCTACACTTATTATTTAATGCTAACCGAGATCCACAGACCCTCGTGCACGAAGTCCACCCGAAGGAGTTGTCAATCAATGTTCGAACGCCTAGGTAACTTGTTCAGGGCTATGTTCAATGCCATTTTGGGTAGGATGGAAGATCCCCAAATCATGCTCGAGCAAACGTATCAAGATTTACAGTCCAATTTGATTCAAGTTCGCCAGGCTGTAGCCCAGGCAATCGCCACCGAAAAGCAGCTCGAGCAGCAGCTACAAAAGAACAAAGACCAGGCGGAAACTTGGCAAAACCGGGCTGCCATGGCAGTTCAACAAGGCAACGATGACCTGGCTAAACAAGCGCTGCAACGGAAGAAACAGTATGTGGACGCGGCAACCGATCTGGAAACTCAGTTAAAGTCGCAAAGAGATTCGACATTGAATTTGAGACAGCGCCTGACAGACCTGGAAGCTGAAGTTCAAAAAGCTTACACCAAGAAACAAGTTCTTATCGCTAGAGACAAAGCTGCTCAAGCTACCTCGAAAGCGAACGAAATTTTATCGAAGACAACTTCCAGTGGTGCAATGTCAGTAATGGAAAAAATGGAAACCAAGGTTTTAGAACGAGAGGCCAAAGCTGCGGCGATGCAGGAACTTAGCGGTGACAACCTCGATAAGCAATTCAAGAATTTTGAAGGCAAAACAGATGTAGATATGGAATTGCTTGCGTTGAAGCAGTCCATGGGCGTGAAGGACAACAAGATAAGCATCAAAGAATCAATGCTGATCGAACGCAAGAACGATAACGACACGCTGGACGCGCAAGACGTCAAAGAAATCAACGAAGCGTAGACTGAGTTGTTTGTATATTTACGCTCATGAGCAACGCGGTTCAGTTCCAAGTAGAAGCTGTCTGTCCCTGGTCTGGCGCACGTGCCGGTCGATTGACTACTCCGCATGGAGTGGTCGAAACGCCTGTTTTTATGCCGGTCGGCACCAACGGAGCATTAAAGGCTGTGACATTTGATCAAGTCAGAAACTGTGACGCACAAATTGTTTTGTCCAACTCCTACCACCTCTATTTGCGTCCTGGACATGAACTTATTAAAGAAGCCGGTGGAATTCACAGATTTATAGGCTGGGAAAAGCCCATCCTGACTGATTCCGGTGGCTTCCAGGTTTTCAGCCTGGACATGCTGCGGCGCATCACTGAAGAAGGAGTCTTCTTCAAAGATCATCGCGGTGGTCGCGAACACTTCATCGGACCGGCAAAGTCGATGGTCATTCAAAATGCCATTGGTGCAGACATCATCATGGCATTTGATGACTGCGTCAAAAATCCAGCCACTTATGATGAAGCTTTAGCCTCAATGGAAAGAACGCACAGGTGGTTACAGACCTGCGTTGAGCATCATTCGCGTGCAGACGACCAGGCCTTGTTCGGCATAGTGCAAGGAAGCATGTATGAGGATTTGCGTGAACGTTCTGTAGCCGAAGTGACGACACACGATTTGCCGGGCTTTGCGATCGGTGGAGTCGCAGTTGGAGAGGACCGCTCGACGATTGAGCGAATCGTTTTCTTCACCACACCTTTGCTGCCCGCAAGCAAGCCACGATATTTGATGGGCGTTGGTACGCCTTGGGATATTTCGTATGCCATCAGATGTGGTGTCGATATGTTTGACTGTGTCTCACCGACGCGTCTTGCTCGTCACGGAGCCGCCTTCACCAGGCAGGGACGAATATCCTTGCGCACTTCCAAGTACGGAAAAGATTTCACTCCATTGGAAGACGACTGTGATTGTTTCACATGTAAAATGCACACCAAAGCGTATTTGCATCACTTGTTCAAACAGAAAGAGCAGGCAGGCGGCACGCTCTTGTCCATCCACAACATCCATCATTTGATCAGGCAGGCAGTCGAATGCAGAGAAGCAATTTTGTCCGGGACATTCAAACAATATTTCGAAGAACAGTGCGCCTTACATGAGTCGGATCAGCTGGCAAGAACAGCCGCCCAGCAATCCTAAGCAACTGCTAGTCTTATAACCATTGTCGTTTCAAGTTGTAGATAAAGACCGGACAAAGACTTTATATATGGATGGAATTTTTAAATTGTCAGTAGCTTCTTTGCTAGCTGTCTCGTTGACCACTGCTGGATTCGCCGCAGAATCACTGTCGAGCGCTGCGGATGGGGAGTTGGCAGCCGGTCATTTCCAAGCAGCGTGCAAGCTGTATAGAGTTGTTCTCGCCACTCATCGCTCAGATGTGCCCACGCTTTTAAAAGCTGCAAAGGCATACGAGGGAGCCGGGGACTTGGACGAAGCCATCGTCAAAGCCCGGACAGCCACTACGCTTGAACCCAATAATGCGGAAGCACATCTTATCCTTGCCCACTGCCTCGATATGAACAGAGACGAAAGGGCGGCGATTCTGCAATTCGAAGTAGTGCTTGAGTTGAAGAGCGCTATTACTGAAACTCGCAAGGCGGCGTACGGTCCGCTTCTACGCTTGCTAAAGCACGAAAACGAGATGGTCAAACTTTTGAAAGCAGCTCGGGAAGGCGCGCACGATTTCCCACAAGACCCCGACAGTCACTACAATCTAGCTTGGGCGCTAAGCCAAATGCCAAACACAAACCCAAAGCAAGACACGAAAGTCCGACGCGAAGCAATCTCGGAATATCATAAATGCATTGCGCTCGGCGAGAAACAATCAAACGCCCATTACAATCTTGCCGTTCTCTTATGCGACTCAGGTGAAAAAGTAGCGGCCAAGGAAGAATTGGAAACCTTCCTGAAGTTAGCTCCTGAGGCTGCGGAGACGACAGGCGCCAAAGAGTTGTCGGCGAAATTGAGCAATTGAGACACTTGCGCACCACATACGATTACTTGATGTCTTTATATAGAACTATTGGTGCGGGACTATTCATAGCGGCATTCTTAGCCACTTCTGCCGCGGACAGCAATAAGCTCAGATCCAGAAAATCTTCAGGTATCGATGCAATTCCGAACGCAAACGATAGTTTGCTCATATCCATTCCAGGAAGCAAAGGAGATGCAGTCAGTGTCTTCATGATGCGATTAGCAAATATAGCTGCACCACTTGTTTTTGTATTAGGGAGAAGCAAAGCATAATCAAACGTTTCATAGTGAGCCATCATATCCACATGGCGTTTAACTCTACTGATGCGCCTTACGGCCTCGCTAACTGCGGCAATCGGAAGTGGCTCTCTGACTGGATCTAAATTGCCGCTGCGTATTCGCATCTGAAAAACAACAATGGAAATCGGACTAGCAGAACGATACCCACGGAAATATTCTTGCTCGAGAAAATAAAGGAAAGCGGGATAAGTGAACAGTCCCGTTTCAGGTCTTCGTAAGCTCATCATTACGTTTTGAATGGCACGTTTATCGATGCTCTTTGGCTCGAGTGCAGGTCTAACCGATTTGGCTGTACCAGCCGACTGTGAAAGAGATAACAGGTCACAGCGCATCATGTTGCACATCAATGGAATCCATTGACTGCGCGGCAAACGGAGCTTTTCCAAAAGGCTCTGCACAGTCTTGTTGTCATCAATGGAACGATAAAACTTCTTTTGCATGACCATGGGAATCGGTGCACCAGATCCGACCATTGACTCGAATTCCCGCTCGCTCAAGTTTTTGTACTTTCTCTGCATCAGAGCTTCAGGACGCAATCCGCTGTTACGCAAGTAAGTTGCATTGTCTATAAGCTGCATCCCCTGCAAGAGCAAGCTATCCAAGTTTTGCTTAATCGTTCTTGCCTCAGTAGTCACTTTTGCTTCGAAAGAAAAATCGCCTTCTTTCCAAGTCAAAATTTCGAAAATGCTTTCTTCTCCGATTGTGTCAGTCGTGAACGAGTGAACAGGAATTCCGTCTTTGAAAAAGACTTCTGCATTACGGTTATTGCTGAGTATTTTCAGACGCCCATTCATCTGAGCCATAAGAATAGATTGGAGCAACGTCGGCATTTGAACGTGAGCCAAGTCGCCTGTGAGGGCGCTGGTCGGCTTAGGCAAAAGGAGAGCGGCATTTTCTTGGGTTAGCGTCAGAGGCACCAATGGCTCTCGTTTCGGCACATTCAAGGCTTCAAGCCGATAGAACGTGTCTTGCCCACTGCCCGAATCCTTCCATGTGTCGGAGACTGGCTCAGCCGCTGGCGTTACCGAGTTGAAACCATCTCCACAAGATGAACAAACAAGATTGTAGACGAGCAAAACGTCGCAACTGACATAATTCCAGAGCAATTGCGAGCGGCTGCCGCTTCCTGCATACATTCGCCATTCGGCGTCACCGCCTCGCGGACTGCATTCAACGGCAAGGGAGTATTCGCTCAACCCGTCCATCGGAGTCCAACAGATCTCTATGGTCGTGCCTCGATGCTCGAGAGCGCGCTGCAAAAACGCATGGATGTCTGCCAGACCTGGCGTGCTGGGCAGCCTGGGCAAAGATTTTGTCGTCCCAGTTTTCTTCAACATGTCTGTGATTAAGCTAATCCCCCACCGGGACGTACTAACAGTTCTGATCTGTTATTCCCCCCGGCGGCAAACTTAACACCAACCTGACTTTCCAAATTTACCGTCTGATAAATTGAATATTTTCAGGATATAATTCCATCAAGCATGTCAAGCGGGAGTGGTGACACCATAGCCTCTCTATATGCGTCCTACCTTCGGCCCCTTAAAAACAGCGCGGCGGTCCTGGATATTTAGCCCCCGCGCACATAAAAAGTCCGTAACCCGGCAATCTGCGAGCGCTTACAGATGTGATACCACACCAAATTCGCACCAGAAATATATCCGGCGAGTATGGATCGATCAGCACAACGATGACTTATTTGATCAAGCACCACAATTTGAAGTGAAACCGGCGGTGGTGACAATTGAGCACCAAACACTCTACAATGCTGATGTATTGCAAGGTTCGGGCGATTCAAAAATATCTGGCACTTAAAATTCTTGACACCAAATCTAGTGTGTAGTCTAATGCGGGCTGTAGGTGCAGTAGCGGGAGTTCCTGTTGCGAATTAAAGAGATCGAGCTTGATAACTTCAAGTCATTCGGAAAGCATACTCTAGTTCCGCTACTGGACGGCTTTACGACAATCTCCGGTCCCAACGGTTCCGGCAAGTCGAACATTATCGACAGCCTTTTGTTCGCTCTCGGTTTGTCTTCAACGAGAAGTATGCGAGCAGAAAGATTGCCGGATCTTCTCAATAATTTGAGCGGCAAAAACGAAGCAAGAGTTACAGTTCGTTTCCTGAACAATGATAACGAACAGCTCGAGGTCAGCCGCAGGATCAGGGTTAAGGAGAACAGCTATACCAGTTCATATTGGTTGAACGGTAAATCGGCCACCCTAACCGAGATACATGAAGAGCTGATGAAATATAACGTCAGCCCTACCGGTTTCAACGTAATTATGCAAGGTGACGTCACCGGCATTGTCACCATGAGCGCCACCGAACGTCGAAAAATCATCGACGAATTGGCAGGAGTGGCAGAGTTCGACCGCCTCATCGGGCAGGCTGGAACTGAGCTGACGTCTGTCGCTGAGAAAATCGAGCATCAAAAAATAATCCTTTCTGAAATTCTGACTCGCCTTGAAGTGCTTAAAACCGATCGCGATCAAGCTCTGAAGTATTTAGAACTCAAAACTCAAAAAGAAGCCGTCGAAAAAGACCTTGTTTTTGTTCGCGCACAAGAAGTCGAACAAAAAACAAACCTCGAACTGGCTGAAATTCAGAAGTTAAATGCCAAAGAAGAAAAGCTTATTGAACAAGTGCAAGCCGCCGAGGTGGCGCTCTTTCAAATGCGATCCGAGATGGGTCGCATCGAGCAAGAAATCCGCGAAAAGGGCGGAAACGAACAATTGTTGCTTCGGCAAGAATTGGATAACACGCGAGGCGAATTAACTCGTGAAGAAAACAAACTCTCAAACTTAACCGGGGTAATTGGCGAAAAGTCAAAACTTCTCAAGAGCATTCAAGCTCAAATCAAGACTATCGATAAACGTCTTTCGGATATCGATAAGCAGAAGAAGCAGCACAAGCAAGACCAGCAGGCTGTTCATCTCGGCTTGCTCGAGAAGCAAGGTGCCTTCAGTGCTGTGATGGCTGAAATCGAAGTGATGCGTCAGGAGAAAGATAAGTCGTCGGACAAGGTGACGACGATTCATACTGACTTGCAGGAACTTCGTGACCAAAAACATAAACTTGATGTTCGAAAAACGGAATTAACGACTCGTCGAGCAGCCATCGAGCAAGAGCTGGAAAAGCTCCGCAGTTCTGCCACAGAGGCAATCGGCAAGTCAGCTAACACCAAAGGCGCGATTTCGGTTTACGAGCGCAAGTGTATTGACCAACAAGCTTTGGTGGCAGGCATCGATCGCACCATTCAACAACTTGAAGCTGAGTTGGAAGGTACGCGAGAAGAGATTGAGTCGAAGAGACAAGCTCTAGAGTCGATGAATCGTCGATTGATTGAAGTTGAAACAACCAGAGAAGTGGCTGGTGAAAGCGGTTATGGACGGGCGGTTGAAGCTATAGTCGCTTCGGGATTGTCCGGAGTGCATGGCACCATTGGTCAGCTGGGGAAAGTTGACGATAAGTATGTCACCGCCTTAGAGACATCCATTGGTCCACGCCTAAGTCACGTTGTCGTGGACGATGACGAAATTGCGCAGCGCTGCATCGAATTCTTAAAGAAGAACCAAGCCGGTCGTGCCACCTTTGTTCCACTGAACAAAATTGCCACTCAACCACCAGGTCTTCTGCCAAGTCGAGCCGGGGTGATCGACTTTGCCTATAACCTTATAGATTTCAATCCGCGATTCACCAAAGCGTTTCAGTACGCATGTGGTCAGACCATCGTCATGGATGGCATGGAAAACGCACGTAAACTGCTCAATCAAGCCCGCATGGTTACTCTTGAGGGTGAATTGTTCGATAAGTCGGGCAGCATGTCTGGTGGTCAGGACAGCAAAAGCAAATTGCATTTTTCAAGCAAAGGCGAGACAGACTTATCTGTTCTGAAACAGACGAGCAAAAATCTGGCTGACCAAATTCGATACTTGCAAGATTCTTTAAAAGAACTGGCAACTGGATTAAACGAAGAGCGCGAGAAAGCCACTGTTGCCCGCGCTGAGCACGGTAAGAAGCAAGCTGAGCTCGAAGCGAAGATAAAGGAAGCTAAAGACCTCGACGGCGAAATAGAAAACGTCAAACCAAAACTGCGCACCAGTGGTGATGAGATCGATCAGATCGATCAGGAACTAGCCAGTCTCGATTTCCAACTTAAAGATTTGACCAAACAGATCGGTAACCTGGAAGACGCGCTCAACGACGTGCGTGACAAGGGCGCTAGAACTGCCATCGAGAAGTTGATTCACGAGTCCGAAGAACTGCGCTCTGACCTTGAAACAGTGGATAAAGAGTTCAAGGATATTCAGCGCTACATAGACAAGGCTGAAACTGAAGAGAATCTTGAGCAGAGCAATCACAAAGCTCTTTCCGTTCAATTTGCTGAGTTATCCAAAGAGATCGACGAGATTCAAGCACAGAAGCCCGCCTATGAATCCACGATTGCCTCATTGCGTCAAGCATTGGCTGAAATGGAAAAACGGGTCAGCGAAATTTCAGAAGAGCTGGAAAGCCTGCGCGATTCCAAGGAAAAGATTCACGAGCAAGTAACTGCCACCGAAGTCGAACGAACCAAAGCGGATCAAGAATTGAAGCGCGTTGCTGAGCAACGTACGGAAAGGAAGATGGCACACTTCGACTTGCAGCAAGAATTGGAAGTACTGCGAGCTGAGATCGCTCGGGTGCTCGCCGAGAATCCAAACTACGAGCCGCCGTCGGCTGGCACCGTTGAACAGCTCAAGCATCAAGCGGACCGTTTGGAAAAACGGATGCGCGCGCTCGAACCAGTCAACATGAAGGCGCTGGAAGAATATAACCAGACAGACGAACGTCAGAAAGAAATGACGGAGCAGCTCAGCACTCTGACCCGCGAAAGCGACGAAATCAATCAACGAATCTCTGGATACGACGGCGACAAGAAACGAGAGTTCATGCTTGCTTTCGACCAGATCAACACAAACTTCCAAGACATCTTTGCCGAACTATCGCATGGTCACGGTCGCCTTGAGCTCGAGTATCCGGAAAATCCATTCCAAGGTGGTCTCGTGATCAGAGCTCAACCACGCGATAAGAAGATGCAGCGCATCGAAGCATTATCGGGTGGAGAGAAGTCTCTTACGGCTTTATCATTCGTTTTTGCCTTCCAACGTTTCGCACCAGCACCGTTCTATGCGTTCGACGAAGTAGATATGATGCTTGACGGCTCTAATGCTGAGCGTCTAGCTCGCATGGTGAAACAACAATCCGCTACTGCACAATTCGTTGCGGTAAGCCTGCGACGTCCAATGATTGAAAACGCAGACCACGCAATCGGCGTATCATTGCGTGCAGATGGATATTCCAGAGTAGTTGGAATACGGGAAGTGCACATTCCTGACGAAGAGCAAGAACGCGAACCACAGCCGGTCAGCGCCTGATAGTCTGAGATATTCAATGAATCAGTCAGATAAAAAATCAAGAAGTTCCAAGGGGTCGGCCGCATTTGTCGTCAGTCCCGGCTTGGCTGACATAGCAGATATTGCACATGCTCCTGTCGCAGTCGTCGAACCAACCGGACCCAAATACGCTCAAACGATAGCTGAGCAAGCAGCTCAGGCAGGCGGGATTGAGATTCTGATCAAACTGGCAACATCGGGCGAAATCGATCCAAAGAATATAGACATCATCGATGTTACTGATAAATTCCTCAAAGCAATTGCCGCGGTGCCCAAAGAGAATCTGCGTCAGAGTGGCAAGATTTTGTTCCACGCAAGCGTGTTGCTGCGCATGAAAGCGGAAGCAATGCTTGCTGCCGCAACCGCTGAAATCGGCTCAGACGACGACTTTATGGACTTCGATGATGACGGTTCATTTGACTTGCAAAAAGAACGGGAGCCGAGACAGCTCACATTAGCCGACTTGGAACGTGCACTAGTGCGCAAAGCAAACAACAGGCAGAACCGTCAACGCAAAGTGACACTCGATCAACTGATCGAAGCCTTGCGCCAGGCAGAAAAAATCGAGAAGACGAGAGCCGCACGAGAACCCAGACAGCGCATCGAACTCTCGGGGCAACACGAGGCTAATGATGTCGATGATCTTCTCGATCTAGCTCATGATGAAGATATAGAAGACACAATTTCACGCGTCGAAAATATTTTGAGCAACAACGTAATAGCGGGAGAACTGGTGCAGCTACTGCGGATCATCCAGTTGCTCGGTGGGCATGGTGACTGGGTAGATGCTTTTTTAGCAGTTCTTTTCTTGTCAAATGCCGGTAAAATAACTCTAGAACAGAATGATTTTTACGGTCCTTTGTATGTCGTTCGCAGCGACGCTGCAGTTCAGCCGATAAACATAGCGATGTGAGAATAGAGTGATGCTCAAGTCAAAAGTCGAAGCAATATTATTTCTGACAGATAAGCCGATGCGGGCTCAGGCTATTGCGCGCATCGTGAATGAGGACGTACAGGTCGTCAGACAGGCCATACTCGATCTAATCCACGATTATGAAGAGAGAGCGAGTGGTCTTGAGATCGCGGATGACAACGGATATATCATTCAGGTCAAAGATGAATACGCGTCGATTATTGACGAATTCGTTCCGATGGAAATGCCTGTTAGTTTGATCCGCACCTTATCAGCCATTGCGATTAAACAACCGGTACCGCAATCTGAGATCATCAAGATTCGAGGCGCAGGTGCCTACGAACATATTAAGGAATTGATGACGAGAGAACTCGTGATCAAAAAGGAAGATGGTCGCTCGCCCACTTTAAGCACAACAAAAAAATTCCAAGAATATTTCAGACTTTCGCACGATGCCAAGTCGCTGCGCACTCAACTACGCAAAGAAGATCGGGTTGTCGCTAAAGAAGGCGAGGTCGGTGAAACCGAACTACCACATCTGCATCCGGAATCATTTGACTCCGAGCAAGCGAAACAGCTTGAGGTGCTTTTCGATTCGAGCCCTGACTCATCCCTTGTGTTCAGACCAGAAGAGCTTTACGGAAGCATTGCCCCTCAGGGCGCCGATCATCCTGAGAGCAAACCTGGGAGCGCCGGCTTCCAGCCGGCATCGAATTTTGAGAGCGCTGACGTCCCACCAGCTGCTGATTCTGCAGTCGAAAACACCTCAGTCTCTAGAATCAATGACGAAGGAATCCTCTCAGCCCTAATCGAATTCACCAAAGGTGAACCGCAAAGCATCAAGTCTGCGAAATCAAACGACACCACCACTGGTTCGATCCAATCTTTGAATCATTCTGATAATGATCCTAAAGAAGATCCTGAACAAGACATTGCCGTCTAATGATTGCCGCTGTTCTTCCTGCAGCGGGAGTTGGAGAGCGCTTTAAAAGCAAGCCTGGAGATTCTCCTAAGCAGTTCACCGGATTGAGCGGACGCGCACTATATCTTTGGTCTCTCGGCACACTTGCGGCTCACAACCAAGTCAACCTCATAGTGGTGGTGGTGCCCAAGTTGTCACTAGATGCAGTGCAATCAGAGATCAAACAGAATTTGCCCCCGGCAGACGCGCAAAAAGTAATCCTCACCGCAGGCGGTTCAACTCGGCAACATTCGGTACACAACGGACTGGAACGATTGGCGGAGTTGAGCGAACATCCGGATTACGTTCTTGTTCATGATGCCGCCAGACCGCTGCTGACCGGGAGGATGATTGATCTCGTCATTAAGTCTGTAACCACAAACGGTGCTTGTACCCTAGCGGTGGCGGTAACCGACACGATAAAGAAAGTCAAAGATGGCATTGTTGGAGAAACTTTGAACAGAAGCGAGCTAGTCCAAATTCAAACTCCGCAAGCTGCAAAATTTGAATGGCTGTTAGAAGCACACCGTAAAGCCGCCAAGGAAAATTTTGGTACCACTGACGATTCAACAATCCTAGAACATAGTGGACATAAAGTGCATATAGTGCCAGGTTCGCCATATAACCTAAAAATTACAAATCCCGAAGACCTGTCAGTCTGCCAGTCTTTGGCATCTGCGCTAAAGCAGAGAAGTTAGCAAGCAGCTCGGGGGCGCTGAATTCACAATATCAGTACTTGCTAAATGGCGTGAATTGATTAGAATTGATGACAACATGCGTGCACCATCTGAGATGGCACTCCGATCGGTTTAATATGAAATAGGCGCAGGATATACGCAGCACATACTTGCACCCGGCATAACTGCAAAGGACTACTTATGGTTGACGAAAACAAAAATGTTTCGATGGACAAATCCGTTAATAGCGGACGAAACGCAAAAAAAGATGTGGATTTATTTCCAGCCTTAACCGATCGCAAAGCCGGAACGCTTAGCTCGCTGCGCACACCACCTTCAAGAATGGGCACGCAGATTTCGGTATTCACTCCAATCTCTTTCGAAGAGGCATTAGATGTAGTGGAATGCTTGCGCGGACGCGCTGCCACCACAATCTCGTTGGAGAACATGAAGAAGATCGACGCCAATCGGCTTGTTGATTTCGTAGCTGGTGCATCAGCTGCTCTAGATGGTGATTTCCACAAGCTGAGCGAACAGGTTTATCTGTTTTGCCCAAGCAACATCAAAATCACAGCACCTGGAAAAGAAATCGAAAAGGCTGCAGCTACCACCGCTCTTCTTGGTGGCGTCGGTGCGCTTGACTTCCTTTATCCAGCATCGAGTTCACACGACTCATCTACGAGTAGCACCTGGTCAACAATTCATTAGGATTTTATTAATGAATTCTCACCCTCTTTGGGTGGGTGTTAGACAACCGGCACTTCAAGTTTTTTAACAGCCGACTCAGTTTTCCACTGCTATTATGTATAGACAAAGCGCAAGGCGGATTACCGCCAGGTGCCTTGTTTCCTCCTTACCTAATCCACCACAACTAGTTCTTCCCTCCCACCTTACCAGGGAGGGAAGTGCGTTTATGGGCCTTTTTCGACCTGCCAAGCGCTTCAAAGGTTGACATACGGATGAATCTTTTACTCACATTGGCAGATATGCGGCGCGTATTCGCCACTTGAAATCAGTTACCGAAATTCGAGATGACTCCGTGAAAAAGACCTGAGTCGAAATCGATAATCAAAAACCACATCCAAAACCACATTCAAAGATCAGTCTTTGGGCCTATACGCCAATTTCAGAGTTGCGAGATTATGTTCAGCGGTCAGGACTATGATTGCCCGCGAGCATCCAATGAAAACAGTTATCGAACCTTATCGTAACAAGACAGTGGAACCAATCAATTTCACAACCTTCGAGGAGCGGCAGCGGCTGCTGAAAGAGGTCGGCTATAACTTGTTCCAACTGCGCGCTGAACATGTCATTGTTGATCTATTGACAGACAGCGGTACATCCGCGATGTCGTCGGAGCAATGGTCGGCCATGATGCGCGGCGACGAGTCGTATGCTGGTTGTTCCAGCTTTTATCGCTTTCAGGATGCAGTGAAAGGCATTTTCGGTTTGCCTGAGGTATTGCCTGTACACCAGGGGAGAGCTGCGGAGCGCCTTCTATTTTCAAGGCTCGTGAAACCTGGACACATCGTTCCCAGCAACTCTCACTTCGATACGACGCGAGCGAATATTGAGTGCCTGGGAGCGCAAGCGCTGGATTTGTTGTGCCCGGAAGCGGTGGACTTGGCGTCCGATTCCGCCTTCAAGGGCAACATCGATTTGAGTCAGGTTGAGAAACTGTTGGCAAAGCATGACCGTGACAAAATTCCGTTTGGCATGATCACGATTTCCAACAATGCGGCAGGCGGACAACCTGTTTCCTTGCAGAACATCAGAGAATACAGCGCCTTGCTCAAGCGTTACGGAATTCCCTTTTATATTGATGGTGCGCGCTTCGCTGAAAACGCGTACATGATCAAAGACAGGGAGATTGGGCAGGGTGAGCACAACGTGCGCGACATCGTCTCCGAAATTTTCTCCCTCGCTGATGGAACTCTGGTTTCGGCGAAAAAAGACGGGCTCGTTAATATGGGCGGTTTCATCGCGTTGCGTGATAAGACGCTGGCGGATCTGTTGAAACAGGATCTGATTCTGACCGAAGGTTTCCCCACTTACGGTGGGTTGAACGGCAGGGATTTGGAGGCGATGGCGGTAGGTTTGCAGGAAGTATTGTGTGAGAACTATCTGCTTTATCGCAAGCAATCAGCCGCCTATCTCGCCCGCGGACTGTGCGAGCAAGGTGTTCCTATCGTTCAACCGCCGGGTATGCACGCAATCTATGTT
>PLZS01000073.1 GCA_003153555.1 Candidatus Melainabacteria bacterium | reverse complement strand
TGACGATGGGAAATTCCCCAGAGTAGATGCGTATGATCCCCAGTGAACTCTGGACCCTGCTGGCATATTGTGTTTTTGTAGCAATCGTTTGTTTGAGGAGTCCTCTGAGTGGGCGCTGACATCAGCAGATTTTCCGGCAAGACCGTAGACACATCCAACAACAGCTCGGCATTTGAGGACTTCGGAAACTCTCTGGTCAACTCGGCGATTCAAAACCCGGTAAACAGCTTGAGCCAGATTGGCAGTGCCATTTCTGGTGTTAAATTGCCTGAAATACACTATTTCGATCCGGCAGAGCCGACTAACGGCACGCAAAAATTTGCTGAACAAGCAGGCGGAGTGATTGGCATGATGGTGCCGTTTCTGATTGCCAGCAAGACTGTAGGCTGGTCCGGCTCAAAGTTGGGTCTTGAGGCGAGCGGATCGACGCTTTCGGTAGCAGCAAAACAGGGAGCTACCGGCGCTGTGATGGGTTTTGCTCTCACTCCTTCAAATGATGGCTTGTATGGCAGATTTAAGAATGCGGCTGTTGATGCTGGAACTTTCGCTGTGCTTGGCGCATCGGGCGCCAAATTGTCAAACCGTTTGGGCGAACTGGACGAAATGTCGTTAGCCGGTCGCATTGTGCGCAGTTCGCTGATCGGAATCGGCAGCAGTATTCCAGGGGGCTTCGCCAATGCAGAGCTGAATGCGGTTGTTAACAAGGGACAACTTGCTTCGTTGACCGATATACGTGACGACGTAGCCAGCTTTGCCATGTTTGGTGGTTTGCTTGGTGGCATTGATGCCTTGCACTCAGGAAAGACAGTCACTGCACCGTCTGAGATGCAGTCCCGATTCCCAACATATTCAAGGGCTGAGTCAGAGCTGGAACCTCCCTTTGTGGCTGCAGCTAGAAAAGCTCGTGCGGTTCTGCCGGGGTTCAGGCAGATGCCAACCAGCGAAGGCGGCAATCTCAAGCTGATGCCCAACGGTTTCGCTGAACTTGTTGATGACGCTGGAATTAAGAACAAGCTTGCCTACTGGTCTGTCGGCGATGGCGGTTTTATGCTGTATCAGACAGGTCTAGGACCAGCCGAAACTTCGTCTACGTTTGAATATTTTTCTGCAAAACCGTCCAAAATAACCATCGGTGACGCAACCTGGCTGGATTGGAAGCAGCTTGCCCCAACTGAGATCGCTGCAGCCGGCGAAGCAATTCCCAAGGGCTCCATTCCAGTGGGCTTCGGAACGGTCCGTCAGGCGTGGCTTACGCCGGCAGAAGAAATAGTTGTATTGGGCCCTGTGCAAGAGAGAGTAGATTGTCCATATTTACTCAAGCCGTTCCGAAAAACGATTGTTGGTACGAGACAAATTGAGTGGTTCCCATACGGGGAGAATCACTCCATTACGTCGGCTGATGTGTCTGCGTTTGACGCACGCGTGCGAAGCGACGGATGGTCTACCAGTGATCAAAAGATTACGAACTACATCCGGTTGCGTGACGGAAGTATGTGGATCGTGGATCCCGAAGCTGTCGGCAGATAGTGGGGATGAGTATCATTGTGATTCTATGCGCATGATTTGTTGAATTAAGGTGTAAATATGCTGTTCTTGAAGCGCAACGCCATATTGTTCTGCGTTTTTCGCAGATGATCAATGAACTGCCTCTGAACGGAGGGATAATCAATGCCGAATTTTTCTTGAAAAACGACATCGAATTTTCGATGACTTTTACCCATCTCTGCCACCACCTGACTGATTTTTGCTACCGCGTCAGGGTATCCATGCCCATTTAAATTCACTCGAATAAATTCAATCAACTCCCGTCCAAGTGGATAGACTACGCCCGCCCAGCGCTGCTGATCTTTTTCGTTTAGTTCATATCCTTTTTTGATGGCGACTAACTTTTCCTGCTTAAACAGCCAAACAGCGTCGTCTGCTGTAAGCAGCCTGTCGCCTTGGCGAATTTTTATATGACCGGCAGGGTAAGACTTTTTATGCATCGCCAGAGCGAAACGATTCTCGTTAGTTTGCGCAAAACCTTCATCCCATGGGCGGCTCCAGCCCAATAGTCTAGGATTCAGCGTCCCAAACATTCGGTAAACCAATGCGTGGGTCATTTCATGCGCGACTACGACTGCAAATCTTTCTTTGTCCTTTTCGTATGTTTCCTGACAGACTTCGATAAGATCAAGTTCGAGCGTTTCGCCGCCCAGCTCAGAGTGAAGCTTTTTTGTCAGGTAAGGAGTGCTCAATATCGCAACGCAAAATCCCTTCTTGAGCACATCTTCCTTATTCAATGCCATCGCTTTGGTGTCAAAATCGATTGCGTCTTCAACAACTCCAACTATCCATTTCCCTTCAGCCTGACTGAGTTTGGCATCTGAAACCACGCGTACATTTTTGTCGGCGAAAATTGTGGGTAGCTTGTACAGAGGTTTATTGGCAGGGTCTCCGAATTCCGCTAATGCAGGTTGGCTGGCTGAGAAAGTCAGGGCTACGACCGTTGCAAAAAGTGCAAACAGATCCCGATATGACACGGGAGAACTCAAGAATTTTGCGGCGTTCATGTTAATAGTATTCACCTATAGTTTGCAGCCAAAAGTGTACCTGCTTTCTTCCAATGACAATACTGGATAGCGTCCCAGCCATTTGTTGAACACTATATTTGCTTGCTTTGGTGTGACTTGGCGAATTAGTGCGACATGAGGTCGTTCAAGATGATTGGATTTAATCCCCGAGACGCACCGCTCTCGGTCCCCACGCAAAGAAGTCTTTGACTTTGCCCGCGTCGACAGTAAGTAATGAAATCGGCGCAAGCAGGGCGCGAAAGCCTGCAACCCATAGTCTCAATTGGGCGAACGGCAAGGGGAAAATCAGAAGGATTAACGCAAGTGAATCATCGTAAGTTCCGTCATCAAGTGACCGGTGAAAGAGACTGATACACCGTAGCCAAAAGGCAAACGGGTCGGCTGCTGTATTTAATTCTCCAGCAGCGTGGTGCCAAAACTCCCGTCGGAATAAAGATGGAATCCTCCCTGATTGTGTATCACTAGAACGGAACATGGTAAGTCCTTTGTGCTCTCTCCACTGGAGAGAAGTCGGACCGCAAGGAACGGTGATGCTCGATATCAAAGCTTGGGTT
>PLZS01000135.1 GCA_003153555.1 Candidatus Melainabacteria bacterium | reverse complement strand
GGCAAGTTAATATGTTACACTGATCCGCTCAGACGCCGTGCAGCAAAGACCAGCTGGAGATAACTTATGCGTTGTACTGAATGCCTACTTCTTTTGATCGTTGTCCACTTATGTTGTGAGCAAACGGTCTGGTCTCAGAATCAAGCCGCATCAACAGGCGGGAAACGCGCTGATAAAACGATGGTCCAAATTGGGATCGGTCCCAAGGGACCAATCATGATGAAGCGGCCTCCTGTGCGGTCCGGCCCGACTAAATTGGATCTTCCAGAAAAGAATAACTCGCTTTGGAATCGCTATTATGAGGCAGGCGAAGATGCCATTGTCACTCGCCACGACCCAACTCTCGCGAAGCAATACTACATGGCGTCACTGGCAGAACTTGAGAAACACCCTCAAACGAAAGGGTCTGACATGTTCTTAAGCGTGAGGCTATCTGCATTGGAATCTGGTCTTGAGAATGCTTATCCAAGTGATTGGTCCAAACAGCGCGGCAAAAGCGAAGACGTGATGAAACAGCGAAAAGAACAGGTAGACGTGTACTCCAGGATTGCACGCATAAATGAGTATTATGCTCCGCCAGATGATCTGCTTAGAATCAAGGCCAAGGAGCGATATGTGACGGTTCGACAGGCTTACGAGAAGGCGCTGGCTGCAACGAAATCATCAACACAAACGGAATCATCCAAAACGGAATCATCCGACTTAAAGGAATCCGCTTCAAAATAGCCTGCAATTTTATTATTGCCCTAAAATGGCATCTAGGTCCTTGGTGAAGAATCCCGACTACTGGATTTGGTCTTTTCATCACCTTTTTCTTGAAGGTTTAGACCATAAACTTGGTATAAACAATTGGTGTAGAATTTGGTGTTTCTTGATTTCTCGGGGGGAGACGTATGACATTACTAAAAGGTGGGTCCGGGGAGACATTGAAGTTTAAATCGTTGTTGAAAACTACAACGCTTGCAATTGCCCTTTCATGCTCGGTCTCCGCGGTTTTTGCCGTAACATTCGTTCCACCCGTCGTTCCTTGTGCGGGAGTCGCCAGAGATGGAGGTACCGGAGCGCCTACAACTACTTTTATAAGCCCCGATCCAGCCTACAGCAACTCCAGTCTAAACGGCGGAGGCTTCGTCACTGGCCCTCAACCTTCGTTCAGCCAACAGGTCCCACACAATGCAGGCACGCAGGGCGGCGGGGGCACGAAGTGCGGCTGGAACTTCCCGGCCTTGCACGCAGGTTTGCTTCCCAACACGACTGGTGATCTGGTGTTAATAGAAGGATGGTATTCGATTGCAGGCACCAATCAACCCGGCGCAGAGCCCGGGTTTAGAGTGATTATCCAAACCGCCGATGGGAAATACCATGCCAGCAGTACCAAGTTGTCATCTGACCATCCACTGACCGAGGTAAACAATAACGGAAGAACTTTATGGAGACAGATTCCGTTTGCGGCTAATTTCAATCCTCCCTTGGTCTCAGGTCCTGGCGCCCAATGTGTCAAGGTAGCATGGGGTTTCTATGGAAACTCCAGTTGCCAATTGATTAACCAGATTATTCCGCCGTCCAGTACAACTCACAATACAGGTTACGATTTCTTGGATGGTTCGGACAACTTTGTCATTAACGACCCTCTTTTTGGGGGCACAGCATATACGTTTAGCATAAATCCTATAGTTGACACGAAATTCAACTTTGAGCTGAGCGGTCCGAATAACTGAGCCGAAGCTTCTATCGTCTTAGAGTGACACAGGATGGACTAACGGTTCTTCCTGCCGGGTGAGCAATTTTGCTATTTCCAACGAAATTGGCAGTTTGCACCGTTGCTCCATCCATAAGAACTGTCCTGCGCAATTGATTTCCAGAAATATGTGTTCACCTTCCGGCGTTACACAATAATCCAGTGCACCATAATTCAAACCCAGCTTGCGCATAAGCTCGAGGGATTGTCGCGCCGTTGTCTCAGGTAAACGATGCGGTTCCATTTTGACTGAATAGTCTTGTCGCCAATCGATCTTTCCATGCCCGGACTGCGAGTCTATTAGCACGCAAAATATTTCCTGGCCGACTATAGTGACTCTAAGTTCAAACGCTTTGTCTATGCGCTTTTGAAATAGGTGCGGAGCGTATTGAACTTGCTGGAGAAACGCAAGATCTTGCTGCCGTAACTGCAATGTCGATAGCCCTCTTGGATTTTCATAACCAGGAATAGCCTTGTTGGAATTTTCGGCTATGAGTTTGTATACAACTTCTCCACCGCACTCGTGGAAAAATGATTCAACAAGCGCCGGATCGTTTGTGACCAGCGTCTTTGGAATTGTCATCCCCAAATCAGATGCTAGTTTGAGTTGCCAGAGCTTTTGCAAACAGGCCTGATCTTTTCTGGGATGGTTGACCCACAGACATGGGAGTCCTGCAAACATTCCTTGCACAGTAGCTTGGGTCTCCAGCTTCACCATTTCTTCCAGCCACGGCACAACAAACTTATCAGAGAGAATTCGTCCTGGTCTTCGATTCCAGATAGACGAGCACGAAGACAGATCTAGCCGTTCGTTATTTTGCTTTTGAATAGTGTATGACTGAGCACTTGAGTCAAAGGTGAGGGCGATTCGATAACTATTTAGCAACTCTTCATAGCGCAGATAGTGCACAACGGCATTCATCTCTTGCAGATGTCGCTCAACAGCCATTGCGTGCAAATCGTCTGGCGAAGCAAGGATGAGGATGTTGATGGGTTTCACCGTGATGTTTTCCTTCCCTCTTCTTGCTAGTATCCTGCACCGCCTAGAGTGACACAGTCTAATTGATCTTATAAGCTTTCGCGTTCAATCCCAGTTACCTCGACCGTTATCCGCCATCGGTACGACCGGCTGCGGCACTCGATTTCTGCGGCATCGGTGCAAATGTTTCTTGCGGCATGATTGGTAGTTCCGCCCAAAATGTAGAACCCTTGTCGGGTTCGGATTCTACTCCGACATTGCCGTTGTGATGCTCAATGATTGCTTTGACGATGGCAAGCCCCAGACCGGTGCCTTTTTTCTTTCTGGAACCGCTGTCCAGTTGCTGGAATTTGTGAAAAAGCTTATGCATTTGTTCTTTCGCAATACCTGCACCATTGTCGATCACACTGAATCGGATCATGGATGAATCCATCTCAGTCACCTTGAGCGTCACCGTGCCTTGTTCAGGTGAATACTTGATGGCATTCGATAGAAGATTTGTCAGCACCTCAATCATCCTGTCTTGATCGCAGACGATGGAGCCCTGCCAATCAACAGATTTAACAAGGTGCACTCCATACTCTTGTGACATGCCTTTAACAGCTTGCACTCCGAGCTCTGCCAGCTCCTCCGTTGTCACCTCAGCAAGATTCAACTTGACCATTCCGGCTTCCATTTTGTCGATATCCAACAGGTCATTGATCAGCCTGATCAGACGGTCGCATTCTTTTCGTCCAATTGCCACCACTTTCTCGGCTTTCTGGGGCAACGGTCCAGACAATCCGCTTTCCATCAGCCTAAGTGAGGCGTGAATTGATGTGAGCGGAGCACGCAGCTCATGCGAGACTATTGAATAGAACTCTTTCAGTCGTGCTTCTGCTTCCTTTCGTGCAGTTATGTCTTGTGAGATCCCGTAAACACCGTTTGTCTTCGGGAACAAGTGTCCCCAGATCCAGTGCACACTCCCGTCACGATGTACAACGCGAAATTCCAGGCCCCTAGATTGATCTTCCTCTGTTGCTTCACACATGAAGCGGCGGACTGCGGCGCGGTCGTCTTTGTGAACGTTCCTTAGAAACGAAAACCGGTTCTTAAGAACTTGCTCCGGGGTGACGTCGTACAACTGTTCAACCATCGGGCTGACGTATAACGCTCCTCGTTTATCATCGCGCGTGATTACGAAGGCTGCGTTGATATTTTCGGCCAGATGGCGGAACAAATCTTCGCTGCGCACAATCCGCTCTTTATCTTGCTTTTGTTTTACTGCCACCGAAATACTGTCGGCCACATTTTCAAGAGAGACCAACGCGCTCTTTGACAAGCGACATCTGGCGAACAGTCCAATCACACCGATCAGCTCATTCTCGAGAAGAAGTGGATAGCCGGCAAAAGCCACCATGCCTGTTTGTCGAGCCCAAGTCGGATTAGATATTCGCGGATCGTGCTGGACGTCGTTAGTGAGAACTGGCTCTCGGGTCTTAGCAATTAACCCTATCTTCAATTGACCCAGTAAGATACGGCTGTGTGCACCATCCAGATGAGTGTACAATCCTGAGCTTGCCACCAGTTCCAGAACTTCTTCATTTCTGTTGAAGAGCCAGATCCGGGCGAAGGCCGCGTCTAAATCTCGCACCAATAGATCTGTGACCTTGCCCAGCATCGTCTCAAGCGGGAGATCTTCGGTCAACTGCTGATTTACAGTCGACATAAACGTGGCCAGCCTGGTCGCCTTTGTCTGAGCCTTGATGAAGTATAGAATCGGAAATGCACCGCAAAGTACGATGAAGATGCAAATCGTCGCAAGGAACACGAGCATGAGCATGTTAAGGTCATTGTTGCGTGCCATCTCAGTTGATTGGCGAGCAAGAACTGATTTTTCTAGATCTCTTATTTTGGTGCTCGTTTGCTCGAGCGCCTCCAATGTTTGCAGGTGCTCAGGTTGTTGAATCAGTTTGGTGGCAGCCTCTAAACCCCGCCTGTTACGCAACTCAATTATCTGATCAAATTCCTTGGTTAAAGTCTTCAGGATAGAGTCCATTCTCTCGTGCTCGACCTGGCACTCTGGACTATCAGTTCTCCGTCCTTCCAGCGTCGAGCCAAGCACACGTAGCTTGCTCATTGAGTCTTTGTATCTAGCCAAATAGTTGTGCGCCCCAGTAAGGACGTAGCCGCGTTCAGCGACCTCAGCATCCCGCACATAGCGCAAGACGCGCTCAAGAGAATTGAGCGTTTCGTATGTGCGGATTACATTATTGCGACTATAGATGACAGCTCTCTGTTGAAGGTAAGTCGATAACGTAGCCAGTATGGTGGCAGTCAAGGCGACGACAATGCCAAAGACTACAGCAATAGTGAACGGAGCAGCTTTCATAGTTGAACCTCAGTCTCGATGCGCAAGGATCTCTTCTATTTGCTCGGACAACGTGACTGGATCAAACGGTTTGGTGATCACCCCAGATAGACCCGATTGAAGAAATTGCTCCACCTCCTTGGGCTCAGTCTTTCCTGTCATTAGAATCACCGGTATGTCTTTCAATTCTGGATCTTCCTGCAATTTTGCAAAAGCTTCCAAGCCATTCATATCAGGCATTACGAAATCCAGAAGAATCAGATCGGGGTGAGACTTTTTAGCTTTCTCAAGCCCTTCGCTTGCTGAGGCTGCCAGGTCAATCTTCCAGTCGGTCATGCCTTCCAGACCCATTAAGGCAAGCTCGCGGACGCTGTCGTCGTCATCGATAAGCAAAACTTGCTGTAACTTTACCGTGCTGCTCATAGTGCCCCCCCTTGCCATTCTGTTCCGCTCAAAGTGTCGATTGATCTTCCGCACCAGATTTGGTGGCTTGGACAAGAGTAGCAAGATTTGGCGACGGCCCTAGTCCACTCTTGGCTGCTGTCTGTATCTCGCTTGAGCTCTCGGTCACCAATCGCACCTTCTCATTGTTCTCGTTGTGGAGATTGCTCACTGCTTCTTGAATCAATTCTTGCAAGGCGCCGACAGTCTGCCCCAGTTGCACGGAACCTACCGCTAGATGCCCAGGCTTGATTTTCATTGTGCTAACAGCCCAGATCAGATCCCAGTCAGTGGACAGACACTTAAGAATCGCTTCGGTTGCGCTTGCATCGACCCCGGGCAAAAAGACGACAAACAGGTTGTCCTGCCACAGGCAGCGCAGATCGCTGCGCCTGAAGCGCACCGTCAGCAGTTGCGCCAGATTGGAGATTAAGTAATCGGTGGTGAAAGCCCCGTGTTCTTGATCCTCTTGATTGTGGTCGAGGGCAACTACCGCCAAACTGGACGGCAAGCCCGTCCTCTGCGAATGTGGCGCCACTACTTTGAATTGCTTTTCGAACTGCTCCCGATGCATCAGTCCAGACGTTTTTTCACTTGCACTTATGGCTAACTGTGTTTTCACTCTTGCCAGTAGCTCCTCGGCCAATACCGGCTTGGCCAGGAAGTCATTGCCGCCGGCCTCATAGGCTGCCGCTCTGCCTGCGGCATTGCTTTTGGCTGTGACAAAGATAATGGGCAGATTGGTCCATTGCTTATGGGTGCGCAACATGCGGCAAACTTCATACCCGGTCAGTCCCGGCATGATCACATCAAGAAGGATCAGATCGGGCGGAAACTCCTCCAGTGCGTCAAGTATTGTGATTGGCTCGTTGATTGATTTGACGGTGTAGCCTGCGTCAGTAAGAATCGCTTCGGCGAATTTTGTCAGCATCGGATCGTCGTCCACGCAAAGAATTCGCGGCTTGTCATAACTGCAATCTTGTTTCAAATAATCCAGAGCATCCCTGATGCATTGCTCTTCGTCTGGCTGCTCGATGTAAGCCGAACAACCGGTGTAGATCAAATCTGCAAGGGTAGTCGACTCGGTCTTGGAGGCAACCAGACAAAAAGGAAGTTGTGCCAGACTGGCCGATGAAGAGCGCAACGAGCCTATGATCTGGTAAATCACTTTAGCCGTGCCGATGTTCAAGTCTATGAGCACGGCATCGTATTTCTTTCGCCTTTGCATCGACACAAGCTCGTGTAACTCGGGTGCGCGCTCCAGAGCAAATCCGGTTTCGCGACATGCTTCTGCCAACTTTGTCCACTCAAGCGTTGGGGCGCAGGCGAGCAGGGTCATTTGAGCACCCGCATCGAGACTTTGGGTGGGCACCTTAGACTGAGCCAGTTGCCTGACTATCTGCGTTCCTTCGGCAACGCAGCGAATTATTTCCGACCAGACTACTTCTTGCTCGGTCTCGCGGGCTTCAAGATCAATTGCCTTGAGAAGATGCTCTATTCGTTGTGCGCAATAGGACAGATCCACAAACCCGTATGAACCAGTCGAGCCTTTTAGTTTATGGGCAAGATGAGCAACCTGGACGATCAAATTGGCGATGGGTGTCGCTCGCGCTGCCTGAGCTGCGGCCGCAAGTTCATTCCAAATTGCGGGAATCTTTTCTACGTACGCTACCTTAGCTGCCTCCACCAATTTTTGCGTCTTTTCTTTTTTGCGCAGTTTTTCGAACTCCACACTCGAGCCTTCCATCAGCCCTTCGCCGTGCTGTCCATCCTTTTCAAAGAACTCAGTCGGAGAACGCTCAGGCAGAAGCATCTCGATGCTGTGCAGTAGCACCTCTTGTGTAATAGGCTTTTGCATGACCAAAGAAACTTTGAGCAAATTTCTCAAACGAGAGAACATTTTGGCATCACACCAAGTGCCGGAGACGAAGATGATCGGAAAATCGTGCCCTTGCTCACGAATCTGTTGAATCCAGGTCATTCCATCAATTCCCGGCAGCCGGAAGTCGACCAGGGCGAGGTGTGGCTCCTGACGCTCGACAAGGTCGGTTGCGTCATGTGCGCCTCTGGCCTCGATCACTTTGTATCCGTGTCCTTCCAGGATCTGTGCTACCAGCGCTCGGAAATATTGATCGTCATCAAGTATGAGGATTCGCTGACTGGACTCTTGATAAAGCCCATTATCAAGCGTTGTTCCTTCATGGACACCTTCTGTCATTGCCTGAACCTCACTGACGTTTTCTCGTCAGAGCGACGAGCCCCCCCGCAGCTTTTATCTAACCTCACTCTACAGGCTGCAATAAGCGAAAGCATCGGCCATTCGGTTCACCGTGACTACCCCTTAATGCTTAATTCAATTGAAACCTTAGAAAAAGAAAAAACCCACCACCACAACCACGTCACTTCAGCGCCAAATTTTCGCCACTGTCATTGCACAAGCGAAGCCGCGTATGAACTAAGTGTGAAACGCGCCTTTCCGTTCCTGCTTTTCAATCGACTCAAGCGATAAGCCTTTGGTTTCGGGCACAAGCTTGATGCAAAAAATCACCGAGGCTAAAGTGATTAGAGCATAACCACCAAAAGTCGCACCAATTCCGAATTTATCGAGCACAACGGGGAACGTGTAGCTGACGATCATGTTGCTCAGCCAGCTCAAGGCTGTTGCCATCGCCATCGCAAACCCGCGAATGCGCAACGGATAGATTTCGCTAATCATTACCCAAAACACTGGTCCAAGGCTGATTGCGAAGAAAGCGACATACACAAATGTGCTGCCTATGCCGACGAATTTCAATATGTCGGCTGATGCGTTGAACAGAAAAGTAAGAGATAAGGCACCAAGACTCAGCATCATTCCAATAGTGCCAATGATCAGAAGAGGTCTTCGACCGATGCGATCGATCAGCACGAGACTAACGATTGTCATGATCAAGTTAACGAGACCCACGCCTGCCGTTGCCATAATTCCTACCGAATCAGAAGTCAGTCCAGCAGCTTTGTAGATCTTCGGTGCGTAGTAAATTACCGTGTTGATGCCAGTGAATTGCTGAAACATACCGAGCCCAACACCGATAACCAATGCAGATCGCAAATGCGGTGCAAAGAATTCTCGCCAATCACCTTTCTCTTCATCGAGTGAGGTTCTGATTTCGGCAAATTCGGCAGCGACTTCATCTGTGCCACGCACTTTCTTCAGCACCGTGTTGGCTTGGTCCTCCTGCCCATTTACCACGAGCCATCGCGGGCTCTCTGGCAGAGTCAGCATTCCTAATGCGAGCAGCACAGCGGGTACCGTTCCGAGAAGAATCATCGAATGCCAGTCGCCGCTGGCGGAGAAAAAGTAGTCAATCACATAAGAGAGCAAAATGCCCGTCACGATGGCCAGTTGGTTCATCGCTACCAAAGTGCCCCGCACCTTGGGCGGTGCCATCTCGGCGATATACAGTGGTGCCGCAAAACTTGCCACACCGATTGCCAGACCCAGTATCACACGCCCGGCGACAAGCAAATTTACTGAAGGCGCATACGCCGCCAGCACTGAACCGCCAGCGAAAAGTAGCGCCGTAGCGAACAACACCTTTTTGCGTCCGAATTTGTCGGTCAGACTGCCGCTTACCAATGAACTAAATGTGGCACCAAATAAGACACCACTCACCACCATTCCCTCGCCTTCAGGCGAGAGTGTGAACTGAGTTTTGATGAATGGCAAAGCACCGGAGATCACTCCAGTGTCGTAGCCGAACAGCAACCCCGAAAGAGCAGCGATTGCGGCAACTAGATAAACGAAGTTCGAACCCATTTGACCCCAATTGTAGAAGTGAAGATGACTATTACTGTCCGCCGAGCTTTCTCGCCGACACCTAATATAGCCGAAGCAGCTTGCCCAAGTAGCACCCTCAACGAAGTTTCGTTGTTTTTTCTTCTTCTTGGCAGCTCAAAGTATCGACCAACCCGACAGATAGACGTCGTCCTGCCTAAGGAGTTTGTTTCTGGATTTAACTTGATCAGGCACATACGGTGGTTGATACCACCGGTGATACTCTTAAAAACATCGGGTATTCGTTGGAGAGGGTTCTATCTGATTCGCACTCGGGTCGAGCTGACATCTGTAAAACACTTTGTCGATGCCATGTACGACTGGAAACGTTTGCGGTAGATCGTCCAATGCGACCTCATTGAATCCATGCTTTTCGTAGAACCTTTGCGCCGCCAGCATCCGCTCGGTAGTGCCCAGCATCACGTCGAACATTCCGTTTTCAATGCACCACTGCTTTGAAGTGTTCATCAGCATTCTGGCAACGCCAGGCTCTGGTCCCCGAAACTCCGAGCTGACGAACATCTTCTTCACCACTGCTTGATGATTACCAATATCGACGATGCCGATCGTGCCTATGACGGTGTCTTCGTGAAGCGCTATCCAAAAATTGCTTTTGCCCTTGAGAAAGTAACCGGCGACATCCTGGAGATCCGGCTGCCTGTCCACCGAGGTGTCATAACCGAATTCTACGGTCTGGATCGGAATGACCAAGTGTTCGACCTGCTTCTGATATTTAGGTTCAAACACCGTGATTCGAAGTCCATTCGATTTTTGCGACATGACCAAACCTCTTGAAAGCCCCTTTTGACAACTATTGTGCCTTCTCGGATTGATGCCATGCAAAAAAAGAAGCAACGCCGTTTGAACCTGTTATTGAGACCCACTCTGTATTTGTCCGAACGGATAGGCTTCCAGAGTGACATCAAAGTCGCCGCCAAGAGGTGATGATCCGCGCTGAATCTCACAAATTCCATAACCAACAAATGGAATCGGTGGATTCGCGGCTATGTCATAAAGCTTCTTGTGATATTGAGGATCAAAGTATTTCGTGGCTGGAAGTGGTGGCACCCCTGGTGGCGGCGATTCGTAGGCAGTCAAAGCCGCATTGCGATTCGCCGGTGCAACTGGGGGATTCGTATTGGCATTGTTGGGATAATAGTTGATTGCGTTGTCACATCCCACATCGAGACTGGGGTAATTAAGTGGCGCGTTGTTGTCAGCTTGGAGGCAGCCCGATTTTTGGGTGCCAGGGGGAGAGCCCGGAACCGTCAGATTTTGATAGCGCGAAGCGCAATTTGTGCATCCATACGGATACACGCCAGGGTTTCCATAGTCACCGTAAAAGTTAGGAGTGGTGCCTGGGCTGTTACGTATTTGAGTTACAGGAATCAGTGCTCCTGCTGCAGTTTTGTATGCACTGTTTTGCCACGCGCCCGGAACCTTCATTACCCACTGCGCATTGACGCCGTTAACTTCGCTGATGTCGACCGTGTCAAACGTGTTGTTTTTGACATTGAACTCGACGAAAGTTGCTCCAGCTGGAACGGCAGCTGATGTCGATCCATATGTGAACGGAT
This sequence comes from Candidatus Melainabacteria bacterium, assembly GCA_003153555.1. Classification (GTDB taxonomy): domain Bacteria; phylum Cyanobacteriota; class Vampirovibrionia; order Obscuribacterales; family Obscuribacteraceae; genus PALSA-1081. Next base: position 22,490 of record PLZS01000135.1, on the reverse strand, counting down.
ATGAGAAACAACTATTGGAAAACCAGCAAGTCGACGGGTCCTGACCTTTCAAACTTGAGTCGACCGGCACCCACACAGCCAAATGAACTGGGGTTTGTGCGTAGTTCGTTAGTTGCGCAGTCTGATTCGGTCCCAACATAAAATACCAAATCGCCGTATTCACTGGACCGTAGCAGTTCGGAGGGTTTCTTAAAGTGATTGGAAGCTGGGTGGCTTTGTCGAGAACTGAGTTCGCGTTGATGTTGCCAGTATAGTCTTGCAGCAGTATCACCTGCGTCTTGGGCAAACTTAGCGAATGGTGTATGTAGATGTTGTTAGTGGAGGTGCTGCCTGTACGATTTTGTGGTCTGGCAGAAACATTTGGGGGCAGCGCGAAAGAGACTATAGTCATCGCCGCTGTCGCTGCAACGGCAAACCATCTCACTGATCTCATAGTGAACCTCCAGATTTGAACTCCTAGTTTACAGGCAAAAATGCTGGGTCGCTCGACACCCCAGTTCACACTTTTGTACACAACAAAAATCCCGTTTGAAATTTGCGGTTGCAATTTCAAGCGGGATTAGTCTTTTGAGCCTTGAAAAATAAAATGGTGGAGGCGGCGAGAATCGCACTCGCGTCCAAAGAAATCAAGAGATAAGCATCTACAAGTTTAGTTCAGAATTTCCCCAGTTATCGTTTTACCGATCCGCTGTGATAGGCCTAAACAGCCATCCGGGATTGCGATTATGTCTTAGGCCAGGCTAGCAACCGCTAATTTTGCCTGGTAGCAACCACCGTGGTTGACCCAATAAAAGCGGGTGGTCAAGCTCTTATCGAGTCCAGCAGGCGGACCTAAGTTTTAAAGTTAGGCGGCCAACGCGATGCGTTGTGCTGGGAATTTTACGATGTTATTTGCATCTATATTTTGCTCTGTTTATTTACGAGGATCTAAGCTACCTCGACCTGCAGCCTACGACCCAACAACCCTGTCGAATCTAAACGCCCCCATGTTTGGAGCTAAGGCTCATTCAATTTCTATTCAATTTTCAGGGTGCAAAGTTACCGCTGATCGGCAGTTCCATCTTATGACAGTTTGATTATATCAAATGCATGAGTTTTAAGACGTCGCAAATCTAGACAGGTTCCAGCAACACCGTCCGTTCAAAATTTTTACCGATATCGGTAAAAATTCAAGATGCATCGTCCGTCTCGAGAAGGTGTGCTGATAAGGCTTAGGCGGCTCCAATCGCAAACCGGGTCGCCAAAATCGTCCAAATAAGCATCTGGAGGCCTTCCTATCGGGAAATGGTTATGCCTGCCCAAATTCCCGTAATCTGCTCATCGCGCTTTACCCAGCGCCGTTTAGCAAGCACTTTATCCAACATTTTCAGCTTTTCTTTGAGAATTCCAGCACAAATAACGAATCCACCTGGAGCCAAAAGGCGTTCATATTCAGGAAGAATGGAAATAATGTCCTCACACGTGAGATTGGAAAAAATCACGTCAAAATCTTTCCGGGAAACCGCTTCAGTGCTTCCACAAATCAGCTCGACCCGCCCTTCCACTTTGTTGAGTTCTAGATTTTTAGTCGCCACTTCGATTGCCACAGGATCCGTATCGACACCGATAATAACTGCTTTCGGACCCGTCAGCATTGCGGCGGCAATGGCCAGAATTCCACTGCCGGTGCCAACGTCAATGATCCGCTGAGGTTTCGGCTGCATTTCAAATGCGGTTAAACAATACTGCGTTGTCGCATGTAATCCGGTGCCAAAAGCCATTCCTGGTTCGAGAATCAAAATCTTGCGAACACCAATTTCTTCTTTCGTCAACGAATCTAGGGACCAAGGAGGACAAATCAAAAACTGATTACCGATGTTAAATGGCTCTAGTCCTTCTTTCCATTTCACCAACCAATCTTCTTCTTCAACCGACTTGTGGCGTAAAGTACTGAGCGCTTGAGAAAGTCCATATTCCTCCAAACTGGTCTGGATTTTCAGAAGTAATTCCTCGGAGACCTCCACTTCATCGAAAGTTGCTCGCACGACGATGTCACCACCTGGATCCATCTCGATAATTTCGCAACCAGTAGAGCCGCATTGAATCATCAACCAGGCAGCCAGATCCTCGTTATCCGGTGTGGTTTCGAATTCAACCGTCGCCCACCGCTTTTTCAGATCTTGTACTTGCTCCACTTGATCCATTTGAGGATTCCTTTTGTTAATAAATTATAGTGAGTCGAAAGCTGCAAAGCGCCAATGGGACGGACAAACCTAGCGGCAGCTATGACAAGCAGTGCCCCGGACAACGCCGAGCAGAATAGCACAACAAGGGGCGCAAGGGCAGCCGAAGGCACTGAAGGCGACGGACTCTGGGACGGGTGATCAAGAAGCGAAAGGAGCGCGGCGTGTACGCACGTATTGAGCGGGTTTACGCGGAGGAGCCGAAGGCACTGAAGGCGACGGAGCGTTTATAATAGATACCCTGTCCCTAGTCAAGCTGGATGGTCAGTCCGATGGTTACCGGAATTGAAATCGTAGAGGCCTTACTCGCCCTTGGCACACTGTATTTAGTGGCATCGCCTCGCTTTGGTGAACGTGCGTATCACTCGGCTTTATTTGCGCCATGGAAATATCCGAAAGGAAATTATCACGGCGAATTAGGCAGCAGTGGTCGTTTTGAAGATGTGTTTTTCCCTGCCACTGATGGCAAAAAACTACACGGTTGGTTTTTTCAGGGAACCGGACCGCAGACAATCGTCGTCAATCACGGTAAGACGGGTAATATTACAGACATCGAGCGGCTGATCCTTTTACTGATAGAAACAGGCGCCTCCGTGTTCACTTACGACTATCGCGGATTCGGCCGCAGCGAAGGTTCACCTTCAATCAAGGTGATTTGTGAAGACGGTCTTGCCGCATACAAATGGCTTGTCGAAACAAAGAAAATCGCGCCCGCCAACATTGTCGCGTACGGCGAATCCCTCGGGGGCGGCGTGGCATGCTACCTAGCAGAAAATACCGAAATTGGTGGTTTGATTTTGCAATCGGTGTTTAGTTCGCTGAGACAAATTAGTATCGAGAACGTGCCCTCTTTGCGATTCTATCCAGAGTTTCTATTTCCGACGTTTCTTAAGAATTCAGAATCCGTGAGCCGATTCAGTAAACCTGTTTTACTTCTTCACGGCGCATTGGATGAGGACATTCACATCGCGCACTCACATAAACTCGCAGCAGCAGCCAACGATCCTAAAGAGTTCATGATTCTGCCCAACACCCTGCACGACGAAATATCTGAGCACGATTCTGAATTATTTGTGCAGACAGTGAGAAGCTATCTATCAGAATTACAAGACTCCCGTTCATCAACTGCCAGGGCACCGAATACGGTGATTTCTTAGTTACGGACGCACCTTCATAGCCGCGCTACACACTGATTAAGAGATCTGCGCGAGCGCAGATTAAACCACTTTTGTCATGAAATATTGGTAGTATCAAAACATGAAAATCCAATCGACTTCAACCGCGGCAGCGCATATCCTCGCTCTCCGGGAATATTGCTAATGCAGGCGTTAGCGGAACTCAACAACGATGGCTAAACTCGAAATATCGTTTCCATATCGAACCCTCTCCAAACAAAAAGCAGTTGCGTTCGGGCTGGTTTGGGCAGCCTTTGGGGCGTGGATGGCGATGCAATTGGTTGCAATTTTCATAACGCTGGGCCACGTCTATCTGACCGAATCAGCATCCAGGCTAATTCTCGAACTTCTTTTCGTCTTTGGTTCCGCGGCCGTTTACGCATATGTGCCTTTCCGCCTTGCCACCACGTGTTTGCAAGCTAGCAGTATATGTGCCAATCAAGACGGGTTGGGGTTGCCTGGCAGCGTCTTCGGGAACTCCCGGTGGCTGCCCTGGTCACAACTTAAAGTCGCTAGAGAAACAAAAGGAAAGGTAGAACTTGAGTTTAACCCAGGTGGCACTGTAAAGGTGGATCCAAAGCAAATCTCAGCTGATGATTTGGAGCAATTCTTGCTCGCCCTGGAGGTTTGGGGACAAAAGGGAATTTGGGCTACTTCATTAATCGAACTTCGGGATCAGTTGCAGAACAAAAAAGCTGGGCTCGAGGACCACAGCTATACAAAAATGTGGGAGGAAGAGCTTAATCGCCGCTTCAATTCCACTACATTCATTCCTTTGGAGCCAGGTTATAAGTTGCGCTCCGAGTCGTTTACTATCGTTAAGCAACTGGCATTTGGAGGTTTTTCGGCTGTTTATCTTGCTGAAGACAGCAACCGGCAGCAAGTAGTAATCAAAGAATCCGTAACCAACACTGATGACGCAACGCACGCGAAAGCTCTGGAATTTTTTAAACGTGAGGCTATGTTCCTCGGCAATTTAAGACATGAGCAAATCGCACATGTACTCGACAATTTCATCGAGAAAGGTCGCAATTACCTGGTCCTCCAATACATTCCAGGCGATAACCTACGTGAGTATGTCCGTAAAACTGGAGCGCTGGAGGAGCAGAAGGTGCTTGACCTAATGACTCAAATGGCGGGTGTTCTAAGCTATTTGCACGATCAAAATCCACCAATTGTGCATCGCGATTTCACGCCCGATAACTTGGTTTTGCAGCCAGATGGGTCGATTGTTGTGATCGATTTCGGAGCGGCGAATGAATACGTTGGAGCAGCTACAGGAACACTGATCGGTAAGCAATGTTACATGCCTCCCGAACAAGTGCGCGGCAAATGCGCTCCGTCCACGGATCTCTATGCACTAGGTTGCACGGCTAGTTTCCTACTCACAGGGCACGACCCAGAAGCTCTCACGGTCTGTCATCCCCGCTTAGAAAAACCGGCCATTTCAGTTAAAACGGACACGATCATATCGGAATTGACACAGCAAGATAGCAAAAAACGTATGCAGTCGGCACAACAACTACTGACCGTGCTGCAAGGAGAGACGCCCGGAGAACTCTCACTCAGATCACTAGAGCACCATAACTGACTTAGAACTGGAACTGGAACTGGAACTGGAACTGGAACTCTCACTGTAAACGCTAGAGCACCGAAGATAGATGGAACTGGAAAAAACAACGACAACCGAGATACTTACTGTGCCTCCGCAAAAGGATTACACGCTGCCGGTTGTGGCTCAGCATGATTACAGACTTCGCTGGAGTGACAAGGCAATACAATTCGAAACTCCTATCGGAATGAGACATCTCGATTGGAAAAACGCTGTTGAGGTTACTGTTTCTGACCCGAGGCCTGGCATACATCTTCTTCAGCGCACCGTGAACATTACGGATCGGGGCGGGCAGTTGCACAAAATTCCGCTCGCAGACATACCAACCAAAGGGCGTTGGCTTGATTTCGTTGCCACTGTGAAATACAACTCCGAAGCAAAGATGGTCGGATTGGATGAAAAATTATTCGATAACCTGAGAGATTTTGTCGTACAACTTTGGCCCTATAGCGATGGAAAAACCGATCACAAACGCGTAAAGAAAATAGTAAGTGCAGTCATCATTCTGTTTGCATGCGGTTGGATCGCTGAGTTTCTCCTTCTGCTTGGTTCAAACACTTCGCAACTTTTGCACGGAAACTTCTATTTCATGTTCCAGTTCATAAAGTTCGTCCCGTTAGCGCTCATCCCACTCTACGCTCGAACATCTCCGATTACGCAAATACGCTGCACTCCTGAAGAGCTGCGCTGCGAAACAACGGTTGCCGGCTCGGCGTCAGTCAAAAAGCAGCTGCCATGGCGTGATTTAAAAAGCATAGAACTAAGCGTTGAAAAACCAAATCAGCGCACCTTAGACCGACAACTTTGCTTCGTGAAAAAAACTGGAGAAGTATATAAAATCAAATTGGAACAAATCGCCACCGCGCAGAATTGGAAAGATCTGCTCAGCGCCGTAGCCTACGCCTCAGGTCTGTCTGTCGAACACATCGATCCAAATCTATTCGATCAAATAAATCCCGATCAAAAAGATCCAAGTTACACACAAATATGGCTTGATTCTCTGCTGGCACCACCCCGACGCGAGAAGCTGATACCGCTGATTTCCGGATCTAGTTTGCAAGGCGGCAAGTATGTACTAGAACACAAGCTGGGTACCGGCGGGCAGGGCTCTGCTTACTTGGCACGAAAAGAGGATGGTACTAAGGTCGTCTTAAAAGAATACATTTTGCCTATTTATGTTGACGCCAAAGTTCGACGTAAAGCTCTCGAAAATTTCGAGAACGAAGCAAACATGCTCGAACAGCTAAATTCACCCCTGATCGTCAAGTTGCAAGGATTTTTCGTGGAAGACCATCGAGGCTATTTGGTGCTCGAACACATTGACGGTCCGAATCTGCGTGATTACGTGATCCAGCACGGACCACTGCCCGAGAGCAAAGTGATCCAGTACGGACTGGCAATGTGTGATGTGCTGACACATCTGCATTCGCAGAGTCCACCAATCATTCATCGAGACTTTACGCCCGACAACATTATCTTGTGCGGCGACGATTCAATAAAGGTAATCGACTTTATGGTGGCACAGAAAAACGACCAGCACGCGATAGGAACAGTCGTCGGCAAACACGCATATCTACCGCCCGAGCAATTTCGAGGCAGAGCCACGCTACAAAGCGACATTTATGCGCTTGGCTGCTCGCTGTTTTATCTCTTGACGGGAGAAGATCCCGAACCGTTGACCACTTCCAATCCAATCCTTCTAAAGGACACTGTCAGTGGTGCCCTGGACTCCGTCGTGGCTAAAGCGACAGCGATTGAATCTACGGACCGATTTAGATCCGCACAAGAGATGAAGACGGCACTGTTAGCGATTCAATCGACATAGCGATGACAATCGATAGGTGCGTTGCCACGCCCATTCGTGGAATTTATCACGCCGGCGCTCCCAGGCTCAATCGATGTAATCCCGCAAGCGGCGAGACCGCTGTGGATGACGCAACTTACGAAGAGCCTTGGCTTCTATTTGACGAATGCGCTCACGCGTAACGCCGAACAATTGTCCGACTTCCTCGAGAGTTCTTTGACGTCCATCATCAAGTCCAAATCTCAGGCGCAGCACGTCTCGCTCTCTTGGACCGAGCGCAGCCATCACTTGTATGATGTCTTCCCGCAAAAGTTGATGAGTGATCGAGGTAGCAGGAGTCTCAGAATCTTGATCCTCAATAAAGTCACCTAACCTGCTGTCGTCTTCTTTGCCAACCGGTGTTTCCAAAGAGACAGGCTCTTGCGCAACTTTCAAAATGTCTCGCAATTTGGCTATCGAAATTTCCATCGCATTGGCGATTTCTTCTTCGGTCGGTTTACGTCCAAAGTTTTGCGCCAGCTGGCGGGTAACCTTTTTCAGTTTGTTAATCGTTTCAACAACGTGCACGGGGATGCGAATAGTGCGAGCCTGGTCAGCAATTGACCGCGTAATAGCCTGACGTATCCACCAAGTGGCATAGGTGCTGAACTTGTAGCCTCTCTGGTGATCAAACTTTTCAGCGGCGCGGATCAGCCCTAAATTCCCTTCCTGTATGAGGTCGAGAAAAGCCATGCCGCGGTTGGCATATTTTTTAGCAATAGAAACGACCAACCTGAGGTTCGCCCGAACCAATTGCCGCTTGGCAATCGCCCCTTCAGAACCGCCCTGTTCGATTCGCCGGGCTAGTTCGATTTCTTGATCCGCCTTGAGCAGCGGAATAGAGCCGATTTCACGCAAATATAAGCGAATTGGATCGTCGTCGCCCGCGCCCTTAACGACGTCTTCGAGCTTCGCCGGCAATTCAACTTCTTCATCATCTTCAATTGCACCGGTGAAAATATCTTCGGCTTCCGGCTCATCATCATCATCGGCAGATTTAGGGGTTGCCTCCTTTTGCACCGCCGGCGATGCCGATCCTTTCTTGGGAGACTTTTTCTCGTCGACTTTCACCAGGAGCTGTTTAAGCCTGATAATTACCGCCCCAGGAATTTCATCTTTACCTTTAAGGTTCTGGACGCTCTGCCCAAATTCTGGGTCGTTGCTCCAGGTCGATTGACATTTGGGGCATTCGCCTAAATGTCTGCTTACTGCTGAGGTCGATTCAGGCTGCTGCTGGTCATCCAGCATTAAATTCAGCATTGGTACGACTTCGCTACACTTCATCAATACACCTCAACCGGGAGTTCCTACTCCTATTTTATTCCATTCTTTTGAATGATTACTCTTCTGTGAGATGATACCCCAAACAGCCGGCAGGAAAAAGGGTGGCCAAACAGAGCGAGATCAAATTCGGCAATGGTTTGCTTGGCACCATAAATGGTGGCGGAGAGCGGGGTCCGGTAATTGTTTCGCACGGCGCAGGGCGCGGCTTGGATGCTCCAATCCTGGTAAAAACTGCCGAGCGACTGGCGCAACTTGGCTTTATAGTGTTGCGCTTCAATTTTAGCTATATAGGTCTGCGTCCGGCTCCCTCGGCAGGCGGAAAGAAAGAGCAGCCAGAGCTTATTAATGCCATCAAGTATATGCGGAAGTACGGCAATCCCATCCTGGTTGGAAAATCATTTGGAGCCAGGGTCGGTTCTTTCGTGGCAGCTGAAAGAGATGACATTCGCGCCCTTGTCTTCTACGGCTTACCGATATGTGGGATAGGGAAAAATCCCAAACCCCGTGACTGGTCGCACTTAGCGAGAATCAAAGCCCCAGTCTTTTTCATCACTGGCAATAATGACAAGCTTTGCCCTTTGCTGCAGCTCGCTGAAGAGCAAAAACATCTGACCACTCCCTATGCATCACAGGTGGTGCAAGGCGACCACTCTTTCAAACCAAAGAGCGAAGACGCGGCAATTGAACTGTGCGTAAATTGGATTAGCGCGCTGCCGCCTGAGTAGTTCGATTCGGCTTGGTATGACTGAAGAGAGACTGTGACTTCGTATGGTTAAAGAAAGAGCCTGGAATATTGGCGCCGGCGACTTCTTCATCAACATCCATGCGCTTCAAATTAGGAGAAATGTACTTCTGTTTCTTCTCGTGAGTGAGCTTCCACCAATTGAAATTTGGCACTGACTTTTGGAAAGAAGTGACAAGCTTCCAAGTGTCTTTGGTTCTGGGATCCATAGCCAGAACGTGCTGCTCATCGGTGACAAGGAGGATGTTCTTGCTGTGACGGCTCATCCCGGGCAGGTCCATAGCCACTGTGGCCTGCTTTCCATTAATTGTTAATTTGACCGAGGGGCTGAAGGCCTGGTCGGAGGCGCCAACCACAATCGCTTTGCCATTCACTTTAAAGGAGCTGTAAAGGTCTGGCGCTGTGTAATAGTTGCCGCCCAATGCGGCGAATTCCAAACAAGTCATGTCTGTAAATGCCTTTAAAACGGTATTTTTGACGTAGGCGTCACTGACATTAACTGCGGCCGCCTTTGGCAGTTGATTTCCGCCATTAAAAAAGTCGCCGTCCTTCAAAGAATCGACCTTGATGCCGCCCGCTAGCTGGGTGACACTGCCGGAAAGGGGGACAACTTTATCGACGTGATCGGTCATTGCCGGTAGAGACTTGAGCGTCTGTTCAGGTGGCAACTCGTTTTCAGTGGCTTGACCCTGCAAAGGCTTTTTGTTGTTCGGAGCCGTTTTTCCTACCATAGAAAGCAGACCGAACTGATCGATAGAGGCTTTCAGGTATGGGCTAGTCGGATCATATTTACGGAAAAGTTCAGCTGCGGCTGCATAGAGCGTGCCAGCCTGAGCGTACTGCCTAAGCAAGCGACGCGTCTGCGCTTCTGCATACTTCGCTTGAGCTTGGAATCTGCCGTTGTTTGCCATAGCGAACCCGGCTTCGGCTATTCTAAATTGTTCGGCGGCCCCGTAGAGATTGTTGACTGACAGAGCTGACACGCCCTGCTTGTAATACTGCGAGGCTTGCCATTCACGCAGATTGGTGAACAGAGGTGCGGCCATCTCAGCCTTACCTTCCAATTTCATGCGCGGTGGCTGGGTATTGTCAAGCTGTGCGCGTTGGGGCTGCAGCACTGAGATGTCATTGCTCTCAACTGACCACGCTGCTGGAACGCGTAGCAATGACGCGCCCAGGAGACTACCGATTGCTACGTAAACGGCTGAATAACTGAAAGAAGACCTGAGTCGCATCTCTAAACCTGAAGGTTTCGGACTGGATCACTCTTTCCATCATGCCCGTTTTCTTCACCGTGTAATCAAAATTAGGGCATTAAGTGCCTGATTTTACTCGTTCTTGTCGGTGCCGCTCCTTTAACAAATTAACGATCAATCGGTCCTTGTGTGATCCGATTTAATATTCAATTGGAAAGCTTAACGCTGGCCAGCACTCGCTCAAAAAGGTCGCGCGACTCGCGTTCCGGCCAGAGGGCTGTGTTCAGCGCGACACAATAGTAGTGACCTGAATCTGCAAAAAATGCAGCAGCCTGTCGCATGGAGTGTCCATCGACGGTGAATGTCGAGTAGTGAACTTGTCCGTCCACATGACTGATACCGAATGTGGTGCGATGTGTTGATTGTCGGCGTAGATCTTTGAGGTCTTTCATGTAAATGTCTTCGTATGTATCCACAAACTGATCGAGTGATAGGGTCGGGCTTTTGTCTATTCTGGCCAAGCTCATTTCTGCACCAAGCCCTTGAGCGCTTGCACCTGTAAACTTGACGTCGAGCTCTTTGCCTGGATCCCGATTTTCAACCTTCCATCCAGCCGGATAACCGACGGAAATTTGCCCTGATTTGTCAGAGTACCGCTCAAAAGTCAACTCCTTCTTCGCCGCGCTCGAACTGGACACAGAGGAGCCCTGGGAGTGGTGAGTACTAGAGAGAATCTGATCGAAGATGGGGCCCATCAATGCATAGTCGCTGTTCTTGCAAAGAAAGGAGAAAATAAACATATGTCCATTATCAGAAAAGAAAACCATTCGATCGCGATAAGAAGCCTCACCGATAGTGAAGCTCAGGTGCAAGTCAGTGCCAGTGAATTGGTACTTGGTACCGAAGCGCACTTCTCGCTCTTCCAGCTGGGCGCTTCCAGGAAAGGCTCGCTCTAAACCAGACTGAATGAAGTTCTTTGCTGCCGAAATATCAGGTACATCTTCGATTTTACTGATTTTCAATTCGCCGTAATGACCATCGCTGGTGCCGGCAACTTTCAAAACAGAGTCTTTCTCGGTTGTGGGTAGTCGCTGCCATGCTTTGGGATAAGTAAAATCCAGATTTGTGCTTGGCTCATGTAACTGAACCGTGGCCATCCTGCTCTCTCTTGGCGCATAAATATTGACAATACCGGAAGATGCGCTTCCAGTTCGAGGGTTTGCGGCACTAGTGGCAGAGCCCAGAGCAAAGTTAGCGGCCAGCAAAATTGCGACAACTTTCATCGACAACATCATCTCTCTCCTCAATTTTTTCGCTTAACTCTGATCATGTCACTGATTTCCTTTTGCAATGCTTTGAGTTCCTCAAAGTGGTCTTTGTTGCCAAAATAAGCAGCGGCATAAACTTCCAAAAAACGTTCAAGTTTGGATTCAAGTTGGGAATCGATTGGCAATCCTACTTTCTGCCTTTCGATAATGGTAGCTCTTAAGCGATCACGCAGATCATCTCCCGTGTCTGCCGGGGAGCGGACTACATTGACAGCCTTCAAGTCTTTAACGACCTTGCGAAACAGCCTAACCTCATTCGTAATCAAGTTTGACTCAGCCTTGCTTTGGCGGATCATTTCTTTAATTGCATTTATAAGCAGCCAAGTAATAACCAGCACTATGCCACCACCAACGATGCACTCAAAGATTTGTCGCCAACTTATTTCTTTCTCCGGCGTTGCTGCAGAATGCGAGTTTTGCTCGACGTCATGTCCTGTGGCTACGGACTCAATTTTCTTGGCAATCGTCGAAAAGCTATACCGTTCCTCGGCTGCTTGTGCAGGCATTGATCCATTTGGAGTTGAGTCGAAGGGAATCCAGCCATAATCCGGCAAGTATATTTCGGACCAGGCATGAAGGTCCTTCTGACGAACTTCGCGAAATCCCGTAAGATCATTCAATTTCCCAGGCAAATAGCCCCGCACCAGGCGCGCGGGTATGCCAGCTGATCTGCACATCAAGGTGAAGGCTGTAGCAAAGTCCTGACAATCACCAGCTTCTGCGTTTAAAACGAATCTTCCAACGAGATCTGTTGCATCTGAATCTAACTCGTTCTCGTGAATTTTGTATTTGTAATGTGTCTTGAAGTAATCAGAGAGGCGCTCTGCCTGAGTAAACCAATTGCCTGTATCACCAATGATCGTTCGAGCTTTAGCAGGCAACGCGGATGAGAAGTTCGCTGGAACTTGAAGATTACTACTTTGCGCATACCGAACAGAATCTTCTTCAAAATCGCTCATCCTAGGGATTTGGCGCATATAATCCAAGTTGTAAACCGGCACTTTTGACTTTACTTTATAGTGCGCTCCCTTGGTTAAAAAATGACTCGCCCTAATTACTCCGTAACTGTCTACGTCGATTTTTTCGCCATCACAAGTCACTTCTTGCGGCATATATGCCACAGGTAAAACAGCACTCAGATTTCCTTCGATGTGATACTCCTGAGTCAGGTCAACGCCTGGAAAGAATTTCAAGGGTGAAAGAGACGGGGCTTGCGATACCACGTATGGTGACCCTTGAGTCGGGAGAAATTCCTTCGTCTCATTTACTCTCGAGGCGTCAACTGACCAAACACGTCCGTCGAAATAGTCGTAACAAAGAGACCGCACATAGAAGGCCCGCTTTGCCGCAATCTTCATGATCAGGATATTGGAGCTCTCAGCGCCTTTAGCATGATAGGCAATGTCCAGATTTGAGTCATCCTTGGGCTGATCCGATCGCGAGTGTTGGGCATTGCCGGAGGTGTTGGCGGCACTACTAGTCGAGGCACTTATGGCAGTAGTCGCTGCTCCGTCAGCCGCTGCGGCCATAGCGCTGACACTCTTTTCCCCTTGTGCCTTCACGCCGGGAGCCCCTACAACCTTGGAGGGCTGCGATCGATGTTTCTCGTAATCATATGGTTTCCGTTTTGAAAAATCCGGACGCATCTGGTCGCTAGAATAATTCAGCTCTGGCGGCGTGTTGTTTCGAATAGCCGCCACCGTCAAATCCATAATGCCGTTGAAGCGAGGCAACACTAAAAACAAAAGTCCACTCAGAAGTGGTACCAAGCAAAGTGTTAGCACCACGTTGCCACCGGCATGGCGCGAATACAATGTCTGAGCCCTTGAGCTAGTTTGCGCACGAAGTATAGGCTTTGCAAGCCAAGTCTGGCTGGTGCGCGAAAGGCAATCATAATAGAGCTGCACCGCGCCCAAACAAACATACAAAATGACGCAGACACCGAACAACAAGCTCCTGCCGACATCTGCAACTAGGCACAGAAGAATCAGGGCGATGGCCGACGAAAAATTCAGACCGTAACGCCCCTTCAATTCAAAGCTGTAGCAACCCAACGTACCGGCTACTTGATGCACGACTGGTGCCAACAGCTCAAAATGCCCAGTTCTAAATGGTGCCATCAAATCAAAAAAGAAATTTCCGGCCACCACGAGACAGCCAACAACTGCAAATCGCGTCAACCATAAATTGTTGTCGTGCCTGTATTGATAGCTCAAATATGAGCCGCTAATTACCAGGAACACATAAAAAACAATCACCATCGGCGCCGTGTCGACTAGCACACAACTAGCACATATGCACAGCACAGACATTGCAAAAACAACCACTCTAAAGGCCAATGAATCTTCAGGTGGGTCATGACGTTTTGGAGGCGCAAAGAATGTCTTTTTCCTTTTACTCATAGCGCCTCAATATCAGTTTCAGAATGGAGCACAGCAATTACTGTCGCCTCGCTTGAAGCGGACAGTTTCTTCTCCAAAACTGAAGTCGACGAAACATCTGAGATGGATGCTCGATCAACCAAACAGAGTTTGATTGGATAAACAATATGATTGCCACGTGTTGGACTCGATTTCATCAAGCCCTCATGCGAGGGCTGAATGCATAAAATCGGTCGTTCCACTGGACCTACCAATGCCGGGGAAAGATCTGATACTTGCCGCTCCTCTCTCGGCAAATCCGACAATGTGATTGGTTCTACGCGCGCCAGCACCTGTGATATCCAGCCCACACTTGTTGGTATCTGCGGCAAGTCAGACATCAAGCTTGCGACAGTCGCGCTCTCTAGTGCAGGGTGAAGAGTCAATTGGGGCAACGAGCCCATTCCATAACCCAGATGCGCTAACGAATGAAAGAGCAAAACCGCCAATTCGAATTGTTCTTGATCACGCCAGTTCGCAGTTAAGTCAAGAAACAAATCAAAAACCGGTAATACTTCTGATTCAAACTCGCGCACAAGCAACTTACCGACCCTGGCAGTAGAAGCCCAGTGAATGTGCCTCAAGCTGTCACCATTCTTAAACTCTCTGACGCCGCGAACACTCGTGGACTGCGTGGTAACAACTGAACTAGCCGAAGAAATTCCCATCAGGGAGTTAACGCCACCAATCTTGAAAAGGAAGTTACCAGAAATAGGTATTACTAGCGGTAGCACCGTAATTTTTGGTTCGGCATCATCTTTTTTCAAAGACACTGTTCTCGACCACCACGCCAATCCAAGCGGAAAACTCGAGAGCAGCTCTACGCCCTTCAGATAGTAAACCCCCCGCCTTAAAGCGTGGGTGGGAAATTCAAACCAGAATTCGCCATAGATGTGATCGATCAGCACTGGATCTGGTGGCACCACATGCTCATGATCGTTGGACGCAGAGCGCCTCAAAAGCTGAATACTCATCCGCACGGATTGAAGCGGAAGGATTGCCGAAATCATGCCGAGCTGCATGGTGCGGCGCAAAGCTATTTTGACATCCGCGCACTCGGATACAAGCACTTCATCTGGCATAGAACAGATAGCTTCTACGTCCCAAAGTTGAAGGAATGGAAGAATCAATCCAAGCAAACTGGCGACAAAAAATGCCGACGCTAACAAATACATCCACTCGTTCGCCGTATAACCAGCGAATATATAGAGCCAGATAGAGAGAAGGTTGAATCTCCAAAAGCGAGATTCAAGGATTAGCTTGTTCCCCAAACCAAGGGGAATGGTACAAAACGGTTTGGCACTAACAATAGCAGCACTAGTAGAACCTGCCTCACCAGATATACGTCCATCCGAGGTCGGCGGAGGATCACCCTGGTGCGGTAACTGTGTCGAGGACTTTCTCGATAATTTCTGCATGGTTGACTTTGTTGGCTTTTACTTTAGGCACAATGCGATGACCGAAAACAAATGGTGCTAGCGATTTTATGTCTTCAGGTTTGACGAAATCTCTTCCATCGATGAAAGCGGCAGCTTGTGCTGCCCTGACTAAAAGCTGACTGCCTCGCGGGCTCACACCCAAGACTATGGACGGGTGCTTTCGAGTCGTGTTAACTATGTCAACTATGTAATTGATCAGGGACTCATGAACAAAGACTTGCTTGACTGCGACTCGCGACTTTAAAACATCCTCTGTGGTTAAAACCGAGTTAGCGATGAAGGCTCCATCAATCAGAGTCTTCTTGATTATTTCAGCCTCCTGTGCGGGTTTCGGATAACCAAGAGAAAATGACATCATAAAGCGATCCAACTGCGCTTCAGGCAGTGGGAACGTACCATGATGCTCAATAGGATTTTCAGTCGCCAATACAAAAAACAATTCCGGTAATGTGCGCGTCACACCATCCGTGGTGACTTGTCTCTCTTCCATGGCTTCCAGCAAACTGGATTGCGTGCGAGGAGTGGCTCTGTTAATTTCGTCTATCAACAGAATGTTAGTGAAGATCGGACCTGGAATGAAGTTGAAGGTCGATTGCCGTTGATCAAAAATGCTTACGCCCGAAACGTCAGACGGCAGCAGGTCGGGTGTGCACTGTATCCGTTTAAAATCTGCCGTGATGGACATCGCCAAACTTTTCGCTAACAGAGTTTTTCCGACACCAGGCACATCCTCAATTAGCACATGCCCGCCTGCTAACAATGCGATGGCAACCAGTCTGGAGCTGTGAGCCTGGCCGACCATGACCGAGTTCATGTTCTTTAAGAGAGCCTCGGCCTTGGGGCTGAGCAAGGTAATTGTTGTTGAAGAGTTGGCAGTCGGTAGGATTTGGCTCACGTCGATGCTCAAGAACGGACAGCAGAACAATCATTCCACACTTTCCGCGTCACATAACCAACCATACAGCATGTCGACTTTTTAACTTTTGGGTTTCTTCTTGCTCTCTTCCACAAGAATTTGCATGTCGATGCGTAGTTGTGCGATCTTCTCTTCGATTTGTAAGAGTCCACTCCTCATTGTCTGTAGTTCAACGGAGTCACCATGCTCTTTCTGTGTTTGGTTGATTTGAAAACTAACAGTTTGCTGAACCAATTCGAGCTCAGCCAGACTGGGAGGATAGTTAGAGTGCGGAGGATTGTCAGGTTGCATATAGGAAGGTCTCCTTGTATTACCACTCTACCTAGTATTGACGGTTGCGTCCCCCCAACTAATAGTGCTACCCATAGTGCATAGCACCAGTGGCCCTCACACCAGCTCAGTTGATCAGGTGAAAGCTACACAAGTATGCGGATGCGGGCAATATTTTATCGCCTCTTCACAAGCAGAACCAACTAAAATCCCCCACGCGGCGGGCGGGCGCATAAGTTCAAGTTTGTCCAATAGATTCATGATTCTTCTGCCGTTGTCGAACTGTGCCTATGCTTCAGGAGCATCAGTTATGTTCATAATCTCTCGAGCGGAGAAAACGCGATTACGCTGACGTCCAGTAATTTCTGACAAGATTTTGTTCTCGACAAGCTTATCGATGTTTTGTTGTGCAGCTCTTGCCGTAATATCCAACTCTCTACAAATACGAGCGTTGGTTATGATTGGTGTTTTAAAGAGAGTGTCAAGCATTCTCAATTGTAAACCGGTAGCGCGAGAGCCTTGCAACGTCGTGTCTCTGTAGTATTGCCAAAGATCCAAAAGATTTTTGCTTCGCTTAATGGCGTCACGTGACTGCTCGGCAACACCGGTCAAAAAGAATAAAATCCAATTTTCCCAAGTGCCTTGCTGGCTAACGTCGAGCAGCAAATCATAATACTGTCGGCGGTTTTTCTCAAAGTACGCGCTTAAGTACAAAAGAGGTTGAGGCAAGATTTGATCGGCACACAATATCAGCGTAATCAGCAGTCTACCAATTCGTCCGTTACCGTCGAGGAATGGGTGAATCGCCTCGAATTGATAATGGATGATTGCTAGTCGAACAAGTGGTGGGAGTGCTGTCCTTTCATGAAAGAAAACCTCGAGCGATTGCAACGCCTCTACCATGTCTGGAACCGGTGGTGGCACATAGGTTGCTGTTTTAAGTGTGCAGCCTGTGGGTCCTATCCAGTTTTGCAGTACACGCAATTCCCCAGGAGCCAAGTTGTCGCCTCGAACTCCGCCCATCAATATTTGGTGCAACTCCTTTATTAGACGAATACTCAAAGGCAACTCACTGAGACGCGCTAAGCCGTGTTCAAGTGCGTGAATGTAATTAACGACTTCAACAACATCCGAGTGAATCAACTGTGCAGAAGGTTCTTCGACGCCTTGAAGCATATAGAGATCAGACAAGGATGCTTGCGTGCCCTCAATACGGCTGGAGAGAACAGCTTCTCTATTTATGAATGGACGGATCAACAGATGAGGATTTGGCAAAGTCCTAGCAACCCCAGCAAGTTCACTTACTGCTCTATCAGCGTCTGACAGTGCTGTCACCAATTCCCAGCTTGGCTCAAATTTCGGCGGTAGAGGACTTGGGACGTAGGCCACCCCGCGGTCATCTATTAGAGCAAGCCTACCGGGCGACTTTGGCGTAAAATCTTTCGGATTCATAGTGATACTTTGGTTCCGTAACCGACCTTGTTATTATACCAAAAGCACTAAAAGTATAATAACGGACAACCTTATGGAACGAAACTACCGTAAAGCCTACTAGCGCGGTACGTAGCCGGATCAAAGCGTGGACAGAGACCCGATGTCACAGTCTCACGCATCACACAAATGCTCATAAAGATAACCGAAAAATGACTGGGACGCTGTGGTCACACCGGGGTCACATTTCGCGTGCTGACTACCCCAGAAATAGTAATGCTCAAATGCTAGAAAATAAAACCTGCCGAAGGTCGGAGTCGAACCGACACGCCCGTTAAGGCGGATGATTTTGAGTCAACTGCGTCTGCCATTTCGCCACTTCGGCGCAGGAGTGGTTTTTCATTCTACACTATGACCATGATCGCACAACGGATACTGGCAAAAGTCAGCAAAAAATGAGACTAAAAACTTCGTCGAGCCGCACTGAGCGGTGCTTGATTACGGGTTTCGATTCCTTTGGCAAGTTCACATCCAACCCAAGTCAGAGAATTGTCGAATCATTACCTGAAGAATTCAAGATTCCAAGGACAAACCTGTTAGTCGAAGTCGACACCCTGGTTTTGCCAACTTGCTGCAAACAGTCTTGGCGCGCGATCCGAAATCAGCTATCCAAGAATCGATACAAATCCCTAATCATGCTCGGGCTCTCCGGCGGACGAAGCAAAATAAGCCTCGAACGGTATGCGCTCAATATTAGGGATTATGGGATTCCGGATAACAATGGGCACCGATACGACGGTACGCCGATCTACAAAGGCGAGTCTGAGGCTTTGAAAACGGACCTACCTCTCACTGATTTGCGCCGAGTCTTGAGAGGAAAGAACTTTCCTACTGAAGTTTCAAACTTCGCGGGCAGCTTCATTTGCAACGAAGTTTACTATCACGCCCTGCGCTATAAGGAAGAAACAGGCGCGTTGAACTCGGTACTCTTTGTTCACGTCCCGCAACCAAAAGAATTGGCTCGCACCCTGGTTGAAGCACAACACATCAACATGGAGAGCGCGAAATCAGCTGCGGCTCGAAGCACCAAGGCTTTGCAATTGATGACCGAATGCGTGCAAGAAATTGCTACTTATTGCTCGAAGCTCAGTTGAGGTTGGTGACACTTATCCTCAAACGTCTCGTAGGGCAAATTATTTTGATTGGCGATTCCCAAAGCAGTCCATTCCCAGCGCCGCGCTTCGATTGGCTTGGTGTGGGCAACAAGAGCAACGTATTGGTTGGCAGAATCGATAAATCTAACCCGGTCTGATTTAAATCGGCTGCTTCGTAACAACGTCAACGACTGCTTAAACCACCTTGCTGCAAGCTCGTTCTCTCGACGTGCTTTGCAAAAATAGCCCATTGCAGCACACAACTTTTGATCCTCTTCCAGCTCTGGAACAGCATTCTTAATCAATTTGTAGCCCGCCAAGCCTTGCTCAGTGCCAGCAAGTTGAAGCAGCGTTTCGAAATCAGTATAAAAGCCGTGACCGATCAGAACGTTGGACATCAGTAAAGTGGAAATCACTTCCTTCTGCTTCATAAATTTGCTAATCGCCAGCGCATCGCGATTTGCTCGTTTACCCTGACCGGTCAACATTGCGATTTGAAGATCAAGATAGATCGCTCGTTGGTAGTGCTTGGGATTTGCCGTGAGCGCATGCTGAACGAGCAATTGGGCCACAGGGAGCTGATAGTCGCATATCAACGCATCCGCTAATGTCAACTCGACATGTGCGGTGTCATCCGTGTACAGATTTTCAATTGCTAGCTCGGAGCGCAATAACGCGATCGCCTCTTTGACTTGACCAGCACGCATCTTATCTTTGGCCATTGCGGTCAGAATCCATTGATGCTGCGAAATAGCTAGCAAAGGCACCAATAGTAGTGATAGACAAAGTAGCGCCGATTTTTGACTGTCCTTTTTATATCGCAAAGACTTCTGAACAGGAAACAGCTCTGGGTCGGACCAGCGCACGGTTTCTCCTTCCGCAAGAGCGACCAGCGAATGGGAAAGAGCTTCTGCGCGGTCAAGTTCGCCGCGCTTTAAGTAATGATCAATTAAGAACCACAGGTCTTCAAAAACATCTTTGGGTTTACCGTGATTTAGGCGCAACCTTGTACACGCAGCCTGGAAACCCGGAATCAAGCGACTTAAAAATGCTATGAGCATTGGCAATGACCGTTAGCTACTAACCAATGGATTACAACAAAATTGCATCACCTGCTCAATAGGGTTTTGCCTGAATCAAATCCAGCATTCTTAAAAGGTTGGACCATTGGGCGTATCACACCAACCTGATTTATCACAGTTAGAACACACATCCTTGCCATGAGCAAAGTGCTTCGCGCAAACCGACTCATGACAAACCGAACACTTCTTCGACCCGCCACCAGGGGGCGCAGGCAGGCCAGTCAACAACCCACCCAGCGGTAAACCGCAAACAGCGCAGGTAAAACTAAGAGGATTATTCGGAACTATTGGAGGTATTTTCATTTTTCGATTGAGATAGTCGCCGCTACGTACTAAGATCTTAACTCCTATTGGCAATTAATGTGATTTATGAAAAGCTTCATCCTTAGTATCGACCAGGGCACGACTAGCTGCCGAGCAATTGTGTTTGACAAAGCGGGCAGGACCAAAGGCTTAGGGCAAAAAGAGTTCACGCAATCGTTTCCTCAGCCAGGTTGGGTTGAGCATGACGCCAGTGAAATACTCTCAGTGCAAATTGAGTGCATTAAAGAGGCAATTAAAAATGCTGGTATCAGCGCGGAAGATATCGCCTGCGTTGGCATCACCAATCAGAGAGAGACAACCGTAGTCTGGAACAGGAAAACAGGGAAACCAATTTACCCAGCCATTGTTTGGCAGTGCCGTCGCACCCAGGAGTTATCTGAAAAACTTCGGCATGAGTCTGATCACTTTAGAGAAAAAACTGGACTCGTTCCAGACGCTTATTTTTCCGGACCTAAAATCCGTTGGATCTTAGACAACGTGAAAGGCGCACAGGAGCTGGCGAACAAGGGTGAGCTTGCGTTTGGCACAATAGACACATGGTTGATTTGGAATCTGACTAAAGAAAAAAATCATTTCACAGAACCAAGCAATGCTTCACGGACGATGCTACTCAATATTCACACATTGAAGTGGGATGACGAACTTCTCGATCGCTTGAAAATTCCCAAAACCATGCTGCCTGAAGTGATCCCCTCAAATGGAAAATTTGGTAATACTGACGAAGCTCTAGTTGGATTTTCCGCGCCAATTTTGGCAAATCTGGGCGACCAACAAGCTGCTCTTTTCGGTCAATGTTGTTTTGAACAGGGCATGGGTAAATGCACCTACGGAACCGGCAGCTTTCTGCTCACGAATATAGGCACTGAGTCAAAACTTATTCCCGGGCTCTTAACCACAGTGGCGTGGCAGCTTGAAGGTCAGCCTGCGACTTATGCTTTAGAAGGAGCGATATTTATTGCCGGGGCGGCGATCCAATGGTTGCGCGATGGATTGGCGATAATTGAATCAAGTGACGAAACTGAAGCCTTGGCTGAATCGCTACCTTCAAATGAAGGAGTTTATTTCGTGCCGGCATTTGTTGGATTGGGCTCTCCCCACTGGAACTCGCATGTGCGCGGCACAATTGTCGGGCTCACCAGAGGTAGTACCAGAGCACATTTAGTTAGAGCAGCCTTAGAATCAATAGCGTTTCAAATTGCAGACGTTGCAAGCGACATGTCGCTGCATGGCATCAACATAAGCGAATTACGCGTGGATGGCGGCGCTACTCGTAATAATTTCATGGTCCAATTTCAAGCAGACCTGCTCAAGGTTCCAGTCGTGCGGTCAGCTCAAGTCGAGTCAACTGCCTGGGGTGTTGGTGCTCTGGCGGCATTGACATGTGGATTAGTGAAAGACTTGGCCGAGCTCTCGGAAGACTGGCAACAAGATTCGAAGATAATGCCGAGCAAGGATAGATCCAGCGAATATGAAGGTTGGCAATCTGCACTCAGAGGAGCGTTCGCGGCCGCTAGTTCTCATCATCTACAACTGACGGACGCCACAGATCGACTTGAGCACGAATACCTGATTACTTAGTCGAAGAGTTGACCGTCATACATTGACCGATACATTTGACCGATACATTGACCGTCATAAAACCACGCCTAATAGCGCGTTAGAATAATGCGAAATCAATTGCACTTCCAGTGAACATTAAAGAGGGGATACCCTCTCTAAAACACCCCATCCCAGTTAAAGTAAACGAATATTACATCAGCGTTTTCAGACTTTAGCAAAACTGCTAACCAAGACATTACAAGGGCTTACAAGATCACGTAAGTCTGCGTTTTTTGCTTAACATATTAAACGGAAGCAAAAAGTAAAGGTATACCCCAGGTTTTAATCTCAGCTTCGCGCTGGTGCGGATGCGCTCTTAGTCCCAAGACAACATTCCACACGTTGGACAATCAATGACTAGCCTTCGAGAAGTTTTTCGGTGCCGGCAAGAATACGGCGCTCCCAGGACTAGTTCCAGGACTAGTACTAGGACTAATCCCAAGATAACGTTCC
>PLZS01000162.1 GCA_003153555.1 Candidatus Melainabacteria bacterium | reverse complement strand
AAAATGGTGAGGACGAAATAGCCGTCGCGCATTTTGTCGACTTCGTAAGCAAGCCGGCGGCGGCCTTTCTTGTCGGTTGTTTCAATCGTAGCGCCAGTGCCTTTGATGAATTCTTCAACGGCAAGGACTACTCTGTCTACTGCGTCTTCATCAAGGTTTGGCCTGATGATGTAGACAACTTCGTATGGTTTTATAACGTTGCTGGCCAATGGTTCTCCCCTCTGGTCGTCTGTCCTGCTTTGCAGGCAAGGGACGTTTGTATTACAAGTTTGCAACTATTTGCCGGACTCGAAGCCAGGCAAAGGTGCAGAACATTCGCCAAATTCTATCACGTGATCCAAATAGGAGTGCCGTATGCGTAGTCTCAACATAGCCAACGCAACGGACTTGCAATAAACTTTCATCGTTAAGGTTGTTTCACTTCACCCACTTTATATATGAATCGAAGGATCCTCACAACTCTTTTAATTGCCGCCTGTGGCGCTTTCGCCGCTTTGCCGCCGGTCGTTGTAGCCCAGGGACTTGTCGCTCAACCGTCAGCCGATTCATCGGCCATGCCTTACACTCCGTCCGTCCCAGGTCTGGCTCCAGGTTTCACCCTGCCGACGATGAGCAGCTACAATCTGCCGATACCCGCCGGCATGAGACCTATCCCCGCTTTCACGCCCAACATGTTCAAAGGGGCGTCGGAAACACGTCTGAACGCTGGCACTGTCTTGACTGGAATTTTGGAAGACGACCTTTCCAGCGCAAAAAACAACGTTGGCGATGTTTTTTCGATCAGATTGGAAAACGGCTTTAGCCAGAATGGAGTCGTCATTATTCCGCCGCAGTCCAAGGTTCTCGGCGCTGTCATCTCGGTCAAGTCGGCAAGAATCCAGAAGTTCGGTGCCCCCGGCGCCATGGATGTTAGTTTGCAAACGCTTGTCTTTCCAGATGGACGCTCGACAAGAATGTATGGATTTGTCGAGCATAATCCGGCACTGGATATGAAGCACAAGAATGGAACAGGCAGCGCAATGTCCGGACCGATCAGCACCGTAAAGGCGTCGGCTTTGTCCATTTTTTCGGGATTGAATTCGAAAACCGGATTGCCTATCAACATGCCTAACATGCGGCTAGGCTTGGATTTCACTTTGTCTAAAGGCGAGCTACTGCCGGTGCGACTGAATCGTTCTTGCGATCTGACAAACATGATGCCATCACCGATGATGCCTGGTACCGCGATGGCCCCCGCGTCGTTGCCAGGCTATTCGTCCGGGATGCCTCCGACTGCTCCACCAATGGTTGGACAGTCAGCAACAGCAGATCTTCTGCCGGGCTTAGCTCCAAACCAAGATCCGAATTCAGTTTTTTCAGCACCGGTCAAACCGATGCCGCAATCGGATTTGCCTGATCCGTTTTAAACAACCGCGGTGCACAACTAATCGAGCGTTTGCCGAACAGGTTGGGCTAGTCGCCCAGGCTGGTGAGTACGCCCGTTTGTATAAGCTGCAAGCGGATCGATATAAGTGACGATTCTATTCGTCTACAACAGGTGTTCTGCCAAGGCCTTGCTGTTGCGTTGCGGCTTTGTAGTCAGCTAGATGACGCCAGCCTTGATGCAAGATCAATTGATAGGCATAGATCTGTTCGAGCCAGCGACGTTCGCCTTCCGGCAGATCTGGACGCTCTAGTCGGCGTTTCAAGCTACCCGTAATGGTTCTGGTTTCTTCAATCGCTTTACGATAGTTACGAACGGCTGTTCTTTGCACCGCAGCTGGTGCGGCTGGTGTTGATGCAGCAATTCTGTGGATCGGTGCGGGTGTCGGAGCCTGAGGTGCAAATTCACGGGATTCTCTCGGGGCGCGTGGTTCACGCGCTTCGATCCGTTCACGAGGTTCTCTGGGTTCTCTTGCTTCACGCTCTCGCGGCTCACGTTCAACTCTTTCTCTTCCTTCGCGTGGCTCTCTCAGTAGCGGAACAGCTTCGATCTCGGCTCCGCCTGCTTGCGCAGAAGTCTTGGTAGCTTGTTGAGCTAGTGGATGCTGGATAACATTTTTGTGCCTGTCTGAACCACCGCGTCTGCGTTCTTTTCGCTTCGCTCTGTAGCAATCCAGGCAATCACGCAACCGAGGATTCATGTGTTCAAAAACTTTGCCGCATGTTTGGCAAGTTAGTGAATGTTTGCTGCGACCGTCACCAAGCTCTTCACCCTCTCCTCGTTCTCCATCAGATTCGGAATCACCATCCTCAGATGGCTGTTCCTGTTCGGCAACTGGTTCGGCCTCAGGCTCGATTTTTGTGACACGCCGTGCGGTTTTGCGAACCTTCGGCGCTTCTTCCTCTTCTTCCTCGACAGGAGCTTTCGCGACTTCCTTCTCTTTAACTGCCTTTACTGGTTCGACTTTTTTAATTGCCTTAGCTCGAGATTTTGGCTCGGCTTTTTCTTTCGGCTTCAATCGATTCTCTTCGAGAATCTCAAGAACTTTCGGGTTTGTCAGACCCTCTTCTTTTAAACGGCGAATCTCTTTCAGCTCATCCATCGCTTGATCTGGAAGAACTTTGATGCCGTTTTCATCCGAAGTGGTTTCGATATTGAATTCGGTGAGATATCGACGAATAGTGACGCTAGTGACGTTCAAGTCTTTGGCGGCCTGGGCAATCTTAGTGCCCTCTACCTTTGCTGCTCGGCTCATTGAATATTTAGTCCTGAGTATGTGTTGTTTAAATGTTTGTGTCGACGTCGCTCTTACGCGTTCCGTTGGTCTTCAGGTGTCGGTGTTAGGGTTGAAACTGCGCTAGCTGCGCCGCAACTACCTGGATTCTCCAGCGTCGCCGTCGGGTTAACCTGAACCTGAGTGGAATACACGAGCTTTAGGAACCTGCCTGAACTTGCAATTAAGCAATTTGGCTTCAGGACATCAAGAACCTACATAAAGTTAAACCATATACTTATGAGCAGCTGCTAGATGTTTATTAAATTTTCGTCATCGCATCCACTGCTTGAGTTGACGAATGGCTTGAGATCGGTGCCAGCTGAGAGCTGAACCTTAGCTGAGCGCTTTGATATGCCTTTTTTAAATGGTTTCTGCTGACATGGGTGTAAAGCTGGGTGGTGACAACGGAAGAGTGGCCAAGCAACTCTTGCACCGAACGGAGGTCGGCCCCGCCCTCCAAAAGATGGGTTGCGAAACTGTGGCGCAGGCTATGTGGAGAGAGAGATTTTTTAATCCCGGCACGCGCAGCGAGACGTTTGATTGCTTGCCAGACAACTAGCCGAGAGAGCCGATTACCTTGCAAGTCTACCAACAGTGGTAATGCTTTTGCGTTCAAGCTCGTGGCGCGACTGCGCTCGCCAGCTGCTCGACTGCCTGGAGGAGCCTTTGCCCTGATCGTTTTAGTCTTTCTGGGCTGAGCAAGAAACTGCTGCAAAGCCTCCATCGCCCGCGCTCCAAAAGGCACAATGCGTTCTTTAGAGCCTTTACCAAGACAGCGGATGTAACCTTGGCTGAGGTTTACATCCTTTAAGTCAAGTTTGACTAATTCCGTTACTCGCAATCCGGCACCATAAAGCAATTCGATGATCAGTCTATCGCGAGACTTTTCTGCGACCGCCAACATCGCTGCCACTTCATCTGGTGTCAATATCTGCGGTAGGTGCTTTGCCTTCTGCGGGCTTTGAAAGCCTTCGCATGGGTCGTTTTGCCTAAGTCCCGTTGCCCGCTGCCAGGCGAACCAGCCGCGCATGCTAGCTAAAACTCTGGTGGTGGATGACGAGCTTTGTCCTAAAGCCTTTTGGCTGGAAAGATACTTTGCCACATCATGGCGGGTCGGTTCGTTGTTGCCCTTCAGCCACTGGATGAATGCCGTTAAGTCTGATTTGTATGCTGAAACGGTATTTGCAGACAAGCCGCGCTCTTGCTCAATGTGACGCACGTACTCATGCAGAGAGTCCGATAAAGATAGTGACTCCGAATGCGGTGCCTGAGGCCCGGCACCCCTGGAATATTTCGGAATCGCGCGTGGTGGCACGAGCAAC
This sequence comes from Candidatus Melainabacteria bacterium, assembly GCA_003153555.1. Classification (GTDB taxonomy): domain Bacteria; phylum Cyanobacteriota; class Vampirovibrionia; order Obscuribacterales; family Obscuribacteraceae; genus PALSA-1081. The sequence continues at coordinate 3,221 of PLZS01000162.1, read as the reverse complement.
CGTTCCATTTCTAGAATTATGAAATTTTAAGCGTGCATATATCATACACATACCGTCAAGCCCCGGTGTATTTTTTCCGGCAACAGCAACTGAAACGGAGTCCCTAGTTCTAGGAAATTAGTCGAGCGTTTCGTCCTGAATGCGCTCTCCCTGGTCAGATGCCGGCAAGGATGCCGCGCTCCCAGCTTAGCCAGAATTGCTTAAAACAAGCCCTGGTAGCGGATGTGCAGAGGCTCTCGGTTTGCTCGGTAACCAGTGGAAAGTTTTCTCGATCGATTGACCGACACCTTTTGGTTTGTCCAAAGTCGAGTTTATTTTGAAGGCGAAAGCTCTTGGTTTATCGGACGCCAGATCGCCCAGCACCGGCAGTGATGGCAAATTCTCAAGTTGGTGCAAAGTTACTTTATTCATCAACTTTTGGATAGTCATAGCCTTCGACATTTCGCCGAGGGTGCCGCTACCGAAGACACTCGAGGTGACTCGCGGGATCTTGCCAGCCACTTCAATGTCCAACGTGTTCCGAGTCAGGTTTGCTTTACCTGCTCCCCAAAGCCTCATGTCGTCTCCGTTATAGGTCAGTTCGTCGACATAGAGGACATTTTTAGAAAGTCTGAATTCGCTAATCAAATCTTTGAAGCGCCCTGTTCTGACAGGTACGGTGCTTTGCAGCAGGTTGTTTAAATTGAAACCGAATAGCCCTTGATGAAGCAGATTGGCCTGCGTCAGTTTTGTTTGCAACTGACCAAAACGAGTGACGATGCCACTATGAACGGTTACGACACCACCACCGGTGAGATTGGCCAGTGCATCTTTGTAATCATTTCCTTCGGTTTCAAATTTTACGTCGGCGTCGACTGTGCCGCTCAATTCGCCAGGGTGGCCGAACAGTTGCTCGGTCAGCTTAGTCGCTTGCGCCTTGGCCAGTGTTGTGTGCAGTGAGAGCTTGTGCTCGTTCATGTCCAGCCAGCCGTTAATCTCCAATGCCCCACCAGCCAAGTTCGCCCGTCCATTACTGATCTGAATTTTAGGCTGTCTCACTTGCTGTTCATCGGCGTCTAGCTTAATGTCTGCCTTGATCTTGTGCACCGGAATCTGTCCCACTTGCACTTCAGAAAAGTCAATTTCTGCCTTTTGGTCTGAACCACTCAATTCCTCAAGATTTACCGAACCACTCAAGTCACGAATGTCAAACTTTGGCACGCTAATTTTGCCAATCAGAATTTTGCCGTTGGCTTTTGGTTGAAAGACTGTACCGTGCAGATTTAGAGCGCCTTCGACCGTTCCACCTACATCTTTGCTAATCGATGGATCGAGCACCGATATCAGTTTCTTCGCGGGCACTGCATTCGCTGACTTTATCGAGCCCTGCAAAATCGAGTGATGCAAATCCAACTGTGTTTTCGCTTCGTCCTCGTAAGCCCAAGCGACTGAGCCATTTGCTTGCAACAGTGAATCGCCCAGGAATACCTGCGCGCTGGACAGTTTCATGCCCGATGGACTGACTGTCATGGTTCCATCAATCTTGAGCGCCTCATCCAGAGGTTGATGCAGTTTGCCAATCGGTGCAGATAACGTCAGTCGATTGGAGGCGACCGAGGCGACAGTGAAGACGACTTCGTTCTCCTTCATGTTGCCAGTTACCTTAGCTCGCAACGAGAGGGGACCTGATGAAGTAATTGCCAGCTTCCACTTTTTGAATTGATCGGTCAGTGACGGAACAAGCTCTAACAGTTCTTTTGAATCGATGGATGCAATAAGTTCAGTGTGCCATCCAGGCAACGCGCTTTGATAATTGTAGACTTGACCATTCAAACTAAAGTGCGTGTTTCTTAACGAACCGCTCAAATCCTGAACCAGCAGTTGGCTGCCTGACGCAGACATGGTGCCGGCTATGTGTTCAACCGGAAACCGCTGGTCGCCGATTTTAGCACCAACATTGATCAGGCTGATCACGCCATCAAGGCTGGGTTTGTCGTTCTTCAGCTGACAGAGAGCATCTCCATAAACTCTGCCGTGCACTTTGCTTAGCTTGTACTCCTTGAGAAAATCCGTGTACAACTTCTTTAAAGGCTTGGGCATGATCGACGAAGCGAGATAAAAGTCCACATCCGAAAGGTCTATGCCTTCCGACTTGACCCTGATTGAGTTGCTCACTTTTGCGTTTGTGGACAGTTGTTCGATAGCGAAGCTGGTGACAACCTTGTCGTTATGAGTGACGAAACCGACTTCTTTCAAAGTTAAGACGTCGTGGTCATAAATTATGGTGCCACTCTTCGCCCGCAGTGGTCTGGTCATTCCGGCAGGCTGATAGCATAAATCTTCTGGCGTCGTTTTGAAATATAGAATCGGTGCGGTGCGTGGACCAGTTACGTTTAGGACTAGATCGTGAACACGTCCGCGCAACTGGTGCTCGGTCAGCAAAGGTATATGAACTTTGAGAACTTTCAGCAATGTGTTCAGTTGGTTTAGTTCAAGATGATTTGAATGGATTTTTAAGTTAACCCCGGGTGTGCCATGAATACTCGCCGTGCCGCTTAAATCGAACGTGCCATCGCCAATGGTGCCACTTAAGGTTTCAATCGTGACCAGATCGTTATTCCAACGCAAACGACCATTCATTTTCTTAGCAGACAGCGAGCCGTCAGATAATCTAAATTCGGCGTTCTTAAAATCTGCAGTGCCACTGGTGTTATGTCCATTCTTCAGTTTTTCGAAGACGCCATTTACATCCAGCAGACCATCAATATTTAAGTGCTGCTTTGCAGGGAGGTATAGCAGCTTGGTCAGTTCAGTCATTGCTATTTTAGATTTGTACAGACTGCGTTCAGCGAGTGCGAGCGAAAGATCATTTGTGTGAAAGGTGAATTTCCCCTCGTCTGTTTTCAGGTTCGCTGAACCTTCCGTGTGCACGGTGCCACCAGCCACTGGAATGACGCCATTGGTGATGTCAACCCTCTCGTCGGGAATCAGTTTAATTTCGCCTTTTACGAGAGACGTTTTGCTCAAGCCAAGTAGGCACAATACTGGAGTCAGTTCTTTAGGTAATTTAGTAATGAAGTCTTCTACCGGCAGTCCCTCGGTTTTGACATCCGTAGTCAGCTTGGGATTGTTTGTCGGGCCTACGATCTTGATCTGCACCTCGGCGGTGCCACCAAATTTGCTTGGATCGACGTAACTGTTTGCAGTCGCACCGTCTTTGGTGACAAGTCTGGAAACGTCGC
>PLZS01000147.1 GCA_003153555.1 Candidatus Melainabacteria bacterium | reverse complement strand
CCGCACCTCCTCTCAGCAAACTTATCGAGTCTGACGTTTCGATTCCACCTGTGTGGCCTGACGCTACAGGGGCAGACCGCGGGTATGAAATCGAACCACTACATCACAAGGCTCCTTTTGCGGCAAAGGAAGACGATGGGCTGTACGAACTGTTGAGTCTGGTCGATGCTCTGCGAGAGGGCCGCGCTCGTGAACGACAAATTGCAAGCGAAGAGCTCGAGGCGAGACTCAAATGAGTGCAAACGAGCTGGGCGTCATACTCAACAGAATTTCCAGAATCGCTGAGAGACTTGGTGATCGTGTAAACGAAGTCGTGTTTAATGCCCGCTCTGTTTCATTTCGAATCGGGTGTGAACATCCATTTCAATGGTCTTCATGGGTTGGAGCGCAGCTCGCTTTTAGTTACTTTTCCATCTTTGAAAGTGACAAATAGTGTCTCGAAACTGGCATTTTCAGGACGTATTTCATAATCCCAATGACTCGATTCTTTAGAATCTGGAGTTCCCAAAAGCCCCAAGACTTGCGCTTCGGACAGGTCATCGAGCAACTTACGTTCAAGTAAATCTGACACACACGTTTCTCGATCGTACTTTATATTTTTCTTCCAGCGCAGTGAATCGAAATGTCCTTGATCAGTGACGCGCACCACTGCTTGTGGAGTAGGTTTGGAGATCAACAAAAACATTGCAACGCCAACTAAAAGAAAAGCTGTCATTGCAACTAAGATCTTAGTTTTATTTGAACTACTCAACTTACTGACCAACACCATTGTGCATTGGAGCCTCGGCGGCCGAATCTGCAACTTTCCTCAACAGATTGTCCCAAAGATTGGTACTTAAAGCTAATTCCGCCCCCTTATGGTTATTGGCAATGTCATTAGGTGTATCTGATGGAAACATGGTCGCCAATCTGTTTGCATTTTCAGTTAAAGCTTTGCGTCCATCTTTTATGAGTTGTTTATTGCCTCCCCTACCTCCAGCTTCCACCATGCTCGTCCCGCCATATATGCCCAAGATGTCTTTTCCGGCTTGATATATTTCTTGCCCCACCCCGACAGCATCAACGACAAATCCAGGCGAATTAGTTTGTTTCAAAAAAGCAGCCGCTGCCAATTCATGCTGGAATGCATTTCTAAAAGACTCGCCATCAGGCGTATTTTTGTCGATGTGATTTAGTCTCATGAATTCAGAAACGTAGGTCCGAACTGATTCTCTCCAATTATCAAAATCCTTTGGAGCGAACTTATCGCCAGGTTTCCACCCTTTGTAGTCGTCGTCTTGACCAGGAATCTTCCAATGATGATCGTTGCTCCTAAGTTCTTGATTGATTGTAATTGTGTCAGAAATTAGTTGTGGCTGGTTATGGAGCTTAGGCATCTGGGCAACAAGATCCGTTTTCCCGTACAGGTCTTCGCCGTTACCGAAATTTAGTGAAGCTGGCTCAGATAGCGCATTTTTGGCACTGATCGAATAGAACGCTTTCATCTCTTGATTCGACGGACGAAGCATTGTGCCGGTATCGCCAGCCGTCGGTGAAATGCTTCTATCTAAGTTTTCACTTCTTTCGAATGCCATGGTAAAGCGCCGTGATGGTAAGTACGTCCATTTAACGCCTTAAATTTGGCATTTCCTTGGACTTTTGAACAAATGATCGCCAATGACAGACGGGCAAGTGTTCGGTGGAAAACGAGCCATATTAAATGGCGCGCTGGATTCAGAAACGACTCGCTTGCTTAGCGCTGAAAATGTCAACAGTGATAGTAAAGACATGGAATTGTTTATTAGCCTGATAAGATTTATCCAGTGTCTTGGCGCTCTTTGTAGGATGCTTATGGTTGATTTGCCAGAAGTGAAGCGTTTAGTTAATGCCGTAAACAGCTTTCGTTGGCCCACTGCGACACCAGCTGCGGATGCCTCAGAAGATGCGAAAGCTGCGGAGCAAAAGCTCGATGCGATGTTCGAAACAAATCAGACGTTAGCTGTGTACGGCACGCTGGCGCCCGGAAAGCCAAATCATCACATGGTTGCGCCGTACGGTGGTGTGTGGAGTGATGGAGTTGTACAAGGAGATTTGAGCACCGGCGGCTGGGGCTCAGCGCTAGGCTATCCTGCATTCAAACCGCGCGAAGGCGGTTCGGCGGTAACCGTGAAAGTCCTGAAAGCTCCGTTGTTATCCAGAGCCTGGGCAAATATTGACAAATTCGAAGGTCCAGAGTACCAGCGCATATTGGTACTAGTATTCGGCGCAGATGGGCAGCTCAGCACGGTGGCGAATTTGTATGCTTGCTTCCAGACTGATGCTCAGTGAATTCCGCGAGTGATTCAACCGACGAAGCTCCGATTTGAAAATATCTCCATGTGAAAGGCTGACCGAGCCTCACTTCACGACAATCTTCTCTCCGTTCGGTTTGGTGATGTACATTGTGCCCTCAGCTTCATTGTAAAAGGTCACCGTTCCGTCCTGACTCGTCGATAAGCTGTCACCATTGGGATATGTTCTATAAACGTAGCCATCAATCTGTTTCGAAGTGATTGTGCCATCTGGTCGACTGATCATGGTGTGAGTAGGCGATTGTTTGATCTTCATTCCGTTTGGCAATTCGATTGCGCGATTGTGGAAGCTGTCCTCGGTAATTTTGCGCCCATCTGGGTGTCTTGTTTCAATCTTTCCATCCCTAAATCGAGTTTGCTTCACACCATTTGAATACTCATCGACAGTGGGTCCATTGGCATGGTGCGTAGTGGTCATCAACTTCTGTTCTGATTTCAACGTACCATCCTTTAAAAGCGTGTCCTTGATACCGAATTTCAGATTTTCATATGTGCGAGTGCCATCAGCCCCTTTTTCCCATACCCGGGACGGGCTGAAGTGCCAACGCGGTTTTGCAAGTGATTCCGCGGCTAACTTCGCACCCCAAGCACCACTGCCGGTGCAAACGGCAGCAAGTCCGATGTCAAAAGCTTCCAGACCAAGTATGTCTTCAGCGACGGATTTACTTCGGGCTAGAGTATCATCATCGCTGCTATTCCATGCTTTAGTCATTGCAGTTCTTAGCTTGCCATCATTTGTTATCCTGGTCCAACTGTTAGACAACCCAATCCCAGTAAGAACGCCACCGCAAACTAAAGCACCTCCAACTAGAATTGGTGATCCAGTTGCAACGATGCCACCAACGACAGCAGCGGACGCACCGGCCATTAGAGCTTTCTCTGCCGTTTCGACGGGATGTCTGGTTAATTGAAGCGGCAGTTCCTTAATTCCGCCCACGAAAAAACCATCCAGAGCAACTGCGGTTTGCCGCATGCGGGCATCCGGATTCTTTAGTGTCTCAGTGTAAAACTCGTATGCGTCTATAAACGCACTTGTGGGGTGAGCTGATGCATTTCCATCATGCTCATTTTGCTCGCTATTTCCAAGATCACAAATTCTGTGTGACATAACTAAACTCTCCGTCGAACCTGCTAAGAGCGTATCCGCTGGTCGATGCAAAGTTTATGTGGAACTCCACAGTCTTTATCTCAAAGGTCTAAAATCGTCCCGTCGTTCGGATTAGCGAGTGCCGCTTTGGAATCAACGATAAAGCGTTGCCAGGGAAACGTATGTTACAGGAATGCCATTCTCTCGGGCAAAGTTTCTCGCTGTCAACGCTGCTCTGAAGCTACCATTGGCTCTTTGTTAAAACGACAGTTTGTGCATTGAAGAAGTACCGATCACTTAGAGACTTGTCCTTGAAGTTGTCCACTTTTAGAGACTTTTGCAGCGTGCCGGTTGCAGTAACGCATTGATTCTCGGCAAGTTGGCCTATTATGGCTCGCTGAGGAGTGGTTGGATTTGGTATGTTCAAGTAGATTCGCCCAGTCGCATTGTAGTCAAGAATTCCGAAACCTGTTTTGTCTCCGGCTAACCATCTACCTTTAACGGTGATTACGTCTCCAATGTGATTAGACAAAACAGAATTCGGAAACGAAAAGAGCCATCTCTCGTCCGCCCGAGGCTTGGAAGGTGCTGTAAGGTCACCTTCGCAAATGATTTGCCCAGAAGTCAACCCGCGTCTCGCCACTAGTCCAACAGCTTCGCGCAAGGAATGAATCGGTCTGCCATAGTGGAAATCCCCCAAGCACCATGATGACTCTGACTGCAAAATCCTGAATTGAGGTTCAGCCAATTCATTACAAAACAAGCGGTAAAAACCTGGACGAGTGGACCTTTTGTCACTGACGACCACCGCTCTATGAATGGCAACAAGAAGTGGGCCACGCACATTCCAGCGATCCCCGATGAGATTGGCAGGCAGGCGAATGCGGCAGGCCAGAAGCAACACAATAAGTTAGTTTCGGGTCAGCTGTACACAATTGACACCGGGCCCTGCTAGCTGGTTTTCAGGCAGTACCGCATATGGTGTCGGGCAGCAGGACGAACACTTAAATTGACTCTGACCTTCGGTTAACAGATTCAATTTCGTCATGATACGGACTCTTTTTGATCTCATTCACTATGAACTTCCAGTAAGCTTCTTTTCCAGGGCGTTTAGCCGGCCAACAGCTGTCCAAAAACACACGCGCTTGTTTTGCTTGTCCGCAGTAATAATAGTCAAATATTTCATCGGCAAGTTCAACCGGAATGTCTTTACTGGTTTTCAATTGAGTTGCGAAATTTTTCTGCCAATCTATCCGTTCTGACTTGGTTGGTAGGTGTTTGGCCATAAGCTCAGTGTCAAAACGGAAAGCGCCATCGGCGTAGTGAAAAATTATCTGAGGTGCTACGGCTTGAATCCCGAAATCTGGCAAGCAATCAGTAACAACTATCTTGCTAAATGCTTCGGAATCGAAGGTTTGTAAGACTATGTCTGAGTTAGTTCTTAGTGTGCCCAACTTTGGAAACTTGTCTGCCACTTTGAAGATCGAATAAGAAAATCCTTTTTCATTTTGGTGTTTGATAATTACTTCCGAAGAGGCATCGTCAGTCAGTTTTACCAATGGCGTCTTTACAGCTGGAATTCTGTCCAATGCGGCACCGCGCTCAGGTGAAGGGACTAGATTTTTTGGCTGATCGGTATTTTCGTCTTCAAGTAAAAATTTAGAAGACTCGGGAAACACGACCGAGACTCTCTCATTCGGAGCAATCGGCTCGCTATAAATTTCTTTGTAGCCTTTCAAGAATGACAAATGCGGCTTCTCCGAAGATTCGTTAATCTCTACGGAAAGGTTGGAACCGAGCCAATAAGTTTCGTTCGGTTCAGTGCTAGCAGTCTTCGTCGTTCGCTGAGAACAGCCAGCCAAAGATGCGATTAAGACCAAGAAAAGAAATGTCTTTGAACAGCTCACTACTTCAAACCTAATAAAGAGGACTATTGCGACATCTCTAACCTATCATTAGATTGTTGCTAGGCTGTAAGGAGCAGGACAGTTCTCAGTCAAATTCGAGCTTGCAATTACTTTCTGCCTAAACAATCAATGGCTGCTTGAGCATGTTTTTCAGCAGCAACTTGTTCATCGGTCACATTTGTGATTGGGTCTCGGCTAGGCATTCTCGGCAATAATATATATTCCAATTGAACAGCCTTCAACGCGGCTCCAGTGCGACTCTGTTGTGTGAGTTTGGTGAGGATACTTTCGATGTATTTCTCCACGGTGCCAAGCTTCACTGCACTGTTGACTGTTGTTCCTGTTTTTGGCCAATCGGTCGAGACTAAAATAACTGGGGAATCGCTTCGGCAGCATCCGTTCAGCGGCTCTTGCCGCACACCATCCGCGGGTAACTCCTCACGTTAATTGTAGAAGCTGTGTTCCAATGGATAATTGATGTATTCTGTACCGATGAAATCAATCGGTGACATTCGACAGCGCGTTAGAGAAGGAAACAGCGCGAGTTTTTCTCGCATATTTCCAGCAGCAAAAGCTTGTTTATTAGGAGGCTCAGCAGGGCTCATTCTCCTTATTGGTGTGTCCTATTACACTCCTCTTCAGCAATTCAGAGCCCCGGGCTTCGAAAATGCAGTTGATGCCGATGATCTAGAATTTGATGATTTTTTATTGAGAAGTAATTTTTTGAGAAAAGGTAAGGCGCTTCCTTCCAACTATCGTCCGATACACGTTCTCTACTATGACGCTGTGCACTTACTTTCCATTCAAATGTTTCTTGAACAATTTCCGGTGTACACGATGGTGGGTTCAACTATCGGCTTGATGGTCTTCATCCTGAAACGGAAGAAAAAATTATTGACAGAGTAGGTGTTCGTTCTCTTGCAAGTTGGCTGTCAATTTTTTGTGCGGACCTTCTTACGTGAGTCCATGACGAATGACGAAGTCTTAAACCTCGAGAAGTCTTAGTTTGTTTCGTCGAAACTTAGGTTTGTAGGTACCAGCGGAATCTTTTCCTCAACTGCTGCTTTGCGACGTTCGCTGCATGGGCAGTCAGTGGCAACTACATCGGTGCCTACTTCCTCAAAAGAAAGATCGTCAAACCAAAGTTGTCCAATACCTTTGAGAATCGCACCGAAGCCCAACTTTGTACTATCTTGCGGAACATCTAAAACAATGTCATATTTTTTCCAATCAGTGGTGCCAGTAATTGTTCGGTCGCACATATTGTCAAACGACACGTTAAGGCGTCCTTCGGTGCCATATACACTTAGCCAAAGAGATGCCCAAAGCTGTACATTTTCAGTTTTAACAAAACCACTCAGCCGAATTCTTTTGCCCGCATAATTGATGGCTGAAACAAACTGCATAAGCGTCGCAAATCCCTCTGGTTCATCTGCTCCGTTTCGTATCGAGGCACTTTGAGCACCACTATGGGCTTGAGTATGATCGATTCCGGCAATGTAATCAGCCGGATTGCTACCTGATAGCCACCAACCACGTGGAACGTCACCCAATTTGGTTTTTATTGATTTGTTCAACGTGATTGATCCTTAGGAGTCTAGATTTCTACTTTACTTCATCTGTGAGTCTATCCGTATAAGCATAGTTGTAGACGTCGCAGTGATTCACTTAACAGCTGGACGCATCCTGATTGCTACGCAAAGGCCCACGACAGCGGCGCCGATCAATAGAGCAAGAGGAAACTCGTGCAATGTCTCGAACCTATTCTTCGCGGGCCCGATGTTCTGTTCATGAACAGGAGCGACTTTCACTCCGTACTTCGCGAGCAGTTTAATCATGTCCTGATTCTCGCCGGGAGTCGCAGTCATCAAGAGAGTGCGTGTCTCTTGTCCAACGATCTTGCCGTCATCTCCGCAGAGCGCAATTTTTTGGGTAGTATCCGTTCTGGCGTGTTGTTGCAGAAGAAGCTCAGCCATCGCTACGTCGTCTGCACTGACGGCAATGTTCAAGGCAGCACCATATGCACCGGCTGGAGCATTAACGTCTGCTCCGCGGTCAAGCAAGAGCCGGGTCATGGCGATATCGTTGAAGGCGGCATAGTGAATGGGATACAACCCAGTCGCGCCATCTTTTTCGTTAACGTTTGCGCCATTGTCCAGCAGACATTGGACCACTGATGTTTGACCTGACATAACGGCAAAGATCATTGGCGCTGTTCCATGAGCATTTCTCTGGTTTACGCGTGAGCCATTCTGAATGAGCACTTTCACCTTGTCCAGATCACCGACAGCGCATGCCTTCTGCAAAGCTGTTGCTGGCAACGGTGCTTGCCCGAGGTTGTTCACTCTGACGGCGTGAGCCGGCATTGCTAGAAGGAAAATAATCACGACCCAAGTCGATAGAGGTAGTAACTTAATCATGCATAGCCTCACAACCCAAAGTGCTGTAGCTGGAATCATAGTTGACAGGTTACGCTTTTCAATGAAAGTGCGATATAGGGCAAACCCTTGTTTGTGATTCTGGTGCTTAATGCCTTTATGCCGCGCCTTTGATCGCTGATCATTTACTGCCACAGGGTTTTGAGGCTCAGCAGGTGAACCACATGCGGTGCCGGTAAACAAGGGGTTAGGGAATGATTCGCCAGAGTAATCCCTGGGCGTCCAAAACAATGAATGTGCTTCAACGTTTAGCGCATTGCTGATGTTTCCAGGAAACAATTGTTGAAGCTGCGACTAGAGTGTTTAGGAATACGTTTCTCACTTCTTATCGTTTGGAATCGAGCGAACCAATTACGACGAATAGTCACTAGTTTTGGGGCTAAATCGACCAAGCGTGGCAACTCCAAATCCGCCTGGACCGGGGTATGATGGTGCTACCATCAGGAATCCACCGTGCATACTGCCGTCATTGAACTGGCCATGGTCGTCGTCATCACTCCCCTGCTCGCACTGGGAGCTGCTTGTTTTGATGCAATCTGGTGTCAAAAGATAGTTTCCACAGTTGGTTTGAACCTGGGGAAAATTTGGATGGCCGGGGCGATTGTGGCAGCGCTGATGGTTCTTGCGGGAATGGGATTTGGAGTCCTTCAAGCCTTAGGAGGACCAACACACTTCGATCGACCTTTAAAGTGGGCTGATAACAACCATCATTGACCCCAAATGACACAAAGCCAAACCCCTAGAGAATCGCGATCATAATCGAATGGCCGTAACCATCGCACGAACAATTTGCATTCCAGAATGGAACTCAGAGATCCAACAAGAAGCATCTGCTTTCTGGACGAAACATGGCATGACGATGTATCAAGACGAGAACAGCCTGTCTGGTCATCGTGGCGGTCTCTTTGCCATTCTGTTATCTACCAAGCCTACTGCCATAGCCGCCCGATTAACCATTACTTCCCTTGAAACGACAAAAATCGACTGTGTCTTAAAAGTCAGTGCAGCGCTTCAGGTCTGGTGCATTTGGGACAAGACTGCCTTTGAGCTCGAATTGAGTTTATTTGATCACTTTCTCAAGACAGGCAATTCTAAAGACGAGCATTGGCAGAGCTTTGTAGAAGCTTACCAAAAGCACTACTGGATGGCGAATTTAACAAGCGGCCTTATGGGCCTAACAATGTCGGAGAAGGAAAGAAGGCAATTTCGAGCGGATATCGAAACAACTGATGATAGTTGAAGCTTAATATGAGAAATAGGCGATAGCTTCAAAGCATGCGTTTCTTTTGATATCGCGGGTAGTATCATCCCTTCAGATTCTAGCTTCTGTTTTTCCCAACTTCACCATGAATTCCGAGTTGGTTTAGGAAGATCAGCTTGTCAACTTGGAAAGCCTCTGGATGTACTTTTCGATCACCTGAGAATGGATAGCCGAACCAGAGCACAAGCAACATATTGAGAGAGATCAATATCGAGCACATGACGGTCATCGCCATCTGCATACGTATGTTCTTCAAGCCAAAGAAATATGTAAATACAATCGTGACCAGGTATCCAATGAAAAGAACCAGCCATTCCTCAGGTGGCACTCCATATTGAGATGTATTGGTGCGTGCCCGGCGGCAATCCCAGATCTGGCATACTTCCTGCACTGCAATCGAGTAGATTTGTTGTTGTGCCTGCGTTGTCGGCTCAAAATCTCGAACTGCTCGAATTAACTCGATTGCCGTACGACGAGCCTCCGGGTCAATGTTACCATCGTCCATAGCCGGCCATTCGACATCGATGACTCGCTGCACATAGTGCAGACAGAGATCTTTGATCTGTCGCTCCTTTTGAGGTGGATACTGCTCTGACAGCAAGAAAACATCGGCAATGCTATTTGCTTCATTTTGCACGTTGGTGCGTGCGTCTTGAAACTTGGCCATGGCATCGACGACCACCAGACCAAGCAAGACCGCATACATGGTGCCCACGATAGATAACATGTAGCCTGCCACCTCGTGCGACTCATGAAGCGATTCAGGTTTGACTTTAGCGCGCACAAGGAATAGTCCAGCCACCGAAATGGCCGCGAACAATATTACGAGCAGAACACCTGCGGCATACGAATCAATCGCCATGCGATTAGTATACTTGTTCTCAATTCTTGTTGAAAGATTGATGGACTGATTTTTCGATTTCTTAGAGCTGAGTAATGGTTTTATGACTTTGAGGGAAACTCTGGCAAACTTCGGAAATTTTGAGAAACCATGCGTGGTGGCACAAGCAAGGAGCGGGGCCCGTTTTTATTGCTGTTCCTCAGAGATAATCTGGTGAATGGGCTCGTTGTGGCATTTACGTTTGACATGTTCAAGGAAAGTTCTGGCCGGTGGGCTCAGGTGAACGTGTTTGTGCCACAAGACTCCGAAGTGGAGTGTGATTGAGGCATCTGCAATTGGAATTAGTCGCAAATTCGGATATTTTCTGACCGCAAGTCGTCCCAGCAGAGTGCCGACGTTTCCTGTGCCGGCGATCTTCAAAAGTGCCTGCAGATCATCGATCTCGATCATTATTTTGGGTTTCAGCTGCTGCTCGGCGAAGATTCTATCCAGCACCTTTCTCGCTGCCGTTCTATTGCTGACGACCGCCAGAGGTGTTGTCGATAGTTCGGAGAGAGTGATCTCGGCGCGCCCAGCCAGTGGATGCTGCTCTCCGACAACGAAAAATATCTGTTCCGTAAACAATTTTTCGTAAGCTAGCTCTTCGCTCGAGGGCGGTACAAATGACAGGGCCAGATCCACTTGCCCTGCTAAGAGTTCTTCCTCGAGTTGTTCCGAGGGACCGCTTTTGAGCACCATTTGAATGTTCGGATAACTGCAGTTGAACTTCGCCAACCAGGTCGGCAAAATTTCCTGTCCGAAAAGCAGCAAGGAGGCAAGTCTCAGCGTGCCGCTCTTAAGCCCTTTCATATCGGCAATTTCTTCCATGGCGATGTCCAGTTCTCGCACCGATTTGCGCGCCTGATCGAGGAAAACATTTCCTGCTTCTGTCAGACGAACGTTACGCCCAATGCGGTTGAATAAAGGCAGCCCCAGCTCTTCTTCTAGCTGCTGGATGTGAAGCGAAAGCGTCGGCTGCGAAATGTAAAATGATTCAGCTGCATGAGTGAAGTGCAACAATTCTGCAGCCCGAATAAAATAGCGAATGTGCCTAAGTTCCACGCTGATCACTTCCGTTATTTTGTCGTACTTGAATTGACGTTCGTCTGCTGTTGTCTTATGTGTTCCAGGAAGGCCTGAGCGGCGGGGCTGAGGTGTCCTTGTTCATGCCAGATTACGCCGTAGTTGATCCTAAGCGGCTTGCCGGCGATAGGAACGAGGGTGAGTCCGGGAAAATTTGCCACCACCAATGGTGCTAAAAGGGCAGCCACGTTTCCTTCACTAGTAATCTGCAGCAGTGCTTGCAGGTCATCTATTTCGATAGCAACGTTGGCGGCAACTCCGTTTTCAGCCAGAACCGAGTTAATGACCCGGCGCGCTGTCCACTGTTTGCTCACCAGCGCCAGTGGTATCGCACTCAGTTCAGTCAATTCAATTTCTTTGCGTGATCCAAGAGGATGGTTCTCGCTCACGACAAGACAGATTTCCTCTTCAAGCAGGGTTTCGCCGTGGAGGTGCTCTAATGATGAGGAAACAAAGGAAAGTCCTAGGTCGGCGTCTCCGGCTAAGACTTGCTCTTCTATAAAGTCAGAAGTGCCAGTGGCGACAATGATGCGAATGTTCGGATAGGTGGCGTTGAAAGTCGATATCCACGACGGCAAGACTTCTTGCCCGAACGTGAGAAGGGCTGCCACTCGAAGCGTGCCGGCGGCGAGCACTTTTAGATCGTCTATGCGCTCCTTAGCCACGTCCAAGTTTAGCAACGCTTTTTGGGCGCGCTCAAGAAAGACCTTGCCCGCCTCGGTCAGACGCACGTTTCTTTGGCTGCGGTCGAACAACGGCAAGCCGACTTCTTCTTCCAGTTGGTGGATATGACTGGACAGCGTCGGCTGCGTGACGTACAAAGATTCTGCTGCGTGCGTGAAGTGCAACAGTTCCGCTGCCTTGACGAAGTAACGAATGTGCCGCAACTCCATTTCGTTGAATCCTATTTGTATGGCCAATCCTAAAGTATAGAGCCATGGCGAGGGCAAGGGAAGAATTGATCAGTCGGGCAGCTTGCTGCAGGAGCCGAGCAGCTTGCTGCATAGGCCCTCCTCGGATAGGCTATCTTCGGATCAGCCGGCGCCATGGAAGTCAAGTGCGGCCGGGCTTTTCGGTGCCATCTCTGAGTCATTGGCTGGCCTTATGAATTGCATTGCTTCTAGGTATTGGACGCTCGCCAGCATCGTTGTGTAGATTGGTAATTGTCGAAGGGATGAATTCAATTCAAACAGCGGTCGGGGCTTAGCTAGACCGTAGTTCAGATAGTCACGAGGAGATATGACAATGCTAGTTACGACAAATATGTGGCATCCTGCCGGTGAAGCCAGGCAATATGAAGCAGCCGGCTCGCGCACTTCGTTTAACGAAAAATGGAATTCGCACACTGCGCATGTTTTCAAAACTCAAGAACCAACTTCGAACGCCTTGCAACTGATGATCGCTGTATTGACGGATGAGCAGAAAACTCGCTGGCTGTATTGCTTTAAGCCAGCAGCTTGAAGCGGCGGAACTCCTGGCGATCAGCAAGCGGAGTTATCCAAAAACAATTATTCAAAGTTTAAAAAGAATGGGGGACTGTCGAATGAACGATGCATACATCTCGTTAAGTGTTACCGACGCAGTGCACATCAATACAAGAACGAAGGCTTATGCGGCAATGGCCGCAGGAGAGCCTTTACGCCCGTTCGAAATCGAGCGCAGACCGTTAGGAGTGAACGACGTCCTCATACGAATCAAGTATTGCGGCATTTGTCATTCCGATATTCACCAGGTTAGAAACGAATGGGGTGGCTCTACATTTCCCATGGTCCCCGGTCATGAGATTACCGGCATCGTTGAAAAAACCGGCGCAGACGTAACGCGGTTTCGTTCAGGCGATCATGTCGGAGTTGGATGCATGATTGACTCTTGCAGAGAATGCAATCCGTGTTTGGATGGTTACGAGCAATACTGCGAGCGTGGTCCGAACTTCACTTACAACAGCTTCGAGAAGGACGGTAAGACACCCACCTACGGCGGTTATTCGGGCACTATAGTTGTTGATCAAGAGTATGTCGTTCGCATCCCTCCTAGCCTGCCCCTCGATGCGGCAGCTCCATTGTTGTGTGCCGGCATCACCACCTATTCACCACTCAAACATTGGAAGGTCAGTCCTGGAAAGTCAGTCGCTGTAGTCGGACTGGGCGGGCTCGGTCATATGGCTGTGAGATTCGCGCAAGCCATGGGTGCAAGAGTAACAGTTTTGAGTCGCAGTCCCAAGAAAATAGTTGACGCACTGCGTCTGGGCGCCGAAGACTATTTCTCCACCGCTGATCCCGCGACGTTTCAGAAGCTGGTGCGCAGATTTGATCTGATCATCAACACGGTCTCCGCGAAGTTGGACTTGAATCAGTATCTCGAGTTATTGCAACTGGAAGGGGCAATGGTGCTTGTTGGCGTGCCGCCGGAAGCGCCCGAGATCAATGCAGCAACGCTGATTAGACAACGTCGCACATTATCCGGTTCGCACATCGGCGGCATTGCCGAAACGCAAGAGATGCTCGATTTCTGTGGCAAGCACAACATTGTTTCGGATATAGAAGTGGTCGACATCGGGCAGGTTAACGCAGCATACGAACGAGTTCTCTTGAGCGACGTGCGCTACCGCTTCGTAATAGACTGCCAATCTCTTAAGTGAACTGTGTCCACTCACTAACTTGTCTTGTGGTGCCTCATGCGTCTTTGTGCCGATTTGAACTTGGCTGCCTTCTGCAGAATCTGCAAGCGCTGAACGTAAGTATCCGTTGCCTTGTCGGCGTCGTCTGCAAGAACGAGACCTTTCTGCACTTCCTCTAGATCAGCAGCTCTGGGAGTGACCTTGAAGGGCTTGCCGACAATTGCATAGGCACCATAGTTCTGCTGCCCGAAGAGATTGCGAAATTTCTTGAAACCGAGCGCGTTGATCCACTTGTGGAAGAGTGTCGCTTCGTGTGCCTCGGTTCGGTAGTGCACACCGACAGGAACGATCCAAATTCCTTCCTTCCTCTTTCTGGCTGCTAGTTTTGCAATGAGCATAACGCCCGATTTGAAATCTGTTCTGCGAACTTCTTCATCCGATACGAGTTGCCCCTGGGGAAAGATAACAATGCACGCGTTCTTGCCGCCGCCTTGCAGAGCCGACACAGTGGCTTTGAATGCCCTGGTGCGTCCCTCTTGACTCTCTTCGTCAACAGCAATCGCCCCGGTCATGGTACCAATCCAGCCGCGCAACCCCAGCACTTCTGTGGTGCGAATCAAGTAGTACATTGGTCGCACACCGAGCAACGCGGATACGACAGAGCCGTCACCAGCATCTGCGTGGAATGGAGCGATAATCATCGGACCACTTTCCGGCAGCCGATGGCGCCCCAAAATGCGAATGGGACCTACTTCGAAAAATCCGAGCAATACACAAACGCTGCGCATCAATATTTCGGTGAGAAAATAAGGCGCCGGAGGCACATAACCGCCCACACGCACTTTCTTAACCTCAGCCCCCCAGAACCTCACGCGCGCAGCGACGGGGCGAGCGACCGCGAGAGCAATCACCAAAACAATCGCGACAAAGATGCCAATTCTTATCAGAACGTCTGGTGACAAATGGTCGATCCTCATGTCGCTTCTGTACAAGCTTGAGCTTTATACCCGTTAGCTTGTATTACGATCGTTCGTCAGGGCATAATCAAGCTTGAGCCCGTACTGGGAGATCTGCGAGTGCAGAATTATGAGCAGCTTGAGAAGAGCGCGCAGCATATCGTACAACGTGTACGACCTTCGATTTGGCAGATCTCTTTTCACTATCCAACGCCGACCAATTGCTGGCTGTTGAAGGACAAAGACGGTCTGACGTTAATCGACGCAGGTCACACGTGGAGCAGCAAATTTATTCTCGCCGCCATCGAAAGCATCGGGCATCCGCTGCGCCGCATCATTATCACGCATGCGCATCCAGATCATGCCGGTGCAGCAAACGAACTGGCCGGCAAAACGCAGGCCATCGTCATGGCACATCAGAGCGAGATTCCTTTCCTGCAAGGGCAGCGCACGATGGCCAACGAAAAGGGATCTTTGATCTGCCGAGCCATATTGAGCACTGGGCGGCTACTTGGTTCTCTCGATTCACCATCAATCGAGCGCGTGCAGCCGGTGGCAGATGGTGAAGAGCTAGGCAGCCTCCAGGTCATTCATACGCCCGGTCATACACCAGGCAGCATCAGCTTATGGGACGCAGACGAACAAGCGATATTCTGCGGAGACAATCTGCTTTTTAGTATGGGTGCTGTTCGCGTGGGTTTGCCATGGTTTACACTCGATCGCTCGACGCAAAACAAAAGTCTCAAGCGCTATTTGGATCTGCCGGCGCAACTGTTGCTGTCCGGTCACGGTCCAGTGTACGCAGGCGACGTAACTAGTAAAATCAGGAAACTGATATGAAAAATGCTGTTCTGGATAGTGGATAAATCGCCAGATCTTCCGAGCCCGTAGACAAAAGGGTCGTGTCTGTCGCAGGAGCGAGAAGAAGATGTAAGCACCGTATTTGGTGCGATGTGAAAATACTGAAATTCTTAGGTGTCCAAATTAATCGCAGATAGCCGAATTCATCAAGATGACCATTTAATACTCAATGGTTTATTTCCGTGTGTTAATCTGTTACGACTCACTTCTATCCATGGATGTTGATGGACTGGCGCACAATCTTGTTACCTCAGGCGCTAGCAGCGACACTCGCTGTCGCGATAGCTATGTTCGTAAGTCTTCCCTCGTCGGCGTCAATCGAAGTCAAACATTTGAAGCGTTGGAGTTCCTGGACTAAGGGCAAAGACCCTAGCGGATATCTCATAGATCTTGATCAAGGTCCGCAAACGCAAAACCAACCGTCAGCAAAAATACAATCGAACCTTCCAGTGCAGAAGGGCGACTTCGCGTCGATATTTCAAGACTTCAGCCCGAATTTGTATCGAGGCAAGAGGGTTGAATATACAGGATTTATCAAGACTGAAAAACTGAATGGCACTTCGTCCTTATGGATGACGGTCGAAGACGAGAACAACGTTTTGGAGTTTGATGATATGGAGGGTCGTTCTCCTAAAGGCACCAAGGCTTGGCATAAATATTCGATCGTACTAGATGTTCCCCAGTCCAGTAAGCGGTTGCGAGTCGGTTTCATTATGAAGGGTGGTGGTGCCGCTTGGTTGCGGGATCCGGTGGTAAAAATTGTCGATGCGAAATTTAAACCAACGGATCGACCGTTTGATCCAATCAAGTTTCCTCTGAACAAACTTCGCTCAGAACCACGAAATCTCGAATTCGAAGCTCAAAAGCAACTCGCGAGAAATCGCAACGACTCCATTCACAATTGGGCTGTATCAACCGATTCTGGTTTTCAATTGAATCTTGATGAAGACGTCCTCTTAGGAGGAAAGCCTAGCGTTCGTATTTATTCATCCAATCCAGCCTCACCAGGTTTTGGCTCGCTCTACCAAGTGTTTTCGGCTCAAGACTATTGCGGCAAACGTATTGAATGGTCAGGTTCCGTGAAAACCTCGAACGTGACCGATTGGGCTGGCTTATTCATGCAAGTGAGCACAAAGGATCGTGTAGTAGCCTTCGATGCCATGGAAGAAAGACCAGTAAAAGGAACCAACGATTGGACTAAGTGTCGAATAGTGTTGGATGTTCCGCCCGACAGCAAAAAAATCAAAATCGGATTTCTCACTGCAGGTAGTGGCAGATCGTGGATCAGCAATTGTGCTTTTAAGGTTGTGAACAAAGATGTTCCAGTCACCGGAAAATCGGTAATGGACGATCGCATTCCTCCCGAAAAATTAGAGCAGCAACCGTTTATGGGTTTCGATTGAACCATGAAAATGAGGTTACTAATTCTGCTGGTTGCATTGTTGATCCTGCCGCTTTTAAGAACCGGCGCTGCCGACAATGCTGATGACGAGCGTTGGCGAGCAGACCGCGCCAAGTACGATTTGCTTGATCGGGAAAAACTGTTGACCCAGCGGAATGAGGAATTGGGTTTGCTAATTTATGATTTAAAGCAAAAGATCAATACTTTAACGACAACGCTGGACGCCTCTCAAGACGAAGCGGACCGCGTCAAACACGAACTGATTATTGTTCGCGTTAAACTGTTGCATTAGAATGAAAATTAGTAGTGTGATGTTGGTTTGTATAGACTGCACGTCAACCCAGGATCAGCAAACAATCGGAATCGTTAACCTGCGGAGCAACTTCATTTGTCGCAAAACTCTTCTGATACCGTCACCTGACACATGCTAGTGCCTGGAGAATGCTGTAGATGTGGTTGGGTCCGAGCCTGTTTCGCTTTCCTTGAGGTCCATGCGTTCGATGAGACCGTTCGCGATGGTATAAACGTGCCACACCTCGCTATCAGAAAGGACATCGCCACCAAGGCTTTTCACGAGTTGATGAACTTTGACTTCGGTAATGCCGCCTTCCTGGTCGATTACCTCAAGTGGTTCCACGTGAGGATCAAACTCCTTCCACTGACGGGTCCAGTAGGACCGAATCTCTTCTTTCCCGACGACACGCCCGCCTTCCGATGCCTTGGGCCAGCTAACGTTCTCACTCATGAGCGCCAGGGCGCTGTCGATATCCCGATGATTGAAGGCAGAGTAGGCCTGAGCTATCAATGTCTGTGCGTTCGGCATGAATCCTCCAGAGTACATTGTGCACTATACACATAGATGCACCAGGAATGTGATGAAAACTACCATCGGAAACACGGCGCTGATGAAACATAACGTCCGCATACTACACTTTAGGCATCACGGCTGCTTGGGCACTAGATCTTGCCTTCCAGTTTTGTTTAAAAATTCAGCGAACAGTTTTTTCAAATCGAGACCGTGCAATGTGTCCATATCTGAATAGGGTTTCGATCGTTTCATCAACAGTGCATTGCGCTGCATTTGGATTGCAGCGCCGTCGCCGTCGAAGTTTCTGACGGACGCGTCGAGTTGTACCAGTCCGTCATCCAGAGGGATGTAGGTGCCAATTTGTTGGACTTGATTTGATGCAGCAATCTCTTGTTTCTTTCCGTCGACAGTGATTTGATTTGTGAGCACTTTTAGGATTACTTGCGACGGATCGGTTTCGATAACTTCCTCACGCAACGCACGAAGATATGCCACTCCATGAGTAAGTTCAACTTTCCGCATATGAGGAATTTCTATAAACTCCCAGATTTGACCGGTTTTGTCGCGCTGATGTCCGTGAATCGCGTCACTTACTTCTTTCACCACGGTGTGTGGCGAAGTGCTAGCACCAGTCTTGCAATCTTGCACGTAATCAACCGTCTTGGTTTCAGAATGCCACCCACCGGCGAGCCAGTTAGGAATGGGAAACCAAATATTGTCGGGCGTGAGATTTTGCAATTTCGCTTCGTCGAATTGATTACCGACTTGATATTGGTCTGGCAGACTCGGTAAAGATTCGTCGTGATTGATCTCGGCGCGCAGTGGTGCTTTGATTCTAAGTGTGTTTGTTTCTTGGGCTGGGGCCGCCGCGATAGAAATGAATATCGCACAAAGAAAGACCTGAACATGCGTGTTGAAACGTCTTGGACGAATTGCCCATCTCTTTGCCTTCACTGATCGTGCCTCATCGCTGAAAAACTAATTGTACGTTGTATAGCTGCTGGCTAAGCTGAATTTTTGACTTGAGCAAATTATGTCATGTGTGCGGTCTATTGAGAAGTCTGATCACCGGAATGATAGTAGTGGACTAGTTTGAAGGGCAAGTCGGAAAATCCAAGCTCGAATTCCATGTTATGCCACCACCAGCGGGGCGGAAAATCTATCCTGGGATTGGCAAACAATGGTCCGACATGACCGGGTGGAGTTGTAATGGGTCAGACACTTACCGTATTATTTAAAGTGCACCGGTATTGGCGGGCACTTTTTCGTGGTAAGAAATATATGTGGTATCAGGGGTTGGACTTAGTATGAGAAGCGTCTTTAACGAAATTCCGGTCTGGCGGCTCTATTTGCTGCAGTCGATAGCTCTAGGCGCTTTGCTCGCCGATCCTGCTTTCGCGGCGAAGGGTCAGGCCGCTGCTTCCTCTACGATGCCGCTTTGGCTGAAGATTTATAAAATGGTTCCCCCAGATGCGTGGACGTTCATCGCCGTAATAGGGACCTGTGCCCTTATGTGGTTGCTTTTCTTTCAACAGAAAGACTGTAAGTGTAAGTGTGGCGTATCATGCAAGTGCGCGTGCAAATGCTCAGCCAGTTGCCCGTGCATAGTTCCTCTGCTTAAGTTGAAACGTTGAGAACGAGTTTCAACTAAAGCCATCGTCAAACGCCACAGACCGGCAACGTTTCTGTAACAACAACCTTCTAGCCAATCTTAAGCTGCGGCACTCGTCTGGCGCCCGGGTATATCTTACAGGGATTGTGAGGCCGCTAAGGTGCAGGACGATTTTGAACAAGCTGCTTTGCGCAATGCCAATGAAGCGCGGCTAACGGAAAAATCTTCGGAACCCGAACACGAGCGCCTTCATGACCGTGTTCGAGATGACCTCAATCCTGGCGATATGGTTTCGAACGATCGCTATAAGGTTATCGCTTTTCTAGGACAGGGCGCAGCCGGTTCTGTTTTCAGTGTTGAGCAAGTTTTTCTTAAAAAACGTTTTGCACTCAAGACCCTAAATACTACTTGCTCTGAAACTACTTTGCGCCGTTTTCAAAAGGAAGTTGAAGCTGCGAGCAAATTAGATCATCCGAACTTAGTGAGAGCAATCGACTTCGGTGTTCTGGAAAACGACAGACCGTTCATGATCATGGACTTTGTGGACGGTATCACACTTTCTGATTACTTGAAAAAGCATGGGGCAATGTCGCTGGAGGAAATGCTCAAAATTTTCATCCCGCTTGCAGATGCTTTAGCCTATTCGCACAATGAAAATGTGATTCATCGCGATATCAAGCCCAGCAACATAATGCTGCAAACGAAACCACAGGGTTTCACACCTAAGATCGTCGATTTTGGTATCGCTAGAATTGTGTCGGAAGCTGGATTGACACTGACGCAAACCGATGACGTGTTTGGCACCCCGCTCTACATGAGTCCGGAGCAATGCGTCAGTGCACGAGTGGATCAACGAAGTGACATTTATTCTCTCGGCTGCGTAATTTTCGAAGCGTTGACAGGTGCACCACCTTTTCGCGGAGAGAGCTCATTGTCCACGATGATGCAACACAAAAATGATCTGCCGTCATCCCTGACAGAGGCTTCATTAGGACTAAAGTTTTCGCGAACTTTGGAAACGATGGTGGCAAAGATGCTGGCAAAGGAGCCTGACTTACGGTACCAGAGCTGTGCAGAAGTTAGCCAGAAATTGAAGCAGATTGAGCAAGGCGTGGAGGACTCCGCCTCGATTTCGGCAAGCGCTCTAACTAAGTCAGTGAGTCGTTCTCGACCCGACATAAAACGAGCTACTTTAATTGGGTCAGTTAGTGCTGCCATTATTTTAGTTGTTTTCATTGCAGCCATTCCGCTAATGAATCGGCACAATAAGAGCACCATCCCCGATGTCACTAGGGAAACCCAGGCTAATCGTCAAGCTGTCGAAGGTCCTACATCCGGAGCTGTTGGTCGCTTTGTGCCCACTCCCGATCTTAAACTCACTGAGATAGCCAAACTAAAAACGAGTGTTGACCATGGCGTTCGTTATATGGATTTCCCAACTCAGGTTACTTTTGGGAGATTGTTTTGGTGGGAAAAAGGCGTCTTTCACTCTGTCGAAGCCCAGAACAAAGTGCAAATTCCCGCAAGTGCTAAAACGGTGCTAAAACTTGGGCAAAGCTTACTTTATGAGGATGCTTCTGCACTCGCTGATTTACATGATGGTGACATCTATGGGGCGGTGATCAAACAACAAGGAAGCAACCGAGTAATTCTTGGCGGCGACGAAGAAATGAACAGTCACATTCTCTCGAATCTTGCACCACTTGAAACGTTGAGATTGCTAGAAATGGAAAAAATGCCATTGCGACTAAAGGACTATCAATACTTAGGATCTATGACACATTTGCGCTGGTTAAAACTCAACGGAGCGACAGAACCGGTGCACCTGGCTAAATTACCTTTTGTCAGAAATTTGAGACTCCTTACACTCGATAAGCTTCCCGATGTTGGAAAGTTACTTCCGCATTTGAGTCCAGTGAATTTAAATTCGTTGCTAATCAGCAGCTGCAAGTTAACTGACGCTGATATAGCGGACATTGCGAACCTGCATGGACTGTCCACTCTCGCATTTAGAGGATATTGCGGAAACAAAGATGTAGTACATACGGTGCATCAGCTTCAACCTTTGCATCGTTTATCGCGTTTATCCTTGAACATCGGTCTGGTGAATATTGATCAGGCACAGAAATTCGTGTCCACATTGCAGGGACTCAATCTTAAAACACTTATCCTTGAAGGGAGCACCGATCTTCCAGAATCCTTTAAAGATGAGATTAGGCGTGGGTTGAAATGCAAAGTCATTTTTGTCGATGTAAAGCATCCTAATGAAGCACCGATCTCTTGGTTTGATTTTTCCAAAACTGATCCAGCGACTCTGGACGTTTGGTGAGATCTCATTTTGTTGATTTGCTAACTTTTAACGTTAGTTTCACTTCGCGAGTGCACTTACGGCGCGTTCGATTAATCCGACAAGTTCCTGAGGTGGAATCGCGCCCGAAGCGATAATTTCTCCATTCAAGATAAATGTAGGCACCGCACTAATACCCATCAAGCGACCTTCTTTCTCTTCTTTTCGAACTTGATCAGTTCCATCGTCACTGTTCAGAAAATCGCGCGTTGTTTGTGCGGATATGCCTGCTTCCTCAGCTGTCGAGACCAACACTTCGGTGTCACCGATATCCGCTCCATCGTAGAAATATTTGCGGAAAAGTATTTCAGATAAAGCATGCTGCTTTCCTTGTGTTCCTGCAAACCAGATCAGGCGATGTGCTTTGAATGTATTCGGCACCCTTGTCATATTGGCAAAGTTAAACTTCACTCCGTTTTCGGCTCCGGCAGTCGCCAACCGGTTGTGCATAGCAGACATGTCTGAGCTGCCAAATTTTTTAGTCATGTATTCTTTTCGGTCCGCGCCCTCTATTGGCATGTTGGGGTTCAGCTCGAACGGTTTCCAGCTGGTCTGCACTTTGAACTTAGAGTCCAGAGAATTGAGGGCTTCATCCAGACGTGCCTTGCCAACGTAACACCAGGGACAGATGACATCCGAATAAATATCCAATTGGATACTGGGCTTTCCTGTTTCAGCCATTTTTGTTGTCTCCTGCCTGTTCCACTATGGAAGTCATTCTATCCAACATATCAGATAGATAGCTTTACGAACATTTTTTGTTCTGAAGATTCAGTCAGTTTGCGCATTCCCAAGTATTATGGAGTAGATGATCGAACCAATTGCACCACAAACTAGCCAAGCAATTTTTGTAGAACGTGAACTCGCTCAAGGTTCTAAACCGACCGCCGCATTTAGGTCTCCGCTTCGATATCCAGGCGGTAAGCAAAAGGCTATCGAACAAATAGCCAAGATGCTTCCCGCGACTGCCGCTGAGTTCAGAGAGTCTCTAGTTGGCGGAGGAAGCGTCTTTTTTCATGCGCGTAATATCGGCTTAGCTAAGACGTATTGGATAAATGATGCGTTTAAGGAATTGATGACTTTTTGGGAAGTCGTCCAAGATGAGGAATGTTGCGCTCGTCTTGTTCAAGACCTTGAACGATTCCGTACCAGCTTCTCCTCGGCTGAAGAAATCCGTGAATATTTTCTGAATGCACGAACGGAGATCCCAGAAACCTCATATCGCGAAGCCTTTCTGTTTTTCTTTTTCAATAGAGTTACTTTTTCGGGCACGACACGTGCTGGTGGATTTTCTCGGGCCGCGAGTCAAACACGCTTCACCGCTTCATCCATTGAAAGACTAGTGCCTATGCCTCAAGCATTGAAGGACACTCGAATTACTTGTCTGGATTTTGAGAAGGTAATTGCTGAGCCAGGCGACGACGTCTTTATCTTTTTGGATCCTCCATACTTCACGGCCACTAAACTTTACGGTCACAATGGTAGTTTGCATGCCTTCGATCACTGGAAACTGGCCAAGCTTTTGCAAAAGACCTCACACAAGTTTTTGATTACATACGATGACTGCAAAGAAATTCGCGATCTTTACCAATGGGCGAACATCAAAGAATGGCAACTACAGTACGGAATGAACAACTGCAATCTCAATAAACAAAGCAAAATTGGCTCTGAGTTGTTTATCTCGAACTATTAATCTGCGGATAAAAACCGCTGCATCTGGCACCGTATTCGGTGACCATTAGACTGATTTTTATACGCTGCGTTGCCCTGCACAACGGCACAGTTGCATTTAGGCTAGATTTAGGATGCGGCTCTAAACCATTAAGGGTTAGTGATTAGTTGCATGCGCGGATAGAAAATCATAATCGCTTTTCCGAGCACTCGGTCCTGGTTTAGGAAACCCCACAGGTGGCTGTCTTGGCTGTTATTGCGGTTGTCGCCCAGTACAAATAAACACCCTGGTGGCACCACAATGGGCTCGTCTTGTCCTGGGTACGGATACACTGCTCCTCCGGACAACATTTGACCGCCCAAATCCTTAAGTGTCCCCAGCTCGTATTTGGCGGCTTCTTTAACATAAGGCTCGGGGATAGAGACATCGTTGACAAAGAGTTTTCCGTTGCTTTTCATTTCTATTTTGTCGCCTGGTATACCGATGATTCGCTTGATCGACGACTCAGGAGAATGCAGAGATGGTGGGGCGAAAGCTTTGTCCAAAATATTCATTGGACTGGTACTTATGTCCTTTGTTGCCACTTTTACATAGGGAGGGAAAAACAGAATAATTTGTCCGCGCACAAAGGGCTTGCCCATACGGTAAGAGGTCAGATCGAACAACACTTTTTCGTTTTGATTTAGAGTGGGGGCCATGTTGCCTGCTGTCACTCGTCTTCCCTCTATGGAGCAACGCATCCAAACGAAGACGGACATGACAAAAATCATGCACAATAGCACCAACAAAACTTGGACAAATATTTTCAAGTCGCGCATTCCGAAATCATATCAAAGCCAGGCAATCCTTCAGTAGTTTACGCTAGAGGCAGATTTTCAAAAGTGGCCCGCAAAATGTTTGACTGGTAGTGTCCAAAATTCGAGTCTTTTGTATATACCATTGACAAACCAGGTCCAATTCCGAAATCATCGGACGTGACAGAGGCAATATGCCAAATGTCCGTACTACTCAATCACTTACTAGTTGCGCTTTTACGTGACACATTTTTGCACAATCAGATTTATCAGGTTAGTTTTATGAGTTCTAAAGAAAGTCTTGCTACTTTGCTGATTCTGCTTTTCGGAGTTCTATTGGGGATTCATTTCGTCAATCAAGTTGTTGCGGGCATGAACGCATACGTTGGTAGGTAATCGCCAGTACAGAGTTTCATGGTACTGGCGAAGCGACCACCAGTAAAGGATTTCATTGTATGGGCGAACGCCGCTTTTAGAAAAAGCTGGCCGCGTCTCCCGCCTTGTCAGTAAGCTTTCGATTTTTCATCAGTCCGCGCTCTTCCAACCACTTTTCAAACTCTGGAGCAGGAGCGCAATTCATGAGCTCGCGCAAGGACGCGACATCATGGTAGCTAGTGGTTTGATATCCCAACATTACATCATCTCCCATGGGCACGCCCATGAAGTAATTGACACCGGCCGCGACAAGCAGCACCGAGAGATTTTCGAGATCGTTTTGATCCGCTTCCATATGATTCGTGTAGCAAGCGTCGATGCCCATAGGCACACCTAACAATTTCCCCATGAAATGATCTTCTAGCCCGGCGCGAATCATCTGTCTTCCATCCGCCAAGTATTCGGGACCGATGAAGCCGCACACGTCATTTACCAAAAATGGATCAAATGTTCGTGCCATGGCATAGCATCTGGCCTCCAAGGTTACCTGGTCTGCGTCGTTGTTTGATCGAGACGAAAGCTCTGATCCTTGCCCGGTTTCGAAATACATTGGCTTGCCACCTTTGTTTTTGCATTTAGCCAATCCCAAATTTTTTGCGTCGGTCAGCATTTCGAGCGTGATACCAAATGCAGTATTACCTTTCTCGGTTCCCGCAATGCTTTGAAAAATCAATCCTGCTGGTGCACCATTTTCAATGGCTCGCATTTGCGTCGTGACATGGCTCAAGATGCAGTTTTGCGTCGGAATCTGCAATCTATCAATCACTTTGTCGGTCAGATGAAGCAATCGCTCTACGGACTCGGGAGTGTCATGAACTGGATTGATGCCGATCACAGCATCACCAATTCCGTACGATAGTCCTTCGTATATCGAAGCCAAAATTCCTTGAGCAGAATCGGCTGGATGATTTGGTTGCAGCCTCGACCCAAGTACCCCACTCAAGCCCAAAGAGGAATTTGCGGAAGCCACGACCTGGCATTTCTTTGCCGCACTAATTAGATCTAAGTTGGACATCAATTTCGTTACTGCCGCGGCCATCTCGCCAGTCAGGGCGTATTTTATTGCATCAATCTCTGTCGTTTCGGCCTGCAGAATAAATTCGCGCAATTCTGCAACAGTCCAATTTTTAATTTTGAGCCAGGCCTTAGCATCAAGCGAATCGTCAATCAGTCTTGTTATTGCATCATCTTCGTATGGCACCACTGGATGGTTGCGAAGTGCCTGCAGTGACAATTCGGACAGAACCTGCTTGGCTGCCACTCGCTCCAATTCCGAGGTCGCTGAAATTCCTGCCAACAAATCGCCGGCTTTTACTTCGTTCGATTTAGCCAGCACCTCTTTGATGCTGCTGAAATTGAATTTGTTCGCACGTACTGTGCAGGATAAACTCAAGGAAAGATCCATATGAAATTGCTTCTAACCCTTGAAAGTGACTATAGTGTAACGTGTCATAGAAACTTTGCCAGGAGAAGAGATGACACGGTGGGCCAAGTACCCTCAAGAAAGCCAAGTGTTGGCTGAATTTCGTACCTCGACTCCGGCTCGAGTCGCCGTCGGCCGCGCTGGCGTTCGTCCGATTACAGCATCGTGGCTTAAATTTCGTCAAGACCATGCTATGGCTAAAGACGCTGTGAAGAGCGAATTCAGCGAGCAATTTCTTATCTTTGCGCGGGAGCGGCATTATCCAATCATCCAGTCTCAAGCCGCAAGCAAGCTAGATTTTATATCTTTTCCGCCCAAGGGGAAGCAGGCAGGGCCGGAAACTATCGATCAGTTGCTGCAGCTGTGCCCGCAAAATCTGGACGTGCAGATCGTAATCAGCGATGGACTTTCAGCGCAGGCGATTGACGAAAACATTCCAGATGCTTTGCCGATGATTTTGGATGGGCTCAAACTTGAGAACATTACTTGCGGGCTCCCAGTTGTCGTTCGCTACGGACGTGTCGCAGTGGCAGACCAAATTGCCCACGCACTTGGAATGAAACTGGCAATTAATTTAGTTGGCGAACGGCCCGGTTTGTCTACATCCGGCAGCATGAGCGCTTACCTCACATACAACCCCGGTCCAGAAACAATCAGCTCTGACAGAACAGTTGTGTCAAATATTCACGCTCTTGGTACTCTTCCTGTTGAGGCTGGTGCGTGTGTGGTGCAATTGGCCAAACGAATTCTTTCACTTAAAATGTCCGGCGTGAGACTGCAACAAAATTACGTAAGCTAGCAGATTAGCAGTCAAGTATGGGGAGGAATCGTGTCCATCAAACCGATTTTAAGTGTCGGAATCGATGTAGGCACCACTTCAACTCATCTAACCGTAAGTCGCTTGTATCTGGCAAATGTGTCGCGAGCGGCCGAGCCTGAGCGCATTGTTATAGAGAGGCAAGAGATTGTTTACCAAAGTCCGATTCAACTAACTCCGCTTGCAACTGATGGAACCATAGATGCAGCAGGAATTGTTGCTTTCTTGCAACAGCAATATGAAATAGCTGGATTAGAGAATAGTGATATCACATCTGGTGCAGTGATCGTGACCGGAGAAACCGCACTGCTCCGCAACGCAGAAGTCGTTGCGGAGCGACTCTCTAATATGGCCGGGCAATTTGTTGTAGCCAGCGCGGGACCGAATCTTGAAAGCGTCTTAGCGGGGCGAGGCTCCGGGGCGGCTGAGTACTCAAAATCTCGCCGCAAGACCATTTGCAACATTGACATAGGCGGCGGCACATCAAATGTCGCCATTTTTAAAAATGGTCACCCAGAGGCGACTGCCGCTATATCCATCGGCGGAAGATTTTTATGTGTCAGTGAGGATTTAACGGTGCTGCGGATTACAGAGTCTGGGCGAGCTATCGGAAATCAGTTAGGTGAGTTATTGGTAATCGGTGCACAAATAGATGTTTTGTTGGCAAGCATACTGACAGACTACGCAGCTGAGTGTCTAGTGAGTATGCTGACCCAAGTTGGCTATGAGCATCCTCTGTTAATTACCCCACCTCTAGACTACACAGATGCGATCGATGAATATTGGTTTTCGGGCGGCGTCGCGGAAATTATGTCAACTATTTCAACTAGACACCTTGATACCGAATATGGTGACATGGGCGTGTACTTGGGAAGGTCCCTCGTTAAAAAGCTGAATGAGCAATCGATTTGTTTCGCTATCCCTACAGCTCCGATTCGGGCAACGGTTATCGGAGCCGGCATTTACAGCTTTCAGCTAAGCGGGTCTACCATAGCTGTTGCTCCGGGTGTACTGCCACTGTTGGGCGTCCGTATGATCCGACCCTTCGAGGGACTCGGTCCTCTCGACCCCTCGCTTCCTGCCGAGGTCATAGCTGAGCTTGTCCAGGACAGAATCAGTAGGACCCTGGTTAGCTGCGACCTCAGATGGCACAACGAGCCGGTCGCTCTCTTCCTGCCTGAGTTACAGCGCATGGGTTATGGACAACTAGGGCGCTGGGCTAGGTCCTTGGCCGCTGCATTCATCAGCCACAGGGCATTGGGACCCCTTATCCTCTTATGTGCACACGACATAGGCGCGGCCCTCGGCCAATTGCTGCGCCATGAGCTTCCCGCGTCGGACGTAGTCTGCCTGGATGGTATCCAGGACGATGTAGGCGGCGATTTCATCGATATCGGCCTGCCGATTGCCAACAACCAGGCCGTTCCCGTGGTCATTAAGGACTTAGTGTTTGCAGCTCAGAAATAGTGCCCTGCTGGACTTTGCGAACACCTGAGAAATCTAAACCGATATCGGTTGAAGATCTGAGGAGCGATGCTGATTGAGGCATGGCAGAGGATTTGCTCCAGATTGCACCCGTCTGGTGGCTTTTCTGGTCGGGATCCCGCTTGGAAACCCTGGAATTGACGAGATTTAGCTAAAACCAAACCTTAAATCTTAAGTTGAATTTGCTCCAACACCTGTTTAAGCCTCACGGAGCTGGAATTTCGGCAATTTAGCGGATAGGTGATTAGGAATGGTTGGGCCGGGCATAAAACTAGCAGCAGGGCAACGCAACTGCAAAAACAAATTCTCGGTCCGACACCAAGCGCAGCTGAACTAGAAGCAGCGCTGACACTCTATTGCATTTGACCTGTAAACCATTAAACCAGTACGTATTTTGAGGACATCCACCAATGAGCGACAGTTTTACCGATATCCCAACCCAAGTCGCCGAATGCCTGCACATCATGGATTGCAATCCTGGAATGCGTTCCGGCATCTTCAACGAAATGAGAGCCGAGTGGATGGCTGAATATTCTGTAGTGGATTCCTCCGAAGTAGAAGAAACCGTTCGCAGAGAAGTTAAGTCAGCACGTCGCACATACCGATAATTCAGACATTTAGTTTGACAGATTAGATTAGCAGAGGCACCTCATTTGGTGCCTTTGTTTTTGCTCGGTTACTTCACGAAAGCCTCACGAAGCTTCACGAACTAAATGTAGGATAGACCAAAGTCACCTGGTTTTCTGCAGAGTCTCTGATCAGGATTATGAAAGAATTCAGTGCTACGCTTTATTACGAAGGTCTATGGTTCAGAGCAACTCGATGGCATGATGTGTCTTAACTGCGGCTCGAGCGTTGCTTCGCTTGTGAAAATTCCACATTAAGGCACAAATTGCTTTCTTGAAAACGACGA
The DNA here is from genome assembly GCA_003153555.1 of Candidatus Melainabacteria bacterium. GTDB lineage: Bacteria > Cyanobacteriota > Vampirovibrionia > Obscuribacterales > Obscuribacteraceae > PALSA-1081. The sequence continues at coordinate 36,782 of PLZS01000147.1, read as the reverse complement.
ATCCAGTTGTACAAGGTATGATCATCTCATCAACTTTTAGAGGCTTACGATGTCAGACCTGAGAAGTAGACAAGCCAGCGCGCCACCACTCAGCCCGAGCGCTCAGCTATCAATCGCGCTTGGAGCGGTGATAGTAATAGGTGGGATGTGGTTTTTTAGATCGTCGTTAAAAATGCCGCCTCAGGTCATGTCTTTCACCAGGTCTGTGATGAAATCCTTTCACTGAGTTCTAAGACTTGTGAGTGGTATCACTCTTCTTTTTAGGTGTTAGGGTTTTCTTTATTACGATGCCGCGGCTCGTAAACGACATGCTCTGAGGAGAGCCGGTTTTTATGTCCTTCAAGGCGCCCATAAACGCTCCATCTTCAACTGGAGATAGAGTTGCCATGGCAAATTCAGTTGATGGTTCAGTTGTCAGGCTCGTGTTGACGTTTGCGGATGCGATTTAGAACGCCAAGTGGTCTGATATTCCCATGCGCCACCGCTACTTGCAGTCCGCGCCCCGCTTTTGCCGGTCAAGTTTTTGGCGTGACTAGCGGAAACTACGAAATCACTACCGTAGATACCCCATTGAAGAGGGAAGCTCAAAAAGCAAAACTTGGGCGTGGCTAGTTGAGAACGCGGTGGATTTATGCCTGATATCACTCATGAGATAACAACAAACACCCATAAGTCAGAGAACGCCCTGCTCTGGGCTTCACACAACGTCCTTGACCCGGCACTGAATGCCGGTCCTCTAGCGATTTACAACATTGCTGCAGACGTGACCCATTTGCCTGAACTTCATCTGGCGGTCGACGAAGCCAAACCGTACAGCGTTAACTGGTTTGTTCAAGGCTTGTCTGGCGGCGTTGGCGCCGCAGCTCCATTCATTTTGGCAGGCGCAGGAGCCGGTAAAGTCTTTAGAGCGGCTGACGGCGCACTTGCAGGCACTAAGGTAGGCGAGGCTCTCAGCCCGCTCCTAACGTCAACGCGTGCGGCTAATGTCGCTGGCGCGACCATGTTCGGTGCCTTGCAAAAACCTGAAGAAGGACACACTCGACTCGGCAATGCGGTCGGAATGGGGCTTGGTTTCCTCGTTTTTGATAAAGGAAATATGCTCAGTCGCGATTTGCCTGTGGCGGCGAAATTCGCCTCCTATCCGCTGACTGGATTTGTTGGCGGCGCCGTAATGAGTGAAGGTTCTCAACTTTTCTCAAACGGAAAACTGGCGCCGGTGGATAAAGTTCTGCAATCTGCAGTCCAAGGCATGACACTAAATTCTGTTATTCCTTTAGCTCATGAAGGATTCAAGCGTGTATCGACAAAATCTGCTCCAGCTACAGAGCAGTCTGGAAGCATCGATGTTAGAGCGAACGGAATTATTGCTAGTGATAGTGCACCGGGAGCTGCTGAAAAGGTTACTCCTGCAGGCACGATGGATCTTCATGCTCTATCAACGTCATATTCAGACTGGATTAGAGACAACAAGCCGAGTTATCCAACCGCGGAAGAATTTGCCAAGCTAACTCCAGAAGAGATTGTTCAACGTGGTTTCTACCATCCCGATGCTACCAATCTCGATCAACTAAGTGTTTTCAAAGAGGGCAAACCGCGCCCGCTTCCCGATGCGAAGGTTGTGGCGTCCGAAGTCGGTAAGAGTGTGCAAGGAATGCCAATGGCTGATGCCAAAGGTGATCTGATTCTCGGCGAGTGGAATATGGAATTCCTCACCGGCGATAAAGCAGCGTATTTCACCGACACCTACAAGCAGATTGTGCCAAGACATCACCTGATGTTTGTTGAAGAAGCCAACGCTGATGGGCTGGCAAAAATCGCCAAGGACAACGGCTACAATTTCGAAATTTCACGTGACAATAGCAGAGGACAAGCGGTCGGCTTTCTCGTTCATCCACGTCTGAAGGTGTTAGGAACGAGCACTTATGAAGAAATAGCCAATGTCGATAACATTCCGGATCTAAGACCAGCTTTCCGTGTTGATTTGCAAGACACTGCTACTGGTGAAAAATTCTCAGCGGTAACAGTCCATCTTAAGTCCATGAGAGGTGGACCTGAAGCCACTGCGCCGGTGCGAACTGAACAAGCTCAACGATTGGCCAACGTGTTGGGACCTAACTTCTCTGGTGTCATCGCCGGTGACTGGAATACTTTCCTCGATAAGTCGACTGAACTTAAACCACTAACCGACGCTGGTTTCAAAGTCCTGAATCCAACTGACGCGACTTCCACCCAGTCAATGGGTGGACGATTGGATGGATTCTTGTATAAAAATCTTCAAGGCACCATGTCAAATCCTGAAGTAAGACCGTTCTTCAAGAATCCACTAATCACCAGAGGATTGTCTGATCACGGCTTGCTGACTACACATTTAAGCAGCAACCCGATTGCAAGTGTGCACACGTTCGTGCCGAACTTCGTTGGTTTCGATCCCTCACGTAACTAATTCTTTCGCGGCTCAAAAAATAACAGTCTCGAATCGTGCGTCACTGTTGAACTTCTATCTGGGCGCATCCCTCTGATTCTGTATAGCGCGAGTGATAAGCTCGGGGCAACCAGAGCAATCAACAATGTGAACACAATGATGTTTAATGTTTCGAGTGAATCAAACTGGATAGCTTTTGCGTCTTCTTTTCCAGACGGTCTCAATGAAGCGAGTCGTCAAATTTAGGAGGACAGACCATGAACCGTTTTATTAAATTGAGTCTGCTCGTTGGAGCTATGCTTGGAGCCACTAGTATGTCTGTGTGTGCACCAGCTCAAGCTAATGACCAGCAAAAATATCTGGACAATGTTGCAGTACAAATGTATGCGAACAACGTAGCGCATGGCATGAGCCCACTTACAGGCGGCATTTATAGCCCATATGTAAATGGAACACTCAGACCGACTCGTAGTCGTCGTCATTACAACTACAACAACAATAACTACAATTACAACAACAACAACGGCTATTACGACAATGGCTATGGCTATCAGGGCTACAACGGCTACACAAACCCGTACGCCGGCTATCGTAAACCTTCAGTATGGTCGCAACTGATTAATGGTGGCGGCTACTAATCCTAACTAGCTCGGGAAATGGTCCAAAAATTCGGCACAGCCGCTGACGCAGGTTAGTGGTTGTGCGTTCTTTTTTAATATAAGCTGCTTGCAGAGTTATCACGCTGCTTGCCTATAATCCAAAGTAGTTTGGGAGAAATTCTTCGACGAGGTTCGGATAAAGGTAGAGTCTTAGCTAGTAAGCAACGATTCGACTGCTGCTCGGAAGACTGTAGAATGCCTGTCGATGTCACTGGCAGTGGTGGCAGGGCACATCAAGGCCATATTATGAAATGGTGTCATTAAAATCCCTCGATTGAGAGCATAAAGGTGCATGTACAAATCCAGCGCACCGTCAATTGCTGCTGCTGCTTCTCCACCGTTTTTAGGCGGTGTTTTTCTGAACCAATATTCAGCTCGACAGCCAAGCTGCTGGACCGTCCAGGGTAATCCGAACTCGCCAATTACTGCTTCAACTCCTTCCACGAATCGCGTCGCTAGCGGTATTGTCTGTTCGTATGCCGAGTCCGTCAGCACATGTTCAAGAGTCGCTCTCATTGCTGCAAGCGATAAGGCGTTTCCGGCCAATGTGCCACCAATTCCACTTGTGTCTGATTCATCGACAGGTGTGTTATCCCGAATTCGTTGCGCTGTTTCCTCACTGAACCCATAAGCAGCTGCCGGAATTCCGCTGGCTATAGGCTTGCCCACTGTCAGGATGTCTGGTTTCAATGAATGAAGCTGGGTGTATCCACCTGGCCCTGAACAAATAGTGTGGGTCTCATCAATTATCAGCAATGTTCCTGTTCGTTTTGTTATTTCCCTTAAGGCTTCGTGATAGCCAGGCGCTGGATGAACTATGCCGATATTGGTCATAACTGGTTCTGCTAAAACACAGGCCACTTCTTTAGAAGCCAATGCCTTTTCGAGAGCATTAAGATCATTGAATTCAATTACTCGGGTGGTCACAGACGGATCTACTGGTGGTCCGAGATTACCTTTGCGTGGCACAGCTATGCCATCTTCTAAAGTGATAAATGTTTCGTCGACCGTGCCGTGGTAGCACCAATTGAATACAAGAATCAACTTACGTCCAGTGATTTTTCGAGCAAGTCTGATCGAAAATCGATTTGCGTCCGTGGCCGTCATGGCAATTTGCCAATATTTCAGGCCGAACCTGCGTGTCAGCTCTTTGCCTACCCAGAGTGCGTCTGAGGTGGGCAACATGAAAGTGGTGCCTTTCTTGATGCGAGCAACGATTGCTTCTTGTGATGCTTTTGGAGCGTGGCCTGTCATCGCGCCGGTATCGCCTAGGCATAAGTCTATGTATTCGTGACCGTCTACGTCTTTGAAATGTGCTCCACTTGCTTCATCGACAAAAATCGGAAAAGATCCGGCCCAACGCACCATCCAATTCATTGGTACGCCACCTAGCAAATATTGTTTTGACTCTTCGAAGAGCGCTTTCGATTTCGGATGAGTCTCTTCAAAGCGTGTTTGTTCCTTTGCGATTAATGATGACAATTGGTCACGGTCTATAGCGGCTTGATTGGAGATATTCGTTTTCATGCTGATCAATCTTCTCCCATTTCAATTTCGTCCAGTTCGTCGTTCATGATCCAGCGAGTGTAGACGATAGCGGTGGCGACACTTTGCACCATCAAAACCAAAAATGGCACGACCACGGTAACCGCGCCAACAGTTGCTATGGCTGCGAAGACCAGATCAAGGATCGCTAAAGGCACAAAGATGCGATTGGTATCAAGCCAACTTCGTTTCATTGCTTGGATGGGTCCATAACCTTGATCCACTACATAGAAGGGTGCGAGTTGAAACTTGAGAAAAAGAATAGGGCTGACTATCACAAGTGCGGACGGTATCGCCGTTGCAAGGGTGCACAGAATTAACACTATTGCGGCAGAAAACATCTGACTAATCGGTCTGAAAAGATTGGTCATGTGCACTGACTCTTGCCTGGCCACTTTCAGTGTGATGAATATCCAACCGGCGTAGAATCCACTGATTAACAGTCCAGGAATTACTAATCCTATAAGGCTTGCAGGACCGGCATCTTTGAGGTGAAAAATCATTTTGTCGATGATCAATCCCACTATGACGCCAACGCCCATTAACATTACGGGACCGAACAACGATACCGTCCAAGCACCTAAAAGCGGAAAGAATTGCTTTAAGCTCAGCGACGCGGATTCTTTCAGAATCGCAACAGAAAAAACAGAAGACTTCTTTAGTTCAATTTCCATACATTACTCGGTGAGACTAATGGCTGTAATATTACCTGATTTGAGCGGCGATGACGGACTATATTTCTTCCTTCGCATAAGGGAGAGTGAAAGTGAACCGCGCCCCGCCAGCCGCTTCATTGGTGGCATATATAGTGCCATGATGTCCTTCCACAATTAAACGACTGATCGCCAATCCAAGCCCAGTTCCGCCTTCTTTTGTTTGCTTGCTTTTCGGCGCCACTTCAAATGCAGCGAAAACCTTCTCGACATAATCTGGTGGAATACCAGGTCCCTCGTCGATCACGCTCACCTCTATACAATCGGAGCGTTCCTCAGTGACGATTGTCACAAGCCCTTCAGGTTTGCAGTAGCGAATAGCATTGGATAACAAGTTGACTAGCAGCTGCGTAATTCGCTCCCCATCCACTCGGACAATTGTTGAACACTCGGCGGTTTTCAATCGTACATTGGACTTAGCGGCGTGAGCGAGCACTTCTTGTTCGGCTTGTTTGATGATGTGACTCAGGCTAGTCGGTTTAATGTCAAATGGCATTTGTCCGGATTGCAGTTTTTCAAAATCTAATAGGTCGCTGACTAGCCTGATCAGGCGATCTAAACTGCGAGTAACGGTGAGGAAAACCGCTTGAGCAGCCTCGGGAATCAACCCCATTTTGCCCTCTATTGTTTGTGAAACTGTTGTTGATACCGCCAGTAGTGGAGAACGAAGTTCGTCACTGATCATGGCGATAAAGTCTTCTTTGAGATGCTCCACTTTCTTCTGCTCAGTAATGTCACTTACCACGCAAAATAAGCTCTTGTCGGATTCAGACCAAAACGATGACCATGAGGTTTCCACTATTTTTTTATCGTTGGTCAATAGCTTTAATTCGAATGTTCTTGAGCCTTCGACTTTGCAGGACTCAGTTAGTTGTTCATCGGCTCTCAAAGCTTCCTCGGGTGGCACGACGTCCATCAGCGACAGTCTTGCTAACTTTTCCGGTGGAAATCCAAGCAATCTTTTCGCAAATGGATTTACCTTTAGAAATGATCCTTCACTAGTCAGCGAACAAATGAGATTGGCCGAATTGTCAATGATCGCGTGTTCTCTTTGCTCCGCTTCTCTGATCGCCTGATCCATGACGTGGAAGATTTGGTCGACTCTTGCCAGGTCGTCGTCTCCCGCAAGTGGCTCGGCTAGAGGTTGGCGGCGTGAGAATCGTGTGGCATTCGCCGTGATCAATTCAATTAGCTTGCGAGTATTTAAAGCACATAGAGTTGCAAAGGCAATTGTCCCTGCGATGCTGCATATAGTTGCAATAACTACAATCTGAATAATATTATTGCGGTTGGTAGATTTATCATGTTGAGCATTTTCGGACGCAACAATCTTAGTAACCACCTCTGTCAATTGCGTCGACAGCGATAAAATTTTAGGCGTAATGTCTGGCTGTTGCAGACGATCTTGTCGAATCTTTTCTTGATCATGTAGAGTCTCCATCAGTTCATTGCCGATTCTCAATAGATTTTGGTCATAGACCTTGTAGGCAGGAATATTAGACAGCTCTTTATGCACCTCGTTCAATCGGTCAGCAAACATTTTATTTTGCATATTGGATCTTGCTGCGATACCGTCAAATGAAACGAATGATTCGCCTAATGAACGATACAGGTCACTGCTCAAAAGATCGCATTGCCTGATCAATCCGCTAGACATAGCTGAACTGGTCACATCTTCTTGTGCTCTAAAGATCCAAATGACAAGACAGGTAGAAAGAAGAAACTGAAAAATCAGAGGCATACAAATTACGATTAGACCCTGGGTCAGAAGCTTCATTGCGTTTCCTCACTTTCGCTGATTGCGAACTTCGGCATTGCAATATAAAAGCGGCTGCCCTTGCCTTTTTCACTTGAAACTCCGATCGTGCCATTCTGCGCTTCTGTTAAGACTTTTGCTAACGCCAAACCAAGTCCATTGCTCTTACTCTGCTGCTGCTGCTGCTGCTGATTGTTTCGCGATTGGAAATATTTTTCGAAAACAAGATCGAGTTCTTCTGTCGCTATATGTGGACCCTGGTCATCGACGTTAATTTGCACCAAGTCGTTTTTCGAGCTGATTGAAACTGAAATAGTTTTACCAGGAGGAGACTGTTTGAGGGCGTTTTGAAGAAGGTTGGTTATAATCTGCACCAGTCGTCTTTCGTCAGCCAATAAAGACTCATCGCGATTTGGACGAATAATTTCCACCTTTGATGATTGCGCTTGAGCTTCAATTGTACTAATAGCCTGCAAACACGCATCCAGAGCGCTTACGCAACTGAGTTCGAGATGCGCGTTACTTGATTCCATGCGCTCAAGGTCGAGCAGTGATTGAATCAGATCCATCAATTTATCGAGATTTTGCTCAGCCTGTGTTAGAGCACCTTTGAGATTCTTATCAAGCTCGCCAAACCTTCCTGCGGTCAAGGACGAGAGATTGACGGAAACCGACATTAATGGAGTTCTTAGGTCATGGCTGGCAATGGCAAGTAGTCGCTGTTTTGCGCGCTCAACGTTCTTTCGTTCGCTGATATCGCGTATGACACAGTAGTATTTATTTGCCTCAGGAATCCAGCTGACCTTCCAAGCAAACTCTCTTATTACTCCATCGCCGCAATTGAACTCTGTTTCGAAATCATGTTCCGTCGCTGTTTGGCTCGTTTCGCTCAAAATATTTCTGACTCTTGAGGCGTCTTGGTCCGGTAGCAATGTAAAAATCGATCGCCCCAGAACGTCGTCGACCTTGTAGTGCCAGGAATTATGTACGGACTCGCCAATCGAAACTATCTTGAATCGATTATCAATTGAACAGAGAACGTCGACGGATTTGTTTAAGACAGCAAATTCTTTCTTGTGAACACTCTCCACATATTGGGCGGCGCTATGAAGAGTTCTATCTAATTCATCAATTTCGTCGCCACCAGTAAGAGATGGTGGCAGTGGCTGACTGAGAGCCACTTTTTCGGCATTTTCTTTGATTAATTGAAGGCGTTTACCGAAACTCCTGAAAAAGATTGTTGCCACCGTGAACGAAATCAGCAAGCTCAGGAGAAACGCACCTATTGCTGATATCGCCACTAACCAGCGCGCTCTGTCTAACTCTGATGATTCTAACGTTTCAATGGAAGTCTCGACATCGACGATACGTTTTGCTAACGGATCAATCTCCATCATTAGGCTGAATACTTCATTTTTGAGCATCGAGCCTTTTTTGCGTTTAAGAATGGTCTTGTCATCGGAAATTTTGCGCGCTTTGTTTAGCAAGGCCAGAGCGTGATCAAATAGTTCCGGTGCAGTCGCTAATGCTTCACGCACAGTTGGATGAATGTCAGCAGCACTTAACACGCCCGCCTTGGCGCGTTTAATGCGTTCCGCATCGCCGTCAAAATCAGGCGGTATGCTATCTGCTCCGTACACTCCCACTTTGGCAACGTCGATTGCGGCCGCGTTGAGATTATTCTGCATAGAGTGGTATTCGGAAAGAATTTTTCTGGAATTGTGGAAACGGTCCGCTGTTTTTTGCGTGGTTTGCAGCATCTGAACAAGAAAAGCAGTGGCCGCGATCTCAAAGGACAGCGGAATCAGCATCAGTATCAGTATCTTTTGCCAGATGCGTAGTTTCATTTCTGGGCTATAGTGGCACTATACGCGGTGCGCAATGCGGGCTTCATATATGAGCGTAATCCTTTGCGCCTAGGAAGTGAATTGAGAGCGATTTATCTAGATTCTCGAAGCTCTTCAAAGTTACAAGTATCATGGTACCTTGAGTTTTCTCCCGGTCCTCTAATCAAGCTCCGATGTGTCCTATCGGATTGGCGCACCAGTAACGGGGTTTTGCCCTTTTAAATAGCTGTCGTATTGATGCGCGTAAAATGCCTGCATGGAATTGCCGCTCGATTGATATCTTCTTCCATAGCCCCTGCCAGATGAGACAACTCGTCGTGGACTGACCAGGGCCACCTCGTGCTTAGCACCCTTGTAGCCGAGACTCGATGCCTTCAAATAATTTTGCTTAGCGGCTGCATTGTTCCCAGATGCTGCATAAGCGCTGCCTAGGCTGTTCCAATAATTGGCGTTGCTTGGTCTCAGTTGAGCGGCATGTGTGAAAGCGTTGACAGCATCAGAATATTGGTTTAACTCCATGCTCGAAAAGGCTAAAGCGTTCCATGCTTCGGGTATGGAGGGGTCTAGCGCTACTGCCTTCTGGTATGCACGGCGGGCCTCTGCCGTGCGACCGAGTCCGATGTGATGGGCTCTACTGCCGTAGGCAATTCCGAGGTAACACCAAGAGTTTGCGTCTTCGGGGCTGGCTTTAGTCCATGCCGTTGTGTATTTGAGAAGTGCGGACCAATTCTTGGCACGAGCGTAGGTGTCGGCCTTGTCTTTGGAAAAATCCTGCGCCTGGGCTGTGGGCAAGCCACCGTAGCAGAGCAAAAACACTAAGACCAACATTCTGGCAGCCATGATTTACCTCCGCCTGCGCGACAAGATGTGCGATGCCCAAGAAATTGACTGTGTGTGATCCTATCAGGTAGCCTCTGTCGTGCAAATAGAGGACTAAGGGAACTAGATAAAACAGCATCTAACACTCAAGTTTTTTTGTTAAACACAAGGCTCTGCCGGGAAAATTACAGGAAAGGAATTGTTGATGTTGCCTCGTTCTCTCCAAATTTCTCTGAGCTTGTTTGTCAGTTGCCTTGTGGCTGTGTCTAGCCTCACTAGCGCTGCATTCGCGGTCGCGCCGCTCGACTACCAGACTGAGTCAAGAATTTTTGACTCTCTTGAAAAGGCCCATGGGCTGATAGTTGCCGACCGATTTAACGAGGCCAAGCCATTGCTGGAGTCAGCGGCCAGGTTCGATCCCAGCCGTTACTCAGGCTCTTTGCACGAAAATCTGGCAATTATCTATCGCGAACTTGGCTATCCGGAAAAGGGCATCTCGCAAGCCAAAACTGCCATGAAGTTCGGTGGTTCGCCTGGCATTGCTTACACAATGGGTCTTTGCTATTCGGACATGGGTGACTTTGACGAAGCTGAGAGATGGTTCCAACGTTTCATCATCGACAGTCCCGACCCTCAGTTTCAGCAACAAGCGCGCGATATTATCAAAGACCTGCAAGATGACAGGCACAAAGTCAGCGCTGGATCGCCAAAGAAGCGTGATTATTTTGATGATATAACGACGAACAAAGAAGCGGAAAAATGGAGACAAACTCTTCTGCCTTTGAAGCTGTACATTGACCCCGGCAAGGGCGTAAAGGGGTATCGGCCAACATATCGGCGCTTGATCCTGGAGGCTTTTGATGCCTGGTGCAGCGCTTCGGGTAATAAGCTTTCCTATAAACTTGTGCCGGATCGCGCCAAAGCCGACGCCGTCGTTGAGTGGGTTGGTCAACCCATTAGCACCACTGAGAAAAGTCGGAAACGTGATGCGGCTGGGCTCACCACTGTCTCTGCGGATGATAAACAGATCATTTCGCATGCGCTAATTCAAATCGAAACTTATGACTTTGAGCGCAGCAAGGAAGCAGCAGACAGTAAGATCAAAAGTGCTTGTCTGCATGAGATTGGTCACGCGATTGGTGTTGGTCATTCACCTTACGTCAAAGACATCATGTATTTCAAAATAACGCCAAGGCAGTTGTTCAGCTTGTCTCCTCGGGATCGGGCAACTGCGGCAAAGCTGTATGCTGACTACCCTGAAGTAACTTTGGTGACAGGAACGACTTCTCTGCCACCAGAATGTTTTGCGCAACCTTCACTTCCTCCCGGGATTATGAGATATCCACCGATCCCGCAGTCGTTCTTTGCCCAACCGCCCCTGCCACCACAAAACAAGAGCAGTGACTCCGAGGAAGATGTGGCTACCAATTCTTCTTCTTCTTCTTCTTCTTCTGCCTTATTCGCCCAGCCGTCGATGCCAAAGTCCACCTTGCGCAGCAAACCAAGTGGTGCCAGTAGTAAACCGCCCTCTATGCCGTCCCATTTATTTGCTCAACCGGCTCCGCCACCTTCGAGTAAAAAAATTCAATCGCGGTCCACCCTGAAGCCGTCTTTGCCTTCCCAGTTGTTCGCAACGCCATCACCGCCACCACAGCGATGATGCGCCAATTTAGTTTGTCACCAAATATGGTGTCCTAAATCTTCAGATTCTTAGGTGGTTTGTAGCCGAAGGAGTCGACCATCTTCTCGTCTTTCTCTGCTGCGGCGACATTGTTAAGCGCTCGCCAAACCTTTGCTCGTAGAAAGTAAGCGTCGCCTGCTTTCGGTGACATGGCGACTGCTTTGTCGCAGTCATTCAAAGCGGCTTTGTATTCATGTGTGGCCATTTCAGAGATGGCTCTGTTGAGATAAATATCAGGTATTTCAGGGCGAAGAGAGGCGGCTTGATTGAAGTCCGCAATTGCTTCCTTGTTGCGACCCATGCCGCTGTAGATGATTGCTCGACTGTTGTATGACTGGGCGAATTTGGCGTCGCTCTCGATTGCTTTGTTGACGGCAGCCAAGGCTTCCTCGTTGCGCTTTAATTTTCGCAGAGCCTGACTTTGCAGTTCATACACCGACGCTTGTTTGTTGTTTACTTTCAAAGCCTGAGCGATGTCTTTGAGCGCCAATTCTGGTTGATTCATATAGATTAAGGCGTTGGCACGTACCTCCCAAGCACTGAGGTCCTTATTGTTTTGCTTGATTGCTCGATCAGCTTCAGACTTCGCCGCACTGTTTTTTCCTTGCCAGAGCAGAGTTTGCGCCTTGCCTGAGTGCGCACCGGAGATGTCTGGATCGATCGCCAATGCCTTGTCGAAATCTGCCAGCGATTCGTCAAATCGTCCCAGCTTTTCGTAACTCAAGCCTCTGCCGACGTAAGATGCGGCGTCCTTTGGATCTTTCGCGATGTTGGCAGAGTACATCTTCAAGTCGCTGGCTAGATCACCTTTCACTGGTTTTTTGTCGGCATCTGATGTAGATGATGATGTTGGGTTTGCAGCAGTTATGCCTGTAGTCGGAATCGTTGCCGTAGTCCCTGCCGTAGTCCCTGCCGTAGTCCCTGCCGTAGTCCCTGCTGTCCCACTTCCTGGTGCAGTTGAATCAGTCTTCTTTGCGGCAATCTGTTCGGTCTCTGAACTCTGTTTTGGCTTCTTTGAACACGAAATGCAAAAGCACAAAATCATTGTCGAAAGAACAATTTTTTTTGTGTTCAAGTTCATTAGGTAGGCCTGCGAAAATGGATAACTGTGGACAACTCCACTCATCGTCAGCGAAGTGTAGCTGCCGGTGGGGATGAACTAATTTCGGGTGCAATCTTTTGAACAAATCGACTAATCCGTTCTAATGCTATTTCGATTTTCTCAATACTTGTTGCATATGAACATCTAATGTGACCTGCTCCTCCCTCACCAAATGCGGTGCCTGGGACAACGGCCACGTGTTCTTCGAAGAGCAAGCGTTCGGCGAATTCTTCCGATGACAAACCTGTGGTAGCAATGCTCGGGAAAGCGTAAAATGCGCCGGAAGGCAAATGGCACGACAGTCCGATTAAATTTAGACCTTCTACGATCAGGCGTCTGCGCTGATTATATTGAATGACCATATCTGTGACTGCGCTCTCGCCGCTTTTCAGCGCTTCGATCGCCGCTTTCTGAGCAGTAATAGGTGCACACAGGGCAGTGTAGGAATGGATTTTCATCATGGCTGATAGTACCGCGACTGGTGCACAGGCGTAACCAATTCGCCAGCCGGTCATGGCGTACGACTTGGAAAATCCATTCAAGGTAATGGTCCGCTGCATCGCGTTTTCCAGCGAGGCCACGCAGGTGTGCTCACCTTCATAAGTTAAGCGGTCATAAATTTCGTCACTGATAATGTAAAGGTTGTGACGATGGGCAAAATTGACGACTTCCTGCAGCGCTTCTCTGGGCATTGTCGTCCCGGTTGGGTTGGATGGGAAGCCGAGAATTATCGCCTTGGTGCGTTTAGTCACCGCCTGTTCTAATTGGGCAACTGTAACTCTGAAATGATCTTCACTTCTTGTCGCCACACCTATGGGCTCGCCACCAGCCAGAGAAACGCATGGGCGATACGAGACATAGCAAGGTTCGGGAACTAATACCTGGTCACCGGGATCGAGAATGGCGCGCATGGCAAGGTCCATTCCTTCCGAAACACCAACAGTGACAAGGATCTGATTGTCAGGTGCGTATTTAACTCCGTACAACCAATCGAGATGCTTGCTTATCTCTTGCCGTAACTCAAGCAAGCCATAATTTGAAGTGTAAGTCGTTTGTCCCTTTTCGATTGAGTAAATGCCGGCTTCGCGTATGACCCAGGGCGTCACGAAATCCGGTTCGCCAACTCCAAGCGAGATCACGTCATGCATTTTCGCTGCAATATCAAAAAATCGTCGAATGCCGCTTGGCGCCAGTTCACGTGCTATTTTCGAGAGTGGTGGCACCGTGTTGGACTGATCAATCATCATACAGGCCTATGGAGTGACAACAAGACGAGTATCCTCTTCGTTGTCAACGAAAACGATCTGGTCTTCTTTATACTTGCGCAAAAGGAAATGAGTTTCTGTCGCCATAACTCCTTCAATTGGAGCTAGCTTCTCGGCGACAAAACGTCCAACTTCTCGAATATTGGCGCCTTCAACGGCGACGCGCAGATCGTAACCGCCCGAAACCAGCCATAAGCTCTGCACTTCAGGAAAGCGATAAATTCGCTCAGCCACTTTGTCAAAGCCGACTTCTCTAGCTGGGTGCACTTTGACATCGATAAAGGCGATGACCTTTTCAACGCCGGTTTTCTCCCAATCGATAATGGTTTTATAGTGCTTGATCACGCCCAGTCTTTCGAACTCAGCAATCGCTGCTTTGACCTGCTCAACCGTTCGACCGAGCATTTTGGCGATCTTCTCGGGCGAGGTTCGCGCATCGCGGGCTAAAATGGTCAAAATTTCGTCGGGTGCTTCTGACTGCATAGGCTGATAGTTTAGCACTATCAGCCTATTTCAGTAAATTTTATTGATTCCTTTTAAATCAAGATTGAGTATCGGCTTTCAGTAGCACCATTGATAGTGGCATTATCTACGGAAAAGTCTTCTTCGTGGTTGAGGTTGACAATTCTGTTGATAATATTGCTGGAAGTTGCGGACATTGTTGTTACAAGCGCTGTCCTGTGTGATTGTCCTTTGTTGTTCTACTGGGCGAACCGTTTCAGTTACAGGAATGGGAAGCTCGATCGGTTTTACTGCTCTCGTGGCAATCGTCGCATCGACTTGTTGTTTGAGGAGGGCGTTTATATCAGCTTGGTTGCCGTAGTCGGCATATTTGGCTTGTTCTGGAACGTACTTGCCAGCAGTGTCTTTGTTAACATTGAACACTGTAGTCATGCTTTGGTCGTTTGTGCGATTGGTTTTGTTGTGGTTTTCCAGGACCGAAGCGGCGTACACTCCCAGTGACGACTTAGGATCGACCTTGTCTTTGTCAACGTAGATTACGATTGCTTTTCCGTCCACGCTTGCTTGTGCGCCTGCTTGAACCGTATTGGCATCTCTTTCTGGGGCGATCACTAGAACTACCGGCTTACCTTGTTCCGTTGCGGCTTTCAGGGCATCGGCGTAGTTATCCTGAGTATATTTAAAATACTTGTCAACATATTCACCGAATGCATCCTTCTTAGTTTTGGCTTCTGTTTTTTCTAACTTGTTTTCTTTGGGTTGAACAGTTTCAGTAGTCAAATCGGCATCGGTACGTTTTCTGGACTCTTCAGGTTTCTTTGTTTCGTGCACGGGTTCGACCGGTCTTTTCTCAAGTTGGCTAGGGTCGATCAGAGGTTTTAATTCTGTTGGCTTATCTAATAGGCGCGGAATACCAGTGTCTGGATTTATTTTGCCAATTTTCGGATTTGGATCCAAAGGTTCAGTTTTGTCATGGGTTTCTGGTCCCGGATGCGAAGGTCCGGGTGTCAGGTGAGGAAAGAGCGGTGCGAATTCAGTAGGTAATGCAACGCCCGGCTTTTTGGGAAGTTCGCAAATGCCGTCGTGGCACACGACACCCTCAGGCTTTTTTGTATGAGGATCATTGATCGTCATTTTCGGTAGTAGTTCAGCCGGTTTTTTGGGCTGATCAACTGGTCCCTCTTTCACCACTGGCTTTTTCTCTACGACTTCAGGCTTAACCTCCACTTGTTTCACTATTGGCTTTTTCTCTTCAATTTTTGGTTTTGCTTCAACAACTGTCGGTTGGAAGATATCGTCGAGTTTGCCTTTTCGGTCGTTGGCATATTTCTCAACATCTGCCTGCTTCATGTCGCTGCTCCAAGTGGCACTGGAGATTTTGCTCTTGTTTTTGTCCAGATATTCGATGGCGGCCAGATTCTCAGCAAGTTTGGCTTTTGCCTCGGCTGGAATCAAGCCTGTCGCCATAGCTTTGGCGTAGAAGTCTTTGGTCTTATCTAATTCATCTTTAGAGATCCAGCCGTTCTTGTCGGAATCAATTGCATTGAAGTTCTCGGCGACAAACTTCGCAGCTGCAGTCGATTGTTTCTCGTCTTCACGTGCAGCTTCTTGTTTGCGAAGATATTCCGCCATGCTGCTGAGGCTGATCTCTTTGCTGCCGCCCCACCCTGTGGGGGCACCGGCAACTTCATCAAATCTGTTTCGCATTTCCTCGATCACTCTGCGCTGGTCATTCGAAAGTGTGTGATTCCATTCTGGAGTGTCCAGAATTTTGTTCAGTTCCGGAAGAGATATTTTGCCATTACCGTCGAGATCAAGTTCTCCTCTATGGTCGGCAAGATATTTGATCATTACTTCTGCCATGTAGGAACCGCGCGACATATCGACTAGACCCTTCTTTTCTGGCGCTGCCACCAATTTGTCATCGATTGCAGGTATGTGTTCGAGAGATCTAGGATTAGGATTGTTTTCCGCATGCTTGTTAATATCAGCTAAAGAAACTGAGTTGGAAAAAGTCGTGTCATTTACTGCGGACGCAATCTCCCTTTGATGGCCTTTCATGAATTCCAGAGCTTCCCGTTGCTCCTGCAGCGCTTTGGCCGCTTCCTTCGTAACTAAGCCAGGGGTAGCGAGGGCTCGGTTGTCAAAGTCAACTTGCTTATCCATTTCAGCTGCTGAGATGAAGCCATCGTGGTCGGAGTCGACTGCGTCGAATTTTTCTTTGCTACCAAATTGTTTTAGGACACTTTGGGCATTGACGTACGCATCGTATTTGGTGTCAGCTTTTGCCACGTAACCATCCAGTTTAGAGGCGGTGATTTCATCGGCATAGCCACCCCATGCGGTCGGTGTGGCCTGGGCTATTTCCTTGGTGTTCGCCAGCAGGTAAGCAGCCATTTCTCGCTCAAAGGGATCAAGGGAAGCTTGCATCTTTGGGTCATTTACAACGTGCTCCAGTTCTTTGGCTGAGAGAGAACCGTTGCCATCTAGATCGAGTGCGGAAAAGTTTTTCTTGCCGAAATCAACTGCCAGCTTTGGTAAATATCCCTGCTCCTGGCATTGCTGTGTCAAGGCGGTTAGAAATTGTTTGTTCGCTTCCGGTTGAGCGCCGGGCTTATTCATTTCGTCATGAATCTGTTTCAGCGCACCTTGTGTGTCATCGTTTCTCAACTGACCCATTACGCGATCAACTGCTTGTGGTACGGAAGTGTCTCTCGGCTCTGTCATTAAAAAATCCTCCAGCTAGCGCCTTGTTTTTGAGCGATGCTAGAGATTAATTTGGAATTGTGTCCGTTGTGTACCTTTGAAATCGGCTTTTTATAAGAATGATGGCTGAAATGCCCAATTTGTCGGTCTTGGCCTAGTATGCTGCGCAAAACGCAACCGGTTTGAATGCCGCACCTTGTATATTCGAGTTGTTGATTTAGTGATGCGCACTCCACCGCACCATCCCTCACACACACGATTGGCTTAGCGGCTTATGACATGGAGTAACCATTGATTTGACCGTTCGGCTCATTTGGCATTCTTCAAATATGTATTTCGCAGAGATCGCAATTGGTATGAAGAGCTTGCTCTACTGTTGACCTCGCTTTGCCATTAGCGATATTAGAAATATGTTGCTCCATTCTCGAATCAGCGCTTACCTGTTCACTCTGCATCATATATGGTGGCATGTTCTCTGGCATTGCATGTTCTATCTAATGCAATTTCGGTCGCAACCTTGTCTAGACAAGCTTTTGGCTCGAATGATTGAATTGAGAGTTGATCTAATCCGGCGTCTCAAATTCAAAACGACAGCAATATTTTGGCTAATAGAAGGAATCTTCGGCGCAGTCGTTCGTGTCTTAAAGGTCCAATGGCGCTATTGGGAACCAAGAAGTCACACTTGAAAACTATGCTTTTGGAATCGCTTAAGCGTTGAGCAATTTTCAGGAGGATTTTTTATAATGACAGAGCCATCGAGACCCGAAACGGCACCAGAAAGAGCACACAAGATTGTCACTGATTTCCAAGGAAACCACAATGCTGATGGTGCCCGCCAATCAATCAACGATGAACTAAGTGGTCATCAAGGAAATCCTGAATATAGAAAACAATTTTTGCAAACGGTCACAGAAGATTGTCAGAGAAAAGGACTTCTTCCTGGACTGGCAGTTGATTTTGGCAAGAGCCACTTCAAAGATTTGGATTTGAATAACGACGGCTATGCGAGCCAAGGTGAAATCCGAACCGCCCTAAATGGTGAGAAACTTCAATCTCAATTATCACCTCTAGACCGCGCACTGGGCAGCTATTTAGCAGACAATGCTGACAAACTAAGTTATTATCCAAAGTATGGCGTGACATCTGAAGAGTTGGACAAACACAAGACGGAATCAGCCACCAGATTAAGCGAATTTGAGAATTCGCAGCGTCTAACAAAAACATTTACTGAAGACAATTTCAAGATTGTCGACAAGGACGGAAACGGATTCCTTTCTGTCGATGAGATGAATGACAAACTCAGCCGAAATCTCGATAAATTGAAAAATGACGTATTGAAGCCAGGGAAGAGCGCGGAACTAGAAGAAGAGAACAAGGCGCTTCAGTACATGAAGGAACATCAGGCAGACATAGCTAAGGGCAAGAGTGATACCACTACTTCAAACGATCTCTCTTTGGGGGATATTCGTGGCTATGTTGGTGAACATAAGAATCCCGGACTATTGGACGCAAGATTCAAAGTCACGGATGACATGCTAAGGACAACTTCCAATTCTGGTGAAGTCGATCTTTCCCGCGGTACAAGCATGTCTCAAGTAATGATGAAGTACGGCACTGACCATTTTAACCAGCTAGACATTGACCACACAGGCAGAATCACAAAAGCTGAACTCGATAAGTTCCTAGATCCGAATTCCAGTTGGAACAAATCACTGTCAGCGGACGAAAAGAAAGTGATCGGCGAAATGAAAAGTAGATTCGACGACCTCGCTTCAAAGGGCCCAGACAATGTATATGGAATATCACCAGGTAACTTTCCGGAATACGATCGCAAACAGCAAGCCTTACGCGACGACGCTACTCAAGCTCAAGCTGCAGCAAAATTTGCAAAAGAAAATTTCACTTCAATGGACAAAGATGGCAACAAGTGGCTTTCCTCCGATGAAATAAAGAGCCGGAAAGAAGCCTACGAGGTAGCCCGCACTTTAGCTACTGACCCCGAGACCCAGAGAAAAGCTACCGAGGCTATTGCAGCTTTGACCTATCTAGATAAGCATAAGTCCGAAATCTCGGGCGCTACTCTGGGCAGCGACATGAAGCTCTCAGACATTGAGAAGGCTGCGACGGAGAAGAAAAAGGTGCTGGATGATAAATTTGCTGTAGATCCTACTCAAGCAGCCGCTAAGGTGGAGTCCGCTAAGGTTGAGGCCGCTAAGGTTGAGGCCGCTAAGGTGGAGGCCACTAAGGTTGAGGCCGCTAAGGTTGAGGCTGCTAAGGTGGAAGCTGCTAAGGTTGAAGCCGCTAAGGTGGAGTCCGCTAAGGTTGAGGCCGCTAAGGATCCATTCAATAAGTACGTCAAAGAAAATCTGCCTTACACTGAGAAAAACTTTGATGAAGCGCTAGCAAAGGCAGCCAAAGACAGCAAGCCAGTGGTGTTTGTGGTCGCTTCTCAAAAGAATTCGGATGTGGTGACTGCTGCTGCCCAGGCGACTAAAGATGGAAACGCAGTCGTAGTATTTCTTGATCCCTCAAAGCTTGGCACCGATTCAAAATGGGGCAAATATGCGCAGCAACTAGTGGATACACACAATCGAACTTCAGGTACAACTGACCAATCAGTGAGCGCCGTCTTCGGTACTTATAAAGACGCAAATGGCCAGCCGACGCTGAGAGCGAATGGCGGAAGTTTCATGGACCGGGAGCATCCACTTCAGGAGTACAACGCAGGTTTGAGAGAGCTGATCAAACAACACGGACCAGTCCATGCAACCCCACAATCCGCGGAAGTTCCGATTCAACAGCCGGTTCAACAATCTGTCCAGTATCAACGACCATACCAATATGAACAACCTGTGCAATATCAACAACCTGTGCAATATGAACAGCCGAGACGTGGACTATTCGGCCGTCGACGATAAGCTACCCTAACCAAAGAAGCGAACCTAAGACGCGACTTCACTACTATTGGTGCTAAGCACCATAAGTGGTGAAGTTGGCACTTGCAAGCATTGCGCTGCACAGATACGGCTCTACGGGTCAGTTTTTTTCTTCGTCAGGCAGCGGATTGCTTTGTTGAAAGCCCATTAGTCTGTGCATGAATGAATCCCACGCTTCATCCATATGATCTTCTGCCAGTTCTTTTAATGCGTGTGCTTGATCTGTTGCAGCGCGATTTTCTCTTGAAGCGCTGTCTGCAACTTTTTCTAAGTATGATTTCTCGTTGCGAGTCAAGTTGAGTTTGTCTGCGTTGGCAGCTACTTGCAGAACGCGTTGCGCGATTAGTGGATCCAACCATGAGCTTCCTGAGTTGACTGTTCGAATAGCCACTTCGAGCTTTGCTTTGCTAAATCCGTCTTTTATTATGTATCCGTTTGCGCCTGCTTGAAAAGAAGCGAACATGTCTTCATCAGAATCGTGTGAGGTCAGCATTATCGCTTTCAGACCAGGCAATTCTTGTTTCACCGTTTTCGTCACTTCAATGCCATCTACCTTAGGTAGTCCGATGTCTACCAATGCAAGATTTGGCGGATTGGCAAGAATCTCGGTGATGGCAGAGGCTCCGTCTGCGGCTTGACCCACTACCTTGAATCCTTTGATACCATTCAAAGCTACAGAGACTGCCGATCTGATTAGCTCGTTATCTTCAACTAGAAATATGGAAATAGTTTCTTCAGACATACGAGCCTCATCAACTGGAAGTAGTGGAAGTCATGGTCAGTGTTTCAATCTCTCGGCGTGCGTCCTCGAAGGCATCCACCAATTGAGCATACAGTTGGCGTGCTTCGTCCCATGCTTGGTTCCGAGTAGCTTCTCCTATTTGTTTGCTTAGTGATGCCATATCATGCATCGAAATAGTTGAGCAGTAGCCCTTCAGTTCGTGCGTGTTTGCTTTTGCCATGGCTAGATCTTGGCATTCGATTGCATCATTGAGTTTCGCTAAAATCGCCGGAGTGCCATCAGTGAACATGCTTAATAGCCGGCAGGCGCTTTCCCATCCGAAGTTGACTGTGAGCATTTCAGTGTCTAATCCGCGATGTGGTGTCTCGGGCTTTGCTCTAGTTTTTGACATATCTTCGCTTATGACGGTTGTGCTTCGCGAAGATCGTTCCAGTTGAAAACGAATTTCGTAGGTTTGTAATTCAACCAAGCGATGCGGCAATAAAGCGCTCAGCAACTGTTTCAATCCATCAATCGTAATTGGTTTGGCGACGTACTCGTCCATGCCGATAGCAAGGCAATTCTCTCGATCTCCTTCCATAGCATTTGCTGTCATGGCTATAATTATTGGAGAAGTTTTGATCGTGTCGCCCAAAGCTCGTATCTGTCGCGTTGCTTCAAAGCCGTCCATGACCGGCATTTGGCAATCCATTAGAATGACATCAAATTCCTGTTGTTTGATCAGGTCTACTGCTTCCTTGCCGTTGCCGCATATTACGGATGTTAGTCCCAGCTTTTTAAGCTGGAGGTTTGCCACTTCCTGGTTGATTGGATTGTCTTCAACGATGAGCACTCTTAGTGTTGGATCCAGGCAGTGATCTTTGTTGTTACTTTCCAAGCCTCTGGTAATTGGTGATAATTTCTTGCCGTTGGATAAGTCGTGAAGGCATTGAATTAGTTGTGTTTGCTTCAGTGGGCGAGTCAAGTAAGCTGAGAATCCTGCTTTAATAGCATCCTCACCTAATGCCGCTTGATCAAAGCTTGTCACTAAAATTCCAAACAGCTCCAACTGGTTAACGAGTGTTGCCAAATCGGTGGAAACGGTAGAGCGATCGATATTGGCAGAGTCAACATTGATCAATGCAAAATCATAAATGCTACCGTTTTTACGAGAGCGTTCCACTTCCAAGACAGCTTCTTTAGCGTCAGCAGCGCTGCCAAAGCCCATCCCATAGTGCGTGGTCAATTTGCGTAGATACTCCAGTTCACGAAGAGTAAAGTTGACTGCCAGCATTCTACCTGTGGGATTGGTTACCAGCTCATGTTTTTGCTCGCCTGGTTGCACCGGTAATTTGAACCAAAAGGTAGAACCCTTTCCGTGGGTGCTTTGCACGCCAATTTCGCCGCCCATCAACTCAACCATCAATTTCGATATTGCTAGCCCAAGCCCTGTGCCACCGTTGGTGGTGGCGGCTTTTTCCAGTCCTTGTGAAAACGGCTTGAAGAGTCTTTTCATCGTATCGGCTGACAAACCAGAGCCGCTGTCCTCAATTGAGAACTTGAGCGTGTCGCGGCTGCCAGGATCATTGTGGACGGTGATGAGGACGTGCCCTTTGTCCGTAAATTTAACCGCATTACTGCCTAGGTTCAGCAAGATTTGACGCAAACGCGTAGCATCACCAGTGATGCACCGTTGCACTGTCGGTTCCACAAAGGTTATTAGGGATATTTCTTTTAAACGTGCTTGCCCACCGAGTATTTCTGCCACTCCCTCGATAACTTCAAGCAGGTTGAACTCGGCATTTTCCAAAGGAAACCGACCCGCTTCCATTTTGGAAAAGAGCAAAATGTCGTTGACCACGTTAAGCAACGCGCCGCCCGCACTTTTAATTACTTCAACGAATTTGCTTTGTTCTGTATTGAGATTGGTTCTTCGCAAGAGATCGCTCATGCCGATGACGGCGTTCATGGGTGTGCGAATCTCATGACTCATGTTGGCCAGAAATTCTGCTTTGAAGCGCGCTGCTGCCAGGGCCTCATCACGCGCTTTGACCAGCTCTTCGTTCAAAGTTTTGATCTCTCTGTTGGCGGCGAATCGCTCGATTGCATAAAGCAAAGCGCGACTGAGCCAGTTTGACTTCAGGTCTCGCTTGACCAAATAATCTTGGGCGCCGAGTTTAACTGCTTCGAGAGCAACTGTATGTTCATTTAAACCGGTCAAGACGACAATCGGGATGTTATTCGTCTTGTTGCGCACGGAGATGAAAGTCTGGATGCCTTGGCTCTCGGGCATTGACAGGTCGAGTAAAAGCACATCGATGTCGCCCCGCTCAATGCGCTCTAGTCCTGCATCTATGCTCTCGACGCACTCAACTGCGAAATTGCCAGTCTCACTTTCGGCTAGAAGCTTTTGCAGCAGCCGGGCATCTTCACGATTGTGGTCGATGACTAATACGTTAATATTTTTGCTCATCGCTCTTACTCAATTCATCGTTCGAAGGTTAGGGGTAGATGCCGGAGGCATCTGAACGAAGGATTTGATTGTAGGTCAATGGTAAGCCCGGCTGATTTTGTCGACTCTTCAAGATGTTATATGTGTGCGTCACAATGCTCATGCCCTTAAATTGCCCTAAAATAACTGTCCGCAGGAGCCCCGAATTAAGATACTTTGAACGGTGAAATGGGCAGTATTCAATTATCTTTCCGCCATTTAGACGACAAACATGAATCAAGGCCAGAAAAGTTTTGCGGAACTAGGCGCTGAAGCGTTCCAAGAGGGACGCTACAGTCAAGCTGAGAACTTTATGCACGCGGCTTTGCGAGAAGCTGATGATGTCGGCGATGAGCTTGAAATTGCCAATGTTTTGGATAATCTTGCCGAGATTTATTTCGAGCAGGGAAAATACGACAAGGCTGAGCCACTTTACGACCGCTCGTTAACAATTCGAGAGCGCACGTTGCCGAGCCTTCATGAAGACATCGTCGCCAGTTTGAACAACTTATCCGCCTTGTACTTTTTCCAGGAGCGCTACGCCGAGGCCGAGCCTCTCTGTAAGCGACTGACCAACGTGTACATGTATGCGTTAGGCGCCGAGCATCCTGAAGTCGCCAATAGTTTGGCTAATTTGGGGTTGGTTTATGCTGGGCAAAAGCAATACGAAGAGGCTGAGAAAGCTTATAAGCGCTCTCTTCTGATTCTTGAAAAAGCGGTTGGATTCAAACATTCCGAGGTCGGAATCGGTCTGAGCAATCTTGCCAAGCTCTATCAGGATCAAGGTAAATTCCAGCAATCCCGCTTTCTGTGGGAGCAAGCGCTGGGCATTCTGGAAACCAGTTTGGGCAAAAATAGCGGTGAGTTGAGCGAAGTAATTCGCAATTTGATTCACGTCCTTGTTGAACTTGGTGACAAAGCCGCAGCAGAATCGTTGGAACTTAGACTTCTTGAGCTTGAAGAAAAGTCGATAGAAGCTAGCGATGCTGAAGTTCTTCAGAGGATGTCTAGTCTCGCCAAGTTCAACGCTGCTAGAGAAAAATATGCCGAAGCGACTAATTTGTATAAGCGCATTATGTCGATCAAATGTCGTATCCTCGGGGAACGTCACCCCAATGTTGCTAGCACCATGGTCGATCTTGCTGATGTACTCGAAGCTGATGGTGAGCCAGAAAAAGCAGAGGAGCTATACAAGGACGCGCTGCTTATTTACGAAAAGCGATTGCCTCCATCTCATCCAGACAACACCATCGCCTTGCTTAAAATGGCGAATCATTATCAAAGTTTGAGTCATTACGAACAAGCTTCTCTAGTTTGGGAGCGATTGTTATCGATCAGGCAAAGTGAAACGCCGCAAAATAATCAAGAGCTTCTCCTTTGTCTTAAAAACTTAGCTCAGTCTAGATATTTAGAGAACAATTTCTCTGCTGCAGAATTGTTGCTTAAGCGCTTGATCGGTATTCTGGAGCCCTCCCACGCTCAGGTCGATACCGATATTGCTACCTGCTTTTTCTATCTAGCGGAAATTCTCAGACGCAAACAAAAGTACGATGAAGCAGAGATTTACTATTTGCGAGCGATCGATGGACAGACCAAAGCTCTTGGTGCAGAAGACACAGTCGTCGGCCAGCTGCTTGAGTGTTACGCGAAATTACTTGAGGAGACGCATCGGCATGAGTCTGCAAGCCACATTCGGCAATGCGCAGATGCCATACTTTCTAAAAACGCAGCTGTTACTTCAAAATAAATTTCGATGTCGACTGCCTGGAGACAGCACCCTTGAGCAGCATCCAGTGAGTGCGCCTGAGTGCCCTGAGGAGAAACTTTCCTGCTAAGTAAATACTATTTGCTTTCTAGGATCACTTCTCAAAGTAATTTTTGACTTCATATGCGCCGTAAGCAGTGGCTCCGATCAGCGCACCGATCGCCAGTCCGCGCACTCCATATTTCCCTGCCATGGACATGTAGCGTGCTTCAGTGGCGAGCAAATCGCCGGCCATGCGTCCTGCACCTATGGCACCCAAACCTATCGCCAGTGGAAATTTCAACGTCTGTACGGTGGCTTCTGCAACAAGTCCGTAACCGGCTCCAAGGGCTCCGCCAGTAAGACCACCGGCGAGGGTCGTCAAACCTGCTATATGGAAGTCATGCAGATTGGACGTGTTTGGGGTTTTTAAAAAGACCGTGTGATCGGAAGGATTTAGCCTTGCTAGGTCTGTTGCGCTGGTTAAAACTGCTCTTGTGTCAGATCCAGTCGAAACTTCGCCTAGAGCTTTTCCTGAAGAATCAAATGTACCCATATTATGGTGCTCCATTTCAGGGCAGCAATGCCCAATTATTCGTTATATAGCCTCAGTTTAGGCTGGCGACCTTACTAAACTATTACCAGTCTGGTTGGAGCCGGGGACTTGGACCCTGGAGCGTTTTGGCGGTTCACACCCGGGATTTAAACCGATATCGGTTTAAGTTCCTGCCCCGGGATTTAAAGCATCATCTGTGCGTAATTCATACCGATATCGATTTAAGTTCAGTCCCAGGATCTAGACCGATATCGGTTTAGGTTCGCTCAGGCATTATTGCGGTCCGACTCTGCAAGGGTTAGGAATTCTTTCCTTTATATATGTATATACTTGTATTTAATGTCTTTGTTCTTGCCAGCTGTCAATGGCGTGCTATGCTAATACATGTAGCTGCATGTGTATATTCTGAGAATGATGGAAGAAATTGCTGTACCTAAAAGTGAATGTATTTCCAGAACAGTTAGGTGTGCTGACCGTTCGCTTACCAATGCGTATGACAAAGCATTGGCTCCGAGCGGACTTCGCACTACTCAGTACACGTTGTTGAGCGTGCTCCATCGTCAGTCTGTGGCTAGCGTTACTCAACTCAGTGAATTGTTGGAACTCGATCAAACCACGACTACTCGAAACGTCAGGCTCTTGGAAGAAGGTGGGCTGATCATGCGAGTTCCTCATCACGATCCACGCGTCAAGCTGATGAAGCTGACAGCTGAGGGAAAACGGAGGCGGCTTTTAGCGTTCGAGCGATGGCAAGAAATGCAAAACCACATTCAGTCATCGCTGTCGGATCAAGAGTGGGATACTTTTCAAACTGTTTTGACTAAGATAGCCAGCCTATCTAAAGAATTGGAGTGACTTCAATGAGTTCTGCAAATGAGACAAAGGATTATCTTGCGCTCGATGACTTGACAGTAGGGCAAATATTTCGAAGTGACAAATATCAGTTAGATGAATCGCAAATTATTGCATTCGCTCGCAACTTTGATCCGCAGCCCTTCCATTTAGATAAAGAGGCTGCGGCAGAAACAATATTTGCTGGTCTAGCGGCATTTCGCGGCGCAAAATATTCGAGAAGGGAGAGATGCAATGATTCAGAGTACGTCTGATATTTCGACAACAAGCAATGCCTATTCAATCAATCTGCTCACGTTCAATTCTAGCAAGAGTTTCGACGAAGTCGCATCAGCTTTTGAAAAACAGCTCGGTAGGCTCGATCAGGAGCAAGCGCTCTCAGCTCCTGGGGATTTTGCCGAGCGCGTACAGCGAATGGAAGGATCTAGCGGCTTGATGATCATCGCCATTTTGGAAATGGATCGTCTCGTGCCGTCGCTGACAGCGTCCGCAACACACGCCCGTCAATATCTAGTTGGTAATCCGTTGATAGCCAGTCAAATGGCAAAATTAGACACGCTTGCGGCTTTGTATGCGCCACCACGCGTCCTTATTTACACTCGTGATGAAAAGACATGGATTGCCTACGATCAACCTTCAACGACTTTTGGCCGCCTCGCCTCCGACGACATATTGCGAACCGCTAAAGAACTGGACAAAAAGTTTGAAAACTTAGTGAGGCAAGCGCTGGCGTAGAGTCCGCCTTGCATAGAGTCCGTTGAATACTGATCATGCTGTTTCTACTTTCTTGCGACGCCAAACAATTAAAGCGCCTGCGGATAAGTACGAGAGGAAGAGGTATGGAAGCCAGCCGTAAACTCCCTCTGGTGTTGGATACATCGTGCCAACAAAAACAGTTCCGAGTATGACAGTCGTAACCACAGGAATTCCAGTTCTTTTTGTCTAGCGTGATCGTACTAATTCTTTCTACAACGAACGTGAAGATAGCCCGCAATTTTGTCCCAACCGGCTAGTCCCGGATATTGGGTGATCTTGTCCGGTGTGATCGTCGGTTCACAAAATTGCTCAAGTACAAATCCTGCTGCAATCAGCCAATTAAGCCATTCACTGAGAGTCCAATAAAAAGTCGGTACTTTGAATTTCTCGAATTTATGTTGTTCGTCTGGCGAAGAGTTTGTGAAAGTCCAGCGGTGGATTTCTCCTTGTGGTCCTTCGAAGTAGTCGCCGCAGACGACCCCTACTTTCTTCTCGTTTTCTGAAACCCATTGCCATCTTCTCGTCTGAAAACAGGGGTGAGTGATAGAAAATTGAAAGAAGCCACCGTTCTTTATCACACGATATGCTTCTCGAATGCATAGGAGTGGTTCAGGTACATCCATCAAGAACATGGTGGCCATAACGAAATCGAATGTCTCGTTTTCGAAATGAAGTTTGGCGGCACTTGCGGTGTGGAACTCTATACCAAGAGGCTTTTCTTTTTCTGCATGGATTGCGTGATTAATAAAAACTTCAGAGGCATCGATACCACTCATGGTGGCACCAAGTTGAGCAACTAGTCTTGTATTGTTTGCTTCACCGCAGCCGATATCCAAACCGCGTAAGCCCTTGACGTCGGGCAACATTTCAAGAAATGCCGGCGTATTCAAATTGTCCCTAGTAACATCTCGGCCGTGCCTGGCCAGATATGTCCAAGCCTCTGCGTTCTCGTTCCAATAGTCGGAGTTCTCTTGCCAATCCATCCTTATCACCGTTACTTATTCGCCGCTAGACAAATATACACGGATGTCGCATTGCTAGGAGAAAAAGTCAGTGGTCGTGATGCATCAGATATCGGTTTGCAAACCACGTAGATCCACCTACCTCGGCGTCTTTCGGAACAAGATGCGGCAGCCGGACTGAGTCGTAATCAAGCACATATAGTTCTCGAGTCTTCGGATCAAAGCCAAGCTGATTTTTTCCGTGAGATTTAAAATCGTTATCCCAGAATTTAAACCTGCCATCTTGTTCAATTTGGCTATCGAAAAGATTTAAGTCTCTTTCGGTCACTGGTGAAAGCATGCGCTTCTGGATGAACCAGGTTATTGATGCTTCGCGAAGGTCTATGGTTTGAGGTTTCGAAATCATAGGTGCGTCTATCGCTTTCATTCCCTTTGGCGTCCAAATCTCGCGTGATCCCCAGGTTGGATCCCAACCTTTATCAGTTATCTTGAGAATATTCCGGTCCGGTAATTCGAACGCGATACTATCGGCGCCACCATTGAAGTATCTAGCAGGCGTCCTAAAGTTTCGCATCGCCTGAGCCATGGCTCCTTTATCGTGCATGTCTTCCAGATGTTTAGGGGTTTCAGGACCGAGTAGCATTTCGCTCACACTTCTGCCGAGTTTGACAGGTTGTGATTCGTTAGGTTTTAGATCGGTTGGCATGGCAATTGAGAAACGCAAACGTCCACCTGTTTCTTGAGTCAGCCAGAGGCTTTCGGCAGATGGGATGATGTGCTTTGCTTGCAAAGCTTCAGGCAGCAATTTAGGATTGCAGGTGGCCAACAAATCAGCGATTCCGTATACAGATCGATTGACTGCCAACGTCGTAGCGCCATCTTTGCCTGCTTCCATATGTTGAATCAGCATGCTTTTCTGAGGTCCTAATGCGCCTGCGAGAGACACTTCGCGAACGGCGGCATAGACCATCTTGTTTGGGGAGTTACGCAGCAATTCGACTACTTGCTGATCGCCGTTCACTAGTTGAAATTCGCGTGATGTACTGCCGGGAAAATTGCGCTGCAATACAGGAGCTATTTTTGTTTGCTCTGCTCCGGTTGGAGTCTGGTCCGACGTATTCTGACGTTCCATCGCAGAAGCGCGCATGCTCGTCATTTTTCCGCCCGGACCGGCGGCGATCATGTCCGTCACTCCGGTTAGAGCCGCGCTGGTGAGAACTTTCTGGAAGTCGAAACTTTCACCGGCTTGATGTTGACGAGTGATCTCATGGACGCTTCCGGTGGAAACGCCGAAAACACCACCCGTCGCTACCATCGACCAGAACGGACTGTTTCTCAGGGCTCCGCCTGTGACGCTGTTGATTTGCCTGAGGGCACCATGTGCCAATCCGAAAGTGATGACATCGGACGCGAGGGCAGTGCGATTAAATGACGATTCCGCAGTCCTCGCCAAGCCGGTCAAGACACTATATCCGTTTCCTTCCGCATAAGTTTGTCTAGTCAGCGCATTATCAGCTACCCTAGAGGAAATTCCGAGTGTGACTGCTTTTGCAGCAATTCCCAAGTCCATTGCGCCGACCGCTTGGAAGCTTCCTTTCAAAGCTAGACCTTTCGTCAATCCCAGACCGCAGTCCACCAACTGATTGCCTACAGAGTCTCCTGGCTTTGTTTGATCCAAGGCATACGCCAAACCAGAAATTGTATAACCAGGCTTGCTGGGAACGAAAAGCCCAGCTGTCTTGATCATGCCGGTGCCGTATTGGGTTACCAAAGAATCAGTGTGCAGTGCCTTTTTGTCTTCTTCGACTACGGTTTTGGCGTCAGCCGCCAATTTCCCGGCTGTGGCAGTGTCCCCCTTCTTTAATGCTTCCTGGAGGTCGTTGCTCAGTTTTTCGACTGGCGCGAGAGAATCACTGCGACCCAGGCTAGCCAGCTGCGAAACTGCATAACCCAGATAGCTCTTCTGAGCCGTCTGGCCTTTGTGCGCGGCGATTTCCTGCCTGAGAAGCTCAAGAGCCTCTGAGGGTTTGGCAGGCGCCGACTGATTGGTATTTAAACCAGAATCGAACAGAATATGTGACCCGCTGAAGGTACTGGTTAATCTACGACCGAAAAGGGTGGATCTCAATAGGGAGATTCCCATCCCCCATAAATGCCCCCAGCGGCCTTCACGCCATGGGTGCGCCGCGTACGTACAGAGCAGACAGGTGTGGCGCTGCGACTTAAACCGATATCGGTTCAAATCGGCGGAATGTACTTAAACCAGTCTGGATTTCGACCTTAGAGTCCCAAAAAGTCTGGACCGCTGCCCTGGGAGGTTGGTTTGACGCGAAGATTAACTTCGGGGCAGACGTCTTCGCAGGTTCTGCAATGTATGCAGTTCTCTAAAGACATGCCATGCTTGCTGATTTGGTCGACGATGTCGATTCTATGCACTTCAGCCGTGCAGTCGGAAACGCATGGAGTAGTTTTGTCGACAGCCTCGTATCGCTTGATGCATTCGACGCAAACTTGAGCGTTGAATTCATCGATGTGATTATTTCCTTCATGATATTTTGTCGACGAATAAAAGACAGCATCAGCGCGTGAATAAATCGTCGCTTTGTCGTATTGTGGCTCTTCGTATTTTGGTGCCACAAACGATGGAATGATGTGCTTGTAATCGGCTTCGTATTTGATCGGACCGATGTTGAATTTGCCGTTGATCAATCCGAGCGATCTAACACCATCAACTGGCGCGCCAAATGGATGCTTGAACCATACTTTCCACATGCCGAACATCGCCGATGATTTGTCGATGCTGCGTGCAACTTCAGGCAAGTATTCGCCTAACAATTTGGGATTCTCGATAAATGCCCAGCGGAAGTATCTGTTGTTGTAGGCTTCTTTGACTACAAAGCTGTTGGTCAGCCGTTCTTGATACGGAGCGAGAGCTGCTTCGCTGAAATCTTGTTTGATTAATGCGTCATGCACAACTTCTGCAGCAACATATCCGCATTCCATGGCGCGATCGATCCCGGCCAGATTTTTCACGTCGAGCACGCCCAACGCATCTCCAAGTAAGATGCCCCCAGGCACCGCAAACTTCGTTGGCAGAGCATAATATCCGCCTTCAGGGAGCAGAGCGGCACCATATTTGAGAAGCTTGCCACCAGTGATCATCTTTTGGATCCAGGGGTGCTTTTTGTAATCCTGCAGTTTCTGCTGAGGATTCATGTTTGGATCACGGCTGTCCAAGCTGATTACCATTCCAATGGTCAACTTGTTGTCTTTCATGCCGTAGACGAAGCCACCACCAAAGGTGCCTTCTAGTAATGGCCAACCTAAGGTGTGCCAAACTTTTCCTTCATAGCTTTCTTTGCATTGCCAAACTTCTTTGACGCCCACTGACCAGATTTGTGGGCAGTTACGCAGTTTGAAGTGATCGATAACATCTCTGGAAATGAATCCTTTGTCACCGAAACAAGTGAACTTTCCGTATACGTAATCATCTTCGCTTTTAGGATCTTCACTAACGCAGACGCCAGCAACACGACCCTCTTCAAAAACCACCCCGTGTGCAGCAAAGCCTGTGAACAAGTCCATCGAAACGTTTGGAACGTCTTTTGCTTTTTCTTGCAGCTGACGTGCCATCCAGTTAGTAACGAAGCTCAAGCTCAAAACCAGATAACCAGTTTTGTCCATAGTTTTTGGCACCATGGCGTTGGGTATGTCCCATTTCTTCTCTACGCCAAGGACCGACAAATTGCTCTCGGTGCAAGTCGCTTCAATTGGAAAACCAAGTTCTTTGTAGTTCGGCCAAACTTTTTCGAGGATGTGTGGGTTCGAAACAGCACCACTCATGATATGTGCGCCGAACTCTTTGCTTTTTTCTAAAACGGCAATCGTGAATTCTTTCCCGCTAGCCTTAGCTAGCTCCAGGAAATGGTACGCCAGTGTCAGATTCGATGGGCTACCACCGACGAGCAATAGGTCATATTCAATGCGTGCTGACAACTGCCTCAACCTCCCGCTTCACTTTGTTTTCCTGTAACTGCTTGATCATCTCGGGGATGATTTGATAACAATCGCCAACGATTCCATGGTGCGCGAACTTGAAGATCGCCGCATCTGGATCTTTGTTAATGGCAATGATCATGTTTGACTTGGACATGCCGACTCTGTGTTGGATGGCACCCGAAATGCCGCATGCAATGTAGAGTTTGGGTCGAACCGTCTTGCCTGTTTGACCAACTTGATGTTGATATGGAATCCAGCCAAGGTCGACTACCTTACGCGATGCACCGACTGCCGAGTTCTCGAAACATGCAGCCAGCTTTTTGACGAGCTCGAAGCCTTCGGCTGTGCCCAGACCATAGCCACCAGCAACGATCACATCTGCTTCGGTCAGTTTGATACCTTTGGAGATCTCGCGAATAGTTTCTTCAACCACTAGTCTGAAGTCTTCATCTTTCAGGTTGACTGGAACTTGGATGATCTTGCCCTGTTTGGTGGCATCCGGCTTGTTCGGAATCATGACACCAGGTCTGGTGGTAGCCATCTGTGGATTTTTCCACGGTCCTAAAATTCTGGCCTTCAGACTTTCCCCGAAGCTTGGACGAATAGCGTACAAGCAGTTCGGATACAAGCCAATTTTGGTTGGATCAACTTTGTTTTTATGCTCGTAAGGTCCGATATCCAACTCTGTGCAATCGGCTGTCAGTCCTGTGTCAAAGTGAGCTGCAATACGAGGAGCAAGATCGCGACCTGTGGTAGTCGATCCAAGCAATGTCGTATGTGGTGGCTCTGGTAGTGACTCGAGGAAATCGCATAAGACCCGACGGTACGTTAAGGTCCTGTAGTTTTTTAATTCAGGGTGGTCTGCAACATAGACAGTATCGGCACCATATTCGATCATCTTCTGGGGGATGTCGCCAAGATCGTAACCCATAACGATACAGAGCAGCGAGCGCTCCATTTTGTCTGCCAGAATGCGACCCGCTCCGAGAAGCTCTAGAGTAACCGGCTGCAATTCACCGAGAATGTGTTCTGCGACAACAAGAACTTCGCCTTTAGGGCAGAATGGAGATACTTCGAGCGTAGGAGTTTCTTGTGGTGTCAGAGTCTCTTGTGGTGTCGGAGTCTCTTGTGGTTTTTTTTCTTCTTCGCTCATTATTTTGCCACCAAATATTCGCGGATCCCTGTGCTCTTGATGATCTCGCCAACCATTTCGTCAGGCGAATGTCCTTCATGCATCGTGCAACTGCCGCCGATTTCACCAACTTTTTCAGTTGCGGCAACGATCGTCGGCGAGCCTTTCAGACCGCATCGTTCTGGATCAGCACCAATCAGATCCAAATCAATGGTTTGAATGTATTGCTTCAGCTCTTCTTGCCGTCTCGCGAGTTGCTGAACGCGCCAAGCTCCTCTAAACGATTTGTATTCAAGTGGATGATATGAGTTGGCTACGGTGACGAGCACTGGCATCTCGGTGATCACCTTTTGAATGCCGCCTTCGATGATTCTTCTTGCGTGTACTTTTCCGTTTTCAATAGCGAAGTCTTCGCAATAAGTTATTTGCGGCAAACCTAGACGCTCAGCCAATTGCGGTCCAACTTGAGCGGTATCACCGTCAGTAGTCTGCAGTCCACAAAATATGATGTCGAATTTGCCTGCGTGTAAAACAGTCTTGTACAGCGCGTAGGCTGTTGCCAATGTGTCGGAGGCAGCTAATCTGCGGTCTGATAATAGAAAACCGCGATCAACTCCGTGTTCAAGCGCTTCCATGAGGATTTCAACAGCGGGCGGCGGTCCCATGGATATCGCAGTGACCGTGCCACCGTAAGCGTTCTTCGTATGCAAAGCGGCTTGGAGGGCATATCGATCAAACGGATTTAGCATCCGCTTGGCTTTAGCCCGATCAATCGTACCGTCTGGATTTATGCCCGCCTTGGATCCCTGGTCTGGAACCTGCTTGACGAGCACGAAAATGTTGTAGCCTGACATAACACTCCTGAGTTCCCAGATCAATATTACATATATTGCTCGACGAAACTGGGATTGTTACGCGAGTTCTCTGATCACCGACATTTCTGATATTGGACGCGCTAATTGGCGCCCAAACGCAATCCGTAATGCTTTCTTTGTTTTTGATGTCATAAGGTTTTCACCATCAAGCGCAGCGTATCATTGCTGTCCTTGGGGATGAATTTGAGCTAAGAGGGAGTGTTGATGAGAAAAGTGCGAAAATCGGGCGCCAGACAGCTTTGTCAGTTGCTAGTTGCATCTTTGATCTGGGCGCCACTTTTTGTCACATCGCCTGTCGGTGCTGTTGAAGTGAAAAGTAAACCGCCTGTAATCCTCGCTCCTCAACCTAAAAGTGGTCAGACCGCTGATCAGAATTTCAATATGATCGCTGACTCTTTTTTCGACGATATGTTCAATTTAGATCCAACCTGGGCAACCGCTTCAGGTTTTCATGAACACGACACAGAGTTGGAAAATTATTCTGCTGAGTTCTTCGCCGCCAGAGTTGCCGGTCTGAAAAGCTATTTGGAAGTTTTGCAAGCTCTAGACCCGAAAACTATGTCGCCTATCAATCGACACGACAGGGAAATTCTGATTGGCCGTGTTCATAGCGATCTGCAAAATGACGGTGAGTTAAATCTGTGGAAAAAAGATCCCGACATCTATTCAAGTGGTGTTAGCTCGAGCATATTCGACCTGGTTAAAAGAGACTTTGCGCCGCTTCCAGTGAGGATGAAGGATGTTATTGCGCGGGAACACTTTATTCCGCAGGCACTTGAGTTTGCCAAACAGAATCTAGAGCCAAAGCTGGTGCCAAAGATTTACGCTGAAATTGCCCTTGAACAATTGCCGGGCGGAATAGATTTTTTTAAAAATTCAGTACCAGCAGCGTTCAAGTCCGTGAAGAATCAAGAACTGCAGAGTCAGCTTGCCGAGGTCACTAAAAAGAGCGTCGAGGCGTTGAAGAGCTATCAAACTTTTTTGCAGGAAATGGTCGACAAAGATTTGTGTAAGGGCAGCTTCGCTCTTGGCGAGGATGCTTACAAGAAAAAACTTCTCTACAACGACATGGTCGATGAGCCAATCGATTCACTGCTAGTGCGTGGAGAACAAGAACTGAAGAGGTTGCAGGCAGAATTTGTAACTCTTGCCAAAGAAATCGATCCAAACAAAACTCCTCAGCAATGCTTTGAAGAGATAGCCAAGGATCATCCCAAACCAGCTCAGCTACTAGCGGATATTCGAAACTTGCTCGATCGAATTCGTAAGTTCTGCATTGATGGAAAAATTGTCACGATTGCCTCAACAGAACGTCCTCTTGTCACCGATTCACCACCATTCATGCGGGCCTTGACCTTCGCCTCTCTGGACGTACCCGGACCATATGAAAAGAAGGCTGTGCAGTCGTTCTATTACGTCACACCACCTGAAACCAGTTGGACCCCAGTGCGCATCGAAGAACACATGCGTGCTTTCAGCAACTCGGATTTGCTCTGCACGAGCATTCACGAGGCTTATCCCGGTCACTTCGTGATGTATTTGCACGTCAAACGCTCAGCTCCCACAAAAGTCAGAAAGCTGATTGGCTCTACTTTGACAGACGAAGGTTGGGCTCATTATTGCGAACAAATGTTGCTTGATGAGGGCTTTGGCAAAGGCGATAAGAAGTTGAAAATGGTGCAACTTCACGACGCGCTTTTGCGCTGCTGTCGCTACATGGTCGCCCTGAAAATGCACACCCGAGGCATGTCGATGGCTGACGGGGTCAAGTTCTTTATGGTCGAGGGATATCAAGAAAAAGCCAATGCTGAACGCGAAGCAAAGCGCGGCACGTCGGATCCAACTTATCTTGTTTACACTCTCGGCAAGCTCGACATCCTCGCACTCAGAGATGACTACAAAAAATTAAAAGGGAAGCAATATAGTCTGCAGGATTTCCACGATCGGTTCCTTGGCGCCGGTTATCCGCCCCTTAAGATTATTCGCGAAGAGATGATCATTTTGCCCGAGAAATAGCTCTATTCGAGGCAGTTGTATTAGAATGGCGTCCTCAAACCCATCCAACCAAGAAGAGATAGACATGAAGAGTGGTTTAACGATTTCCCGCGTATTAGTGGTTTTGGCAGTCGCCTGTCAATTCAATTGTGCAGCCTTCGCCGATGAGAGTGAAGCTGCCTCTAAAGAGAACGCAAGTACAAGCGAGAGCTCCGCCTCGACCTGGAGCACCGACTTTAGCGCCAGCCTCGATGAAGCTCAAAAAACTAAAAAGCTTGTTCTCGCCGATTTTTACACAGACTGGTGCGGATGGTGCAAACAGCTGGATCGAACTACTTTTGCTGACCCCAACTTTATGCATTACGTGACTGAACATTTTGTTCCGGTCAAACTGAATGCAGAGGATAAAGGCGAGGGCACACGAACCGCTGAACACAACGATGTCTCCGCTTTTCCAACCGGTTTGGTTTTTGCACCGGATGGAAAGGTCGTCGGTAGAATCTTTGGATACTTCGACGCCGCCAAATACAAAGTGAAATTGGCTAAAATAGCCAAACACGCTCCAAAGAGCCACTAAGCTGTCTGCATCATATTTGGTGCCAGATAGCTCTTATTGTTTTGACATTCTATGTCTGCAACAGATGATCACTACTTCCCCAAAAAAAAGAGAGAATGACGCTCATGAGTACGACTGGAGAAAAAAACGCTATCGTTATCAAACCTAGAATTCGGGGCTTCATCTGCGTAACCGCGCATCCCATTGGTTGCGCAGCGCATGTTCAAGAG
>PLZS01000105.1 GCA_003153555.1 Candidatus Melainabacteria bacterium | reverse complement strand
GAAGAATTGCTGCAAGCGATTTTCGGTAAAGTAGCCGAAGAGATGGCAGACACAAGCTTGCGTGTACCACACGGTTCTGGCGGCAGAGTAATCGACGTGCGCATCTTCACTCCTGAAACTACGCCTGAATTGAAATCTGGATTGATCTGCGAAATTGAAGTTCTGATTGCTCGCATGTGTCCAATTGAGGTTGGCGATAAATTAGCTGGTCGTCACGGAAATAAGGGGATCGTCTCGATCGTTGTTCCGGACGCTGACATGCCCTACTTGCCGGACGGAACACCAATCGACATCTGCTTGAATCCGCTGGGCGTGCCTAGTCGTATGAATGTGGGGCAAATTTTCGACACCCAGTTGGGTCTTTACTCGCAAATTCTCAATCGCTATTACCGCATCCATCAATTCGACGAATCAATTTCACCTGATGCCTCCTATCGACTGGTCAACGAGGCTCTCAATGAAGTGCGCAAACTGCCCGGCTATGAGTGGATGGGGAAAGACGGCAAGGTCGTGCTGCACGACGGCAAAACAGGAGAGCGATTCGACAGACCAGTGCTGGTCGGACGTCAGTATATGCTCAAGTTGAACCAGCTCGTTTTGCACAAAATTAACGCCAGATCTGGACTTGGTGGTCCATACGCAGCAGTCACCCAACAGCCGGTTGGTGGAAAAGCCAATCATGGCGGGCAGCGCATGGGCGAAATGGAAGTCTGGGCGATACAAGCCTATGGCGCCGCCAATATTCTCAACGAAATGATGACTTTGAAGGCAGACGATTTGCACGGACGCCATCAGTCTTATGCAGACATTGTGCAAGGAAATCCGATCTGTGCGCCAGGTAGAACCGCCGCGTTTGACGGCTTGTGCTGCGAAATTCGCGGCTTGGGTATGGAAATGACGCTCGGTCGCATCGTTGATAGCTTCGAGCCTGTCGACGACAAGAGCTGTTCCACACCTAACGCTCAGCCCAAGACATTGGAAGAAGAGTACATGGTCTCGGCAGTGGACACACGCGAAGAAGAGGGCGTCAAGATCCTGGAAATTCCAGCTGGAGACTACGTGCCAATCAGTCGACCACTGGCGGCGCCAATTATCACTTCTGTGACGAACGGCAGAAACGGCTTCAAACCGCGTGTGGAGATTTCCCAAGAACCGATCATTGATGATATCGATGACGATGCCGCCTATCTCGCTTCCTTTATTGAGGAAGAGACTAACGCCGCTTTGTCCACCCCTGAGAATCCAAATCCAGCCCAAACGCAATTTGAACCGCAATTTGAATTGTCAACCTCGGTTCCTGAAAAAGCTTATCAACTCTCAAATGCTGACCTTTCGGACGCGATCGCCCCTGAACTGTCCAGCCAACAAGACAAGCTATTGCTCGAATTCCCGTCCCTGAGCGACCTTCAGTCGCTGGCGTCCGAACTACTCAACCTCGGCAATACGACAGAAACTGTCGGAGTCAGTTCTCAGCGGGAAAAACAAGAAGGGGAAAAGTCCCATGGTGAGGGTAATTACATCATGGACGAGGAAGAATCTTAATTGCATACTAGTGACGTGATCGGATCACTAGGTGAGTACAAATGGCAGGCAGAGCACGAAAGCAGTTAATCAAGACAACGGCATTGTCCTTGTTCTTGCTCGGCGTCTTAAGCGTCATTGCTCCCCTCACAGTATTAGCTCAATTCGCTCAACCTTTAGCTTATCCAAACCAGAACACCACACCACAAGCTGAGATTCCCGGCAGTGGTAACACACCGGCTCCAGTAAATCCTGGCGACACAATTGGTGCTCCTCCTGTTGCCACAGGCACAGCCGATCCAACTACAGGTAACTCTTTTCCAAACGGCGTCGGTCGCGACCGATCTGTTGTATACGTCATGCGTAACACCAATGGTGGTGCGCTTGGTCAACCACGTGGCAACCGTATGTCAATGACCATTCGCCCTGACCAACTGTCAGCCGACCAACTTGGTCAGGTTCAAGGCATCCTAGGCGTCAACTTGCTTTCAGGTGAACCAGCGATTCATGTTAACGCTTCAGACGCACAAATCGAACAGCTTCAGCAAGCGATGGCAGCGTGGCCACAATATCAAATGAATGGCAATCGCAAAAAAATCAATAGCGATTCACCTGCCACAGGCTATCCCAAAGCAAACGAAACCAACAGTTACGACTTCCAAGGTCCTCTGCCAACAGTAAGAACATTCGCTCGCTACCTCGTTATTCTCGGTGTTGTCTGCTCCACAGTGTTCATGGCTCTAGCCGCCTACTCCGTAGTTCTTGGTCACCCATACGGTGGAGCAAGAGTAATAGGCACCGCAGCTGGTTTCATGTTACTGCTCATGGGCTACACAATCTGGAAGATCGTTCAGATGAACACATTCAAGGCGATGAGCAACCTACCGGCGATCAGTCAGAACCGACCTCAGACAGCACAAGTAAATGATGCATTCATGGCCGCCCCAGGACTGCCGGTCAATCCAGGTGGTGGCAATGGAGCCGGAAGAAGTGGCATACCGGTTCAACCACTCGGAAACGCAAACAACCCGTAATCCGTAATCCGCAATCAGTAAGACAATCCGCAATCAATACCCCACAAGCACTAAGCAGTAACAATCCCCAATCAATAGCCCACCATCACTAACCAGTTTTAAGTAAAAGGACGCAGTAAAGAAATGACCAAGAGTGGACGAGCAATAACGATAACGGCGCTGAGTCTCCTCGTCGGCTGCGTCTCATTATTCCCAGCGCAAGCAGCACCAGGAATGGATTATTTCGCCAACGTCACACCAGGCATGAAGAAAAAACCTGCACTGTCAGCTGCAGCTCAGAAAGTTGCCGCTATGACACCAGAAACAAATGCCGCCCTCGGAGCCGGTTCGATGGCGATGATGTCTACTTCATCACCAGCACTGACATGGTTTGAAAATTTCGACACTACAGTTTTCAGCTTATTGCCCAGTGACGAAGCAAAAATCATTCTGAAGCGCCCCTTCAATCAAGAAGCAGAAAGAGTAGTGAAGTGGACGGAAGTGGCAACTAAGGTAGCTCACAACTATCGACTGCTAGCAAAAACTTTGAAGAGCGGCAGTGTGCCTGCGCAGTTGCCAGCCATTAAAGAGTACCAAGAACTGACAGCAGATTGGTACAACGACAAAGCATCAGTATATGAAGATCTGATTCGCCCACGCACCCCAGCAAAGACGATGGAAGACTTAGATGCCCAATTGAAAGAGATCAACGATCGATCCGAAAGCATCGCTCAATCCGGCAAAGAACTCCACGCAATGGACATGCACTTAAGAGATACCTATCACGTACATCAAGCTAGAGAGACAGACAAACTCTGGGGCTATGTATCTGGCCATAACTTAGGCAATAACTTAGCTAAGAATAAGTAAAAAAGTTTTTCTCCCCCCTGATCAAAACACCCCACTCCGAGGACCGAAGGCAATGGCTATCCAACTGAACGACAGAGACCATCTCATCTTCAAACTAATAGATGAGCATCAGGTCCTACTCGAAAAACATATTTCCTGGTTCATCTCAGGCGATGACAAACCTGTATTGATCCGCGATCGGCTACGAAAACTCTTTTATCTCGATTATCTTCTCTGCCACCGTCACGGCACTAAATTGCCTTGGTGGACCACACCGACCAAGCCTTTGGTCTATATGTTGGCACCTTTGACGCGCACCATATCTGGTCTCAAAGACGAAGAAATTGATTTGTTCGACAGCGACGTGCAAAGACATTTGCTCGAAGTAGCTAACTTGCGCATGATGCACTTGATCGGCGTCAAAGAAGGCGACATCAAAGACTTCACTTGGACGACTTGCAAAACAGCTGAAGATGGAACCAAGCACCTCGATGCAAGAGTATCCTTCAAAGCCGGCGGCAAAACGCACAATCTGGGAATCATCAACCACCCAGCCACAACCGAAGCCTTAGTTGGCAGCATTGAAAAAGCGCTAAAAACCGGCATCGAATCTGTGCTGATCGTCTCTCGCGATGAAGCTCATCAAGAAACAATCCAAACCTTGTTGTCTAAGTCCAGCGTCAGCAAGAATTGCTTCTTCTCGACGCACCATGAACTCTACAAAACAGGCATCGCCAAATCAAAATGGCAGTGCGCTGATCAACGCGTCGCGGAACTCTTTGTTTCGAACGTTGTAGAAGCGAGTGGTTGGGCCGCATCGACAACCTTGGCTGCCTTAGCCATCTAGCGAAATTTGTCCTCGAACGATTGGGGTTAAAGGGCGGCTTTTGAAGCCGCCTTTTTCTTTGGGCGCGCCTTTGGACGTAACAACATTTTGGAAGCAAATGTTGCCGCTTCCTCGCTAACAACATTTAGTGGTGGTTGAATATCTGATGATGAAGTCAGATTTTTCTCGGCTATCGGTTTTTCTTTCGATTATTGGGGGACGCACGCAGTTGGGATACCCTTTGATCTTTTTTGCATCCCTATCTTCATGAACAAATATTACATCAGGGTTTCCAGACTTTTTACATTTGAAGATCCTTACTAATATTGGGTTTTCGGGTTTAGTAAATCCGGGATTTTTGCTTAACATATTAAGGGGTGTCTGAAGGGAGCAGGCATATGTCCCCCCGGAGTACCGCCTGAAATGCGAAATTCGTTCCGAAATTGGTTCAATCGTCTAAAAGATGAACCTCGTTATGCAACGCACAAGTGTGTTCAAATTTACTCAAAATTGAACGCTGAATTAACCCGTGTGAAGGTTCGCAAGAGCGTTTCAACGCGCTAGGATATCCATCCATTCTGGAGGGCGAGCGATGAGCACGGCCACAAAAACTGAGGCAAAAATCAGAAGCTACGAGATTGACGGCAACTTCGGCATCGAAGCCCTCAAAATACAAGAGCGCCCATCGCTCCCTCTAAATCCTTATCAAGTGCGGCTCAAGGTCCATGCAGCCTCGTTGAATTATCGAGATCTTCTAATCATCAAAGGTGATTATGCAAGAAAGCTTCCCTTCCCACTAATTCCGCTCTCGGATGGCGCGGGAGAAATAATCGAAATAGGCGAACAAGTTAGTCGAGTCAAAGTAGGCGATCGCGTCGCTGCGCTCTTCTTTCAAAAATGGCTGGCTGGACCTAATCGTCCCGAATATGGCAAATCCGCCATGGGCGGAGCTCTAAACGGTATGCTCGCCGACCAAGTTGTGCTTCATGAGGACGGTGTGATTCGCATTCCATCCGAGATGTCTTTCGAGCAAGCGTCGACACTTCCCTGCGCAGCTGTTACTGCCTGGAATGCACTGATTGCCAGTGGTGGCATAAAACCTGGTGACACAGTTTTGACCATGGGCACTGGTGGCGTTTCGCTGTTCGCACTTGAGTTTGCGAAAATGAACGGCGCTCGCATAATCATTACCTCCAGCAGCGACGAGAAACTCGAACGGGCCAAGAAACTTGGCGCTCACGAGACAATCAATTATAAGAAGCACCAGGAATGGGAAAAGAAAGTACTCGAACTGACCGGGAATTTAGGAGCTGATCACGTCGTTGAATTAGGCGGCGCAGGTACTTTGGAGCGTTCGTTGAAATCCGTGATCGTGGGCGGCCGCATTAGCTTGATCGGCGTGTTGACCGGCGGCGGAGAAGTAAATCCAATGCCGATGCTAATGAAAAACATCTGCGTGCAAGGCATTTACGTTGGTTCAAGAGAGATGTTTGAACACATGCTCACAGCAATGACACTGCACAAAAGTAAGCCGATCATAGACCGTGTCTTTGGCTTTGACGAAGTAAAAGAAGCGCTCAAACACATGGAATCAGGAGCGCACTTCGGCAAAATCGTAATCAAGATTTCTTAGAGAACGAGACATCTACACCGCTCTTCAACGGGAGCCTAATGGTGCGCGCCACGTCGTGACTGATTGAAATTTGCTTGATCGTTTTTGAGTCGTACGAACTGTCTGAAGGCGGACTAAAGCGCAGCGAATAAACGCCTGCTGGAATGGTCACATTGCAGACCCCCTCATGGTCTGTCAGAACCGAACCTTTGGGCAGCGATTTGCTACTGCCATCAACAGTGATGGCATTGCCGTAGGGACTGTAGGCCACTCGGCAACGAGGTACTTTTTGATCAGACTCTCCCATGACCTCGAACTTCACCTGGCACCAACCGTGCCAGTCGATGTCTA
The DNA here is from genome assembly GCA_003153555.1 of Candidatus Melainabacteria bacterium. GTDB lineage: Bacteria > Cyanobacteriota > Vampirovibrionia > Obscuribacterales > Obscuribacteraceae > PALSA-1081. The sequence goes on along the minus strand of PLZS01000105.1, from coordinate 19,265 downwards.
TATTCTTGGGCTCTGTGCCAATTTCGATCCTTTGAGCGTTGGACAAATCAGTGTGAACAGCAAGCCAGTAAGAGCCCGGTGCGATGAAAAAGCTGTACTTCCCTTCGGCGTCTGTCATGCATGTTGATAAAGGGACATCTAATTCTTCTTCAAGCAAATCTTTTTCATCATCGGCATAAACAGACACTTTGACACCGGTGCGAGTGTGTCCAGATTCGTCTGCAATACGACCATATAACGGCGTCCCTTGCAGCAGTCGAACGGGAACTTGAGTGTCGCCACCAACCACAATCATCCGAGTCCAAGGCGCTAAGCCACTAAACTCGGAGCCTTCCAGCCTCAACGATGGTGAGTGTTTAGGATGAGCAGAGACGATCAATTTATAACTGCCACTAGGAACTCCAACAGAAAACTGACCGCTCTCATCGGTTTTTGTAAGCATATCGATTTTTCGATCCAGCCCTTGGATTCTGACAAGACACTGAGACAGTTGAGTGAGCTCGTACTGCACTTGTCCACGCAAACGAAAACCTTCCGCAAGTTGAAAATTTTTGGTTGTGTCATTGAACACTGCGACGTTATTTTCTGTTGCCGCAAACAGAAGTCCGGACCGATCCGGCTCAATGGCAATGTCATAAAGTCCAGACTCAACCAGGGCTCGGAAGTCTCCAGCGGCGTCGGTTGTGCAAGTGAGATCCATACCTAATTCGTTCAGGATATCGCTATCCTGTGTCGATGGCGAGAGTTTTACCTTCACACCTGGGGCAGGAACTCCAAAAACATCGGTAACTTGTCCAGCAAAGTTAAACAGTTCTGGTAATACGAGTTCAAAAGAATCGTCTTTCTGCAGTTCTACAGAAGAGACGGAGCTGATTACAAATGGCAGGCTATTCGCCTTCTGCTCCTCAGTCTCGACGCCTTGGGCTGCGTAGCGAAAACCTATATTGAATTTGCCTCGAGGCAACGTGAGCGCATATTTGCCATCACTTTGGACCCTTGCAGTTGATCGATACGATATGGGCTCCACTGCTAACGCCACGACCTCACCTGAAGTCACTGGTGCACCAGATTTGGTGACAGCTTTAACCTTGAGTATGCAACCAGTGACAAGACCAATGTTCAACGTGGTGTTGTTGTTTACGGTCATCTCGTTGAAAGTGCGCAGAAACCGCGTGTTGTGATCGGGTTCGATCTCGATTCGATAACTGCCTGGACAAACACCAAAAGTAAATTCGCCGCGACTTCCGGTTTTTTGCTTGCCAACCAGCATGTCCGAAGTGTTAATGCCAGATAAATCATAAAGCGAAACAGTGACGCCGGATATGCTCAGCCCCTGGTGTCGCACATTACCGGAGAGGTTGAAGGTAAAAACGCTCGATGTCAAAGTGACTCCTTTGTCGCATCAAATTTTAGACTGTCAAAGATTTTAACGCATTCTGGTCTTCCGTCCTCAACTGATTCCCAACCAAGTGCAACTATTACCTCTCGTACAGTGGCAAAAGATCCAGTCACAACAATAATTCCACCTGCTTGCTCAGACTGAGCGGTCCGGAAAGCTTCACCGATGCTCTGAAACGGGGCAGCGCTGGCTCCGCGAGTTTGACAAAATGCGGCCAGCTGATCCTTGCTGTATGTCGCACGGCGAGTTGTTGCCTGACTTGCATAGACCCGATCGCCTGGTTTGATGAGGGCGTCAATTATTTCTTCTGCATTCTTATTTTCAAAACATCCAACCACAAACTGAAACGGAGTGCGGGGATACAACTGGTCCAAAGCAATTCTCAAAGCTAGGGCTCCAGCCACGTTGTGTGCGCCATCCAAGATCAATCCTTCATGCTCAATGTACTGCAGCCGCCCGGGCCAGTAGGCTGCTTCAAATCCTCTCCGAATTGCATCGATAGCATTCCCCTTGCAGCGAGCAGCCAACCCACTGATATGGAACGCGGCAACGGCAAGCAAAGCGTTGGCTTGCTGAAAGCGACCCAGTAAAGAAAGCGAGTTTTGGCAAGCAATAAAATCGCTCAGAATCTGGTCTGACATCACACTATTTTCAGGATTCTCACTGACAAACAATGGGCATCCTAACTCGCTACTTTTGTTAACGATTACTTCTAAACTGGTCCTCGTTGCACCAGTAATAACAGGCACACCCTGTTTGATTATGCCAGCCTTTTCAAAAGCAATCTGCTCGACGGTGTTCCCTAAAATGTGCATGTGATCAAGGTCGATGTTAGTAATCACGCTGGCCAGAACGTTCTGCACAATGTTCGTTGCATCGAACCGTCCGCCTAGACCAACTTCCACTACAGCCAAATCAACTTTGCTTTCCGCAAACCAATAAAATGCGACTGTTGTGAGGAACTCAAACCAAGTCAGAGGCCCGAGTTCTGGATTGTCGCGCCCAAATTCGTCGGACATTCCTCTAATCAAAGTCCCAACTCTTGCAAACTCATCGTCGCTGATTGGTTTTCCGTCAACATGGAATCGCTCATTCCAACGGAGCAGATGCGGACCAGTGAATCGCCCAACTCTAAGCCCTGATGAACGAGCAATGCTGTCAATTAAGGAGACCGTCGAGCCTTTACCATTGGTGCCACCAACGTGAATTACTTGATATTGATTTTGCCAATTCGAATGACCCGCCATGAACGCGCTGATGCGAGTCAGACTCGGCTTCTCCAAAGTTGGCGACAAGCTCTCGATATAGGCAAGACACTCAGAATAATCCATCCACACTCACATGTCTTGAAACTGCAACACCAATTCGTTCGTCTAAAATCATACCTGTTACGATGATTGCCTCGAACACAACATTGGAGTTCCTAGTGCCAGTTTTTAAAGTCGCTCACAAAGTAGAAAGCAAGCGTATTTACGAAGGCGATATCGTCAACTTCAGAGTTGACACTGTCAGGCTTGACGACGGTAAAGAAACAACCCGCGAGCTTGTCGAGCATAGCGGCGGCGTGGTCATCGCTTGTCAGCCGACGCCCAACGAGGTCGTCTTGATCAAACAGTATCGATATTCAGTTGATGAGGATTTGCTGGAGCTGCCGGCCGGACGAATTGAAAAAGGTGAAAAGCCGCTGCGAGCCGCACAGCGAGAATTGACTGAAGAGACAGGCTATCTAGCCGAACAGTGGAGTGAACTGTCGAGGATGTACACCGCTCCAGGTTTCTGCAATGAGATGTTGTACATGTTTCACGCTACCGAGGTCAAAATTGTTGGCAAAAATCTCGATGAAGACGAGGAAACAGAAGTCATGGTGCTCGCCGTTGCTGAAGCTTGGCAACTAGTCCTAGATGGAAAAGTGAGAGACGCGAAAACGATCGCCGGTGTTGGCTTACTATATGGAATGCAGCAAGACCAGCGTGTTTAACGGCTAAAATGCAATCGGTGGAGCAGGCTCGAATATACTTCTGGACGTATCATTTGATTGCTCAATCGAGGGCCAGCCGGGTAGCACCTCAAAACTTGGGTTTCCTAATGGTATACTTCGCCTGAGCAAATTCAGCATCTAGCTGTGTTCTGCTTAATCAAGCAATGGCAACCAGCCGGCAATCAGCGAGGGTCAAGCACTTATGGCTAAGAAGGAAGTGGTCAATAACGGAATCGGACTGCCAAGCGCAGCCATGGTCGTAATTGGTCTCGCCGGCGCTTTAGTAAGTGGCTTAAGTTTTTTGGTTATTAGATACTGGCCACTTCCGGTCAGCGTCGCACCATACTTTGGTTTCAGACAAGGTGCGCTCTGGGGTTTGGTAGTTGGAGCAATATGCGGACTAGTTCTGGGATTTCTAACCGACGATTCGCACTTCGCAGACGCTGACGTCTAACTCATCGATCAAAGCTCTTTAGTGTTCGCCAGGACGCCCGAGAGGCGTCCTTTTAGTTACTCCAATACCAAAATATGAACCGGATCTTGTGGGATTTCAAAAATGAACCGTCAGCGGTTGGTTTTCTGGAGATTTCAAAAATGACCCGTCCATCATCGGTTGGTTTCTAGAGATTTCAAAAATGAACCGTCCGTCATCGGTTGGTTTCTAGAGATTTCAGAATTGAACCGTCCGTATTGCTCTTGGAATGCTTTTCTCCAAGCCGGAACGATTTGATGCCGACTGAAGGCGATTTCGCCGCACCTCTCAGCGACATAGAGTACCTCAAGAAAACCTGCTAACCTCATAAATAATGATTCCATCCCAGGTATCCATGAATGATCGAAAACTATATTGCCTCGCTGCCAAAAGCCGAGCTGCATCTGCATATAGAAGGCACGTTTGAACCAGAACTGATTTTCAAATTGGCTGACCGTAACAAGGTGAAATTGCCGTACGCGTCAGTTGAAGCTTTGCGGAAAGCGTACGAATTTACTGATTTGCAGTCCTTTTTGGACTTGTACTACGCCTGCATGAACGTCCTGCGCACGGAAGAAGACTTTGCCGAGTTGGCCAATGCTTACTTCGAAAAGGCGAGTAAACAAAATGTTGTACACGCTGAAATCTTCTTTGATCCACAAGCACACACACAGCGCGGTATTTCATTTGATACGGTCATTGATGGACTCTGGTCAGCCGTTAAAAACAGTAAGAAAAATTTCGGTATCACCAGCAAATTAATCATGTGTTTTCTTCGCGATCAAAGTGCGGAGTCTGCGATGGAAACGCTTAATCAAGCCATTCCATACGGAGAGCGAATTGTTGCGGTGGGGTTGGATTCAGCGGAACGAGGCAATCCACCTTCCAAATTTGCGGAAGTGTTTGCCAAAGCGCGCGCATGCGGATTCCATGCAACGGCGCATGCCGGCGAGGAAGGACCTACAGAATACGTTTGGGAGGCTATCAACATTCTCAAGGTCAAACGTATCGACCATGGCGTCAGGAGCCTAGAAGATCCCAAATTAGTGCAGCATTTGGTTGAGTCCGCGATACCACTGACGGTGTGTCCACTTTCGAACGTCAAGCTGCGTGTGTTCGATAAAATGACAGATCACAACATCAAAGATATGCTGGACGCTGGACTACACGCGACCATTAACTCTGACGATCCAGCGTATTTTGGCGGCTATATTGGTGAGAACTACAGAAGTGTGCATGAAGCGTTAGACTTACAACAAGCCGATCTAATAAAACTGGCCGTCAACTCAATCAACGCCTCATTTCTGACTCACACTGAACGGCAAGAGTACTTGACTCTTTTTGAGGACTAGAGAATCGAAAAGTTCAAGTTTTTGGAACGAAATGACGCAGGCGCAGATTGTTTTTGCACCATCAATCGAATAGAAAATAATCAGGTCAGTTCAGGACTTTCGCATAGCTCTCTTCGTTGAAACCGATTAAGAGAGTCTTGCCAACCTGCAACGTTGGTGCGCGCAAATTGCCTGATGGCCCAATCATCACCGAAATGATTCTGTCGTTATCCGGCTTGTCCTTGCGCATATCAATATGCACAATCTTTGCGCCCTTACTTGCATAAATCTGATCGGCATTTCGGGCAAGTTCAAGGGCGTCTTCAGGCCCCATCTTTGTCTTTTTTGCGTCCACAGTGGTAGTCGCTTTTACATTGTTTCGCGCAAGAAACTCTTGCGCCTTGACGCAGGTCTGTCAACCATTGCGGTGATAAATCCAATTAAGTGTCATAGGGCGTCTCCTTGAGATGGACGTAAATCGTACCGAATACGCCCGACTTGGTCCAGCGACCATGGCTAGTAACTGAGTTATATAGAATTCACACCCTGAGTGCGTGCGCCGTCACTGACTGATTCGGCAAGGAGATCAGAGGCAATCAGGTATGAGGCGATGCCAAAGGCGACAGCGACGTTGAGGGATTCCTTAAAACCACGCATTGGCAGATGGCATATCAAATCACACATCGCCAGCGATTCTACAGATAGTCCCGTCACCTCATTGCCGACAATTAAGCACAGAGGGCTAGCAAGACTATGGTCTTTAAGCGCCTCTAGAAGGTCGATGCTCTGCACATTCCGTTCCAAGCCGACGATCAAAACTCCTTCGGCTTTTAGGCGCGGAATTATTTCAACGGCGCTCAGGAAATACTGCCAATCAAGATGATCTTCGGCTCCAAGGCTTGTCTTCGCAATTTCTTTTCGAGGCGGGCAGCCTGTGATTCCAGAGAGAAACAACTGGGCAAAGCCCGCTCCATCAGCGGTGCGAAAGATTGAGCCCACGTTCCACAAACTGCGCACATCTTCGACCAGCACAGACAGCTGTGCCAAGCTGGATAGTGGATGTTCAGATCGCTTGCCCAAATTTCTCTCGAGTTTTTCAATCACGGCCAGAGGTTTAAAACTGGCGTTCCTTAAACAGCTCGGACAATTCCCAGGCACCGGTCTGGTCGCTTTAGGATCTTCTACGGGCAATTCAATCGGAAAGACACTGCGGCAATCGGCAAACGGACATTTTGTCGGCATAGTCAAAACATCTGGAGACATGGGCTGACAGAAACCTCATCACGACCGCTCCAGACTAGCACGCGCGCGATCAGACAAATCCAGAGCGTAGGAGCGAGGCGACGGAGCGCTCAAAAAAAGGTTACACTAATGAGCTCAGACATGCACTTCACAGCCCTGCCATCCGGCGCAGTGGCGTTGGATGCACCGGAGATCTCTGTATTGCTACTCTCAAGCCTGCGGCTGTGATGGAGGTAATGATGAAACTGGTTGATAAGCCTGTAAAAGCAAAAAAAGGGGACACTGCGTCACCAAAAGCCGTCGAAGAAGACGCTAGCAACAAGGTTTCCCAAGGCCGAGCTGAATTGATCAAGAAATTTCCGGTCCGTGCCAACCTCGAGAATTACGAGCAGGAATATGCCACGTTCAACTGGGACGACGCAAAGAAAGAGATTTCTTACTTTGCCGGCGGCAAAATGAACGCTGCTTACAACGCTGTCGACCGCCATCTTCACGATGGGCGCAGAAACAAAGTCGCTCTCTATTCAGTAGATGTAAATAACAAAATTGAAAAACTGACTTTTCAGGATATCGCCGAACAATCTAACAAAATGGGCAATGCCCTAAAGAAACTAGGCGCACATCGCGGCGATCGCGTTTTTGTTTTCCTTCCTCGCGTGCCCGAACTTTACACAACAACAGTAGCCATCGCGAAAATTGGTGCGATTGCAGGTCCCCTATTTTCCGCTTTCGGACCAGATGCCTTGCGCGATCGGCTCATCGATAGTGAAGCAAAGATCATTATCACCAATCCAGCTCTGAAACCGAAACTGGATGCGATCAGGGGCCAATTACCCGACCTTGAATACGTCATCGTTGTCGGCGGTGACAAAGAGAAGATGGGTGAACGCGAATTCACTTACGAAGAACTTGTTTCAGGCGAATCGGATAAGTTGGAATGCGCTCGGATGGACCCTGAGGATCCGCTTTATCTGCTCTACACCTCAGGCACAACTGGTAAACCAAAGGGCGTCGTGCATGTTCATCACGACATCATCGGGCACCACATGACCTCCAAATGGGTTTTGGATCTACGCGACGATGATACCTACTGGTGCACAGCCGATCCAGGGTGGGTGACTGGCACCGTATATGGTATCTTCGGTCCATGGTCACTGGGTGCTTCTGTTGTCAGTTACGAAGGCAGATTTGACGCCGACAGCTGGTACTCACTCATTGATCGACTGAAAGTGACAGTCTGGTACACAGCTCCAACAGCCTTGCGGATGCTGATGAAAGCCGGCGATGACGTGGTCTATAAACACAGCCTCGATAGCGTGCGGCATATTCTCAGCGTTGGTGAACCCCTTAATCCGGAAGTGGTGCGCTGGGGACAAAAAGTCTATGGATTGCCGATTCACGACAACTGGTGGCAAACGGAAACGGGCATGCAGCTGATCGCCAACCTACCTTGCAACGCCATCAAACCTGGGTCGATGGGCAAGCCTCTGCCTGGAGTTTACGCAGCGGTCGTTGATGAGGATGGAGAAGAAGTTGAGCCCGGCAAACTGGGAAAACTGGTAGTTCGTCCAGGTTGGCCTGCGATGCTGCGTGAAGTCTGGAGAAACGAAGAAAAGTTCAACGAATACTTCAAAATCTCAGGCTGGTATTTCAGTGGCGACAACGCCTGGAAGGATGAGGACGGCTACTTCTGGTTCGTCGGGCGTGCAGATGACGTTATCAACACAGCTGGACACAGAGTTGGACCTTTCGAGGTTGAATCGGCTTTGATCGAACATCCCTCAGTAACTGAAGCCGGGGTGATTGGCAAGCCCGATAAGGAACGGGGCGAAATCATCAAAGCCTTCATTGTGCTCGGCAATGGTGTCGTTCAAACCGACGAACTTTTAGAGGACATCAAAGAGTTCACCAAACGTCAATTGGCTGCTCATGCTTATCCACGAGAAATCGAAGTGAAAGAAAGCTTGCCCAAGACGCGCTCCGGCAAAATCATGAGACGATTGCTCAAGGCATGGGAACTCGGATTGCCGACAGGCGACACGTCATCACTTGAAGACGACTGATTAACCGTCGGCTGTTGGTTTCAAACTCATCTCAAAAATCAACCGTCATCGGTTGGTTGCCAAAACTCATCCAAAAATCAACCGTCATCGGTTGGTTTGTCCATTGATAAATTTATCCACTCAGACCCTATATTCTTTTTAGTGCAACGGAAGATTGAATCAACTATTCTATAAGTAGCTAAACAACCGCATATCCAGTCGCCATGCGCTCTTCTGCTCAAGGAATAGCACGCATCGATATCCAAATCCACCACAGTCGTATATACAAACGACTTGCGGTGAATTTGAACTAAATGCTCGCGTCTTACGTTAATAGGAATATGATGAATTCAGACCTACCTACCGAATCTGGCACAGAGAGATTACCACCGCAGTCGCTTGACGCAGAGCAGGCTGTTCTTGGCGCCCTCATGGTAAGCGGCGACGGCATCACGCGCATCGTCGACTTGATCCAACCTGAATCGTTTTATCGCAAAGCTCACCAGGTCATCTACTCGGCCATGGTTGATCTTTACGAAAAAAACGAACCGATCGATATCGTCACCCTATCTCAATATCTGAAGGATGAAGGTAGGCTGGATAACGTCGGCGGTCGTCAATACATCACTGACCTGTCACTCTCAGTCGCAACGACAGCCAATCTTGAGTATTACGCCAAAACCGTGCAAGAGAAGGCACTATTGCGTCATCTAATCAAGGCGGGAACCGAGATTGTCGGATCCTGCTATGAAGAAACGGACGCCGAAATTGCTCTGGATAAAGCAGAGCACTTAATTTTCGGTTTAGCCCAAAAACGAAATATGCAGCAATTGGTGCATATCAAACACGTAGTCGAAGATTCATTCGCTAGCATTGAAAAACGGTACGAAAATCGCGACACGTTGTCTGGGGTGCCGACTGGTTTCTACGATTTGGATGCACTGACATCCGGATTCCAAAAATCGGATTTGGTGATCATTGCTGCAAGACCGTCAATGGGCAAATGCCTGGCATTCGACTCAGAGATTATGCTGTCCGACGGTTCATTAGTAACTATTGAAAATATTTATCGAAATCGCTCCGCCAGCCTCCTGACACTGAATGACGATCTGCGCCTATCAATCACATCACCTGAATCCTTTATAGACGACGGACTGAAGCCCGTTTTCAAAGTCACCACGAGACTGGGACGTACGGTCGAAACGACAATCACACATCCGTTCCTGACAATATCAGGTTGGAAAAAGCTTTCCGAGATCAAGGTTGGGCAAAAAATTGCCGTGCCTCGCACCATTCCGCTGTTCGGAACCCAAAGCCTGCGCGAATGCGAAATCAAACTGCTCGCTTATCTGATTGGCGATGGTTGTCTCAGCAATGGGAAAGTGAGCTTTGCGAATACAAACCCCGCAATTCAACAGGACTTCACTGAGGCGGTTAATACATTCGGCGGCACAAGCTGCAGACTCACAGAATGGCTGATCGAATTAGGTCTATTTGGCAAAACGGCGCATACGAAAACAATTCCAGACGTCATTTTTAAACTCAATCGCGAAGATCTGAAGTTATTCCTAAATCGACTCTTCAGCACTGATGGTTGGGCAACTAAGCTGACCCGTGGACAAAGCCAGATAGGCTATGCCACCGTGAGCGAAAAGTTGGCACGTCAAATTCAACACTTGTTGCTGCGTTTTGGCATCATTGCAAAACTGCGCACACGAAGCGTTAAGTCGAGCAGCTTGCTGCATAGACTATCCTCGGATAAATACAAAGAGACGAGGCGCACTTGCTTCCAACTAGACATCACTCACTCAGATTCAGTTCGTTCGTTTGTGAGCGAGATCGGCATCTTTGGCAAGGAATTAGCCGTTCAAAGCGTACTCTCAGCAATTGAGACGAAGAGAAGACAAACAAATACAGATTTAATTCCAATTGAGATATGGTCCGCGATCCAATCTGCGCGCGGCAATGAATCGTGGGCATCTTTGGCTCGACGCAGTAATTTTGTTTGCACGTCCAATATCCACGCAAATAGAAGAGCACCATCACGAACTCGACTCTTTGCACTGGCAAGCAGTCTTCAAGACACCCAACTAACAAGACTAGCGACAAGCGACGTCTACTGGGATGAGATAGTATCGATCGAAGCTATGGGACTTAAACAGGTCTACGACCTGACAATACCTAATACCCATAATTTTATCGCCAACGATATTTGCGTGCATAACACGGCATTCGTTCTCAATCTTGCTCAATGCGCCGCTGTAGAAAACAATGTGCCTGTAGCCATATTCAGTCTTGAAATGTCTAAAGAGCAACTCGTTCAGAGAATGCTGTGCTCAGAAGCGCACATCGATGCAAACAGACTGCGCACCGGTCATATGCACACGAATGACTGGACTCACCTGGCTACAGCTATGGGCAGACTGGGCGAAGCACCAATCTTTATCGACGACTCAGCAATGGTCACGGCTCTCGAAATCCGCGCCAAATGCAGACGCCTTAAGGCTGAGATGAAAGGTCTTGGTCTGATCATCATCGACTACATCCAGTTGATGCAGGGCCGCAAAGCAACGGACAACCGCGTGCAAGAAGTATCCGAGATTTCTCGCAGCTTAAAGACTCTTGCTCGCGAACTCTCAGTCCCCGTCGTCGCACTGTCTCAGTTATCGCGCGCTGTAGAAGCACGACAAAACAAACGCCCAATGCTTTCAGACTTGAGAGAAAGCGGGTCGATCGAGCAAGACGCGGATATCGTTATGTTCATCTACAGAGACGAGTATTACAACCCGGAAAGCGACAAGCGGGGCGAAGCTGAAATTATCATCGCCAAACAAAGAAACGGTCCAGTCGGCACAGTCGACCTGCTCTACCAGTCAAGCATCACCCGGTTCCTGAACAAGGTTCACAACCAATATGCCGCTCCCGCTTAGCCTCTGAACAAGGTTAACTTCCACAACTTAGCGGTTGGAAACCTTTCAGTCACTGAGCCTGTTTGATTTGGTAAGATCATGCCGATGATTGCCAGACGAAACTACAAATTGCGCAGAAACCAAAGCGGTAGCATGTTTACCATGACGCTTTTGTGCATCGGTCTGCTGCTGGCCGTTTGCATGGTCGGCTTCGCCTTTTACCTTTTGCTTTCAGAGCAGAAGCGCGGGCAAAATGAAGCGGACAAGCTGGCATTAGCGATTGCTAAACGGATGAACCAAGACGATCGAGTTGGTCAAATCAATAATTTGGTCGTTCGTAATCGAGAGCTGGTCTACACTTCAAGACTTATTCAAAACGTGACAGAAAACTCCTATCTTTCATTTTGCTCTCCTTTAGCTCAACAATTATTGGACGAAGCAGCCTCAAGTTCTGTGGGCATCGATAAAGAAAGACGCACTCAAGTTACTTTGATGCAAAAGACGATTCGAGACACTGTCCAACAGTACAACATGCACATGCAAAACGCCACCACGTTCACTTTGCCCTGGTGGCAAAGCTATGCGTTGCAGGTCTTCCAGGTGAATGGCGGATCGTTGAAAGACGTGCAGTCCAATGTTGAACATTCAGAAATTTATGATGACTTGACTTACCTCGATAAGCAGGCTCGCTACTTTCAGCCTGGAAGTAATTTGTATATGGGCAACATCAATGCCCGGTTACCTGCGCCGGATAATACGTTGGACTTCAAACTCACGTCCCTTCCCGCTCCGGTAGACAAGTTAATTGCACCCGCACGACTAGCTAATCCCGAAGTTTTCAAATTTGGAAATTTATTTTTTGAGAATGGCAAGTTTATAAAACAGTCATTCGATCAGATACCAACTGCGGTGCAAGTTGTGGGAAAAATGGACGTAAAAATGCGCAACGAGAACCAAACTGTACAGATTGGCTCAACAGCGCTGACCAACGGTGCAACCACTATTCCATCAGCATTTGAACCTGAACAAGGGCCAGGATTTCGCCCGTTCTAAACTAGCGTCGACCAGTGTCATCGTAATAGAAATATCGCTCAGTCCCAAAAGGCTCTGACGTCAAATGAATCGACATATTGTTGCCTGGTCCGCCAGGGTAAACAACGGTCAACTTGAAAAAATTGTATTGCGCAAGTGTAGAAGCAAAACTTTCAAAATATTCCTTAGGAACAATAATTGAAGCAAGAATCGTTTTTTGCGCATAGACATCCAGAACAAGACGCACGAGCGCATTAGTCAATTCTCTGACCGAGTCGCCATTGTTTGGATTCGGTACGATATAAACCGCACCTTGTTCCTGGGAAGACAAATTCAGAAACGAATAACGCTTGCACCCGACTGCTTTTCCGTCGTGATACCAAAGCTCTTCATACTTTTGCTTTTCTAATGGATAGTTTTTGCGATTCGGCCTATTGGGTGCGTATCTGTATTCAATTGGAATACGCATGATCGGAGTCATGGTTGAACCAGGATATTGCAGATATTTGTTCATGGGACTTAAACCCATATATATAACCCAGTCGTATTGCCGGTTGAACCAATTATCCGAGAAGGGAACAATTCTATCCGCAGTCACAGGTGCGCACCACGCACTCATTAAAAAAGCAAACGAAAATACCGTGACGATTTTGCGAATCGTTGGTGAAAGCCTAGCGGTTTGTGATGTCTTCACGATAGATAATTCTCTTGTGAGCGGCGCCATATCAGAGGCTGAAGCTGAGTTAGTCGAGTTGACAGCGGCACCTATTATACAACTATCGCCCTAGTCAAGCGGCAACCACAACATCTCATCACTGGTGTGTCCAATCACTGGTTGTCTCTCAAATTCCAATTTTGCAACATTCAATATGCCAACCGCCTCTGTAGATGCGCTGGAGACAAGGATGTGTTGACCATCCGGCATGAGAAACAATGCGCCTGGAAAATCCACATCAAGTGGCAGTTTTATCTCTTGAACCTTCTGGCGCTTAGCTAAATCGAAAACTGTAATTGTATTATCTTTAGCATTTGCCACCAGCATCCGCTCACCATCGTTAGTGAGTACAATTCCGGTAGGTCCAGAGCCAGTTTGAAGGCTTGCAACCGCCTGTCGTTTGGAGATATCGATGATCGTCACGGTATTCGATACACGGTTGGAGACATACGCGAATGCGCTATCTTTACTAAAGGCAATTGCGTTCGGCATCGACCCAACCTTAATAACACCGAGCACCTTTTGATTGCTTGTTGAAATGATTGTTGCTTGTCCCGAGGGAGGATTCAAGACGATCAGGATGCTGCCGTTCGGTGCCATCACAACCTTGCTTGGACCAGCTAACACCTTCGTCTTCAGCAAAACTTTGCCAGTTTCGGTTTCAATAACGTCGATAACGCCGGCCGCACTTTCAGATGCGTAGATCAACTTGCCATTTGGTAAGGATGCTAAGCCCTTCGGTGCACTCTTCGGCGGCAAATCAATCTGACCTAAAAACTGTCGTTTCTTAGGATCAAGAATGAGAATTCTGCTCTTTCCTTGATCCGCGATATACAGCCGTCCCTCAGCACACGTCATCCCGGCTGGAGTGCCCTCTGTGGGAAACTCAGTCAGCTTTTCCAGAGTGACTCCGTCTAACATGGTGATCTTTCCAGAACCAGGCGAGCTGACAAAGACGGCACCGTGGCCGGTGCCCACCAGCGGTTTAGCCGTAGTAACGGTAGACGCAGTGCTAGTGGTAGAAGTAGGCGCTGCTTGCGGCTTTGCAGGCAGTTCTAAGGCTAACGTTATAGCAAGATCGCCGAGCACTGGTTTCATTGATTTAACGACTGAAAAATTCTCCGGAACAATTAAATCCGGCACAAATTTGCAGGTAAACAACTGCTTGCGAGACTTCTCAGGAAGAGCACTCGGCGCCACAGTTGTTCTTGCGGCGCCCTTCTTAATTACGCGCAAATAGGCCCAACCATTCGAAAAACATAGATAATCAGCTGGCTCACTGGCCGGAAATCGATCTTGAAGCACCACTGAGGTTGGCTTTGACGCTTTGTCAGGAACTTTTGTTGGTATCAGCAACAAATACAATTGTCCTGTCTTCGTTTCAATTGCACCATCGAGACGAATTTTCGATTCAGGGAAATGCGCTTGCACTGCCGTCTTCAGTTCAGAGGTAAGGCGAGTCGCGAAGCCAGGTTGGGCACACTGCGTGGCGCAGAGTGCAATCACACTAGTAGACAGGAAAAAAACTCTTAAACAAAAGTGGATGAATTGCTTCACCTACTTCGCCTCGTCACCGTTCTTCGGACGAAACGCTTCAACAATTTTGTCTATTAGCGATCCATCTTCTTTTTCTTTCTCTTCTTCTTTCTTGCCGGCTTTAGATTTAGCCCCTGCACCCGCTTTAGCGGCTACCTCAGCTGCAGCTGCCTCTTTTGCAGCCTCCTTCTTGAGTTCGATTTCGGCTAACTCTTCAGGGGTCAGATGCAGTTGTTCACTACGCAACTCAGCCAGCTTTTCCAACAACTTCTTTTCTTCAGGAGCAAGCTTGGTTGGTGTCTCAACAATTAAGTGGACAATTTGATCGCCCCGGCGAGTCGGGTTGTTGAAGCGCGGCACGCCCATTTCTCGCATCACCTGTGTCGTGCCGTTTTGAATACCAGCAGCAATTTTTAATTGCTTTGGACCATCCACTGTGGCGATCATCATCTCTCCACCAAGAGCAGCCATTGAAAAACTGATTGGCTGTCTTATATGAATCGTTTCGCCATCTCGAATGAATTGCTTATGCTCTTTGACATGAATGATGACGAACAGATCGCCAAAAGTGCCTCCGCGTCTGCCTTTGTCTCCAGCCATAGTAAGGCGCAATCGTGAGCCCGGCTCTATACCAGGAGGGATCTTTAATTGGAATTCACGACTCTTTCGGACCAACGCTTCGCCTTTGCAATCGCGGCAAGGCTTGTCGATTTTCTGTCCGCCACCCTGACAGGCTGGACATTCAATCACTCTCATGGTTTGACCAAACCAGCTATTCATCACCTGTTGCACTTGACCCATGCCAGCGCAGGTGACGCATGTAACCGGAGTGCTTCCAGGTGCAGCTCCTGTGCCCTCGCATGTTGTGCAATCTTCAAGCCGGCGAATATTTATTTTCTTTTCAGTACCAAATACTGCTTCAAGAAACTCAATCTCTAGGTCATATTTGAGATGAGAGCCCTGTTCAGGACCGCCTTTTCGGCCGCCAGAACGCATACCGCCACCAAAGAAGAACTCAATGAAATCATCGATACCGAACCCAGCCATCGAACTGAAGTCGACGTTATCAAACCCACGCGTGCTGCCCTTAACACCCTCATGTCCGTAACGGTCGTAAGTAGCGCGCTTCTGCTCGTCTGAGAGAATCTCATACGCCTCGGCAAGCTCCTTAAAAGCGGCTTCATCACCACTGTCTTTGTTATCAGGGTGGAGGTCGCGTGCCTTGTTGCGAAAGTTTTTCTTGATTTCCTCAGGGCTGGCATTTTTTGCAATGCCCAGCACTTCGTAATAATCTCGTTTTGCCATAGTAGCCAAAGGGATACCTTCAGAGGTGAAGACGAGTGTACAGTTCAATGATGCGCGTACTAGACGGCTTCAATGAACTATAGCATTACTCAGAGTTTGCGCTAGTCTCTAGCTTCTGGCGCGCCACTTCGCCAAGCTCGATTGGAGCGCTCTCAGGTGTGATGGTAGGACGTTTCTTGCCGGTGGGGGTGCCACCTCGGTTTCCAGAGTGGATGGCGCTGCCGAGTTCCATTAAGGCCACATCGAGACCAGCCGTCGCAGACTTGATTTCGTCAGGATTGCCCTTTTCGAGCGCTTCGAGCACACTTTCTGATGCACGACTGACTTTCTCTACATAATTTTTCTCCACCCGCTCGCCATATTTTTCAATGGTGCGCTTAGATTCGGCAACCAAACCTTCGGCGCGGATCTTGGCAGTGACTTCGTCCTTAACGGCCTTATCCTGCTCGGCAAATTGCTCCGCTTCTTTTTGGTACGACTCGACTTCGTCTGGGGTCAGACCTGTGCTGCGCTGAATCGTGATCGAATGTTTGATGCCTGAACCATAGTCACGAGCGCTGCAATGAACAATGCCGTCCGCGTCGATATCGAACGTGACTTCAATCTTTGGTACTGAGCGTGGTGCTGCGGGAATGCCGGCAAGGTGGAACTTAGCCAGTGATTTATTAGCGCTAGCAAGCTCACGCTCACCTTGGAGCACGTGCACCTCAACGGAGGTTTGACCGTTTTCCGTGGTCGTGAAAGTCATGGTGCGACTGGTTGGAATCGTCGTGTTACGTTCGATGATCCTGGTGAATAATCCACCTGCAGTCTCAATTCCAAGTGAAAGCGGAATAACATCGAGCAAGAGAACATCTTGCACTTCACCGGCCAAAATTGAGGCTTGAATCGCAGCACCTAGCGCCACCGCCTCATCTGGATTAACTGACTTGGAAGGTTCTTTGTTAAAGAATCGGCGAATAGTATCTTGCACAGCTGGAATACGAGTAGAGCCACCCACTAGAATGATGTGCTCAATTTGATCCGGCACCAGCTCTGAGTCTTCCAACGCTTGATGGAGAGGTCCCAGGGTAGCTTCAACGAGGTGAGAAGTTAGCTCGTCGAATTTAGCCCGGCTGAGCGAGGTCACTAAATGTTTTGGGCCTGTATCGTCGGCAGTCAGGAATGGCAAATGCACTTCACTGAGCATGGCTGTCGAGAGTTCAATTTTGGTTTTTTCAGCAGTCTCTTTCAATCGCTGCGTGGCCATCAGATCATTAGCAAGGTCTATCCCAGTTTGAGCCAGAAACTCTGAGACCAGCCAATCTATGATGCACTGATCGAAGTCATCTCCGCCTAGACGATTGTTACCGCTAGTCGCTTTGACCTCAAAAACCCCATCGGTTATTTCAAGAATGCTGACATCAAAAGTGCCACCACCAAGGTCAAAAATCAAAATGGTGGCATGCTCATCCAACTTGTTTAAACCATATGCGAGGGCACTGGCCGTGGGCTCATTGATAATACGTAAGACATCGAGACCGGCAATCTGACCTGCGTCTCGAGTCGCTTGTCGCTGTGAGTCATTGAAATAGGCGGGCACGGTGATCACTGCGCGAGAAATTTTTTCACCAAGATACGACTCGGTGTCAGCTTTCATTTTCTGCAATATCATTGCTGAAATTTGTTCAGGACTATGCGAGATGCCCTCAATCGTAATCCTGTAATTGGAACCCATCTCGCGCTTTATCGATTGAATAGTGCGCGAAGGATTGGTGACCGCCTGACGTTTGCCTAATTGGCCGACCAGCCTTTCACCACCACGAGTGAATGCAACAACCGATGGAGTAGTGCGGGCCCCCTCTGAATTCTCAACAATAACTGGTTTCCCTGCTTCCATAATCGCAACGCACGAATATGTAGTTCCCAGGTCAATGCCAATTATTCTGTCACTACTCATCTAACACCTGTTTACCAGTTGTCTCGGCAAATTCGCTGGGCTTATCTTCAGTGTCGACATCGGTGATATCGTATACGGTGCCTTCGACGGCGGCACGTTCAGGTTCGGAGGCTATTTCAGATTCGAAAGAAATTTCAGTTTCAGGCGCCAAACTTTCAGCATAGTCTTCAATTTTGAAAATCGGCAAATCCTGAGTCTCAGTCACAGGACGCGTGGGCTTCAACTTATCAATCGCCTTTTTCGCAGGTTGAACTTTCTTCTCTACTCCCTCTGCCGCGGGTGGAGCCGCTGGCTCTGCTTGCACTTCTGGAGCGCCAGGAGACGTCGGTGTTGGTTCAACGGTCGGCGCAGTCTCAGTAGACGCAGCTTCAGTCGCTGGAACGGCCGTGTCATTCGACGCAGCTTCAGCAGGAGCAGCAGATTCCTTAGGTGCTTCAACTTTTGCTTCTGCTGCCTGTGCGGCAGGTACTTCATCGGCTGTAGGGTCAGCAGCAGGAGCTGCCTTCGGCACAACCACGCCACTTGGGTTGGAGGCAACGTTCACCAATGTCGGTCTCAAGACCTTATCTTTATAGACATATCCTCGTCGCAATTCATGCACAACGGCGCCATCGGGAAATTCATTGGTTTCAATTTCTTGCACAGGCTCATGCAGGCGCGGATCGAAGGGTTCGCCGATCACTTCCATTTGTTTCACGCCAGCGGCTTCAAGGCATTTTGTAAAACGGGCAAAAACGAGATTCAGGCTGTCCAAAATTGCTTTTGGATCAGTAACAGTTTGCAGACTTGATTTAGCTCGGTCCATGTCGTCAAGCGCCGGCAAAATTTGTTCAATCGCTTTTTGGATACCAAGTCCCAAAAACTCTTCTCGCTCTCTATCAAGGCGGCGACGATAATTCTCGAAGTCTGCGGCAATACGCTTGTAGAAATTCTCAGCTTCATTCTTTTGCTTCTCGAGGTCAGCTGCTTGAGCCTCTAGACGAGCGCAGTTAGGGCATGGACCCGTATTTCCGCCTCTTTCAGGGCCGCGCTGGTCACTCATGCCAAAATCATCAGGTACAACATCTTCACCCGCATACATTGCTCTATAGAACGCCTTGGCGGCATTCATCCGATTTGCGCGATCTTCCGGTTTCTCTGGTTCAGGCGTAGGAGCACCGCCGGTTCCCGGATCTCCGCTCTGATTATTTTGACCGCTGTCGTCCGTTGCCATCAAATGGTCTCCCGAAGGTAATCCCCCTATAATTCTATGGCACGAGCGACCAAAGTCGTCAGTTTTGTCGGTAAACAATCTTGATCAACGTGTGCAGAGGCAGCTAGGCTGTTACAAAGAATAGCAGGGCAGCCCATTCCTTGCAGAGGAGA